>DIFW01000025.1 GCA_002419295.1 Patescibacteria group bacterium UBA5738
ACCGGGATGAACTGACCTCTGGTGTGCCAGTTGTTCCGCCAGGAGCATTGCTGGGTAGCTAAGTCGGGAACGGATAAGAGCTGAAAGCATCTAAGCTCGAAGCCTCCTCCAAGATCAGAACTCTTAGTTTCCTTGAAGATGACAAGGTTGATAGGCTGCAGGTGTAAGCCCGGCAACGGGTTCAGCCAAGCAGTACTAATAAACGATCAAAACGCCTTGGTTGGCAATTAATGACTTTAACGAATTGTTAAAAAAGATTTTGAAAATATAAACTGACAAAATTGCAAAAACGGCTCAGTTTGAGATTTTTGCAAGGAGACTATACCGGAAGTGCTCCACCTGTTCCCATCCCGACCACAGAAGTGAAATCTTCCAAGGCCGATGATAGTGCGAAAGCGCGAAAGTAGGTAGTCTTCTTACAAAAATCTTGAGCAATTCGAGCCGTTTTTTGTTTACAATTTTGTTTGTAAAATTTGACAAACATATTTTTTTATAATTTCAGCCAATGAGGAATAATCCTCTTTTTATTTTACAAAATAATTTGATATTTTTAGCTATGGCTAAAAATATCAAATATGACATAATCAAAAAATGGGGAAGGAAAATATTTCTAAAAACGATAGGTTAAAAAAGACGAAAAAGCGGGCGGTGGGCGTGGCGAAGATTGTTTTAAAAGTATTGCTATTAACCGGCGCGGTGGCGGTGGCGGCGAGTTCGCCGATGTTTGGCGCAGTTTTAGTGCGGGAATTCAAAAAAGAAATGCGCCGCAAAAACCGCTTAAAAGCAAAATACCAAAACCCGCAAAAAGAAGAATATCCCAAAGAAAAAATTCAAAGCGCGTTTTATTATTTAAAAAGAAGCGGCATGATCAACATTGAATACCGCGGCCCGCAAATGTTATTTCTTTAACGGAAAAAGGAGTTAAAAGGGCCAGCAAGCACCAGATAAACGATTTAAAGATCGTTAAGCCGGAAAAGTGGGATCAAAAATGGCGGATATTGATTTTTGATATTTCCGACAAACACAAAAATAAAAGGGAAGCTCTGCGCGGCAAGTTGAAGCAATTAGGGTTGTTCCAACTGCAAAAGAGTGTTTGGGTTTGCCCATATGAGTTTCGGGATGTAGTTAAAATATTGCGCGAATTTTTTGGTTTGACCGATGATGAAATGAAAGTTATCACCGCCTCTGAAATCGAAAACGACCGGCGAATCCGCGATTACTTTAAATTGAACTGATTCTATAAATTTAGCCATAGCTAAAAATATAGAATGTGCCCAATCTTTTGCTTTCCAAACAAAAAACCGCATCTGATTCAACCAGCGCGGTTTTTTGGGTGTCTTTTAAAAATCGCCGTCGCCCGCGTCGTCGCGGTCGTCGTCTTCTTCGATATCGTCTTCTTCAATTTCATCGTCGCCGAGAATATCATCGTCGTAGCATTCGGCGTCTTGAATGGCAATAGCGGTTTTAATTGTATCGTCAATCATTATTAGGTGCTTATAATTGCGCGGCTTTCCGCCGCGCGGGAAAAGATATTTTTAAAAATATCCCGACCTTTGATAAAATTTTTATAATTCAAACGCAATAAAACTTTAACACATTTTCATATATTATTTATTCGCAAAGATTTGTCAATAGGCAAACTCGCGAGTTATCCACATTTGATCATAAAAATTCAAACGGGGGAAAATATTAAATCCGCCAATGGCTTTTTTATCTCAATTTGCTATATATAAGTTATTGATATTGCGCCGAATAATTTAAGTTATTATGAAAATGAATTTTACCCATGGATGGAAATGGGCGGTTGCCGTTTTCGCCGTCGCCGCGTTGATTTCTGCACTTAATATTCCTCTAATGAATTCTGCGTTAAAAAACTCGGCATATTTGGTTGCCGCCGGAATGCAGAAAAGAGTTTGGACCGCCGCCGCGAGCGTGAGCGATTTTTTGCCGCCGTTTTTCGGTTCCGGAAATTTGATTGAAGAAAACAAGCGTTTGCGGACCCAAGCGGCCGGTTTTTTGGCCCAACAAGCGCAGATTGAGGCATTGCTCAAAGAGAATGAATTTTTGCGCCGGGGATTGAATTTGGAGCTGGAAAAAAACTTTGATCTGAAAATCGCCGATATTGTCGGAAAAATTTCCGCGCGCGATGTGTTAATCCTTGATAAAGGATCGCGCGATCTCGTGGAGGCGGGGATGATGGTGATTGATTCGCAAAACGCGATTGCCGGAAAAATTACCAAAACTTATGATAATTTTTCCGAGGTTTTGCTGATTACCGATAAAGATTTTTCTTTTGATGTTTCCATTGGCGGCGATGAAACTGCCGGCCTTTTGCGCGGCCGCGGCAATTATCGCGCGGAAATTGATTTGGTGCCAAAAGATAAAATTTTAAGCGTCGGCCAAATCGTGAATACCAGCGGTTTGGGCGGTATCTTTCCGGCGGGACTATTGGCGGGAACCATCAAGGAGGTGCGGCAAAATGATATTGAATCGTTCCAATCGGCGGAAATCTCTCCGGCGTTTGATGTCGCCAAAGCGCGGCAAGTTTTCGTGGCGGTGGGGAAAAAGCCGCTTGACGATTCATTAATTTCAGAGATTAATCAAACCGAAAATGACCAATAGCTGGCGGCGAATTTTGATTGCCGCCGTTTTTTTGGCGCTGGCGGTAATCCAGACAAGTCTTGTTCCGCATTTTTCGGTTTTCGGCGGCGCTTGGTTCGAGTGGATCAATTTTATCACCTTGTCCGTTTTGTTTTTCGCGCTTTTTGAGCGCCGGCGCTATCGATTCAGCTGGATTCTCGGGGTTTGGGGAGGGGTGTTGCTGAGTTTTTACTCTCAAAGATTTTTTGGATTTTGGATCATTGCGTTGGCGGCGCTGGTTTTTATGGTTAAGTTTGGAATTAAAAAATATGTTCGGATTCCGTGGTATTGGTAAGAAAAACAAAAAAATAAATTTTTGCCGCCGGGATGAAATCGAGCCGCACGAAATTTTTTATGATCATCTGGCGCGCGGCCGCGAAGAAAAAAACGATACCGACGCGAAAAAATTTGAATCGCCGATAGACGGGCGTTTTTTGCGTTTGCCGCTGGCTTTGGCGATTGTTTTTTTCGCGGCGGCGCTTGGGCGCGTGGGCTATTTGCAAACGGTTGAAGGCGAGCGGCTGGCGAAAGAGGCAAACCAAAATAAATATATTTTCCATAAAGTTCAATCCGAGCGGGGCATTATTTACGATTCGGATTTCAACGCGCTGGCCGAAAATTTTTCCGCTTTTGATTTGCATTGTTCGGAGCAAAACCTGCCCGCCAAGCCGGCGGAAAGAAAGAAAATTATTGGCAGTTTGGCTTCGATGCTCGGCGCGGATTCGGCGGTTTTGGAAGAGGCAATCGCTTCCGGAAAAAATCCCGTCGCGGAAAACATCAAACATCAAACGCTGGTTATTTTGGAGGCTCGTTTAAATGATTTTCCCGGATGTTCCATCGCGCGCCGTCCGATAAGAAAATACGCTCAAAGCGCGGGCTTTTCCCATTTGCTCGGTTATATGGGAAAAATCGACCCCGAAGAATGGAAGGCCGGATTTGAAATTTATTCCATCAACGATTATATCGGACGCGACGGATTGGAAAAATCATATGAAACGGTTTTACGCAAAGACCCGGGGAAAATCCGCGTTGAACGAGACGCGAAGGGAAACATCATCTCGCAGGAAATGACCGCTTCGCCCGAATCCGGAGACAGCGTCCGCCTTTGGCTTGATGGCCGATTGCAAAAAAAAATATATGATTCCATGCGAAAACAATTTAACGCGCTGGGACTAAAAAAGGGCGCGGCCATTGCTTTAAATCCCAAAACCGGCGGAGTAATGGCTTTGGTTTCTTTTCCCGATTATGACAATAATGTTTTTTCTTCCGGAGATGCCGATGCCGTTTCCAAACTGCTGAAAAACAACGATGAACCGCTTTTAAACCGCGCGATTTCGGGGCGTTATTTAACCGGTTCCACGATCAAGCCCTTTATCGCCGCCGCGGCCTTGCAGGAAGGTATTATCGCCGCCGACAAAAATATCAACTGCCAAGGAAAAATATCCGTTCAAAACCAATATGATCCGGAAATTGTTTATTATTATAACGACAATCGCGTCCACGGCCAGACCAATATGTATAAGGCAATCGCCGAATCTTGCAATGTCTATTTTTACACCATTGGCGGCGGCTATGGCGATCAGGAAGGTTTGGGGCCCACGCGCATCAAAAAATATCTTGATTTATTCGGCTGGGAAGACTCTGCCGGAATTGATTTGCCCGGCGAAATTGCCGGATTTGTGCCTTCGCCGGAGTGGAAAAAAGAAAAATTTACCGGCACGCAAGACCAAAACTGGACCGACGGCAATACTTATTGGCTCTCCATCGGCCAGGAATTTATCGGTATCACGCCTCTTGAAGTTGCCAACGGGTACGCGGCGATTGCCAACGGCGGCACGCTTTTTAAACCGCAAATGGTCAAGGAGATTGTGGATGCCGAAAAGAAAACGATTGAAGAAAAATCACCGGAAATTATTCGAGAAAATTTTATCGACGCGAAACATTTGGCCGCCGTGCGCGAAGGAATGAGATTTGCCGTAAATGGCGCGGGCGGGCCCAATGCTTCGGCACTGACACTCAATCAACTGGGAATTCCCATGGGCGCCAAAACCGGCACGGCCCAGCTGGGACGCAAAATTGACGGCAAAGATTTGCTTAACGCGTGGGTGGCGGTTTTTGCTCCCTATGATGATCCGCAAATTATGCTATTGATAATGGCCGAAGAAGCCCGCGAGGGTACGGTGGCTGTGGTACCGATTGCCAAGGAAGTGCTGGGGTGGTATTTTGAGCCGAAAAACGAAGACGGCGCCCGCCTTTCGGAACTGCCGCCAACCGAAGAGGCCAATGTTGGCGAAGAACCTCCCGCTATCCTTGAAGAAATTATGGAAACGCCGCCGGCAACCATCCCCGAAGAAGAGTATTGATTTAAGATTTAAGATTTAAGATTTCCATCCTTTCAACCCATAGTTGGCGGGAAATTGGGTTTGGTGTAGAATAAAAATACAAAATCAATTTTCAATCATAATATGGCAAAAACATTGAAAAAAGAGAATAAAGCGCGCGCCAAACCGGAAGAGGTTTTTGACGCGAATAAAATTGGCAAACTTTTGCAAAATCTGGGGAGCGATGTGAAGCAGATCAACGGACGGATTGACGGGCTGGATAAAAATGTAAAACAGATCAACGGCACGATTGGTCGCCTCATTGACGGCCAATTGAATTTGGATAAAAAAATAGACGCTTTGGACGAAAAATTAAGCGAAAAAATTGATGATTTGGATGACCGCGTGTTTTCGGTGGAGAAAAGAATGGATACAATGGAAGGAAAAATGAATTTGCTGGGAGGCAGGATGGATTCAATGGAAATAGAGATGAAAAGCAGTTTCAAGACAGTGGTGAGCTATTTGGATTCCATTGAAAATGAAATTGCCGAAATCAAAGTTGCCTTGGATAAAAAAGCTGACAAAAACGATTTGGACGCGTTGGAACAAAGAGTTTTGCGCCTTGAAGTTGAGCTTGGCGAATGCAAAAAACAAATTGCCACCGCGAAAAGTAGACCATAGCAACAGTATTTTGTCAAGGTTGGCGGGAGTGGGGAAATGGGGTATGATGGAAAAATATAAAATCAGGTTTTTTTATTTCCCGCTAATGTTTTTGCAAGGGTCTAACCCTCGCGATTACACGAGGGATAGACCCTTTATGGCTAATATCGAGGAACTTCGGAACGAGAGGTTGAAAAAATTAAAGAATTTCGAGAGTGTCAGGATTTGGCCTTATCCAAGGCAATCCAAAAGAACCCATTCTATTGATATGGTTTTTTCTGATTGGAACGGTTTGGCGGAATCGGAAAAAGAAATCGTTATCGCCGGACGGTTGCGGTCAACGCGCGGCCACGGCGGAATGTTGTTTTGCGATGTTGCCGACGGCACGGGAAAAATCCAGGTTTTGCTCAAGAAAGACGGGCTGGGTGAAAAATCCTATCAGTTTTTCGCGGATAATTTTGATATTGGCGATTTTGTGGAAATTCGCGGCACCGTGTTTGTAACTAAGCGCGGCGAAAAAACCATTCAAACCTCCGATTACAAAATGATGGCAAAATCACTGCGGCCTTTGCCGGATAAATGGCACGGCTTGCAGGATACCGAGGAGCGCTACCGCAAACGCTATCTGGATTTGATTTTCAATGACGAAGTTAAGCAAAAATTCGTTATTCGCACAAAAATAATCACCGCCATTCGCGAATTTTTGGACAAACGGGGGTTTATGGAAGTGGAAACTCCGGTATTGCAATCAATCTATGGCGGCGCGGCGGCAAAACCGTTTCGCACCCGTATAAACGCGTTTGATATGGAAGTGTTTTTGCGCATTTCGCCGGAACTGTTTTTAAAACGCCTGCTCGTGGGCGGGTTTGAAAAGGTTTATGAGATTGGCAAGTGCTTTCGCAATGAAGGCGTTGACAAACAGCACAATCCGGATTTCACGATGCTGGAATTCTATTGGGCATGGGCCGATTATAAAGATCTGATGGCGATGGCTGAAGAAATGATTCGCGAAGTTTTGGATAAAACCGTCAAAACCGGAAAAATTAATTATCAAGGGCAGGAGATCGATTTTTCTTTGCCGTGGCCGCGGGTTGAATTCGCGGATTTGCTCAAAAAGCACGCCAAGATTGATTATTGGGATTTGAATCGCGACGCGCTGGCGAAAAAAGCCGGCAAACTGGGCGTGGAGGTTGCCAAAGGCGCGGGAAAGGCCGAAATTGCCGATGAGATCTACAAAAAATACTGCCGGCCGAAAATTATCCAACCGACATTCCTGATCCATTATCCGGCCGAATGCAAGCCGTTGGCAAAGCGCTTGCGGTCCGATTCGCCGGTTTTGGCGAATTTTCAGCTGATCGTTAATGGTTTTGAAATTATAAACGCGTTTTCCGAGCAAAATGATCCGATAGAGCAGGCGGCACGATTGAAGGAACAGGAAGAAATGTTTAAACTTGGCTTTGAAGAAGCGCAACGCACGGACACCGATTTTATTGAGGCGCTGGAACACGGTATGCCGCCGGCCGCCGGCTTCGGCATGGGCATTGATCGATTGGCCGCGCTGTTGACCGATTCAAACGCCTTGCGCGAAATCATTTTGTTCCCGTTGATGAAACCTCGTACCGAACCCAAATCTGTTGACTTGAACTCGCGAAAGGAATCGATAGAAATTGAAAATGTAAATATCAAAAATCAAAATGACAATTGAAAATGTCAAAATGTCGATGTATTTTTTATTTTAAATTTTACATTGTCATTTTCCATTTTGATTTTTAAATTTTGATTTAATGAAATGTTGGACATTAAATTTATTCGCCAAAACAGAAAAATTGTTGAAGATGCTTGCAAAAAGAAAAATATTAAATGCGATATTGGCAAACTTTTGGAAGTGGATGAAAAGCGGACCAAAGCCAAGCAAGAATTGGAGGCCATATCCGCGGAAAAAAACAAGGCGTCAAAGGCGATTCCTCTCACAAAAGACCAAATTGACCGCGACGCGATTATCAACGCGATGAAAGCGCTGGATCAGAACACCGGCAATCTGGAAAAAAGAGCCAAGGAATTGGAGGATGAGTTCCATGAGCTGATGCTGGAGATTCCCAACATTCCTTCCGATGATTCTCCCGAAGGTAAAGACGATTCGGGAAATATAGAAGTGGAGACTTGGGGCGAGCCGCGCCAATTTGATTTTCCGGTCAAGGATCATATTCAAATCGGCAAAGATTTGGATTTGATCGATACCGAAGCGGGCGTTAAAACCGGCGGTTTCCGCGGTTATTACCTCAAAAACGAAGCGGTGTTTTTGCACTTCGCGGTGTTTTGGCACGCGCTTAATTTGATGCGCGAAAAAGGGTTTACAATGTTCGTGCCGCCCACGATTTTGCGCGAGTTCGCGCTGGTCGGTTCCGGCCATCTTCCGGCTGGACGCGATGAAATTTATCAAATCGGCAATCCCGGCAAACTGGAAAGCGGCGAGGAAGTCAAAGAACCGCTGTATCTTACCGGCACCGCCGAACCGTCGCTTTTGGCCTATCACGCCGGAAAAATTCTAAACGAAAAAGATTTGCCAGTAAAAATGTGCGGCATTTCCCAGTGTTACCGCTCCGAAGTGGGCAGTTATGGCAAAGACGCCCGGGGTTTGTATCGCGTGCACGAGTTTATGAAAGTGGAGCAAGTGGTGATCTGCAAAAACGATATTGAAGAATCCTCAAAATGGCTGGAAACCATGCGCGAAATTTCCCAGCAAATTTTAAAAGATTTGGAATTGCCGCACCGCGTTTTGGCGATTTGCACCGGCGATATGGGAGCGGGAAAACACAAGATGTATGACATTGAAACATGGATGCCTTCCCGCAATGCCTATGGCGAAACCCACAGCGACTCCA
>DIFW01000009.1 GCA_002419295.1 Patescibacteria group bacterium UBA5738
TTTTTAGGAGTTTCGTAATTCAAAGGAATTTATGTATTTCGTCTATCTCCTTCAATGCGCCGACAACAGCATCTACACCGGCATCACCACCGACTTGGAGCGGCGTTTTGCCGAACACAAAAATAAAAAAGGCGGCCATTACACCGCCTCGCACGAAGTCAAAAAAATAATTTACACCGAACAATTTCCCACAAAATCGGCCGCCATGAAGCGTGAAGCCCAAATCAAAAGCTGGCGGCGGGAAAAGAAACTAAATTTAATCAACAATAACGCTCTTGTCGTGTTTCCCGTGTCGTGTTTCCCGTTGAAAAAACAGATCAAAAGCGGTAAATTGGATTGAACCAGTACTTATTTAAATCAGTATTTAAATAAGTACTTGTTCTGTTAGCCATAACCGTCCCGCGCGGTTGAATTTCATCGCAATGTTCAGAGCGTTGCATTTTAAATCAATGAGTAGCGAGGAACTCCTTTTGGAGTTGATAAAAATAAGATCGGAATCCGGCAATGAAAAAGCGATCGGGGATTATATTTGCAATCGGCTTGAGCGGAGCGGGTTTGTGGCAAAAAAACAGGCGGTCAACAAGGCAACGGGCAATTTCAACATATATGCCCGTGCGGGCAAGCCCAAAGTGATATTTTCCAATCATATTGATACTGTTCCGGTTTGGCCGGAGGTGCGAAAAGACAAAGGCAAAATATTCGGGCGCGGGGCGTGCGACAACAAAAGCCAGGTGGCGGCCGCGATCATTGCCGCGGAAAAGGCATTGTGTGCGCGGTTAACCGATTTTGGACTGTTGTTCACCGTGCAGGAAGAAACGGATTTCGCGGGCGCCAAAAAAGCCATTAATTTTGTTCCGGAATGTGATTTGATGGTTGTCGGCGAACCTACGAGTTTGAAAATCGTGAGAGGGCACAACGGGATTTTTGTGATTGAACTGGAAGCTTGGGGCAGGAGCGCGCACGGGTCAATGCCCGAAAAAGGGGTGAATGCCATTGAGCGGTTGATTGATGATCTCGGCAGGTTGAAAAACGCCGATTTGGGAGAGGACAAAATACTGGGAAGAAATATTTTAAACATCGCGCGAATTTCGGGCGGAACGGCCGACAACATCGTGCCCGATCGCGCGACCGCGTTGCTTGCTTATCGAACGACTGTCAATTCCGGAAATCTGCTCAAAAAAATAAAATCGCTTGCAAAATCAAAGATTAAAATTATGGCCGACTTTGATCCGGTCATAAACAATATCGACGGGGATCTCATAAAAGCCATCGGAAGAAAAGTTGAGACGGCCAGATATTTCACCGAAGGCTCGATTTTGAAACGGAAAGCCAAAAGCACAATCATCCTTGGCGCCGGAAACATCAAGGAAGCGCATGGCCCCAAAGAGTTTGTTTCGGCGGCGGAATATGGCAAGCTTGTCGGCATATATTTGAATATCATTGAATATTATAACCGCGGCAAAATTTCGGCCAAAAAATGAATTCCGGCAACACCCGAAACATTATAACAGACTTGATATCATCAAAGAACATTATTGTGAGAGCGGTGGAAACGCATTAAAGAAAAAGGCGCCGGCAAAACTATCTAAAAATGAGTTGACATAAAAATGAGTTGGCTGTCGGGATGGCGGTTATTGTGTTATGATTAAATTGCGACGGCAAATGAGCGGGAACAGTCGTACTCGCTTGCCAAACTTAAATTAAATTAAAATAAAAATTCAATCAAACGGTTTAAGCAAACAGGAAATAAATATAAAAAAACATATGGGTTCATCATACAATTCTTCCACCACGAAACCGATATACCGCGGCACTCAAATTATATGGTATGTTTTGGGTTTTGTGGAGGTGATGCTGGCGTTGCGGTTTGCCTTAAAGCTTCTTGGCTCCAACCCGGAAGCCGGTTTTATCGGTTTTGTTTATGGCGCGACAACATTCCTCGTTGCTCCCTTTTTGAGCGTTTTTGGCGCCACCCAAGTGTTGGGCGCTGTTTTTGAGTGGACTACGCTTTTGGCAATGCTGGTTTATTGGCTTCTTACTTTAGCCGTAATTAAGCTTTTATTGATTGGCAAAACGGTTTCCACTTCGGAGGCCGCGGCGAAATTGGACAAAGAAGAAAAGTAGCATAACCAATAAAATTATGTCGATTATTATTTGGATTATTTTTGGGGCGCTGGTGGGTTGGATCGCTTCCATGATCATGGGCGGCGGTGGCAACGGCTTGGTGATTAATGTTATTGTTGGCGTCATCGGCGCTTCGCTGGGCGGCTGGATTATGGACTATTTCGGCAAAAGCGGAATAACAGGCTTTAACATCTACAGTTTCTTGGTCGCGTTGCTTGGAGCGGTTGTGCTGATTGCCGTTGTCAGGGCTTTGCGCGGGGGCTAGGAGCTGGAGATCTGGCCGGCGGCGCGCATCTATGCGGTTTTTGGCCGGTTAAATTTTTTAATGGGGCGTGACCGGTGAAAGGTGAAATAGTGATAGAAAACAATATGAAGATATTTAAAACGGCGCAAATTAACGCTTGGGAGTTTGCGCCGATAAAAATTTCTTTGCTTTGCGTGGGAATCGCCATTGGCGCGAATTGGCCGGAGTTATTCGCCGGCTATGTTTTTCCGATTTTTCTATTTGGGCTGGCGCTCGGCATTTATGCGGCGATTGTGTGGCTGAAAAAATAAACCTTTTCGTAAGCTAAACTATTCCAATATTCTGCAGAATACCAGAATGGTTTTTGGGATAATAAATTGGCGAGGTGTCATCTTGCCAAAGTTCCCAAGCTTCTTTTTAATTGGGATAGGTTTTGATAGAATGAGAAAATAATTATAATTTTGGGATAATGGAAAAAATGAAGGGTTGTGTGTTTTGCGAGGCAAAATTGAATAAGGGGGAAGCGATTTTTGAGACGGAGAATTTTTTCGTTAATATCGGCGTTGGCTTGGTTGCTCCCGGGCATATGATGTTAATTCCCAAGCGACATTATGATTGTTGCGCCGATATCCCGCGAGATTTGCGGCCGGAATTTGACGGTGCGGCCAAGCTGATTTTTGGAAAAATTAAAAAAGTTTTCGGCGCGCCGTTTTTGGTGGAGTATGGGGTCTTTGGGCAGAGTGTTTCCCACGCGCACTTGCATTTTATTCCCAAGGAAAGAAGAGGAACTGCGCATTATCCCGCCTATGAGATTCGCGATGTTTTTGAAGAAATAAAAATTCCGAACGATATCGCGCCGCATCCGGCCTCTTGGGAGACGGCCGCCGCGATGAAAAAACGCCATGGCGGCTATGTGTTTTTAAAAGACAAAGATCGCGCGGTTTTGTTTGAGCGGTTTGAGCAAGAATTATCCTATCGCCGTTTTTTCAATCATCAACTAACATTAAAAGATATTCCGGCGCGGTGGCAGGACATCACCGAAGAACAAAAGAAAATCGACGCAATAAAAAAAGAAATCACCAAATCGCGCTTCAAATTCTGATCCGGCGAATTTATAAACCATGAAGGGCGGGGAATCAAACTTTTTATTTTGTTTGGCCGGGAAGTTTTGATTTTAGAGCGGCGATCCTTTCATAAGATTCGTTTATTCTTTCTTGAGAAATGCGGCCGTCAAGAACAGCTTGCAAAATAATATCGCGGGCGCGGCGGGGAATTGACTCGTCATATTCGCCGCCGTTATTGGAAAAAATCAAAATGTCGCATCCGGCGTTGATCGCGCGGACGATGGCGTCTTCAAAACCGTAATTATCAACAATCGCGCCCATCTGCATATCGTCAGAGAATACTACGCCGCCAAATTCCAGATCGCGGCGCAAGATTTTGTCGATGAACTCCGGCGAAAGGGTTGCCGGGTATTCCGCGTCAATTTTTTTATTGATAACATGCGCGGTCATTATTGAATCCGCGCCGCCATTTTTAATCAATTCTTTGTAGGGATCAAGCTCTTCATCTTCATATGATTCGGTGATGTCGGGCAGACCCAAGTGGCTGTCGGAATCCGAGCTTCCGTGGCCGGGAAAATGCTTTAAAGATGTCAAAATTCCAAAAGCGCGGTGCGCGGCCACGAATGCCTTGGCGTAGTCCGCCACCGTTTGCGGGTTTGAGGAATACGAACGCTCCAATCCGCCGATTACCGGATTTTTCGGGTTGATGTTGATATCGATCACCGGGGCGAAATTAACATTGAATCCCAAATCGCGGAGCTGTTTCGCCAGCGCCCAATATTCGTTGACGGCAACCAAACCGTCTTCTTTGCCCAAATCTTGCGCCGAGTCAATATCGGCAAATCCCATTGAAGGCTTCAACCGGTTGATCAGCCCGCCCTCGGCGTCCACGGCGACCAACAGCGGTTCATTTTTAGCATAACTTTTCAAGTTGGCAATTAAATTTTGTGTTTGTTGCCAATCAACGATATTGCGCGGCCGGCTTTTCGACGGCGCGTCATAATCAAATAAAATCACGCCGCCCAAATTAAGTTCGGCGATGGCGCCGGCGATATATGAATCCGCGGGAGCTTCGGTGCCGCGGAATCCGATCATCAGCATCTGGCCGATTTTTTCTTTCAAGGGAAGGATTTCTTCTTCAAAGCGGGCCGTTTGCCGCGTTTCAAAATACTCTCCGGCGAGCGCGGCGCAAAACAATAGCACCATAATCACCTTTACCGCTTCGCTTTTGCCGATTTTCTGCCGCCGCCAAAGCGCCGCCATTTGTTTGCCGGCGGTTTTGGCGGTTTCTTTTTGCCGTTTTTTAATATGGCGCCAGATTTTTTTTATCGCGGTAAATTTTCGCATTAAAATTTTGATTAATGGCGGTTTGGCGTTATTATTATACATTATGGCCGAAATTTGCAACATTGAAAAAGCAGCTTCCAAAAAAAAGAAACCGGCGAAGGGTTTTTGGCTCACATGGGATATTCTCGGCCGGCACTTCAAGCCGGTAGTCAAACAAAACGCCGTCAGCCTGGTCAACGCGATTTTTTTGATCGTATCGTCATTGCTTTTGATCTCCGGAGAAATTCGCGAAGGTCTGTTTTTGGGCAGTGTTCTTATTTTGAATTTGATCATCGGGATTGCGCAGGATCTTCGCGCCAAAGTGGCGCTGGAAAAATTGCAAATATTGACCGCGCCGCGGATTGTGCGCGTTTTGCCCGATGGAAGGGAAGAAAAAATCATGCTTGACGCCGTGCTTCCCGGAGATCTTTTGCGCATCGATATCGGCGATCAAGTTCCCGCCGACGGCAGGATCACCGAGAGCTTTGGTATCGAGCTCAACGAAGCGATGATTACCGGCGAATCAAACTATGTTAAAAAAACGGCCGATGACCGGATTCTGGCGGGAAGCATCGTGATGTCGGGATCGGCGCTTTTTTCAGTTGAATCAAGCCCGCGCGACAGTTTTGTGGCGCGGATGACCGAGAAGATCAAAAAATACGATCCCAATCCCAGCCCCATCCAAAAGAGCTTGAATCTGTTCATCAAATATATGACCTATTTGCTTTTGGTGATTATTGTTTATGTGGTGGCCCAGGGGATCAGGACCGAAGATCTTTTTTCTTCAATCATCCGCGATATCGGCGCGCTTACCGGCACCCTCGTGCCGCAGGGATTAGTGCTGTCGATCACGATTTTTTTTGCCTATGGCGCGGTGAGAATGTTTAAGGATAGTGTTTTGATGCAGGAAATCAATGCCACGGAAAAGATGGCGCGGATCAAGAATCTTTGCGTGGATAAAACTGGCACGCTCACGGAGCGGAAACCCGTGCTGGAAGAAACCGTAATCTACAACGACAACTCCGATTTGCTAATCGGGCAGATGCTGATGGGTTATATTTTGGCCAATCACGACAATTCCGAAATTGCCACTGCCTTGCGCGCCCGCGCGGCGTTGTCGTTTTCCGGGGCGGCGCTGGACGCGATCCCATTTTCATCGGAGCGCAAGTATGGCATTGCATGGCTTGAAATTGGAGGCAATCCGGTTTGCGCGGTCTTGGGCGCGCCCGATATTTTGGCCGAATATTTTATCGATGAAACCGAAAAAACATTTTTGCGGGAACAGATTGTTTCCCACGCGCAAAAAGCCAAGCGTTTGGTCTTGCTGGCGGTTGCGGAAAAGCTTCCCCGCGGATCGCGGCTTTGCGGCAATGTTTTGCGGCCGATGGCGCTTTTCATTTTGTTTGATCCCTTGCGCCCGGGAACGGAGAAAATCATTGATTTTTTTCAAAAACGCGATGTTCGCGTGCGGGTGATTTCGGGGGACAACCCGCGCACGGTGCAGGCGGTTGCCGTGCGCGCCGGAATGAAATATGCCGATATGGTGGCCACCGGCAAGGAGATGGAATCGTGGGATGATGTCGAATATGAAGAAAGGGTGCCGGCGTTCCATTTGTTCGCGCGGGTTAAACCGGCGCAAAAAGAAAAAATAATTTCTTTGTTGAAAAAAAACGGCTATACCGCGATGGTGGGAGACGGCGCCAACGACGCGCTGGCGATGAAAAAAGCCGATTTGGGCGTGGCGATGTTTGACGGCGCGCCGGCTACGCGGCAAATCGCGCAAGTGGTATTGATGAACAACAGTTTTTCCGCGTTGCCCAAGGCGGTATCGCTGGCCGAGGCAATCATTCTCAACATTGAATTGGTGGCGGGAGTTTTTTTGAACAAAGTGGTTGCGGGACTGGTGCTTTTTTTAACGCTGGCGTTTATGGGCTATACCTATCCGCTTTCCCCCAGCAATATGACGGTGATCAACTATTTCACCATTTGGCTGCCGATGGCCTATTGGACGATATTTCCGATTTCCAACATCGAGTTTGATTCCAAGGCCCGCTTTATGGGTCGGATGTTTTTGTTTTCCGTGATCAACGGCTTGATTATGGCGCTGGCGGCCGTCGCGATTTTCATTTTGAATCCGGCAACGGTGAAAAACGCGGGATATAATTTGCCGGTAATGATCGCAATGATCGCGCTGGGTTATTGGTATTTTGTTTTGGCGCCGTTGAGCTATGGCGCCGCGTTGGAGCGAAAACGCCGCAACTCGCTGGCGATTTTGGCGTTTGTCTGCGCGGCGCTGATTGCTACCGCAATCTATTATCCCAAATGGGCCGCCTTTTTCGGGTTTACGCCGCCTTCGGTCTGGGTGATGCTGGTTTCTTTGGCGATTTGCGCCGCGTTTATGTATTTGCAATATGTTATTGCCGTTAAGTGGTTTTATCGCAAAAATTATGAATCGCAACATTAAAATTTTTAATATTATCGCTGGAGTTTTTCCAACGCGAAAACTCAAAAAAAGCTTGAGGATTCTGGTGTTGGCAAATGCCGCGATGGTTTTTGTGGTGGCGATGTTCGCGCCGTTCTACGCGGTTTACGCGCAAAAAATAAATGCCAATATCGCGATCGTGGGCTTGTCGTGGGCGGTTTATCCGATCGTCGCCGGATTTTTGACATTTTTATTTTCTCGCTGGCAGATGAAGGTAAAAGAGCAGGAATTGATGCTGGCGTTGAGTTATATGATTCGCGGCGGCGCGTTTTTCAGCTACGCGTTTATGGGTGGTATTTTGCAGTTAATCTTGACTCAAATTTTGTGGGGCATCGGTTCGGCTTTGGGCGCGCCCGCGTTTGATTCGCTTTACAGTTCGCATACCAGCAATGAAGGTTCGGTGGCGGAATGGGGGCAATGGGAAGGAATGGCGTTGATGGCGCAAGGCATCGCGGCGGTGACAAGCGGCGTAATTATTCAGGCGGTGGGATACACTTGGCTTTTTGGCGCGATGTCAACGGTTTCGTTTTTGTTGGGAATTTATATTTGGAAATTGCCGCGCGAATTGCTTTAGCTCGCTTAAAAATTTTTACAACACAGATTGGTTTTGCCGCAAGTCTTGCAAGTTTTTTTATTATCGCTACAATGGAGTAATGATTTCGCCTTCGCGGAATCATTAAGTCAGGTTCTGCGCCCGATTTTTGCAAGGTTATCTTGAATTTTGGCCGCGCGGCCGCCGCGATCTCTTTCTTTGTTGGAGAAGAATTTTTGCCGGCATTTTTTGATGCTGAGATTTTTTGAGTTTGCGAGTTATGGCGCCGAATATGGCGTTTTTTGTAAATGCCGACATTTTTTTGGCGAATTCCGCCGATAAACAAATTTAAAAAAATACCAAAATTTATGAAAAAAATGGTTTCATTGGCGGCAAAGCATAATGAATGGAGGCAAAGCTGTGTCAACTTGATTGCTTCTGAAAATGTGATGTCTCCGGCTTGCGAGCGCCTGTATGTTTCGGATTTGATGCATCGTTATGCCGAAGGAATTCCTCATAAACGCTATTATCAGGGGTTGCAATATGTTGATCAGATAGAAGACTTGGTCCAAGAAGAGTTCAAAAAGCATTTCGGCGCCGATTTTTGCGATGTGCGGCCGATTTCGGGCACTTTGGCGAATTACGCGGCGTTTGCCGCGATTTCCGCGCGCGGCGACAGAATTTTATCGCTGGGAGTCGAGCACGGTTCGCATGTGTCGCACGAAAAAGCCGGGGCCGCCGGCACATTGGGTTTGGAAGTTGAATGGCTGGAGTATAATAACGATTGCACGATGAATGCCGAGCTTTCGTGCGCCAAAATTTTGAAAATCAAACCGAAATTCATTGTCATCGGCGGATCGGTGATTTTATTTCCCCAGCCGATTCAAGAATTGCGCAAAGCGTGCGACGAGGTGGGTGCGAAAATTATTTACGACGCGGCGCATGTTTTGGGTTTGATTGCCGCCGGGATTTTCCAGGACCCGTTGCGCGAAGGCGCGGATATTATTACCACCTCGACCCACAAGACTTTTCCCGGTCCGCAAGGCGGAATGATTTTGGGCAATATCGATGAGGAAACGCAAAAAAAGATTCAAGCGGCGGTGTTTCCGCAATTTTCTTCCAACCATCACTTGCATAGAATGCCGGCGCTGTACGGCGCATTGCGCGAAATGCAAACATTCGGCAAAGATTACGCAACGCAGATTGTCAAGAATGCGCAGGCGTTGGCGCGAGAATTGCATAATCTCGGTTTTAATGTGCTGGCCGGGGATCGGGGTTTCACGCAATCGCATCAGGTTTTGGTGAATTGCGGCCAGCCCGGATTCGGCGGCGAGTTTGCCGGACTTTTGGAGCGTGCCAACATCATTTTGAACAAAAACATTATCCCGGGCGACGGCGTTAATCCCAAGAATCCTCGCGGTATTCGTATTGGCACGCAGGAAATGACGCGCTTCGGGATGAAAGAAGATGAAATGAATCAGATTGCCAAATTTATCAAGCGCGTGGTTTTGGACAAAGAATCACCCGAATCAGTGGCCAAAGAAGTCGGGGCGTTCCGCGCCGATTTTCAAACCGTTCGTTATTGTTTTTCGGATTGAGCGGTTGCTTGCTTTTGCGAAAAGATTGTAGTATAATGGGATCATTAGAAGAGTAGGTGTTTCTCCAAGGTTTTCTTAAATGTAATTTAAGTTCAGCCGGCGAGCGGGTCGCCCTACCAAAAAAATAAGCAATAAGCAATAAGCAACAAGCAATGAGCAAGAAATTATATGTGGGCGGATTGCCTTACAGCACCACCCAAGACGGCTTGAAGGAAGGTTTTGCCGCCGCCGGCAATGTTGAATCGGCGATCGTGATCACCGACAAAATGTCGGGCAGATCAAAAGGTTTCGGGTTCGTGGAATTTTCCACCGACGAAGAAGCCGAAAAAGCGATTGAAATGTTCAACGGCAAAGACTTCGAAGGCCGCCGCATCACCGTGAGCGAAGCCCGTCCGATGGAACCGCGCGCGCCGCGCCGCGACTACAATGACAATGGAGGCGGCTACAACGACCGCTAGTCTTTTTCGAAAGATTTTCGCCGCCCCGATTCGTTTCGGGGCGGTTTTGTTTTTTTTGGAAAAAGTGCTAGATTGGTAATGTCGCAAAATTTTTTAAAATAAACCATGGCTTATGGATAAAAAAATTTCAGTTGTTGCCGCCGCCGTTTTGCTTTTTGCCGGCGCCGCGGTTTTTTTCAATTTTGGGAAAAATCCGGAATCGGAGCAAATTGTTCGCGAGGATGATTTTGCTCTTGCCCCTGCCCCTGCCGCGGCGCCGCAAATTGATTCTAAATACCAAAAAATTATGAACGCAACCATCAAAACAAATTTGGGAGAGATTAAAATTGAATTGAGCGGCGACGAAACGCCGATTACCGCGGAAAATTTCGCCAAATTGGCCGAGGCAGGATTCTATGACGGCATTAAATTTCACCGCGTGATTTCGGGGTTTATGATCCAAGGGGGCGATCCGCTCACCAAGGACGATTCAATGAAAGCGCGCTGGGGCACGGGCGGTCCGGGTTATCAGTTTGCCGACGAGAAATTTACCGGCGAATACGCGCGCGGCACATTGGCGATGGCCAACAGCGGGCCGAATACCAACGGCAGCCAGTTTTTCATTATGCACCAAGATTATCCTTTACCGCCGCAATATGTGATTTTCGGCAAGGTTTTGGAGGGAATTGAAATTGTCGACAAAATCGCGGCGCTGGAAACCGACGGCAACGATTGTCCGCTGGACCCTCCGGTGATTGAAAGCGTGGTTATCGAACGCTGAACCAAGCGTTTACAAGAACGATTTTCAAAAGTGGGCGAAAATTTAATTTTCGTCCACTTTTTTAATCTAATCAATAAGGGCAAAATACAAGTTTTGCTTTTTGGGATAATTTTGTGCTATTCTGAATGAACGATTAACGGTTGTGAAACATTTATTATGAAATTCGCCAAAAAAAAGAAGGTTGCCGCGCCAAAAAAGGAAAACAAAACCGCCAAAAGCAAAACCGCGGCCAAAAATACCGCCGCCAAGATTATTCCGGCGCCTCGCCCGAAGGCCAAAGCGCTGATTAAAATTGCCGCCAAAATTCGCGGCAAGGTATTGAATATCAAAGCCGTTGAAGCGGCTAAAATTCCCGCGCCGGTAGCAAAACAAAAACAAAAAGCCGCGGGCGATCTGCCGGAATTTGAAATCAAAAAAACCAAAATCCGGATTGTGGGCGTTGGCGGCGGCGGCGGAAACATTGTTTCCGAAATTGCCGACAGGGTGAAAAAATCGTCTTTTGTGGTGGCCAACACCGACGCGGCGGCACTGCGCCATGCTTCAAAAAATGTGTCAGTTTTTCAATTTGGGGAAAATTTCACCCGCGGATTGGGAACCGGCATGGATCCGCGCGTTGCCGAGGAAGCCGCCACGCAAGAAAAAGAAAAAATCAAAAAAATAATGGAGGGCCAGGATTTGGTGATTATTGTGGCCTCGCTGGGAGGCGGCGCGGGTTCGGGCGCGGCGCCGATTTTCGCGCAAATATCAAAAAGTTTGGGCAACCTCACTTATGGAATTTTCACTTTGCCGTTTGAGTTTGAAGGCGCCAAAAAAGCTGAAATCGCCAAAATGTCGCTGGAAAAAGCAAAGTCTTACTTGAACGCTCTCACAATTCTGCCCAATGAGCGCGTTTTTGAGGTGGTGCCAAAAGCCACGCCGTTTTCAAAAACGCTGTCCCATATCAATGCCGCGCTTTCCGACAGTTTGGAAGGATTGATTGAAACAATCTACAATACCGGACTGATAAATATTGATTTTGCCGATTTGCGGGCGATTTTGGTGGGGAGCGGCAAGATGGCGTTTCTCAACACCGTATCGCTGAAAAAGGGCGAAGAAACCGGCATAGAAGTTATCGAGAAAGTGTTTTCTTCGCCGCTTTATCCCTACGCGATCGACAAGGCGCGCGGCTTGCTTTTGAATGTCGTCGCGCAGAAAGATTTGAAACTGCTTGAAGTGAATAAAATTTTAACCGGCGCGGCCAATCGGATTCACAAGGAAGCGCGGATAATTTTCGGCGTGGGCCATGAAAGCGCGCGCGAGAATTTCATTAAAGTTACGGTTTTGGCCACAGGTTGCGTTTACGCGGGCATGGGCAACGGCGATGACAATGGCCGCGAAACTTATTCCAAAGAGGATTCCAAAACCAAGCCGGCGGCGCCGTTGCCGCCGCCGCGCAAAGCGATTTTCGCGCCCGCGTCCACGGCCAAACTCAAGAAAAAAATCAAATCTTTGCCCAAAAAAACAAAAACGGCGGCAAAAGAAAAGAAAAATCACGCGGCCGCTCGGGAGGCGAAACCAAAAGAAATTGCCGTTAAAATCAGAACTTTGGCGGCAGTCCCGGACGCGCCGGCCGCGGATAACGCCGCCGCCCGGGCTTTGGATGATTATCAAAATCAAAAAAGCATTGAGGCGCAATTTAACGCTCCGGAGCGCAAAAACGCCTTGCAAGTGAAAAAAGAAATTGAAATGGAGGAGCAGGCAATGCTGGAACAGGAAAAGGCGTGGGAAGTGCCCGCGTTCTTGCGCAAACAGAAAAAATGAAAAATGAAAAAATCAAAATGGAAAATTAAGGTAAAAATTCCTTATGGAATTTTCGATTTTACATTTTAAGTTGTTATTTTTAATTTTCCCGCCAGGGGCGGGTGCGCCTCGGACGCGGATATTTTAATTTTAAATTTTTTATGATTGATTTAATCATCATCGGCGGCGGACCGGCGGGAATGGCCGCGGCGATTTACGCCGCGCGCCAGAAAAGCGATTTTCTTTTGATCGCCAAGGATTTTGGCGGGCAAATGGCCGCCAAAGAGGTGGAAATTGAAAATTATCCGGGGCTGGGGAAAATCTCCGCCCGGGACTTGATTGCCAAGTTCCGCGCCCATCTTGAACAGCTGGATGTTGCCGTTGAAATTGCCGAAGTTTCGCGCGTGGATAAAATCAAAGAGGGGTTTAAAGTCGCCGCCGGAAAAAAAACTTTGGAATCGCGCGCGCTGATTATCGCCACGGGTTCGGCGCCGCGCCTACTGGATATTCCCGGCGAGAAAGAATTTATCGGGCGGGGCGTGGGCTATTGCGCCACTTGCGACGGGCCGCTTTTTTCGCGCCGCGAAGTGGCGGTCGTTGGCGGCGGCAATTCGGCGTTTGAGGCGGCGCTGTTCTTGGCAAAATTCGTCAAAAAAGTTTATATTCTGGAACGCGGTCCGCGGGCAATCGCGGATGTTGCCAATCAAGAGCTGGCGCGAAAAACCGGCAAAGTGGAAATTATTTTAAATGCTCGAATCTTGCGCGTTGAAGGCGTGAATTTCGTTAAAAATATTGTTTATCAAGATGCCGCCGGCGCGGAAATAAGCTTGCCCGTGGAGGGGGTTTTCGTCAAAGCGGGCAATCGTCCGGCATCTTCGTTTGCCGAGGGGCTGGCGGAAATAAACGATCGCGGGGAAATAAAATTCGATTGCGCCACCCACGAAACGAAAACGCCCGGATTGTTCGCCGCCGGGGATGTGAGCGAAGTGAAATTCAAGCAGATCGTGGTTGCCGCCGGCGAAGGCGCCAAAGCGGCGATGGCCGCCGGCGAATATCTGCGCAAAATTAATCCATAAGATTAACCCTCTTAATATTTTGCGCTATAATTAAGACAATGGATACAACTTTGGGAACAAAAAAACGCGATTTGGGACAATTCTTTACCACCAATGCGGATTACATTTTACAGGGATTTGAAGAATTTATCGGCGGTAAGGAAGTGAGCGATCCGTTTGCGGGGAATCAAGAATTGCTTAATTGGTGTCAAAAAAACGGCGCGCAAGCTGTTGTTGGTTTTGATTGCGACAAAAATTATGTTAACGATAAAAATGTTTTTTATAATGATTCCATAAATTTACCGCAAAAATATAATTTTGTTTGCACCAATCCTCCCTATTTGCATAAAAATAAAGCATCCCGTGAGATTAAAAACAAGTTTTTTAGCGGCGGCAACGCGGTTTTTGAGGACTTATATCAAGTTTCAATAAGATCTGTTTTGGATTGCGAGGAGGGCATAATTATCGTGCCGCTAAATTTTTTGTGCGCTCAAAATTCGTTGAAAATCAGAAATTTATTTTTTGGTAAATTCGAAATTATTAAATTGAATATATTTATCGAGCAAGTTTTTGATGATACAACCTATAATGTAATCGCCTTTTATTTCAAAAAGAAAAGCGGGTATTTCCAAAAAAATATTGTTGAAGCCGTGATTTTTCCCGATATGAGAAAAATCAGTTTTGAACTTGATAAAAGATTTGGCTGGCAATTTGGCGGCGATTTTATAAGTAAAATCAAAAAAACCAAAAACGATTTGGGTATTTTCCGTTTTACCGATGATTTCATAAAACAAGGCGATTGCGAAACGGAGATTGCGTTGCAAAATATAAAAGATCGCCGTATTTACAAAACAAGTTTTGAGCTTAAAAATAGGCTTGAAAAAAATATTTTATTTTTGCGGGCGATAGACAGTAAAAACGGTAAAAAAATTCAAATTGAAGATATTCGGCATTATAAAATAACCGGATTAGCCGGTAAAAATACATCGCGGAATATGGCACATTTGCTTTTCAAGAAAGAAATTCCGATTGAGAAGCAAATTGAATTAATGAAGGCGTTTAATAAGGAACTTTCGGAAAATCGCGAAAAATATTGTTCATTTTTCTTGACTAATTTCAGGGACAATAACCGAAAAAGAATGTCTTTTGATCTGGCGTATAAACTGCTTAACTTGATCTATTATGAAAAAAATCAAAACCAACCTTCATTATTTTGAAATATCAAAAGCAAATCCTGAAAAATTGCTGGACGATTTTTATGTTTTTGACCGAAGAAATCCGGATTTGGATAAATATATCCAAAACACAAAAGAAATCAAAGACATCTTGACCACGATTCGTACGATGGAAAACAAAAAAGAAGATGTGGTGATAATCGATAAATATTTTTTTGAACTGCAAAAAACTATTGGAAAATATTCAAATTGTTCCGAGTTTGGTTGTTTTATTAACGCTTGTGATAATATAATTGGGGGCGTAAAAAATGAAGTGAATGTTTTGAAAGAAATCTCCAAAAGATATTTTGAAAAAAGAATTTTAAACGAAAATGTTCCCGAAGAGTGGATACAAGCGTTATTGGATAATAATTCTTCGCGCAAAAAAGGAAAATGTGGCGAGAATAAGCTTATTCGTATTCTTGAGTTAAATGGGATTAAAGAAGTTGGCGATTGGCGGGATTTTTCAATTACCGATTTTTGCGTTCTGCGTTTTTCTAAGAAGATAAATTTAAAAAGCGCGCGGCAAAATTTGAAAGTCAGAATTAAAACTAAAAAACAAAACAAGACATTGGATTTGATTATTAAAATCAAAGAAAATATTTTCATTTGTGAAGCCAAGCATTTGAATACTTCCGGAGGAGGGCAAGATAAGCAGATTTCTGAATTAATAGAAATAGTGGGACTGAGAGAATCTTCGGGAATTTCTTATATCGCTTTTTTGGATGGGAAATACTCCAATGTTCTTTTAGGCATTGGCGGACTGGGCGATAAAATAAATAAACAACGGCAAGAAATTGCCAAATGCCTTAACCAAAATCCCGATAATTACTGGGTGAATACCGCAGGATTTGAGGCGCTAATTAAAGATTTGAAAAATTAAAAAAGTATATATTTAAATAT
>DIFW01000022.1 GCA_002419295.1 Patescibacteria group bacterium UBA5738
AAATCGGCACTACCTGGGAATCGGCAATGATTGCCGCTCATCACAAATTGGACAATCTTTTGGTGTTCGTGGACTGTAATGGCTTGCAAGCCATGGGCGGCGTGGACGAAATTTTGAATATCGAGCCGCTGGGCAATAAATGGCGGGCGTTCGGCTGGAATGTTTGCGAAATTGACGGCCATAATTTCGAAGAAATCGAAAAAGTCATCAGCAATCCGGCGGCGGGAAAGCCAACGATCGCCATTGCCAAAACCATCAAAGGCAAAGGCGTGAGCTTTATGCAAGGGCAGAATTTATACCATTACAAAGCGCCGTCCGAGCAGGAATACCAAGCGGCGCTTAATGAATTAAAAATCAATGGCTGAAATAATCCAACAACAAGACACGCGCCGGGAATTTATTGACGCGCTGATTGATTTGGCCCAAAATGACGAAAAAATCGTCTTGGTGATTCCTGATGTGGGTTTTAACTATATTGAAGAATTTCAAAAGAAATTTCCCGATCGTTTTTTTAATCTGGGCGTTACCGAGCAAAGCGCGATGACGATTGTTGCGGGGATGGCGTTGGGGGGTTTGAAACCTTATATTTACAGTATGATTAACTTTGTCGCTTTCCGGCCCTATGAAGCGGTGCGCAACGCGGTGTGCTTGCATCACGCCAATGTGAAGATTGTGGGTGTGAAGGGGAGCGAAAAATACAAATTTCTGGGATTTTCCCATAATCTCATCGTTGATGATGAAGAATTCCGGGTGTTCAAACACTTGCCGAATTTTAAAACCTATCTGGCCCAAAAACCCGAAGATGTGAAAGGCATCATCATGGAATCTTACGCCTCGCCAAATCCTTGCTACATCCGGCTATGAATTGGATCGTTGAAAGCTTGGTCAGTTTGGCGCTGTTTGCCTTAACGAGCATTTTGAGCAAATACAACTGGCGCGCGGGCGTGCCGGCGCCGGTGATCAATTTTGCCACCACCGCGGTGGCGCTTTTGGTGTTTGTTTTCGCGGTGCCAAAGGGAGAATTCAATGTTTTTTCGCGGGCGGATCTTTGGCTGGTGGCGGCGGCCGGATTGTGCGTTTATTTTGGCAACGCGGCCAGCGTGCGCGGCCTGAATTTGGCGCCCAACCCCGGCTACAGCCAGGCGATCAACAAAAGTTATGTGGTGTTGACGACTTTGGCGGCAATCTTGATGTTTGGCGGCGAATTGTCGTGGCGCAAGATCGCGGGCATCGTGCTGATATTGGCCAGCCAGTTGTTGATCGCGGGCAAAATTTCGCGCGCTAAAATCACGCACGATTCGCGCTGGATCGGGCTTTCTTTTGTCGCTTTCTTTTGTTATGCCGGCTGGTCGGTGGCGGTGAAATACGCCAATATGTTTTTGGGCGTCAACCAAACCGCGTTTTTATTTTGGGCGGTGGCCATCGCGGTAGCTGTTTGGAGCGTTGAAATTTGGCGCAAAAATTGCCGTTGCGAAAATGCAAAAAACAGTTTGGCTTGTTGTTTTTGCTGGGATTGGCGTCGGGGGTCGCCAATGTTTTGATGTGGGACGCGTTCGTGGCCGCGCCCAACATGGGTTATGTGAACGCTATCCAGACGACGGGTGTGGCCATCGTGAGCTTGCTGGCCGTGAAACTTTTCGGCGACGAACTAACCAAGCAAAAAATGCTCGGCATTGCCGGAGTTATCGCCGGATTGATCTTAATTGTCATAACTTGAACTTCTGCAGAGTCCGGGATTCCGCGGATATTTTCAAAATAAAAAAAGATGATCCCTGACGAAAGGATCAAGAAGAACTTTTAACTTCTTCTATATGGATAGCGTTGGGATAATTTGTCGGGATGTGTAATCGCTTCCCGAAAGTATCAATCCGGTATGTTTTACCTGGCTGAATTTTTGCATAACGATCTGATGCATCAAACTCTTGCTTTATCCAGCTATCTTCAATTGAGTATACATTGCCAAAGCTGTCAGAAAATAGGTAAATCATTCCTTTACCTTGGGATTTAACCCATTTTTCGTGAACAGTGACAATGACTCCTTCTTGCGAATCTGTTAGCGGGTAGATTATATAAAAGCCCACAAACAAGATTGCCGCACATACTCCGATAACCCAAAAAATACCTTCTGACAATTTAAGACCTCCTTAAACTGCGTTGCGCAGTACTACGCGTTAACTAAATCATAAATATAATTTTTTGTCAAGTTGGTTTTTGGGGTGGATTGGATTATAATTAAAAAACTGAATTCAATAACCAATTTAAACTATGAAGGTGGATTTTATCAATTCAAGCTATCGGCGGTATTATCAGGCGCATAAGGCGCAGATTATGAAAGCGCTGGATAGGTGTTTTTCAAAAGGGGATTTTATTTTGCGCGAGGATGTGGCGCGGTTTGAAAAAAATTTGGCGGATTTTTGCGGAGTCAAATATGCGGCGGGCGTCAACTCCGGCACCGATGCGCTTAAAATCGCTTACAAGGCGCTGGGGTGCGGTCAGGGAGACGAGGTGATCACCGTGGGGCATACGTTTATCGCTTCCATTGAAGAGATTGTTCATTTGGGCGCCAAGCCGATATTGATTGATGTGGGCGAGGACGGCTTGATGAACGTTGACCAAATTGAGGCGGCCATTACCGAAAAAACCGTGGGCATCGTGCCGGTGCATTTATCGGGCAAAGTGTGCGATATGGCGAGGATAATGGCGATTGCCAAAAAACACGATCTCTGGGTAGTGGAAGACGCTTGTCAGGCGCTGGGGGCGCATTTTGAAGGCAAGCCTGCGGGCAGTTTCGGCCATGCGGC
>DIFW01000019.1 GCA_002419295.1 Patescibacteria group bacterium UBA5738
AACCAGCCGCGCAATGATTTCAAAGTATTGGCCGGGAACGGCGGCCTCAAAACGGATCATAAACGCCAGCCAAACCGAAAGCGCGACCAACACCGCTTCGGCAACAAAAAACGCCGCCTTCTTGTTCTTCGCCAAAATCCGAACAATCTCCATAAAATTACTCCGTTATTTGTGGTATTATTTGGCGCTTTTCTTCACTGCCGGTAAAAAATATTCCCGCACGCATTTGATCACATAATCAACCTCGGCGTCGGTAAGCTCCGGGTAGATCGGCAAACGCACCAATTCTTTGGCAATTTTTTCGGTTACCGGCAAATTGAAGCGATCCAATCCCAGTCCGAGCATTTTGTGATTGGGCACCGTGTCGCGAACCAAAAGCTCCACGTTCCGATCTTGCATATATTTCTTGAATTTCCAAATATTGCCAACTTTAATAATATATTCCTGATAAATCTGCTCCGGCTGTTGCGTCGGCAAAACCACGGGCAATCCCGCCAGCCCTTTGTTATATTTTTCGGCAATTTGGCGGCGGCGCTTAAGCATTTGAGGATAATATTTTATTTTAATGTTTAGCAACGCGGCCTGAATATTATCCAAACGCGAATTATAACCCCACCCCATGATTTTGGGCGCCTTGGGCTGGTGCCCCAGCAACGCGTTTTGCGTAATATTATAATGATTGCGCAAAAGCAAAATTTTTTCGTAAATTTTTCTGTCGTTGGTGATAACGCCTCCCGCGTCTCCCGCGCAACCCAACGTTTTCGGAGAAATAAAACTGAAACAAGCCGCGTGGCCGAAACTGCCCGCAGGCTTGCCGTCAAAATGCGCTCCCAGCGCCTGGCAAGCGTCTTCCACTACCCAAAGGTTATGCTTTTTGGCAATCGCCATTATTCGTGCCATATCGCACACTTTGCCCGATAAATGCACCGGCACGATGCCCACGGTTTTTTCGGTAATGGCCGCCTCAATTTGGTCAACGTTCATTAAACCATCCTCGCCCACATCAATCAATATCGGCCTGGCGCCCAAATGAACAATCTCTTCAATGGAAGCGATAAATGTATGCCCCACGGTAATCACCTCGTCTCCCGACCCGCATCCCAGCGCCCTATAAGCGATTTTCAGCGCATCAGTGCCGGAATTGACGCCCGCCGCATATTTAACCCCGCAAAAATCCGCCAAATTTTTTTCAAACCGCGCCACTTCTTCGCGTAAAATAAAATCCCCTTTTGAAAAACACCTATCCAGCGCTTTCATCATCTGCGCCTTATGCGCCTGATAATACCGCCGATAGCTTGAATTGATAAAATCCACTTTCATTGGTTTTTAATTATTTTTGATTATTATTCCAAAACACTTCACCTGTATTATATACTTATTTTTCCCAAAAATCCACTTGACAAAATAAAAAATAATATGCGGATAAAAAAAGACGGCGAATAAATAATCAACGCCGCACTATTTTTGCCAAATTGACCTTGGTATACCGTCGCAGATATGAGATTGGACGCCATCCTTGCTTTCTCGTCGCCGGTTTTGGATAAAAGTTACAATCCGACAAAGGTTTTATAGTTTTCTTTGGTGATCATTTCCACTTTGGCATCCGGATAAGCCCGCGAAAATGCCACCGGAACTTTGCCGGGCCGCGACTTCCATTTGAATTCATAACCGGCTAATTCGCCGCCGCGATCTTCAATCAAATCAATCTCTTGCTGCCGCAGCGTGCGCCAAAAATACATATTGGCGACGCTTCCGAAGTTGCCGTTGCGTTTGACCCGCTCGGAGATCATGAAGTTTTCCCAAAGCGCGCCCGCGTCTTGGCGCAGACCAACGGGATTTAAATTGTTGATCAACGCGTTTCGGATGCCGTTGTCAAAAAAATAAATCTTGCGATTGCTTTTGATTTCGTCGCGCAAATTCCTGGAAAAAGAAGGCAAACGAAAAACAATAAAGGCCTTTTCAAGAATTTGAATATAATTGGCCACGGTTATTTTATTGACTTCAATCAATGACGAGATTTCGTTATATGAAACTTCATTGCCAACCTGAAGCGCCAGCGCTTGCAATAATTTTTCCACGACTTCCGAATTTTTTATGCCTTGATATTCTAACGCGTCTTTGTAAACATAACTTTTCGCCAACTCCCGCAACGATTCGGATTTGCCTTTATCGCTTTCAAAAATAACCCCCGGATACATACCAAAAACCATTCTGTTTTCCAAGATTCGATTGAATTCAATTTCCGAATAATAATTTTTCAATTCCGCCAGCGAAAAAGGATATAAATAAAATTCCTTTTTGCGGCCGGTCAAGGGCTCAAAAATTTGGTTTGACAAATCAAACGACGACGAGCCGGTGGCAATAATTTGCATTTTCGGATAATTATCAGCCAAAAGTTTTAAAGTCAAACCGATATTTTTCACCCGTTGGGCTTCGTCCAAAACCACGAGCTTGCTGTCGCCTAAAAATAATTTCAATTCGGTTGAGGTTTTATCGGTTAACGCTTGACAAATATCCGGCTCGTCGCAATTGAAATACGCGCTTTTTATTTCTTGCCGGTTTTGTAAAATAAGCTTGGCCAAAGTGGTTTTGCCCACTTGCCGCGGCCCATAGATCACAACAATTTTACCCTTAAAAAGGGCATCCTCCACTTGCGGTTGGATTTCTCTTTGAATTATCATATAATTTCGTCATTACACTGACTAAATTATATATTAATTTGGGCATTTGTCAATCCCCTAACCGATTTATATACTAATTTGGCCATTTTAATGTCCAAATTTATACATAATCCGGCTATCGAAAATTATGATCCAATTCATGGCTTCTCCTTATAACCTGATATAGCAGGGATTTGGCGAGGCGTAGGATTCCATGATGATACTTTTCACGTCTTCGGGTTTTTGGGCCAGATAAGTTTTAAAATCGGGTAAATGGCTGAATATCCGAAATTCTTCGTCATCAACGATGAGGTTGTGGCTAAATCCCAAAAATTTGTATTTTTCGCTCCCCTTCACGCCCATAATCTTCACATTGGCGCGATGCAAGCACACCGCGTTGCGCACCGCTTCATAGGGCCGAAAGGCCACAAAGTTAATCATACTGTAAATATAGGGTTTCAAACCCTCCAACGCCATCCCCGCGGCAATCGTCATCGCGCTTTGTTCGGTAACGCCCAGATTGAAAAACCGATCGGGAAATCTTTTTTGAAATTCTTCAATATAGTTAAAACCCACATCGGGAATCACCAAGACGATTTTTTCATCCTTTTGGGCCAAATCAATCAGTGTGTCAATAAATTCCCGGCGCGTGTCTCGTTGTTGGATTATTTCAGCCATTGATTTTTAATTCATTAAGCGCCGCTTGATATTCCTGCTCGGACGGCGCTTTATAATGGTATAAATTTTCCCCTTCCATAAAACTCACCCCCTTGCCCTTGACCGTTCTGGCAATCACCGCCGTCGGCTTGCCCGAAACCGGATTGCCGGTGATTTTTTCTATTTCATCAAAATCATGACCGTCAATTTCGCAAACATTCCAGCCAAACGCCTTCCATTTTTCCGCCAGCGGCTCCACTTTCAAAATCTCGCCGACATTTCCCATCGCTTGCAAGCCGTTACAGTCCACGAACACCAAAAGATTGTCCAATTTATGATGAGCGGCAATCATTGCGGATTCCCAGGTGGTGCCGATTTGCATTTCGCCGTCCGACATTACCACAAAAATTTTTCCCTCTTCTTTCTTGGTTTTTTTGGCCAACGCAAACCCGGCTCCGAACGGCAGACCAAATCCCATTGAGCCACCGGCCGCGGGAATATCGGGAATTATCGGCTCGGCCAGCCCGATAAACTTACTGTCCGGCTGGCAATAACTTTCCAAATCCGTTTCGGTGATCCTCCCCTTTTCTTTGAGAAAATAATAAAGCGACGCGGCCGCCCAACCCTTACTTAAAACCACTTTGTCTTTATTTAAATCGGCTTTTTCAAAAATCACCGCCAGCAAATCAATGCAACTGTAATTACTGCCGATATGGCTGGTTTGCGCTTTATAGATCATCTCCAAAACCCGGATTCGGGCATCATTGGCGATTTTTTTGTAATCTGGTTTATTCATTAAAATGATATGGTTATCAATTCATTTAAAAATCTTAAATATCGTCAAAAAGATAATTTTTATATCAACCCAAAGCGAGCGCTCTTTGACATATCTCATCTGCAACGCCAACTTCTTGGGACGAATCAGTTTTTGATAAGCAATCTCAGGATCCTTGGCACCTTTTAAAATTTCGCTCTCGTGAAAATTCCAAAGCGACGCATAATCGGTCATTCCCGGCCTCACCGATAAAATAGCATTTTTTTCTTCGGCTGTCATCATATCTGCATACATTTTCACTTCCGGCCGGGGGCCCACCAGGCTCATCTCCCCCTTTAAAACATTGATCAATTGCGACAATTCATCCAATTGGTATTTTTTCAAAAACAATCCGATTTTAGTTAACCGCGGATCATCGGCGGCAGTGGAAGGACCGCCAAGCTTATCGGCGCCGATCACCATTGTGCGGAATTTATACATTTTGAATAATTTGCCATTTTTACCGACACGCTCCCCCGCATAAAAAATCTGACCGCCGTCATTGATTTTGATTTTCAACGCCACCCACAAAAACACCGGCGACAAAATTACCAGCCCGAACCCCGATCCCAAAATATCAATTATCCTCTTAATCATTGTTTTTTGGTTGGGAAAATTCAAAAACAACCTTGAAAGCGTATTTTTTCAAAAACGGGATTTTCAAAAATTGCCGGTCAAAAATTTCCGCAAAATCAAACAATCTTTTGCCCCAAGACCGGCCGATCAGAGGAATCAACAGCCAAGAAAGAAAATGGAAATATTCAATCTCAATTTTGGCAAAATATTTTTTGGCAAGTTCAATTCCCTCATTGTTGAAAATATGCGCCGCCGCCCACGCCGTGCGTTTGCCTGATTTTACGTTCCGCGACCGATTGAAATTCGCCAGCGGATTGTGACCAAAAGTTTCAATGCCGATCAAAACTCCGTCCGGCTTCAATATCCGCGCCAATTCCGGCAGAGCCGTTTTGATATCCACCGATGAAAATGTGCCGCCGTCAAATATAACATCAAATTCATTTTCCGAAAAATCGGTCCTTTCGCAATCCATTTTCAAAAATTTGATTTTGTGTTTCATGCCGGCCGCCCTCGCCTTCGCCCGGCCAAGCTCCAGCAACTTCTCCGATAAATCAATGCCGATCACTTTCTTGGCACCCATCGCCGCAAGCGGAACCGTGTGCACGCCGTTGCCGCAACCCCAATCCAAAACAGTCTTATCTTTGCAAGCAGTTTTTAATAATTCATATGAATATCCAAAACTCGCCAGACTCAACGGCCTGAACCCCTCAAAATCAACAATCTCGCCAACCGCCAAAGCCGCTTCGGCATAAAACATTTTCTCCGCTTCCTTATCGTAATATTCAATTTCTTTTTTAACTCTTTCCTCCATTATTTTGTGGTGTTACTAACCTGATCATCCCCCAAGCAGATCCCGCACCATAGCCAAAATGCCTTATGGCAAACGCAATCGGCATCAAAAAAACATAGCGCCAATCTTTTTCCCGAATGGCAATTCCAAGCGAAAAACACAGCGAAACCGCGAAATAAAAAACAATTGACACTGCCAAAACCAAAATCGCCGGCCTCCAGAATAGCGCAATCATTGATAAGGAAAACAGTCCCAAAAAAAATATCAACGGAATATAGTGCCTCAATTTAAAGGGCATTTTTACAAACTTTAAAGGATAAACCGCCCAAACCCCATCGTTAAAATTATGCTTTAAAAATTCTCTGAATGTTGGCTTAGGATAGTAAGCACACTCAACATCCGGAAAGAGCATAATTTTACCTCCCGCGTTCTTCAGGCGCATATTAAGTTCAATATCTTGGCTACGGATCAATTTTTCATTGAACATTCCAATTTTTTCGAATGTGCTTTTTCTAAAAAATCCGCCAAACACGGTGTCAACTTCCCGAATACCTTTTTTATACCCCCGGCGATAATAAGCATTTCCCGCCCCAAAAAAAGATGATGATGAAAATACAATTGCTTTGTTAATTAAACTGTTACGATAAGGTAAAATTTTCCAGACTCCGCCCACATTGTCCGCATTATATTTTTTAATATTATAAACGCATTTGGAAAGATATTGTGAATCGTATAAGTTATGCGATCCCATAAAGGCGATATAATCGCCTTTAGCCGCGCGGATTCCTATGTTAAGCGCCCAAGAAGTAAACTTTCTGGAATTATCTAAAAGCGAGATGCGAGGGTATTTTTTTATATATTCGTTGATAATCTTTCGCGTGCCATCATCGCTCATCCCATCAACAACTATTATTTCAAAATCATCTTTCGGATAATCATTGGCCAAAATAGAATCAAGGCAAGCGGCAATAAACTCTTCTTCGTCACGACAAACGACAATAACCGATATATATTGGCCATTACTCATTGAATTGACATTTTACATTAAGTCAGATTACCGCCGCCATAGGCGGCGGCTTGATGAATGGGGTTCCCTAAAAGGGAATCTCCCTTACTCAAGTCTTGTGTGTTAAATATTTTCTTCGGTATTACTTTTGTTTTTGATACTGTTCATCGTCTTGCTCCTGTTCTCGTTGGTCACGGATGTATTTTTTGATTTGGCCAAGCTCGAAGCCAACCATTGATACCGCGTAACCTTTCGCCCAAAAATGCGCTCCGGTGAAGTTTCTTTCTTTACCGCACATCCTCGCCACCGCAATGGCGCTTTTGCCTTTCATAAATCCGATGATTGAGGCAACCGAATGTTTGGGCGGAATGGCGATGCACATATGCACGTGGTCCGACATTGTACTGCCTTCCAGGATTTCGCATTCTTTCTGCCGTGCCAGATCGCGGAATACCGGGCCGAGCTTTTCGGCAAGTTTCAGAAACAATATCTTTCTCCTTCTTTTCGGGATGAA
>DIFW01000021.1 GCA_002419295.1 Patescibacteria group bacterium UBA5738
GGGAAAATTCAAAAACAACCTTGAAGGCGTATTTTTTCAAAAATGGGATCCTCAAGAATTGCCGGTCAAAAATTTCAACAAAATCAAACAATTTTTTACCCCAAGGCCGATTGATCAAAGGAATCAACAGCCAAGAGAATAAATGAAAATATTCAATTTCAACTGTTGCAAAATATTTTTTGGCAAGTTCAATTCCCTTATTGTTGAAAATATGCGCCGCCGCCCATGCCGTGCGTTTGCCCAACCGGACATTCAAGGCGCGTTTGAAATTCGCCAGTGGATTATGTCCAAAAGTTTCAATACCGATCAAGACTCCATCCGGCTTCAATATTCGCGCCAACTCCGGCAAAGCTTTTTCAATATCAATCGAAGAGAAAGTTCCGCCGTTAAACGCAACATCAAACTCACCATCTAAGAATCCGGTATTCTCACAATCCATTTTTAAAAACTGGATTTTGCCGGCAAGTTTGGATTTTGACGAAAATTCCTGCGCATTCTCAAGCAACCCGTCCGAAAGATCAATGCCGATCACCTTTTTTGCCCCCATTTTGGCAATTGGGATGGTATGAACGCCATTTCCGCACCCCCAATCCAAAACCACGGCTTGCCGGCATAATTTTTCCAAACGTTTATAGCAATAGCGAAAACTTGCCAGCCGCAACGGCCGAAATCCCTCAAAATCAGCCAGTTCGTTGTCCGTGGAAACGGTCGCGGTTTGGCCGGCCATTTGATCATAATATTCAATTTCTTTTTGTTTTCGCAACTCCATTTTAAAAGTTTTTGCCGCGCCGCGCAGTGAACATTAAAACGCACACGCAAGAATATCGGCAATGCGGACTGCGGCGTTGCCATCGCCATAAGGATTTTTTTTGACGATCATTTTTTTGCATTCACCTTCATCATCAAGTAATTTCTGACTTTCCAAAACAATAAGATCGGCATCGGTTCCCGTGAGCTTTGCCGCGCCGACGGCAACGCCTTCCGGCCTTTCGGTTGCGGCGCGCATAATAAGCAATGGTTTTTTTAACGATATCGCCTCTTCTTGAATGCCTCCCGAGTCGGTAAGGATGAATTTTGATTTGTTCATCAGGTAAACAAAACGTGAATATCCCAACGGATCTATCAAGCGAATATTTTTACTTTTGCCCAGGATTTCAAAAACCGGCGTCCGCACACTGGGATTTAAGTGCACCGGATAAATAATGGACGCGTCCGGATTGTTTTGGGCAATAGTTTTCAATGCCCGACATATATTCTTAAATCCTTCCCCGAAGCTTTCCCGCCGATGCCCCGTGACCAAAATCATTTTTTGGTAGTCGTTTTTTGAAATTTTCCAGTTTACGGAAAAATATTTTTCAATTTCGCGCAAAAACGAGCCCTGATTTTGTTTTTCAACCGTAATAAAAAGCGCGTCAATGACAGTGTTGCCAGTTATCCAAATTTTTTTTGGGGAGATTCCTTCACTAATCAAATTTTCTTGAGCGCGGGCGGTGGGCGCAAAATTAAAATCCGCCAATACCGATATCAAATGCCGATTTTCTTCTTCGGGAAAGGGTTGGTATTTATCGTATGTCCGCAGACCCGCTTCCACGTGGCCAATGGGAATTTTACAATAAAACGCCGCCAGCGCGGAAATAAACGCGGCGGTCGTATCTCCTTGTACAATAATTATATCTGGTTTTTCATCGGACAAAATTTTTTTCAAACCCGTCATGGTGCGCGTCGTAATGTCAAACAAACTTTGATTTTTTGACATGATATTCATATCGTAATCGGGCTTGATGGAAAAAAGATCCAAAACTTGATCCAACATAAGGCGGTGTTGCGCCGTAACACAAATTTTTATGTCAAACCGCGCCGGATGCCGCTTTAAAGCGAAAATAACCGGCGCAAGCTTTATCGCTTCCGGCCGAGTTCCAAAAATCAACATTATTTTTTTCTTTCTTTTCATTCTTTTGTTTTGCCAAGTGCCCCAAGCTCGCGCACCGCCGACGATGTTCCCGGCCCGAAAGAATTACTTGCGTCAATGTCGGCCATGTGATTTTTAAACCATTCAATCGTGATTTTAATCCCCTCTTCAAAATCCATCTTCGGATCATATCCCATTGTTTCCCGCGCCAAATCAATGGACGCCAAAAGTCTTTTTTTTGTATCCCATTTGCGGCTTCCTACAATTTTAATTCCCGCGTCACTGCCGGTCAGGCGATTAACCATTTCCGCCAACCGGCCGATTTTTATTTCCCGTCCCGAAGCCAGATTCATCGCCATACCCGAACATTGAGGATAAAATCCCGCTCTCAAAAGCCCGTCAACAATATCTCCGACATAGGTAAAATCGCGCGTCGCTTCCGCATCGCCCGTGATCGGCAAGGGCTTTCCTTTTAACGCCCAATATATGAAATTCGGTATAACGTTGCGATATTGGCCGGGCACCTCGCCCGGGCCGTAAGAATTAAAAAATCTGGTCTTAACGATCTCCATATCATAATGATGCGCGAAAAAATTGCAATACAACTCGCCCAGCATTTTGGTTACTTGATAGGGTGTCGTTAAATTGATTGACATAAACTCTTCTTTCAACGGCAAGGGAGCCTGGCTACCATATATTGAACAACCCGACGAAGCATAGACGAAACGGCCGGTTTTGGCAAGATTGGCGTATTCCAACATTTTCAAAGTTCCCAACCCGTTGATCTGTAAATCTTTTTCGGGATAATCCACTGAATTTTGATTGGCAAAAAAAGCCGCTAAATGAAAAACCCTTTCCGGTTTTTCGTTAAAAACCCGCTTTAACGAAATATCGTCGGCAACGCTTCCTTTGACAAAAATCACGTTGGGGCGCGAAGGAATATTCCACTCATGGGATGCGGAAAGATCGTCAAGGATAAAAATCATTTTCGCGCCGGCGTCCGAAAGCGCGCGGCAAAGATTGGAGCCGATTGCCCCCGCGCCGCCGCTCACCAATATTGTTTTGTTTTTATATGATTCAAGATAATCCATGTATTTTCAAAAATTAGAAAGACACCCCCCGTCCAATTTGCATTTATCTGGAACGCATAATCCGTCCAAAAAATTTTAATCAAGCGCAATAGGTTTTTTTCATCCACTCAATATACAATTTAATTCCCTGCTCAATGGGAATTTTCGGATCATGTCCTAAATCGCGCCTGATTTTTGAAAAATCAACTTGCTTGATTTTGGTGGTAAACGGCTCGGCTTGCTTGTAAACAACCATTTTGTCGCTCAACCCAAGGGTTTTTAAAACCAAATCGGAAATGTATCTTATGTCAACGATCCATTCTTCTTTGCTACCGATATTGTAAACCTCGCCGGGAATAAAATTGTCCGCAATATTCGCCAATGTCCGGCAGGTATCGCCGACATAATCAAAAATCCGTTTATGCCCTTCGTAAACCGTGTAGGGCTGTTTTGCCAACGCCCGATAGACGAAAATCGGAATCACTCCCCGATAAGAGCTGTAATATTCGTACGGACCGTAACAATTAAGGGGCCTCACTCTTACGGTTTCGGTGCCAAACATTTTGGCCGAATTTATCACTTGCAATTCTCCGGCCCATTTTGATATCGCGTAATCATTCATCTGTTGGATGGGTATCTGTTCCATCACCTCTTCTTTCATTATCCCCTCGTAGTCGCCGTAAACTTCGCAACTGGAAAAGAAAATCTGGCGAAAGCGGTGTTTTTCCTGCAATCTTAAAATATTTTTGGCACCGATAACATTGGTTTTCCATAAATTTTCATAATGGTCTTCGCCGTTCCAGCGCCCGTATTCGGCGGCGAGATGATAAACAAAATCAAATTTTTGCTTGTCAAAAATTTTTTCCAATTGCCAGTAACTGGCAACATCAGCCCGATAATGGCGATCACTTTCGCCGTGCAAAATGTCAAGCGTCCAAATTTGATGGCCGCGGCTTTCCAGCTCCGATTTCAAATTCGTGCCGATAAAGCCCCGCCCGCCGGTGATTAAAATATTTGCCATATTTTTTTAATAATCCCAAAAATTTCCGGTTAATCGGCATCTTTGTTTTTCGTTTTTAAAATCAAATCAAAAAGTTCTTCATACTTCTCAATTTGCACTTGGGGACAAAGATACTTAAAGTAATAATCTCTTCCCGCCGCGCCGATTTTTTTTCTTTCATCATCTTTCATATCATATAATTTTTTCACGACGCGGGCAAGTGACGCCGCGTTCATCGGCGTGGCGGCCAAACCGGCTTTGGCGGATAAAATCAAATCAGCGGCGTCTCCGGCCACCGAAATTATCACCGGGCGGCCGCTAAGCAAGCTTGATTGGGTTTTCCCGGGAATGGTTATTTTAAAAAGAGGATTGTCAACCAAATGAACCAAAACTGCCTCGGACAAAGCGTATAATTTGGGCATATCGGCCATCGGAATCCGAGGCAAAAACCGGACATTCGCCAATTTTTTTTCCGCCGCCGCGGTTTCAAGCATTTTTTTATCAATTCCGCCGCCGACAAAAACAAATTGTATTTTTGAAATACTCTTCAATAAAGCGGCGGCGGCAATCACGTTGAGAAGCCCTTGCGCCGGCCCCATATTCCCGGCATATAAAACGTTAAAGCGGCCCGCCATGCCCCATTTTTCCGCCAGTTGGGAATCTGCGGCCACCGGCAAAAATTCTCCCTCGTAAGCCCAGTTGTAAAATACCTTTATTTTTTGAGGATCAACTCCTTTTTGCCGCAAATTTTCCCCAAATCCCGGAGAAATGACGGTGATCGCGGCGGCTTTTTTGTAAATAAACCGCGCCAATCGCGCCACAACGCCAAGCGTAAGGCGATTTGAAACCATGCCCGTAGCCGATAAAGTCTCCGGCCACATATCTTGGATTTCAAAAACAAAGGGCGCCTTTTTGATTTTGCTCAAAATTAATGCCGGAATGCCCAAGGTTATCGGTGGATGATACGCCATTATAACATCCGTTCGTCCGCATAAAAACGGCCCTAAAATTGACGCCGCCAGCGGAAAACTCAAATAATTGATCGCGCGCAAAAAGGCTGAACGGCCTCGATTGGGGAAAAGAGGCACTCGGATTATTTTCACCCCGTCAACAATTTCCTTTTGCCATATTTTTTGCCGCCAACCCGGATAAATTTTCCCTTGCGGATAGTTTGGAAATCCGGTGAGAACAACCGCTTCGTGCCCCCGCATGACCAATCCTTTGGCCAAAATGTGCATTTTGGGATCGGGCTCGGGAATGTAATTTTGGGTAATGATTAAAATTTTCATAGTTAAACAATTCCGCGGCGCAAATTTTTGCGCCGCGGATCTTGCGGCAAAATTGTTAAATTTTGGCAATGGCGCGATAAAGGGATATCATTCGTGCCGAAACCGCTTCCAGCGAAAAATCGCGGGTAATAAGCTTTTTGGCATTGGCGCCGATTTGAGCGCTCGTTTCGGCCGAATCAAAAACAATATTTATCGCTTCGGCAAGCTGATATTGATCACAATCAATGATTAACGCGGCTTTATTTTCGCCCGCTTCGGGAAAATTGCATTGTTGCGTGAAAATTGACGGAATGCCGCACGCCATCGCCTCCAAAATCGCCATGCTAAATCCCTCCGAATAAGAAGGCAAGACAAACACATCCGCCCGGGCCAAAGCCGCCATCTTGGCGCTTCCCGACAAATTTCCCGCAAAAATCGTTTTATCGGCAACTTTTTGGTTTTCCAAAATTTTCTTGATTTCTCGGGCATATTCCGAATTGTCCGGCCCGGCGATAACCAAACGCGCATTATTTTTTTTGCGAGACACCGCGCCAAACGCGAGGGAAAGAAGATCGAGCCCCTTTTTTTGATCAATTCTCCCCAAATAAAGAATCATTTTTTCTTGGGGAGCGATACCAAAATTCCGTTCAAATTCATCTCGCTGGGGCATTGATGCAAAATCATCCAAATTGATCCCGTTGGGAATTTTAACGATTCGACTGGCCGGCGCCCGCTTCTTAATATCTTCGGCTTCGGCCCGGGTGAGCGCTTGCACCGCCGCCGCGCCGGAAAAAATCTCTTTTTCAACAATGTTAAAAAAGAGATTTTTTGCCAAAGCCCGGCGGCGCCAGCACCAACGATCCATAGCGCCGTGCGGAGCCACCACATAGGGGATACCGGCAACGCGGGCCGCCAAGCAAGCGATAAAATGGGGGTAATGCCAAATTTCATGCACATGCACAACATCGAAATTTTTAATGTTCTTAATGATCGCCTCCGCGAAGGCAACGGAATGGCCGGGCCAAAAAAAAGACAAAAAGTTTTGCTCAAAAATTTTTGACTCGGCGGCAAGCGGACGGATATTGCCCCACTTTTTGGCACTCGCCGTTGAAAAAACCGTCGTTGACAAACCCTTGCGATTCAAAATTTCCGCCAGCTCGCAAACAACTTTGGTCGGACCTCCCGATTCAAGATAAAGATTTTCCGCAATTTGAAGAATTTTCATAACCGATTTGCAAACTATCCGGCGCAATCAATGAATTTTTGCGCGATTATTTCCCATGAAAACCGTTTTTCTATCAGTTCTCTTCCTCTTCGCCCCATTTCGTAGCGCACCTCTTCGTGCCGGCACAAATAATCCAGTTTTTCGGCCAATGCTTCGGCATTTCCGGTTTGATACGTCAAGCCGTTGTCATTGACCAGCCTTTCTCGCACCGCTTCCACATCGCATCCCACCACCGGCCTTTGACAGCTCATTGCGTCCAATATGCTCGTTGAAGTTTCTTTCGGCCAAACGCAAATATCGGCGGCACTGTAAAACGCCGGCAATTCCGCCGCCGGCACAAACGGCTGGAAAAGCATTCTTTTCCTTTTTTCGGGAGACAAACAATCAATCAGCCTTTGCTTAAATTCGGCCGTGCCGCCGCCCACGAGCAAAAGAAATACCCGGCAAGTTTCCATTTTGTTAAACGCCGCCGCCAAAGTGTCCACCCCTTTGGCGAAATTGTATTTGCCGGTGTATACAATTAAGACATCGTTGTCGGCAATCCCCAACCGATGCCGCATTGCCTCCCTTTTTGCCCGATCATATTGGTAAAGCCGGCTGTCCGAGCCCAAAGGAATACAAGTAATTTTTTCTTTCGGAATCCCGTCCTTTTCTTCAAGATGGCGGCATGTTTGCCGGCTTACGCCAACAAATTTGTCAACCCAAGGAACCAATTCGCGGCCGGCGCGCATTCTTTTTAAGGCGTAATAAATTTTTCCGGCAATATCGTCACGCGCGAAAATATCCATATGATCGTCCACAATCAACTTGAATCGCGCTCCCCGCAATCTCATTTTTGCCAATCTAAAAGAGTTTGAAAGAACCGCGTGGGATATCACCAAATCGGGATCCAAAAATCGCACGGTTTTCTCCAGGTTGATGAGCCAAACCCGGCATCTGATATCAAAAAGAGTTTTCAAGCGGTATGTCGAAATTCCTTCCTCAATTGAAAACCCCGCCGGACGGCGGCGGCTTCCAAGCAAAGGAGCATACGTTTTTTCAAAATCGGGAAACGGATAATAACGATCGGAGGCAATCATATAAACTTCGTGCCCCATTCTAATTTGCTCCCGGGCCAAAAAAGTTTCCTGATATCCCAATTTCGGCTGAAAATAATTTATCACATGCACGATTTTCATGGTTTTTCGTTTTTTAAAAATTATATTTCAAAATCCCGGCACCAACGCCCAAACAATTCCCCCAAAAAAATTAGGTTGATTTAAAGGGCGATGTCCGCAAAAAAACAATCTGCCAAAAAAAAGCCGCGATGACTTCTCCGGCAACAACCAGCAAAGGCGCCGTCACCAATCCAAAACTAAATATCGCCGGAAAAATACTAATATTGACCAGATACCACACATTAAAACATAAATACCCGAATAATGCCATCCGGGCAGGCGTGCGCGGAGAACGAAGAAGCCAGATTTGAATTCCCTGCAAATAAGCACCCAGCAAAAAGCTTCCGATAATTATTCCAAAGTAGCCGAAATTAACCCACAACCCGCTAATGAAAAGCGCGTTGAAATTGGCGCCGCGGGCGCCGAAAGTTTCGGCAATCAGCTGAGGCGAAGAAATGTAATCCCAACCCATAATTTTACTCACTATTCCGATATCTCTTCCCCACAAAAAATCAAAGGTTTCGGGGAAATATTTTAAATGCAATATCCATGCCAAGTTGGAACCTTCCGTAAACCGATTGTATAAATAATAGATTCCCGTTCCCAAAGACACGCCATAGGTGAAAACATACATTAAAGATCCCAAAATTATCGCCGATAATAATAATAAAAAAAGTTTTTTCTTCTGATAAAACAATTTCCCCTTAAACAGCAAAAGCGAAACCGCCGCCATCGCCAAAAATTGCACCAAAGGAGCGCGATGCAAACCGCTAAATAACGCAAAACACGTCGCCAGAAAAGCGACTCCGGCAAAAATTTTAATCAAAAAATTTTTGCCGGTATGCGCTAGCGCAATCAAAATAAGCGACAACAGCGGGAAAAAAACAAACAGCGACATGCTCCAAAAATAACCGACAATTCCGGAATTATTCAAATGATGGCCGAAATCGGCACGCATTTCTTTTATTAGATTTGAATTTCCAAAACTGGAAAAATAGGCCTTGAAGCGCGCGATCGTTTCAAACTCAACGGAAAAATAATAAATGAAAAACATCATCAAAAAAAACAAAACCGTCGTCGCCAGTAAAATGGATTTTTGCGGCAAAATCGGCTTTTTAAGATAATCATAAAATTCCCCTGTTTTGAATTTAAGCAATAAAGACGAAAAAACAACGCCCAACGCGAAAAAAAGATACATCAATCCCAATGTCAAAAAAAGCTGGATTTTAATCGCTTCGTCTAATTCAAGTGGTCCGTAAATCTGGTTTTTTAAAAAAATTATCGGAATGTAAATTCCCTCCACCGCGAGAAGAAAAATAAACGCCATGCCGGGAATGGAAAACGCCGAAAAGCATTTCGTAAAATGGTTCATCACCAAAGAAATTGCAATCAATTCCGCGGCAAAAACCGCGCTCAATAAAATTTCAATCATATGCCAAATGGGCTTGAGGTTGAAAAAATCAGCGAAGTTCTTGATTTTCCTTCAACCAAATTATCGTTTTTGACAATCCATCGCTAAAATCAACTTTCGGCCACCACCCCAAATCACGCTGAATTTTGTCAATGCAAAGACACCCTCGTTTAAATCCGCAGGATGGCAAAGGCGCGTAGCGCGGCATTCCTTTAAATCCGACTATTTTTTTAATTCTCGCGAAAATTTCATTGACGGAAACTTCTTTGCCGGCCGCGATATTGATTTCGCCGCTAACGTTTTTTTTGAAGCAAAGCAACGTCGCGTCAACGGCATCGTCAATAAAGATGTAATCCTTGGTTTGTTTCCCGTCTCCATGAATCGTTGGAGTTTTTCCGGCCATCATTTTTTGGCCGAAAATCGCGATCACGCCGGATTCCCCGCATGGATTTTGGCGCGGTCCATACACATTGCCGTAGCGCGCCGCCAAATAGTCTATGCCGAATAACGCCGCGTAAGACGACAAATAACGCTCCATTGACAGTTTTGCCACGCCATAGGGAGAAATCGGCGAAAGCGGAAAAGTTTCCGGCGTGGGAATTTGACTGGCATTTCCGTATATTTCCCCGCCGCTGGACGCAAAAATGATTTTTTTGACGCCAAATTTCCGGCATTGTTCAATCACATTCAATCCCCCGATAATATTTGTCATAGCGTCGTTTAAAGGATTTTTCACCGAATCGCGCGCTTCAATATGAGCCGCGTAATGAAAAACCGCGTTGGGTTTTTCATTACGAAAAATATTTTTGATTCCGCCGCTTTTAATGTCGGCGCGAAAAAATTTCGCCCTGGGATTAAGATTTTCTTTTTTTCCGGCGGACAGATTGTCAATCACCGAAACCGAAAAGCCGGTTTTTATCAAACGGTCAACCAGATGGCTTCCGATAAATCCGGCGCCGCCAACGACCAAACATTTTATTTTTTGGCTTTTTTCCATAAAACGATTTTTTACGATTTTAATTTTTGGCGCAATAATTTCGCCACGGATAAATAATAATCAAAATCCGATTTTTTAATGAATAATGCATCCCAAACCCGGTTCTTGGAAATGAATACATACGCCGCGGTTTGGCCGACAAACAGCGCCGCGTAAGACAAAGCGGCGGCCCAAGCCGCGCCGCTTGTTCCAAGGGACGGAATCAGCAAAACATTTAGGAAAATATTCAATATCGCCGCGCCGGCCGCCAGATAAGCGTTAACCGCCGGCTTTCCCCGCCCGGCAATGTCATTGGCCAATATTTTGCTTCCGCTAACAGCGATTGTCCCGACCAAAAGAATTTTAAACGGCGCGGCGGCGGCAATGTAAGCTTTTGAAAAAAGCGCCGCAATCAGCCAATCTCCAATGATAAAAAATCCCGTAGCAATCAAAGCGGCGATAAAAATAAGATTCCGGCAAATCAAGGGCGTAAAGTTTTTCAATGTTCTTTCGTTATTTTCCGAAGCCGCCTTTGGAAAAAAAATTGTTTCCGCCGACTGGGCAAAAAGCCATAATTTTTCCGCCATGCCCGACGCAATCGCGTAAAAACCAGCAGCCGCCGGACCGATGAAAATATTTGAAATAAAAACTCCGGCCCGCTGATTGATGAAAGAAAAAACATTGGCGGCATAGATTTTTCCGCCAAAACAAAACGCGTCTTTCAAATATGAATCGCTGATTTTGAAAACAATCCCTCCCGCTTGCCGCGCCGCCCAGCGCAAAGCGACAATTCCCGCAAACGCGAAAGAAACGATTTCGGCAAAAATGGCCGCGCCAATACCGAAATTTTTATTTATAAAAAACAAAATCGCCAAAAACAAAATAAAAACAAGGGGCTGCAAAAAAAGCGCCGCATTGAATTTGCCGATCCGTCCCAATCCAAGCAAAACGTTGTTCACGTAGCTTAGAAAAAGCTGGCAAGGCAACAACGCCAAAGCAAAAAAAAGATATTCGCTTTTAACGCCCGGAAAAAACGCTTTCCCGAAAATCAAAATCGCGACCGTTCCGACAACCATGGCCGCGGCGCCGATTAAAAAAGAAAGAATTACATTGTTACCCAAAATGGTCCCCGGATTGTGCTTTTTTTTGCAAATATAATAAACCGACGATTGACTGATACCGAAATTGGCAAACGTCAAAAGCGTTGCCGGAAGCAATATCGCTAAGCTGTAAATTCCTTGTTTTTCCGGGCCCAACGCCCGGGCAACGAAAATGGCCGCCAGCGCAAAAAGCGCCACGGTTAAAATTTTTGTAACAAAAGTGATGACGGTATTTTTAGCGAATTCTCCCGAAATCGGCATATTTTTTGACGATTATGTCAATAATTTTTTTTGCGGTATCTCCCCGACCAAAATAATTTTTTTGCGGTTTCAAGTCGCGCTTGAACGTCAAGCAACGAAGAATCTTTTTTTTGTCGGCGCCCGCCAGCGTGTTCCAGCCGCCGGCGACGGTTTCCGGCCAGCCAGTGGTTTCCATCAATGTAACACAAGGAACCTTTGCCCAATAGGCCTCTTTTTGGATACCGCCACTGTCGGTGCAAATCATTTCAGCATTTTTTTCCATTACAATCACTTCAATGTATCCCAAAGGATCCACAAAACGCAGATTGCCGAAATTTTTATGATTTTTCAACGCCACAATTATTGCCGGCAATTGTTTTTTTGTCCGTGGATGCACTGGAAACAGAACCTTTCGGCCGCTTTCGGTCATTGCCTCCATAATAGCGCCGAGTTTTTCGGGACAATCCGCGTTTTCTTGGCGGTGAATCGTCAAAAGAACATAATTTCCGGAAACAAGACCGTACTTTTTTAAAACCGCGGCTTCCATTTTTTTGACCTTTTCCAGCAAAGCCAAAAACGCGTCCAGCATAATGTCTCCGGCAAAATACGTTCCTTTTACAATTCCTTCGTTTTTTAAATTGTCAACGGCAATTATTGTCGGGCAAAAATTAATCTCGGAGATCCGATCAATCAAAATACGATTGACTTCTTCGGGCTTTTTCATGTCAAAGTCACGGGGGCCGGCCTCTATGTGCGCCACCGGAATATGAAGTTTGGCCGCCGCCAGCGCCGCCGCCAGCGATGAATTAACGTCTCCCACCACCACCGCCAGCGCGGGTCTTTCTTTGACCATTATCTCTTCTAGCTTGATCAAAGCTACCGCGGTTTGCGCCGCGTGAGTGCCTGAACCGATGCCCAAATTAACGTTGGGCTCCGGAATATCCAAATCCTTGAAAAAAGCGCGCGACATTGCGTCATCATAGTGCTGGCCGGTATGCACTAGAATTGGTTTTATTTCAGGATATTTTTTAAATTCCCAAAAAAGCGGTGCAATTTTTATAAAATTCGGCCGTGCGCCCACCACAACCATAATTTTCAAAGGATTATTTTTGTTCTTGATTTTTTTCATATTAATCTCCACCGTTAAAATATGGTTTTAAGTTATTTTCCGCAAAACAACACATTCTATTGAATCGGATCGATCCAGTCTTTGGTTAATAATAAATCAGAATTGAAAATAAATAAATTGGATTGGCTGATGGGCGCCGAAAAGAACAAGGAAATAAAATAAAATTGCGCATATTGCCCCGAAAGCCAGAGAATGGACCGATATAATCTTGTCTTTTAGTCGCCATTTCAAATCAAGCGCTTCAAGTATCACCAAGGTAACAATAAGGATCGCCCCAAACACCATTCCGAGCTGATACTGCAAAGGATATGCCAGCGAAGGACCAAATATTGTTTTTAGAATCAACCACGCCTGGCCAGCGTTTTGACTGCGGAAAAAGACCCATCCCAAGTTTACAGATATAAATGTCAATATTATTCCCACTACGGTCGGAATCTTAATTTTAACAGTGGAAAAAATTTTATGAAAGACCAAAAGTAATCCGTGATAAAATCCCCAAAGAGCAAATTGGAAACTACTTCCATGCCACAATCCCATGATTGCCATTGTGATGACAAGGTTAAGATATTGGCGCAATTTTCCAAAACGGTTCCCACCCAATGATATATATAAATAATCGCGAACCCATTCAGACAAGGAAATATGCCATCGCCGCCAAAATTCGGTAATATTTGCCGAAAAATAAGGTTTCTTGAAATTTGAGACAAAATCAATTCCTAAAAGCTTCCCCAGACCGCGCGCAATATCAATGTATCCAGAAAAATCACAATACAGCTGGAAACCAAAAAAAACCGTGGCCACAATTAACGTTAATCCGTTAAAATTTTGGGGATTTTGGTATATCGGATCAACTACCACGCCCAAAGAATCGGCAATAACTAATTTTTTAATATACCCGGCTAAAATAAGAAGAAGCGCTTCTCGGAAAGGAATTGCCGCCAGTGAAAAACGCCGGGTTAATTGAGGAATCAAATGTTGCGCCCGCTCTATCGGCCCAGCCATAAGCTGGGGAAAAATTCCGATAAAAAGCGCAAATATGCCGAAATTTCTCTCCGGAATAATTTTACCCCGATACAAGTCAATCACATAAGCCATCCCTTGGAAAGTATGGAAAGAAATTCCGATCGGAACCGTGAATAATAAGGCCGCAAACGGATTATTTCCCGATGCCGCCTCCCAAAGTTGCCCAAAAAGACCCAAATATTTAAAAACCACCAGCGTACCGATATTGGCCGCCAAAGAAAAAATCAAAAAAAATGTTTTAGGCCGGCCATCGCTTATAACGATGCCCTTCCCACAAAAAAAATCAACCGCAGTCAGACCGATTAAAATCAAAAGATATTCCGGCTTAAACGTGAAATAGAAAAACCAGCTGGAAATAAGCAGCCAAGCCCATTTCGTTTTCGACGGCCACAAAAGAAAAATTGGATAAAAAACCAAGAAAAAAATTAAAAAATCTATTGAATTAAAGACCATATTCATTTTTTATCAATTCCCGTAAGTCTCGCGAAAAACGGAAACGTCCATCGGCATTCAGATGATTAAAATCAATAAAATTTCCCCGGGAATAAACAAATGAATAATCGACAAAGCGCGATCGCGGTGCCAACAAATCAATACCAGCAACATAATTTGAAACCAGCCCATCTTCATAGATGTTTTGCTTATAAGGATTTACCGGCATATCGACGATGATCACAGGAATTGATTTTTCTTCCATCTCGCGAACCAAAATTTCAAGTGATTTCATTTGGATATTTTGGTTTTTATCCCAATAATAATTTGAATTGCGGTATTCTTCATAGTTGCTTTCTTTTCCCAATTCTTCGGCAAAATATGATTCTGGTTTGTTTTCCCAGTATTTATACGGTATCCACGTTTCAGCAACCGCCCGCTCGGATTTAGTTTTCCAGAAACTTATATTTTGGTGATCAAAAATTTTATGAAGATAATCACCGTACCGATATAATGGCATGACGTAAAAAATGCTCTGCCGCAAAAGCCAGCTTCTGTCAGTATCGCGCCAATCGGCAATACGGTAGAAAACGAAAGGATCAAATAAAAGACTGGTAAAAACATCCGTCCCGCGGGTCAAATCATCGGTATATCTTTTCTGAAATACCCAAGGAGAGATCGTAATTACCGCGAGTTTTATATTCTCTTTTTGTTTTATTTTGGAAAAAATGAAATAAAAATCAGAGGGCTTGCCACTGGAAAAGGAGAAATTGTAAAAACGATAGCCTTTAAATTCGTCCTCTAAATATCGCCGGTCTATCCCTTCGCGAGCCATTGAGCTCCCGAAAAACACCACCTTGGAAGCATCATCCTCGTTAATAAGACACAAATCCTGAATTGCAATCGCATAATCGTTGTCAATCGTCCGGGAATGGCAAAAATTTTCCAATAAAAAATCGCCGATCAGCAAAACAACAAAAAAGAAGCCCAGAGAAATAACGGCAATATCGCAAACATTACGGGGAATTTTTATGTTATTGGCAAGATTCCGTTTGCCGAAAGCGCTAAACCAGCGATAACCGGCCTTCCATTTATTGTTTATTGTTCGCATGATAAAACCCCCGCACTGATCAATTTTTTGGCCAAATAGTAAAGTCCGCTTTAGCAAAAATCATTTCCCGGCAAAGAATTTTCCAACTTCAAAACAAACCACCTCTATGTTGCCTGTGTCCAATTCCGGGTAAATCGGCAGGCTCACAACTTCCCGAGAAGCGCGTTCGGCTTCGGGAAAATCTCCGGTTTTGTAATTTAGATATTCCAGCGCAGGTTCCAAATGCATCGGGAAAGGAAAATATATCATTGTGGGAATTTTCGCGTTCTTCAAAAATTGCGCCAGTTGATTGCGTTTTGCGGTTCTTATTGTGTATTGATGATAGATGTGGCGATTATTCAGCGCGGCAAACGGCGCAACAATCTCGCCAACGCCTTCAAATGCCTCGTCATAGCATTTGGCGATTGCCGCGCGCTGGTCATTCCATTGATCAAGATATTTGATCTTAACGCTCAAAATGGCGGCCTGAATCGCGTCCAAACGAGAATTGACGCCGATTTCCAGATTTTTGTATTTATTTTCGGGAGACGATCCGTGAACTTTTAACATTCTGATTTTTGTCGCGATTTGGTCGTCATTGGCCGTCACCATTCCCCCGTCACCGCACGCTCCCAAGTTTTTAGTAGGGAAAAAAGAAAAACAGCCGCAATCGCCAATATTGCCGGCCTTAGCTTCCCTGCCATCAATAATTTGGGTCGCGCCGATGGCTTGCGCGCAATCTTCAATAATTTTCAGATTATGTTTTTGCGCAATCTTCTTAATTGGCGCCATATCCGCCATTTGCCCGAAAAGATGCACTGGAATTATCGCTTTTGTTTTTTCCGTGATCGCCGCTTCAATTTGATTAGCGTCAATGTTAAAAGTGGCCGGATCGATATCAATAAAAACCGGCTTGGCGCCAACGGCCGCGATCGCTTCGGCCGTGGCAAAGAAAGTGAATGCCGTGGTAATCACTTCGTCTCCCGCGCCAATCCCAAACGCCTTTAGCGACAGATAAAGCGCATCGGTACCGGAATTAAGAGTGACCGCATGCTTTACCCCCAAAAAATCAGCGACTTCTTTTTCAAATTTTTCCACTGCCGGACCGCCGATAAAAATCCCCCCTTCTAACACCTCCAAAACCGCCGCGTCAATCTCGGATTTTAGATTATGATATTGCATTTTTAGATCAAAAAACTCCATATTCGAAATTTAAATCAATTCATTTTCGGCAACATCTTTTACGACGCGCGCCGGTACTCCCATGACTATTTTCTTATCGGGAACGTCCCGCGTTACCACTGAACCCGCGGCAACAATTGCATTTTCTCCAATCACCACCCCGGGCAATAAAGTGGCATTTGATCCGATTCTCGAGCCCCTCTTGGCACAAAATCCTTTTTGGGTATCGGCAAATTTCCGCCCCATTGAGTTATCGTTTGCCGTGCTCACTTCATCGCCGAAAAATACCCAGTCTTCCACTACCGAATCCCCTGTAATGTGGGACCCGGTTTGAATTTTCACATTGTTGCCTATTCTGGTAAAATATTCAATCATCACCAATCTTCCAATAATAACATTATTTCCGATTACATTATTTTCCCTGATTGACGCCAAGTCTCCGATTAAAATATCTTTTCCCATTGTCACTCCGGCATAAACAATAGCATTCACTCCAATGACACAATTATCACCGATAACCAATGGACCACATTCTTTGACTTTCCTTTTTGAAAATGAACCGGAGCGCGCCGCGCGACCCAGAACCGCCCCATCATCAATGTAAGCATTTTTACCGATTTTAGTATCTTTGTGGATTA
>DIFW01000027.1:0-3916 GCA_002419295.1 Patescibacteria group bacterium UBA5738
TTTGGGTTGAATATCCCGGAAAGCCGCGCGCCGGAGAGAGCTACGGCATCTATTTAAAAAATATTGCCACCGGTGAGGGAGAGGAAATCAACATTGTCTACGGGGATGTGGATTTTGCGAATTTAACTTCCGATGATGACGGCGGCGTGTTTGTGGAGTTGCCGGTCTTTGAGGGGCAGGAATCGTTTGAAGTGACGGCGAAAAATCAGACCACGGGCCAATCCTCGCAAACAAAAACCGAGGTTGAAAAAACACGGCAACCGCTAAAGTCATTTGCCGTGAAAACCGCGTTTGTGAAATGGCAAAAAGCGAAAAATAAAAATCAAGAATTTACCATTGCCGGACAATTTGAGTTGCCGCAAGATCAATCAAAAACGGCGCTGGAAGAAAAGCTAAAGCTAAAGTTGACGTTTCCCGACGGCAAAACCGCTACCGCGGATTTGAACTTCAAGGAAAACAATATATTTTGGAAATACAGCAGTTTGGCGGAAAATCAAAATCTGAAAATCAGCCGCGCGGTTGTCTATTGGTCGCCCGAGAAAAAGTTTTGCAGCAACAGCAAAATTTGCGCTGTCGCGCTCAAAAACAAAAACTGGTTCTACTTGCAAGGCGAACTGGAAAACCTTGGCCTGGAAATCGGCAAAACCGACAAAATGGAAATTGAGATTCTTTTAACGGCAAAGACCGTTGATTTGGTTGGCGGGCAAAAGTTGCCAATGGGAAAAGTCGGCAATCAAAGGATTTATCATTCTTTCGGTTTTTGGAATTTTTGGCCGCAAAATTTGGAAAGCTTCTATAAATGAAAAATATGAACAAAAAAATCAAAAGAGTTCTGACAATCATCGGTTTGATTCTTATCATTGTCATAATCGGGATAGCAATTGCAATGTTTATGATGTTTAAAGAATTAAAAGGGGTGGTTACTTCGTGGTCACCGTCGGGATTGGACGCTCTGCCGTGCGAGCCAAAAAGCCAGGTTGAGCTGGGGTCGCCGTATCGCATTAATGGTCAAGTTGCTGAATTTACCACAAATGGAGGCAAATTATATATCACTGCCAAGCGGTTTCCGCACAGCGGATTTTCAGGATCGTCGCTTGGCTCCACGGCTATTTTTATGGGCAATAGCTCCGCTTTGCCCGAATATGATTCGCAGAGAGACATTACGACGAATACGGTAAAAAATATCAGTCTTTCTGAAACGAAATACGTTGAGTTTGAATTGCCGGCGAGGAGGTATTGGCTTTGGTCAAGTTCCGGCGGGGACATTGTGATTTACAGCTGTGAGGAGGGCGGGGTGAGCGATCCCAAGCCGGTGTGGCGGTGAAGCGGACTGGATCAAATTTTTCAGAGGGTTAGACCCTCTGAATTTTTCAACGGCGGGAAGGCTGATCAACCGGCAGATAGATCTGCTGGCCAAAGAAATCCAACTGATGGCCAAGCGGGGAACCGTCGGCAAAGAAATCGCCCAAGCGTTATTGAGCGGATTGGAGCGGGTGAGGATTAAGTGACAATCAAAAAATAACAAAACAATATGGCAAAAAAGCAAAAAATATGGCTGGCGGTTTTTTTGGCGATGTTTCTGGTGCCGGAGATTTTGTGGCCACAATCAACAATTATACTCTATTCTTGGATTAGGGAAGTTTTTTTCGGTATTTCACCGGTTGCCGGAGAATTTTCAAGATTTAGTATTTTTAGTTTTAATCAATTGCCACAATTATCAAATGCTTTATTTTTGTTGAAAATGTTTGGACTAGTTTCTGCTTTTATTTATTCCTTAATATTATTTTCCAAATCAAAAAATGTAAAAATATTGATAATAAATATCATTATAGCTTTATTGTTGATTGTTAATTTATTTTATATTTTATTTTTGATAAATTTTAACCCTCGTATTGGCTAAAAATATGTTTTTCCATTGCGAGATTTACAGCTGCGAGGAGGGCGGGGTGAGCGATCCCAAGCCGGTGCGGTAGTTTTGCGGATGGTTTTCAGAGGGTCAGACCCTCTGAATTTTTCGTTCCGGCAATTCTGGGCGGGTTGCAATCCTTGCCTCCGGTTCCCGCCAATCTTCCCCAAAGCAATACCCTGAAATTTCTGCTCCAGCAAGCCAGGCTAAACGACGGTTCATTCGTTGTGGCGATATATGCCAACAACAAAACCAGGATCGCGGAATACAAAAACAAAAAATTCAATCTGAAAACCCATTCCGGGTTAAAACTGCTCAAGTTTAATACCAACAATGGCAAACTGAACTGGAGCTATTAAGCCGTGTTAAAATACCAACAATATCCTATGGTCAAAAAAACAAAAATTATTCTGCTTGTTCTTGGCTTATTGATAATCTTGGCGATATTCGGCAAAAGCTTGTTCTATTTTGCGGGTAATTCCCTTGCCAGATGGTTTTTTTCAACACCTCCCAAAACATTTCCCGGCCTGTCGTCTTTACCTTGCGAACCGGCCAGCCAAGTGGAGTTGGGAAGCCCGTCGCTTATGAACCGCAAAACCGCCGAATTTACCACCTCCGGCGGAACAGTCTATATCAAGCCGCGCCAGTTTGCTGTAGGAGGGGGATTTTATGTGCCTTCAAAAACTACGACTGTCATTATCGGACAGGCATCTATGCCTCCTGTATACGATGAACAAAAAAGCACAATAGACAATGTGAGCGAAGAGATTCGTTTCAATAATAATGATTATGCTCAACTTAATTTAGACGCCGGTCGTTATTGGCTTTGGGTAACCGGTGCCGGCAGGGATGTTGTCGTTTACAGCTGCGAAGAGGGCGGGGTGAGCGATCCCAATCCGGTGCGGTAGTTTTGCGGAGGATTTTCAGAGGGTTAGACCCTTTGAATTTTTCAACAGATGATGACATATGTAATTACACGAGTAATGACACGAACGAATACGGTTGCCGGCGCGGTTGGCGCAAATGGTGGGGCGTGTTAGAATGGGGAAATGAGAGAATGGCGCGCGCCGCGCGCCGATTAAAGCAAAAAAATGAGAACATTAAGCGAAGGCGATTTCAAAAACAAAAAAACGCTGGTGCGGGTTGACTTCAATGTCGCTCTCGGGCCGAAGGGGGAGGTGGTTGACGATTTCCGCATCGTCAAAACCTTGCCGACGATAAAATTCTTGGCGGAAAGCGGCGCAATCGTGGTGCTGATGAGCCACTTGGAAACCGAGGACGGTCCGGTGAGTCTGCGGCCGGTATCGCGCCGTTTGGCGGAATTATTGGGCCGGCCGGTGAAATTTTTGCGGGATTGCGTCGGCGAAAAAACGCGCGAAGAAATTTCCGGCGTCGGCGCGGGGGAAATCATTTTGCTGGAAAATCTGCGTTTCCACGAGGGAGAAAAGCGAAACGACGCGGAATTTGCCGCCGAACTTGCCAAAAACGGGGATTGCTATGTCAACGAAGCGTTTTCCTGCTGTCACCGGGCGCACGCGTCAATCGCGGGCGTGCCGCGGCTTTTGCCGTCGTATGGGGGGATGCTTTTGGCCGAAGAAATTGGCAGTCTGCGAAAAATTGTCAAGAATCCCGCGCGCCCGCTGGTGGCGATCATCGGCGGCGTGAAAATGGATACCAAGGCGAAGGTTATCGCCGCCATCGCCGCCATCGCCGACCATGTCTTGATCGGATCAAAGATTGGCGCCGAAATTTTGGCGCACAAGCAACAGATCGCGGGCAGGGAGATTTTCAAATTTGATTCCCAAGCCGCGGAGATTGATCTCACATCGCCCAAAATTCATTTGCCGATTGATGCGGTGATGGCGCTCAAAGACGCCAGCGAAGGATATTCCCGGATTGCCGGGCCCGGAATGATGCGCGGCGAAGAAAACATTTACGACATTGGGCCGGAAACCGCGAAATTTTTTGCCGAAATCATCAAAGATGCCAAAACGATTTTTTTCAACGGCC
>DIFW01000027.1:3948-5218 GCA_002419295.1 Patescibacteria group bacterium UBA5738
AAGCGATCTCGCGAACTCACGGCGCGTGGCGGGCGGCGGGCGGTGGCCAAACTTTGGAGGCAATCGCCAAATTCAAGGCGGAAGAAAACTTCAATTTTCTTTCCACGGGCGGTGGCGCGATGCTGGAATATCTGGCCGGCAATGNNATGTTTTGCCGGGAATCGCGGCGCTTGAGAATTTGCCTTCCGGCAAAAACGAAACGCCGGTGATCCCGATGCCTTTACCCGCCGGCGGTTTGTCCGGCGACAAGAAAAAAAATGGAAGAAACGAAAATTAAAAATTTAGCCGCGGCGGCAAAAAGAATAAAAACCGCGATTGGCGCCGGTGAAAACATCATCGTTTACGGCGACACCGATCTGGACGGCGTTTGCGCGGCGATAATGATCGGAGAAATGATCAAGAATGCCGGCGGCGAAACCGCCGCTTATTATTTCCCCGACCGCGAGAAAGAAGGTTATGGCATCACCAAAACTGCGCTGGAAAAGCTGGCGCGATTGGCGCCGGCGCTTTTGGTGGCTGTTGATCTGGGAATCGGCAATTTTGAAGAAGTAAAATTGGCGCGCCGGGCGGGATTTTCCGTGATCATCGTTGACCATCATGAAATTTTGGGCGGCGTTCCCGAGGCCGACATCGTGATTGATCCCAAACAACCGGGCGACGATTACCCGTTTAAATTTTTAGCCGCGTCGGGGCTGGTTTTCAAGTTGGCCGAAGAATTTTTCGGTGCGGATTTTTGCGGAAATTTGCGACAGAGTTTCGCCGAAATGGCGGCCCTGGCGACAATTGCCGATATGATGCCGCGGCAGGATGACAATATTGAAATCATCAACGAAGGACTGGCGGCGCTGAAAAGATCTTTCCGCCCCGGACTGCGCGCGTTTTTTGACACTGATGCGTTTTTTGAAAATGATTCCCGGAATTTCAAAAGCCGTCTCAACAAAATTATTGCCGTGCTCAATGTCCGCGACATTCGCAACGGCTTGCCGGCGGCGTTTGACTTGCTCACCACCGACTCGCTGGAAAAATCCAAAAAACTGATCCGCGAATTTTTGGAAATCAACAAATTGCGGCGGGAAAAAATCAANNGCCGAAATTGAAACGCAAATTGACAAAAGCGCGCCGTTGATTTTTTGCGGTCGCCGCGACTGGGATCTCAATTTACTGGGGACCATTGCTTCCATTCTGGCGATAAACCACAACAAACCGGTCTTTGTTTATAAAATTTTAAACGGCCAGGTGCAGGGGGCGGCGCGAAGCATTGACGGCGTTG
>DIFW01000023.1:0-3746 GCA_002419295.1 Patescibacteria group bacterium UBA5738
GATATTTCAAAATCGCATTTGGCAGTCGTGAAAAATCCGCGCTATGGCCGCGGCGCGGCGATGAATCCTTGCATTGACTGCCATTTATTGATGCTCAAAACCGCGGGAGAAATAATGGGTAGGGAAGGTTTTAATTTCGTTGCCACTGGCGAGGTGGTGGGACAGCGGCCGATGTCGCAAACCCGCCGGTCGCTGGAAATAATTGACCGGCAGAGCGGTCTGGCCGGAAAAATCCTCCGGCCGCTGTCGGCAAAGTTGTTGATGCCGACCGAAGCGGAGATTAACGGGTTGGTTAATCGGGATGGATTATATGGCCTATCCGGTCGGTCGCGCCGGGGCCAATTGGCATTGGCAAAAAAAATCGGCATCAAAAATATTCCCCAGCCGGGCGGCGGGTGCGTTTTGACCGATGCCGAATATGCCCGGCGGCTAAAAGAATTGATGGCCAATTGCCCGAATTTTGACGGTGCCGCCGCGCGGCTTTTGCGTTATGGCCGCGCGATATGGCAAGACGGCCGGCTGGTTATGATCGCCCGCGACCAAAAAGAATGCCAAAATCTCAAGGCGGCGGCGCGGCGCGGCGATTGGCTCTTTGAACCGCAAAATTTTCCCGGCCCCACTGTCCTCATCCGCAATTTTGGCAAAAAAATTGGTCAAGGTGAAACCTTGGCTAGTTTGGGCGAGATAAAAAAGATGGGACAAAATTTTGTCCGGCGGTATTCAAAAAAAATTCCGTCCTATCCCGATATTTTGATAACTGATCAGCGATTACTGATTACTGATAAATGATTACTGATAAATGATAAATGATAAATGATAAATGATTATTATCTTTCGGTGCGGGCAAAGCAAACTCCCGTCACTTTGGCCGCCCCGCCCCGCCGCAGAATTTTAGCGCATTCTTCCATTGTCGCGCCGGTAGTGACTACGTCGTCAACCAAGAAGATATTTTTATTTTTGATTGATGCCGCATTCGGACAAACAAAGGCGCCGCGCAAATTATTCCGTCTTTCGGACTGCGACAGTTCGGCCTGGCGGCGGGTTCCCCTGGTTTTTTCCAAGCATTGGCCGGCGATCGGGATTTGCCAAATTTTTGCCAATTCTTCGGTCAGGGCCTGTGCTTGATTGAATCCCCGTTCTCGGAGGCGTTTTTGCGCCAGTGGCACGGCGGCAAGAAAACAATTTTTCGGGTCCCGGCCGCACAGGGCGAAATGTCCGGCGATGATTTGCGCCATCGGTGTCGCCAATTCGCGAATAAAGGGATCATATTTCAGTGCGTGGATGATTTTTTGCGCGCGCCGGTTTTCATAACTGCACGCGGAATAAATGTCGGCCAGATATTTTTTGCCGCGGTCCGGGCGGTGGATCGGCAAAACATCCAGCAATGCCGCGCAGTCCGCGCAAATCAAATCGCCGTATCGCGAACAAAAAAAGCACTTTCGGGGGAAAAACAATTCCTTGGCCGCGGCGAAAAACTTTTGCATATTGCACGCTATTGTTTGCGTCTATGTTATGATATAATCATAGGCGATAAACGATAAATTTAAAGGGTTTGTTGCCGAATAGGCTTTTTAACGAAATTTAAAGGTTTCGTCGTGAGAATTTGCAAAAATGAGAAGACATATAACCTTATATGTTGACGAATTTTTGCAAATTCGTAACAGAAAGATTTAAATTGCAGTAAAAGTCCTATTCGGCAACAGACCCTTAAAATCCGTGCTTTCCAGATTGTTCGCAAAAAAATTTTTGGGCATTGACGTCGGCACGACATCAATAAAAATGGTGGAACTGGAAGATGCCGGGCGCGGTTTGGCTTTGGCCAATTACGGCCAGATTGATCTGAGCCTTGTTGAAAATCAGGAAAGCGACACTGAAGAAAGGGGGCGGGCCATGGCGGATTTTTCGGCGGCCGAAATTGCGGAAATGATCCAGGCGATAATGGCGAAAGCGAGAATTAAAACCCGCCAATGCGCGCTTTCCATTCCCGATTTTTTGACTTTTTTCACATCCTTTTCCCTGCCGCCAATGACCGAAAAAGAGATTGCCGCCGCGGTGATGTTTGAAGCTCGCCAGCACATTCCGCTTCCGATTGACAGCGTGACCATTGATTGGCAACTGATCGGCGGGACTTTCGGAAAGCCGGAAAAAATGGAGGTGGCGGTGACGGCGGTGCCCAATGAAATTATTGCCAGATACAAAGAGATTGCCCAAAAAGCGAATCTGCAAATGATGCTGATGGAAGCCGAAGCGTTCGGGCTGGCCAAGGCGCTGGTTCCCGAAAACGAAACCGCCGCGGTTTGTCTGATTGACATCGGAATGCAAAGCACGGTTTGCAATTTGGTGCAAAACAAAATCTTGCGCTATTCGCACAGCTTTGACCGCGGCGCGGAGTATCTTCTCCGCGATCTTTCCCGGCAGATGCCGATTGAGCGCGAAGTTATTGACGCCGCCAAAAAAAAATACGGTTTTAAAATTTTTTCTTTGATGGATCCCGACGTGAAGAAAAAAATGGAGAAGCCGTTTAAAGAGGCGTTCATCCCGATTCTGCAGGAAATTGAAACGGCGCTGGCCGATTACCGCCGCAGTTCGGGAATTGATGCCGCAAAAATCATTTTGTCGGGCGGCGCCGCGGCGGCACCGGAAATAAAGAGCCAATTTGAAAATCATTTTCACAAAGAAGTGTTGATCGCCGATCCTTTTGCAAGGATTGCCTATCCCCGGGAAATTGCCGAAGAAATAAAAAACATCGGGCCTTCCTATGCCGCGGCGGTGGGAATGGCTTGCCGCGGATTTGATTTGGGGAAATCCGTCCGGTAGTTGTTTTCGGCAGAGGTAACCACTCACTGGGGGTAGCGTATTTTTGCATTTTAAGGGTCTATCCCTCGCGTAATCGCGGGGGTTAGACCCTGGTAAAGAATTGTAAGCACAAAATTGAAAGGGACTAACCCTCGCAGTAACGAGGGATAGACCCTTTCAATTTTAGACCCAGCGAGTGGTTACCGGCAGAGTGCGTGTTTCTTTTTAAAGAGGGATGGTTTATAATATAGGTGGCGGATATCGTTGCCGCAAGCGGCGTTTAAAATTCGCATTTTGAGCTTCAATTTAAATAATATGATCAACACAACAGTCAAGCGTCCGGGGCTTTTTCTTGAGAACGTGGTTTTTTATTTTTCCTTTCTTTTGCTGGCGCTGGTGGTGGGCGCGTTTTTCTACGTCCGGCATCTGACGGTATCGGCGGATGCGGAGTTGTCCAATCTGGAAGTGCAAATTGCGGCGACAAAGACCGAGGATCAAAAAAAATTGGAAGATCAGATCAAGATTGCCCAGCGGCAGTTGGAGGATTTTTCAAGGGTGATTTCCGTGCGTACGTCGGCGCGCGATTTTTTCGCCAAATTGGAAAGTCTGATCGTTCCCGGGGTTTATTTGTCAAAAATGGACGCCGATTTCCCGAAAATGTCGGTGTCGTTCTCCGGACATGGGAAAAATTTTTCGGAAGTGGAGCGCCAAGCGATGAAATTCAGAAGTTCGTCGGAAATTTTGAAGTCGGCCAATTTGGATAGAATATCCGTCAGTGAAACCGGCGGCGTTGATTTTGAATCAAAGGCCGTCTTGAATCTTGGAATGAAAATTCCGGAGTATTTTTAAGGTTTGGTCTTAGGCGGCTTTCACAAATAACTTCCACACCATACCCACATCTTTGCCCCATATTTCAAATTTCTTCGGGCGCAATATTTTCAATGTAGCGA
>DIFW01000023.1:3850-6507 GCA_002419295.1 Patescibacteria group bacterium UBA5738
TGTCAAGAAATTATTTGGAAGCGTTTGCAATTCTTATCATCGCTTTCGCCTTGGGCTTTTTTCTGTTGCTTCCGAAATGCCAGAGTTTACGGGATTTGCAAGGCCAGGTGCAAATTAAGGCCGGCGAACTCAAAGAGCGCGAAGAATATTATGCCGGTCTTAAGGCGATAATGGACGATTTGAATTATTACCGCGAAAATTTGGAAAAGATCGGCAGTGCTTTGCCCGTCGGCGCCGATGCCGCCGCCATGATGGATTTTGCGAAAAACGCGGCGATGAATTCGGGTTTGGCGGTGAAGGGTATTGAATATTCCGGTGCCGGTGCCGGTGTCGATACTGCCGCTGATCCGACGTCGCCGGAAGCCTCTTTAAAAAACTATACCATTTCGCTCAAATTGAGCGGCAGTTACGGCAACTTCAAAAGTTTTTTGGCGATCATTGAAAATTCCAGCCGTTTGATCACTGTTGAGTCGCTGGGCGTCGCTTCAAAATCGGAAATTAAAAGCGGGGGCGAATCACCGGAAGAAGAATCCGTGCCATTGCCGCCGGCGGGAGAAAAGATTCTTGACTACGACGTTAAATTATCAACGAATTATTATTAGGCCGGTTGGGCAAATGTTAACCGGCGGTCTTTGGAAGCGCCGCGGCGATAATTACCCGACGATTTTAATGATCAATAATTTTTTAATATGGCAATAACTTTTCAGGAAAAAAGCAATTTGGGAAAAAAGATCGTGGTTCTGCTCGCTTTGTTTTTGATATTCGCCGCGATCGTCTTTTTCGGCTGGCGGTTTGTTAAGCAAAGTTTCACCGCTCCTCCCGCTTTGCCCGCGCCTGCGCCCGCGCTCAATATTGAAGCGTTGCAAGATCCGCGACTGGAGGATCTGGAAATGTTTCCCCGTGTTTTGCCGCCGGAAGAGGAAATCACGCGGGAAAATCCTTTTGTTGAGTCTTCAACAACCACGGCCGACGGCGCCGGCGGCAAGGATTAGCGTTGAAAGGGCAGGCGTGCCGGTCCGGCCGCCCCGTTGCTTCCGGCGGCGGGCCCTTAGTAGCGCGTTGTTTTGTATTTTCTAAAGATGCTTGAAATTTCCAATGTCGCTTTTAACGCAACAACTTATTGGTGCCGGCGCCATCACCGCCGAGCAGGCCGCCAAAGTGGAGGCCGAATTGGCGAAGGATTTGGGGAAGACCGAAGAAGAGGTAATCATCGCGCAAGGCTTTGTTGAGGAGAAGAAACTTTTTGAACTGAAAAGCCGATGGCTGGGTATTCCATTGATTCTTGATCCCCCCGAGGACCTTTCTCTGGAGATTTTGGAAACGATTCCCGAGGAAACCGCCAAGTTCTACCGAATGATCCCGTTGGGGAAAAAAAAGAGTGAATTTATGGTGGGGATGGTTTGCCCCGAAGATTTGAAAGCGCAGGAGGCGCTTAAGTTTCTGGCACGGAAAAACAATTTTGTTTACCAAGTGTTTTTAATTACTCCGGCGATTTTCAACGGAGTTTTGGCCAAATATCGCGATCTGAAAAAAGAAGTGGGGCGGGCGCTGGAAGAATTTCAGGAGGAAGAATCGCAAAACAAAGTTTCGCGCCAAAAACAGCAGGAAGAAACGATTTCCGGCGTGGAGAGCGCGCCGATTGCCAAAATCGTCAACGTGATTTTGCGCAACGCAATTGACGGCAACGCTTCCGACATTCACATTGAGCCCAGCCGGACGAAATTGAGAGTCCGCTTCCGCGTGATGGGTGATCTGTTTTCGTCAATTTTTCTGCCGCTCAACATTGCCAACGCGGTGCTGGCGCGCATCAAAATAATGTCAAATATGAAGATTGACGAGAACCGCGTGCCGCAGGACGGGCGTTTTTCAATGAAGATTGCCAGCAAAACTTATGATTTTCGCGTTTCCACCTTGCCCACGGCACTCGGCGAAAAAGTGGTGATGAGAATTCTAGACCCGGATGCGGGGCGCAAAACTTTTGAAGATTTGGGACTGGACGGGCGTAATCTGCAGTTGATGAAAAAGGCGGTTGACGAACCCTTCGGACTGATTCTGGTGACCGGGCCGACCGGGTCCGGGAAAAGTACCACTCTTTACGCGGTGTTGCAGGAGATCAACAATGAAAAGATCAATATCATCAGCTTGGAAGATCCGGTGGAATATTTTTGCGACGGCGTCAACCAGTCGCAGGTGCGGCCGGAGATCGGCTTTGATTTCGCTTCGGGATTGCGCAGTATTTTGCGCCAGGACCCGGATGTGATTATGGTGGGCGAGGTGCGCGACGAAGAAACCGCGCTGTTAACCATCCATTCGGCGCTTACCGGCCACTTGGTGTTGTCCACTTTGCACACCAATGATTCTTTGGGTGTCGTGCCGCGCTTGGTGGATTTGAAAATCCAGCCGTATCTGATTCCGTCAACGCTCATTCTGGCGCTGGCACAGCGCTTGGTGCGTCGCCTTTGTCCCGATTGCCGCCGGCAAATCCCTGCTCAGGGATATTTGAAGGAAAAGATAATTTTTGAATTCAATTCAATTCCCGAAAGCTCGCGGGAGGGGATGGCGTTGCCGGATCCGATAATGATCTGGGAGGCGGTCGGCTGTTCAAAGTGCACACGGCAGGGATTTTCCGGCCGGGGGGGAATTTTTGAAACGCTGGA
>DIFW01000003.1:0-154 GCA_002419295.1 Patescibacteria group bacterium UBA5738
TTTTGAAACCCGGCGATTTGCCGGAGGCGGATTTCTACACTCGGATGAGTGCTGTCGGCGCGCGCGCCTATTGCAACATCCACGGCTTGTGGGAGGTAAAAATTCCCGCGCAATCATAGCATTCCGCGAAGGTCAGACCTTCGCATTATCCGAA
>DIFW01000003.1:304-3981 GCA_002419295.1 Patescibacteria group bacterium UBA5738
CGCGAAACTTGTTTGGATTTTCCGTTTTTCGCTTCGCCCTCCGCGTTTTATGCGCGGTAATGGAATTTGGAGGTCTACAATGTCGCAGGCAAAAACTAGAAGGATTTTGAATTCGGGAATAGACTTTGGGAATAACGAAATTGCTCGGGTGCCGAATACCAGGGGGAGAATTGTCACCTTGGCGCCAAAAAGAGAAGCAACGGTTAGCTTCAGTGATTGCATTGCCCCGGAGGCGAGACTGAAAATAGAGGGGGTGATCAGGGGGCAAGAGGCGCAGATTAAAGGGGAAAGCTTTAGCGTTTTTAGCGCAAGAGATGTCCATAGCGCGATAGCTGTCTTGATGGAGCAAGTATGGGTTGCCGGCAATATCAAAGATATCTCATACAAAGTTGCAGGATATCTAATGGGCAATTATGATATCCCGATGATTATCAAAGCGTCCAGATGGCTTCTGGACGGTATGAGAGCCGGATATTCTCTGGAGAAGACGAAGGTGTATTTATATGATATGATACTATCGTCCAATTCCATTAACTGGGATCTCCTTGCTTTGGAAATAGTTATTGCGAAGATGTTGCTGGGGGAAATGGATATTCCGACAAAGAACAGTTATGCCGAGGCTGGAAAAGCCGAGGCGTAGAGAGTCCTCTCCGGGCTTCTTTTTTTATTTGAAGGGGTAGCGCAGAAGTTATCAGGGGTTCAACCCCTGTTAAATTTACCGGGGTTGAACCCCTGGAGGCTGGGGTTGCAAAACGGGGGCGGCGGGGTTAAATTTAATTTAAAATTAAAAGCTAAAAACTAAAAACGGAAATGCAAAATTTGGAAATGCAAAATTCAAAAATTATAATTACTGCAATGATTTGTTTGGCGCTGGTGGCGGTTTTGGGGTTGGCGGCCAGAGACGGAAATATTAAAAATACCGGCGTGCCAACGATGGAAACGGCGCCGGACGGGGCATCAGCGGTCGCGGGGAAAGCGCCCGCAACAGAAAATCAACCCGCGGGGGCGGGAAAAATGGCGGAAGCGCCGATGGAAATTTTGGCGTTCGGCGATTTGCTGTTAGATCGCTATATCAAGCTTTATATTGACCGCCATGGTGCGGATTATCCCTTTGAAAACATCAAAGAAATTTTTGCGGGCAATGATATTGTGCTGGCCAATCTGGAAGGATCGTTCACGGATTTTGCGCCGCGGCCGCTTGATCCTAACAACACGAGCTTTACTTTTGATCCCGAATTGGCGGCAATGCTCAAACGGCACCGCTTCAATGTTGTAAATCTGGCCAACAATCATGTGCAAGATTTTGGCCGGGACGGTTTTGCGCAATCGCAAGCTTGTCTGAAGCAAAATTCAATCGGCTATTTCGGCGATTATTACAATGAAAGTCCGGCGCTGGTAAAAGAAATTAACGGCCAAAAAATCGCGTTTGTCGGTTATCATTCGCTGGCCGATCCGGCAACGGAGGGCGTGGTTGAGAAAATAAAACAGGCGCGTGAAAACGCCGATTACGTTATTGTTTATACTCACTGGGGCGCGGAATATCAAAATAATTTTTCTAAAAGCCAGCAGGCGGCCGGCCGCGAATTCATTGACGCGGGCGCGGATGCGGTTTTGGGAAGCCATCCGCATGTGATCCAACCGATTGAGGTCTATAACAACAAGCCGATATTCTACTCGCTGGGCAATTTTTTGTTTGACCAAATATTTTCATTTGAAGTGCGCCACGGTTTGGGCGTGAAAATCATTTTTGCGTCCAATGAGATTGAATATGAGCTGATTCCCACTCAAATGAAAAACTTCCAGGTTATCTTGCCCGACGAAGCGGCAAAAACCTTGATTTTGCAAAATCTGTCGGCAAAATCCGTCGCTTCCGACGACATCAAAGCGCAAATCTCCTCCGGCAAATTCACGTTGTCTGATAATTAAACTTTGTGCAACCCCGCTTAACAAACATTCCAACATTCTTGAGAATGTTGGAATGTTTGTTAACGATCTTATTCGGCGTTTATTTTTCCAAAGTTTTTAATAGAGGGGGGAGGAGGTCTTTTTTGCGCGACATCATTCCTTTGATATAGAGATTGCCGTTAGCGGGAATTTTACCGAAAGCTTTTTGAATATAGTCGGGGTTGCCAGCGACAAAAATTTCCGAGCCGCAGTTGATGATGTCGGTGGCCATCAGGGCGATGAATTCCAGTCCTTCCTTGGCGCGGATGCATTCCATTTCGCTTTTTATTTCATTTTGGCGGGCGCGGGCTTCTGACAGATCCACAACTTCAATTTGCCCCACGCCGAATTTTCTGCCGCCCTTTGGGCGAGCCTCGCTCCCTTGGAGCGGGCCTTGCGCTTCAAAGGTTTTGTAATCGGAACTGATGATTTGCGCCGCGGTCATTTTTTTCAGCGACGCTTTTTGCTTTTTGATCTCAACGCCGAATTTTTTAATGTCCTTGACGCCGGCGGTTTTTGCCAGCAGTTTGGCGATCTTGACGTCTTCGGCGGTGCAGGTGGGGGAACGAAACACGACCGTATCGGACAATATTGCCGCCAGCAAAATGCCGGCCATGGGTTTGGCGATTTTGAATTTGCCGGCGATCATTATTTTGGCGGTCAGCGTTGCCGTGGACCCCAGCGGTTCGGCGCGGAAAATTATGGGTTCGGGATATTCAAAACAAATTTTGTGATGGTCAACGACTTCAATGATTTTGGCGGAGTCGGCGCCATCGGGCATTTGCGATCTTTCGTTGTGATCCACTAAAACGAGCGTTTTGCCTGCCGCGGAATTGAGTTTTGCCGGTTTTTTAATTTTAAAATAATCAAGAACAAATTTGGTTTCGGGATTCAAATCGCCGCAAACCGCCGCGACGGTGCCGATCTTTTGTTTTTTCTTCAAATATTCGGCATAGGCGATGGCCGAGCAAACGGTGTCGGTGTCGGGCGACTTGTGGCCAATCACATAAACGGTATCTTTTGCCATAGGGAGGTTTTAATTAGGATGGTTATATATTAAAATAAACGAGTGCGGTTGTAAAATTTTCAAAAATTGAATTTATCATGGATACTGTTAATTATCTCATTCTCGGTTTGTTGCAGGGGGTGTTTGAATGGATTCCCATTTCTTCGGAGGGGGTGGTGGCGCTGGCGGCGCGCTATTTGGGCGCCAAACAAAATCCGGTGGATCTGGCATTGTTTTTGCACGCGGGGACATTGCTGGCGGCGCTGATCTATTATCGTCGCGATTGGATGCGGATTTTAACGTTGAAAGATTGGCCGTTAATTCGATTTTTGGCCGTCGCGACCGCGGTTTCATTGCCGCTGGGATTTGCGGTAAGCCGCATAGCGGCGCAGGCGGTGATGGGCGCGGGATTGTTGGCGCTCACCGGTGTCGGATTGCTTTTTACCGCGTATTTTCAAGCCAAAAAGATTAATTTGAAATTGGGCAAGAACAAATTGGCCGGCATTGCCGGGGTTTTGCAGGGGTTGGCGGCACTGCCGGGGTTTTCCCGTTCGGGGTCCACGATATTCGGCTTGTCGCTGGGAAATTTGCCGCCGGCGCAAGTGTTGCGCTTATCCTATCTGATGTCGGTGCCGGCGGTGGCGGCCTCCACCGCGTATCTGGCGCTGTTTGAAGCGGAACAATTTCCCCTGGAGGTCTGGCCGGCGGTGGCGGCCAGTTTTGCCGT
>DIFW01000003.1:4015-5803 GCA_002419295.1 Patescibacteria group bacterium UBA5738
GCCAAATTCGCACTGGCGTTTGCGCTGTTGTGTTTTGCCGGCGCGGCGCTGGAATTGGCGATGCGATAAATCGTGTTTGGGCTTGACTTAATGTTTTAGCTCATTTACTCTGTATTAAGGAAGCTTCAAGCAAAAACTTGCATTAAAGGTCGTTTGGGTTATGCAATAATTTTGCAAAGGCAAGAAAAGTTTTAATAATTAGACCTACTGCGTAAATATTTTCTACTGCAATTTCCATATTTCGGCTACGCCGAATTCGTCAATCGTCGGCATATTTAAGCCAATATGCCTCCTCATTCCTCATTCGGCTCGCGCGAAATCTGAAAATTTCGTTGCGTAAATATTTACGCAGTAGGTCTATTAAAATAAAAAATATGGCAATGACCGGATATTGCGTCAAATGCAAAGCCAAGGATCGCGAAATGAACAATGTCAAGATCGTGGAAATGAAAGGCAAGGGCGGCACGGTACGCAAGGCGGCCACCGGCGATTGCGCGGTGTGCGGCACGAAGATGTATAAAATTCTTCCCAAGGATTTCAAGGAAGAATAGTTTTGTAAAAGTTGTTGGCAGGGCGCGGGCGCAGTTCCGCGTCTTTTGTGTTAAAATCGGGATATGGACGGCGGTGAAAAGAAGCATCGTTTCGCGAAATGGGCGATTTTGGCGTTGGCCGTTGCCGATCTTTTCGTTTGGCTGGCGCTGGCCGAAAGCGGCCGGCAAAATTTTACCGAAGTCCGTTTTTTTGATGTGGGGCAGGGTGATGCGGCGTTTGTGCAAACCGCGCGGGGGACGCAAATCATTATTGACGGCGGCCCCGGGAATTCGGTGCTGGAAAAACTGGGACGCCCAATGCCGTTCTATGACCGGCAAATTGACTGGATGATTTTGTCGCATCCCGACGGCGATCATCTTTCCGGACTGCTGGCGGTGCTTGAAAATTACCGGGTGGACAATATCGTTTGGTCGGGAATCGGCAAAGACTCCGCCGAATGCCGGCAATGGGAAACGATGATCGCCGAGGAAGGCGCCCGCATCTTTGAAGTTTCGGCGCGGGATAAGTTCACTCTTGACGGCGGCGCTGTCGTTGTGGAAATTCTATCGCCCGAAACCGAATCTGCCGGCGCGAAAGAAGGTTCCAATAATCTTTCGGTGGTGGCAAGAATCATTCACAAAAACCGCGCGTTTCTTTTCACCGGCGACATTGACGCGAAGAAGGAGGAACTGATTTTTCGGGCCAATCCCGATTTGCGGGCCGATGTTTTGAAAATCGCCCATCACGGCAGTAAATATTCGGCCAATGAGGAATTCACGGCCGGATCGGCGGTCGCCGCCGCGGTGGTTTCGTGCGGAAAGAACAATCGCTACGGCCATCCGCATCCGGAAACCTTGGATTTGTTGGAAAAATATGATATTAAAACATTGCGCACCGACGAGGATGGAAACATTGTTTTTCGCACGGACGGGGAGCGCATTTTTCTGCGAACAGAAAAATAATTAAAAATTAAGAGCGAAAAAGTAAAAACGAAAATTAAAAATTAAAAAATACAACTTGCTCGGTTTTTAGCTTTTAGTTTTCGTTTTTAGATTTTCATTTTTAAATTTTAAATAAAAACATGGATTTTCCAGTATTCAAAACCAAAATTGAAGGCAAGGATCAAAAATTTAATCTTACCGACGCCAAGGAGCGGCGGGATTACTTTCTTGCCAAGGCGGGGGAGGAGATTGAAAAACTCAAAAGCTACGTCAAGGACAACAGCTTCATTGTCTACCTTTTGGGCAAGAAGAATTC
>DIFW01000035.1:0-10801 GCA_002419295.1 Patescibacteria group bacterium UBA5738
TTTTAGGAGTTTCGTAATTCAAAGAAATTTCAAATAAAGCTATGAATTCTCCGTTGAAAGACGGACGCGCCATGGCGCAGATTTTTAACTTAATTTTATGCCCGAACTGCCGGAAGTTGAAACAATCAGGCGGCAATTAGCCGAAAAAATTGTTGGTAAAACCATCAATCAAATTGAAATTTTGGCACCCAAGATTTTTATCGGCGAGGTAAAAACTGCCATCGGCGCCAAAGTGGTTGGGGTTGGTCGCGTTGCCAAAGTGTTGCGGATATTGCTGAGCAACGGCAACGCGCTTTTGGCGCATTTTAAATTAAACGGCCAGTTTTTTTGGCGCGGGCCGGGTGATGATTCGCCGGCGCGTTTCACTTGCGTTATTTTTCACTTCACCGATGGTTCGCGGCTGTTGTTTAACGATTCGCGCAAATTCGGCTGGATTAAGGCGATGGAAAATTTTAGCGAGGAAAGCGCCGCGGCGATTGAACCGTTTTGCCCGGATTTTAATTTGAAAAATTTTTTCGCGGTGCTGGCAAAGTCGCGCCGGCCGGTGAAGCTGGTATTGATGGATCAGGAAAAAATCGGCGGCATCGGCAATATCTATGCCAACGAGGCGCTGTTTGCGGCGCGGATAAGCCCTTTTCGTCCGGCAAATTCTTTGAGCGTCAATGAAGCCGAAAAACTGCGCAACGCGATTGTCAAAATTTTGCAAAAAGCTATTGACTGCCGCGGCTCTTCGGGTAAAGATGAGTGGTACCGCCAGCTTGACGGCAGTCCGGGCGGTTATCAAAACCATTTTTTGGTTTATCAAAAAAACGGCCAAAAATGTCCGCGTTGCGGCGATCCGATAACGCGCCAAAATCAAGCGGGAAGGGGCACATTCTATTGTCCTGCTTGTCAAATTTGATATTTGAGTTTTGACTTAATTCTATGTATGGAGTAGCGGCCAAAAGATTTGATCGCGATATTTACAAGAACAAGCGTTGGCTCAAGATCGCCGATTTTTCGCTGGGATTTTTGATTTCGCTTTTGGCGTGGATATTGTTTTTCAATCCGGTTTGGTGGGCCGCGCCTCTGGGTGTATTTATCCTTTGCGCCGCCGCGGCGATGATGAAAATAAAACGCCGCTATCTTTTTTACGGCGGGCTGGCGCTGGTGTTTTTTCCGTTTGCTTTATGGGCGATAATCATGATCCTTTGGGCCGGAAGAAAGGAATTTTAAGGACAAAAAAACGCTTTCATAAGAAAGCGTTTTTTTGATTGAAATTAAAGTCAGAATTTACAGAGTTCATTCTCGAATTTGCCGCCGAATTGTTGGCAAAGCTCTTGGGAGATTCCTGAACACTCTTGGGTGTCCATATTCCATTCGCCGCGATTGTCGGTGCAAGCGGCTTCGGCTTGGGCGTTGGCCCGCTTTTGCGTGAGCTCTTTCAGCATCGCGCCATCGAGAATATAGCTTTTGGAAACCGGCACGGTGGGTTCGGGTTCAACATTATCGCCGTCGATTTTCCTTTCCAGATAATTAATGCGCATTGCTTGGTTGACGATGGCAATGTCTTCTATCTTCACGCCTTCTCCCAGCGGCACGGCGTTGGATCCGACGATTAGCTCTTTTTCTTCGTTGACCAGCGCGATTGCCGCGTAATAATATATCGCCGGATCGTTTTCGGTCTGCTGTTTTAGTACCAGCGCCCAATCGTTTTGTCCGTCGGCGTTCAAGTCTCCCGAAATCGGCTCGCCTTCAACTTCGGTAGTCATTTTTTGCGCGCCATAAGGGTTGATGGTTTCGGCTTTGCCGTTTTCCAAAGTGATGATGTCGGTTTCCACCAAATAGGGAGCGTTGAGCGGCGAAAGCTTGCCGGCCGGCTCTTCTCCTTCCGGTTGTTCGGCGGGCTTGCTCTGATTCATCATTATCGCGGCGGCAACGGCAATGATCGCAACTATTGCCAAAATCAAAATTTTCTTATTCATTGTTTTTAATTTATTGACTTGATGGTTCATTTTAGCGCGGTTTTTTAATTTTGCAATAGCGGCGGTCTGCGGGGCAATAATTGTTAAATAAGATGGAACGGTATAGAATCAAGAGTGTGCGAAATGTGCAAGAGCGATAATAAATAAATGACACAGGAACAAGCGTTGGCGATACTAAAATCAGGCAAGAGCGCGTTCATTACCGGTCCGGCGGGGAGCGGCAAGACTTTTGTGTTGAATCGCTACATCGATTGGCTGAAATCCGCGGGTGCTGGCGTTGCCATCACCGCGTCCACGGGCATTGCTGCCACCCACTTGAACGGCATTACCCTTCATTCTTGGACCGGAATGGGCGTGCGCCGCGAAATATCCCCGCGCGAAATGAAAGAGCTGACCAAGCGGAGCTATTTGCGCCGGAGGTTTTCGAGCGTTTCCGTTTTGATTGTTGATGAAATTTCCATGATGGCGGGATGCCAGCTTGATTTGGCCGACCAAATGTTTCGGGCGTTCAAGCAAATTGACATGCCGTTCGGCGGAGTGCAGGTGGTGCTTTGCGGCGATTTTTTCCAGTTGCCGCCGGTGCATCGCCGGGATCGGCAAAGCAAAAACGAATCGCAAACAAGCCTTGATTTCGCGCGCGAAGATGTTTATCATCCCTCCGGATTTGCCTATTGCTCGCGCGCGTGGCGCCAACTCGATCTGAAAATTTGCTATTTGGACGAACAGCACCGGCAAGGCGACGCGGAATTTTTGCGGATTTTAAATGGTATCAGGAGCAATGCCGCCGCCGGAGATATCCGCCGGTCGCTGGAAAAAAGAATCGGCGCGGCGATTGAAATGGCGGTCAAGCCGGCCAAACTCTATACGCATAATGTTGATGTGGAACTTGAAAACAATTTGGAATTGCGAAAAATCGGTGCCAAAGAATTTGTTTATAAAATGGAGCTGATCGGTCCGGCGGCATTGGCCGAAAAACTGCAAAAAGGATGTTTGGCCCCGCCGGTATTGCGTTTGAAAATCGGCGCGCGGGTGATGTTTGTGAAAAACAATTTTGAAGAAGGTTATGTCAACGGCACTTTGGGGGTGGTGGAGGAGCTTGACGAAGGCCGGATTTTGGTGCGTTCTTCGGGCGGAAGAATGTTTGATGTCGGGCTGTCCAGCTGGCACATCGCCGAAGAAGGAAAAATCAAGGCCGAGATCAACCAGTACCCTTTGCGCTTGGCGTGGGCGATCACGGTGCACAAAAGCCAGGGAATGAGTTTGGACGCCGCCGAGATTGATTTGCGCCAATCTTTTGAAACGGGAATGGGTTATGTGGCGCTGTCGCGGGTGCGTTCGCTGGCGGGATTGTCGCTGGCGGGATTCAACGAAATTGCCTTGCGGGTCAATGAAGAAGTTTTGGAATTCGATGAAAAATTAAAAAAAGAATCGGCGGCGCATGCGCGCGAATTGGCGGCCAAATCGCCGTCGCCGCGATTTTACCCGGCGAAAACCGGGAAGAAATCCGATACGGCGGCCGCGACCAAAGAGTGGCTGGAAAAAGGAATGTCGCCGGATGAGATTGCCGCAATCAGGAAATTGAAAACGGCAACGATTATTGATCATTGCGAAAAAATCAAAGCAAAATTCCCGGATTTCGACTTTTCCGCGCTTGCCGGAAAAATGCCGCCCGCCCAATTGGAAAAAATGAAAATCGCGCTGAAAAAATGCCAAAATGAAAACGGACAATATCCGCTCAAACCGGCAATGGAACTGTTGGATGGCGCGGTTGGCTATGACCAGTTGCGATTAGTCCGCTTGTTGCTGTAAAAAACGGACAATAGGCGATAATTATTCAGACAAGCGTAAAAATTTGATATTATGAAACTTGTAATGGCGAAATACCGCTAAATTAGTATATACTAAGTATATATTCGAATATATACTTCAAATATATGGACAGAAAAATAAAAGACGGCGGCATCCGCAAATTAATGCGCTTGGGAAAATTTTCTTTGGCCGTGACTTTGCCCAAAGGAATTCTGGCCGAATTGGGCTGGAAAGAAAAGCAAAAAGTGGTTGCCAAAAAATACGGCAACGGCATTTTGATCGAGGACTGGAAGGAATAAATATGATCATTGGTTTTTAATTATCTTGAATTGCGAAATCCTTAAATCCTAATAAATAAATCCTATGGAATTCAATGAATATCAAAAGTTGGCGCGGGAAACCGCGATTTACGCGGGCGCGGGAAACAATTTTGTTTATCCGGCGCTGGGGCTTTGCGGCGAAACCGGCGAAGTGGCCGAAAAAATCAAAAAAATTGTGCGCGATAATGATAATTTGGTGGATGATAAGCGCCGCGCCGATCTGGAAAAAGAGCTGGGCGATGTGTTGTGGTACATTGCCAATCTTGCCGTTGAACTGGGATTGGATATGGATGGCATCGCCCAAAAAAATATCGCCAAATTGAAATCAAGAAAAGAAAGAGGCGTTTTGCATGGCTCCGGCGACAACCGATAGCGGATTTAAGATTTAAGATTTATGCGAAATTTAAGCGGCCAATCAAAAAAGATAGATTTGGGCGGCCAGGAAATCGTGTATTGTTTGAGAAGCAGCGCGAGGGCAAAATGTTTGCGCGTGGCGATAAAACCCGGCGGCGAAGTTTTTGCGGTAAAGCCGCGGTTTTTGCCGGATTTTTTGGTGGAAAGATTTTTACGCCAAAAATCCGGCTGGATTTTGGACAAAATTGCCGATTTAAAAAACAAAAAGAATTTGCTGGCTCGCGGATGCCGCGCCGATTTTTTGCGGCACGCCAAGCCCGCCCGCGATTTGGTTTTGCGAAAAATCGGCAAATTCAGCCAAACATATCAATTTGATTTCAACCGCGTATCGATTCGCGATCAAAAAACCCGCTGGGGAAGCTGTTCGCGCCGCGGCAATTTAAGTTTCAACTATCGCATCGCGCTTCTGCCGGATCGTTTGGCCGATTATATTGTGGCGCACGAATTATGCCATTTAAAGGAAATGAACCATTCGCGCCGGTTTTGGGATTTGCTGGCGGTTGCTTTGCCCGATTGCAAGCTCCGCCGCCGGGAGTTGAAAAATTATTAGTTTGCCGCGCGTATTGATTTTTCGGCGGGCGATGAGTTATAATGGGCGATATGGATATTGCTTTTGGCGCTTTTTTTGCGAATATTTTCGGATCATTGTTAATATGGGTCGGGCATCACGGCGCGAAAGTTTTTTTGATAATTGCCGCCGCCGCGACTGCGGGATTTTTGATAAGATCGGCGCTTTCCCGCAGGAAAATAATGCCGATGCTTGACAATATCACCGGTCCTTCATATAAAGGGATATTGAAGCCCGAAGTCGTTTTGGGCGAAGCCCAGAAGCAAAGGATTGCCACGATCATCAAAACATCCAACAACGCGTTGCAATCCTTGGTTTGGATTGTCGCCGTAATCATGATTTTGCCGGAGTTCGGTATTAATGTGGCGCCGATATTGGCAAGTTTGGGACTGGTGGGGTTGGCGGTGGGCATGGCCGCCAAGGACATTCTGACCGATTTTATCGCCGGGGTTTTCATTATTTTCGAAGGCGGCTATAACATCGGCGATGAAGTGGAAATTGCCGGATTTTCCGGAAAAGTTTTGGAAATATCTTTGCGCCGCACGATTTTGCGCAATGATGACGGCGTGATTTGCGCGGTGCCCAATCGGGAGGTGAAATCAATTAAAAAATTTAGGGGGAGGAAAAAAGAGGTCGAAAAAGAAAGTAAAATTAAGTTAATAATAAAATAACAAAATTATGGAATCCTACCCTCAATATATCAGCCGTTTTTTGCCGGTTTGCGAGCCGTTGCCCGAAGTGAGTATTTGGCTTTTTGCGGTTCTTTTCGCGTGGTCTATCCTTTGGAAGGGCGCGGCGCTGTGGCGAGCCGCGCGCAATAACCAGTCATATTGGTTTGTCGCGCTGATTTTGGTTAATACCGTGGGCATTTTGGAAATTCTTTATATCTATGTTTTTGCCAAAAAACGGCCCGAAACAACCGGCGGTTCAAACAAATAATTTTTGTCGGCAAAAACCTTTCCACTCACGGAGAGGTTTTTTGGTGCAAGCGACTCACGATCTTGAGTTCAAGATTTCGCGTGCTTGCGTCTAAAACGGCAAAAGTGGCTTGATAGAACATTCCCGCCAATGTTCCGGGGTTGGCCAGCCGGCAACTGCCGATTTGCTCTTGCCATGGTTTATGGGTGTGGCCGTAAAAAACAAAATCAAAATCGCTTTCTTCGGCGCGGGTTTTGGCGATTTCAGGGAAGTGGCAAAAGCCAATGCGCAAACCGCCGATTTCGGCTTGGCCGAAATTTTTGAAAAGCTGGATTCGGCCGGGATATTTTTTTGCCGCGTTTTCAACGCTTTCCCGATAGTCCATATTGCCAAAAACCGCCAGAATATTATCCGGAAAATTTTCGGCCAAGTGTTTCAAGGTGCCGCCGTCGGCGATATCGCCGCAGTGGATCACCGCGCCAACCGGATTTTCCTTGATATATGCCAGAAACTTATCCAGCGTCGCCAAATTGTCATGAGTGTCGGAAATGATTGCGATTTTCATTAAAATTTCTGTTTGTCGGGTTTCAATTTTAATTATATCACGATATTTTACGGTAATGGATTTTTACCTGATTTTGAGTTAGAATAGCGGTAGGTATTTTTGTTGCCTCAAAAAATAAGACACGAAAAAATATAGCATTTTTTATTAATGTAATTTTATTTTCTATGAAAATCATTAAAATTTCAAATGATGATTTTGAAACAATAAAATATCTTTACAATGATTTCTATAAAATTTATGGCGACGAAAATACCATTTGGAGTTTTGACGATTTAGATGAAATGCGTAAAATGGGACAAGAATTTATGGAAATTTTCAGCAGTCATATTATTGAAAAATAATGGTTATGGATTCGCCTGTTGAAGAAATCAAGAGCCGGCTGGATATTGTTGAATTGGTCGGCCAATATGTGAAGTTGAAAAAAACCGGTGCCAATTTGTCGGCGCTCTGCCCGTTTCACGCGGAAAAAAGCGGGTCGTTTTTTGTTTCGCCGGCGCGCCAAACATGGAAATGTTTCGGATGCGGCAAAGGGGGCGATATTTTCACTTTCGTGCAGGAAATTGAAGGGGTGGAGTTTGGCGACGCGTTGAGAATTTTGGCGGCCAAGGCCGGCGTGGAGCTGAAGCGCCAAACCCGCGACGCCGCCGTGATGAAAACCGAGCGCCAGCGCCTTTACGATGCTTGCGAGCTGGCGGTGAAATTTTTTCAAAAACAACTGTTATCAAGCCGCGCGGGCGCGGAGGCCAAAAAATATCTGCTTAAACGGGGATTGTCGGAAGACAGCATTGTTTCCTGGCGCTTGGGCTACGCGCCTGCTTCTTGGCAGGGGTTGCATGATTTTTTGGCCGCCGAAGGATATACCGACAAGGAAATCGTTGCCGCCGGATTAGCCGGCGCGTCGGCGCATGGCCGAGTCTACGATCGTTTTCGCGCCCGGATAATGTTTCCCATTTTTGATTTCAATTCGCAACCGGCGGGATTCGGCGGCCGTATTTTTGAGAGTGAAAACGCGGCACCGGAAAATCCGGCCGGCGCGAACGCGCCAAACGAACCGAAATATCTGAACACTGTCAATACTTTAATCTATGATAAAAGCCGCCTCCTTTACGGGCTTGATCGCGCCAAAATGGCGATCCGCAAATCGGATGCGTGCGTTTTGGTTGAAGGGTATACCGACGCGATTATGTCGTTTCAGACAGGCGTGGAAAATGTCGTTGCGACTTCGGGGACCGCGCTCACCGAAGAACATTTAAAAATTATCAAACGCTTCACCGACAATCTCATATTGGGCTATGATATGGATCTTGCCGGCGAAAACGCCAATCGCCGCGGCATTGATTTGGCGCGGTCGGCCGGATTTGATGTGCGAGTGGCGCGGCCCGCCGTGGGCGAGGCTCGCTCCGACGGGCGGCCCGCGATTGCCGGCAAAGATCCCGCGGAAGTCGCGGCGGCAAATCCCGACGAATGGCGCAAAGCCGTGGCGGAAGCTAAAAGCATCATGGAATTCTATTTTGATCGCGCGCTTTCGTGCGGGGATAAAAACACTCCCCAAGGGCGCAAAAAAATCGTCGATTTCATTTTGCCGGCCATAAAAGTGATTCCCAACGCCATTGAGCAGGCGTTTTGGTTGCAGAAGATTGCCGATCGTCTGGAAACCCGCGATATTCGCTACGAAGAATACTTGCGCCAGGAGCTAAAAAAGGTTAGGATGAACGCAAATCCCGCCGGCGGCGCGAGAGGAAAATTCGCGGTTGCGATTTTGCAAAAAACGCGGGAGGCCCGCTTGGAAGAGCGGATTTTGACGCTTGCCCTAAAATTTGGCGCCAATATCGGCTTGATTAAAGAAGCGAAAGATTTTTTTAGCGCCTCGGGGCGAGAAATTATCTCGCGGATGCTTCGCGATGGCGGGTTTTCGGAAGATGGCATTTTGGCCGAAACAAAAAAATATTATGAAGAATTACTTATTGCCGCGGGCAATGAAACTATCGGCGAGCGCGCCGCGGCTGATGAAATCGCGTTCCACATCGCCGCGATAAAAAACAATCTTTTCAAAAATTCTTTGGCCGGATTGGCATGCGAATTGGCGCGCGCCGAAAAGAGCGGCGATATTGATGCCGTTCGGCGTTTGCGCGAAGAATACAACAATTTTTCCAAAAAAACCGCGATCTCGGAGTAAATTATCAAAACAAGGATATGGCCAACAAAACCAAAAAACCAGTAAAAAAGCCGGCGGCCAAAAAGCCGGCGGCGAAAAAAACAAAAAAGCCGGCGGTAAAAAAATCGGAGAAAAAAACCCGCGTGCCAAAACCCGCGAAAAAAATTTTGAAGGCATCCAAACCGAAAGCAAAAAAAACCAAACAAAAAGAGCCGATGTCGGCCAAAGTTTTCAATCCGCAAAAATTGGAAATTTTTATGGAAAAAGGGAATCAAAGAGGGTTTGTGACTTTCGCCGAGATTATGTCTTTTTTTCCGGAAGTGGAAAAGGATGTTGACGGATTGGACGAGCTTTACCAGATTCTTGACGCGAAGGGAATTGAAATCAAAGAAGCCCGGGAGTTTTTGGAAGTTGGCGACAAGCTTGCCAAACGCCGCTTGGAATCAAAAATTGATCCGGTGCAAATGTATTTGAAAGAAATCGGCCAAATCCCGGCGCTCACCGCCCACGATGAAAAGGAGCTGGCAAAAAGGATCGAGGCGGGCGACGCCGAAGCCCGCAAGCGGCTCACCCAATCTAATTTGAAACTGGTGGTTTCCATCGCCCGCCGGTATATCGGCCGGAGCGCGCATTTGGGCTTGTTGGATTTGATTCAGGAAGGCAATTTGGGGCTGTTTCGCGCGGTGGAAAAATTCGATTGGCGCAAGGGATACAAATTTTCCACCTACGCGACTTGGTGGATTCGCCAGGCGATCACCAGAGCCCTTGCCGATCAGGCCCGCACCGTGCGCATTCCGGTGCATATGATTGAAACCATTTCCAAATACACTCAGGCAAAAAGAAAACTGTTGCAGTTTTTGGGCCGCGAGCCGCTTCCCGAAGAGCTTGCTTCCGAGTTGGGGTTGGAGCCGTCAAAAGTGCGCTATATCCAAAAAATATCTCAAGATTCGGTGTCGTTGGAAACGCCGGTGGGCGGCGAGGGAGAAGACAGCATTCTGGCTGAATTTATCGCCGATCACAAGGCAACTTCGCCGTCGCTGGACGCGGCCCGCAGTTTGCTCAAAAACCGGCTCAATGAAGTGCTGATTGATCTGATGCCCCGCGAACAAAAAATTCTGGCGCTGCGTTTTGGCTTGGAAGACGGCGTCACCCACACATTGGAGGAGGTGGGGCAGGAGTTTGGTGTCACGCGCGAGCGCATCCGCCAGATCGAGGCCAAGGCCCTGGAAAAGATCCGCAACCACGCCAGTCTAAAAAAACTCCGCGACTATTGATATGAAATATCAATCCATTGTTTTTTCCGGCTTGCCCGGCGCGGGCAAATCAACGCTGGTGGGGAAATTAAAAGAAATCTACGGCTGGCCGATATCGTCGGTGGGCGATTTGTGGCGGGCAAAGTGGGCGAAATTGTATCCAAACAAAGAGATTCCTTTTGAAGAATATTGGCGCACCACTTCCAGCGAGGATAATCGGCAAGTAAATATTGATTTTCGCGAAAAAATAATTAAAAATCGTTTGTTGGGAGACAGCCGTTATACAATCTACTTGCGCGATTTGCCGGTGTTGTTGGTTTTTTTGGTTGCTGATTTGGAAACTCGCGCCAAGCGCGGCGTTGGACTGCCAAAATATAATGGCAGCAGCCAAGAAGAAATAAAAGATATTTTATACCGTCGCGAAGCCGATGAAGTGGCGGCGAGCGAGGGCCTCTTTAAATATGATTATCGCGCCGCGGCTAATTATCATTTGGTTTTAAACACCGCGATGCTTTCGCAAGACGAAGAAATCGCCATTGTTAAAAGCTTAATGGGTTCAAAAATATGAAACAAAAATTTTTATTGGCCTTGTTTTTATTTTTTTCTTTCGCTTTCGCTTTAGCCCCCGCCGGCGGGAAAAATTTTGCGGCGGCGCAAAATCATGCCGCGCTCAATCCGGCGGCCTATATTGACGCGCTCAAAAACGAAATTTCGCTTTTCAAAATGCTTTTAGCCAATTTGTCGGCAAAAAATCCGATCAATTCTCCGGCGTATATCGCGGTGGATTTGGAGAGCGGCAAAACGCTGTTGTCCAAAAATCCGGAACAAATCCGGC
>DIFW01000035.1:10808-53347 GCA_002419295.1 Patescibacteria group bacterium UBA5738
GCGCGCGAAAATATTGACGAAAACAAAAAAATCACCCTCACCGCTTCGATGCTGGCGCCGGCGGGGAACAGTCCCGTTCTCTATGCCGGGCGGGAAATCGATATCATCACTCTTCTCAAAGCGGCGCTCATCCAGTCGAGCAACGATGCCGCCGAGGCGCTGGCGCAGGCCGCGGGCAAGGAAAAATTTTTGGCGCTGATGAATCAAAAAGCCGCCGAATTGGGAATGAAGAACACCGTCTTTTTGGATCCTTGCGGACTGAATCCCGAGAACAAATCAACGCCCGCGGATTTGGCAAAATTGGTCGCCTATGTTTATCGCGACCATCCCGAAATTCTGGCCATCGTCAAGAGCAATGATTTTTGGCTGGAAGACGAATCCGGCGCGTGGATGAAATTTCAAAATGTGAACAATTTTTATCCTTTGGCCGCGTTTGTGGGCGGCAAAACCGGTTATTTGCCCGAGGCCAAACAGGCGATTGCCTCGGTGTTTGAAGTGAAAGGAAAACCGGTGGCGATCGTGGTGCTCTATTCGGCCAACCGCCAAAACGATGTTTTTCGCATTCTGGAAAAGCTCTAATCCCAAATTTAATTTGTATTTGGATTCGGCAAAACTTGACAAATTTAAAATTAAGTTCAGAATGGCCGCAAGCTAAAGTTCATTGTCAAAAACTAAAAAAGGAGGCGAGGGAAATGCTATTCAAGTGGATAATGATGGTAGTATTTATGCCGGTTGCGTTGGCAAGTTCGCCAACGGTCTCTTGCGCCGATTGTATTGGTGCCGGCGATATTTCTACCGATGGCACTAATTCGTGGCAAACTTTTTATGCCAAAGAGGGCAGTCGAATTGTCTTAACGGGAAGCTCCGGTTTTTGGGAAGATCATGACCGCAGAATTGGCGACGGAAGTTCGTGGAGCTTTACTGCAATAAACGATGTTGAATATGTTTTAAATACGGCAAAGGGAAAATTTTTTGCAACGATAATCGTCAATCCGCTGTCGTCCTGCGTTCCCGAATGGCAATCGGAGATTTTGATTGACGGCGACGAATATGAGAAAGACAATGTCAAAATCGTTGCCGCCGGCGAGGAACTTGATTTTGCCGTGAGAGTCAAGGGCGATTGCAAGAATTATCAAATTGAATGGAGTGTTGATCCGTCTTCGGCGGTTATTTTCGCCAATTATGGATCGTTATCGACCAAGGGATATATTCCTGATGTTTATTCTGGCAAGAATCCCGCGGTAACGGTGGCCCTCATCTCCGAGAACGGAGAGAGGCGGCGCGAGCAGACCATCAATCTGATGGTTAGAAAAAATTCCGCTCCGGCGATTAAAATAAAAGTTGGTTCTGCAATTGCCTCATACACATCTTTTGAAGTTTCTTTTGCAGGGTCAACCACCGGCAAATCCAGCAACGAGGATGGCGATTATATCGCTAAGATTGAGGCTTGGCTAAAAGATGCCCGCGGTGAGTTGGTAAGCCATAGTCAAAAAACTATGGATCAAGAAAAGACTTTACCGGTTCTGACCCTGAAAACGGGGCCGATGGGAGCATACAATCTGACCGCGCGGATAACCGACAAATACGGCGAAAGCGCGGAAAAGACCATGACGATTCTGGTTGCCGAAAAAGGCGACAGCGGCAGGGATAAGCCGATAATTGATATGCCACCGGACATTTATTGTGTTGCCGGGGAGCCATGCGATGTCAGTGTTCATAGCGCCGATAAAGATATTTTCATAGAATATTTTTATCAAGGAAAAAAAATGGTTAAGCCATTTAAGTTTTCTCCCGGCAATCAAGAAGTTCTTATCAAGGCATATTATCTTGACGAGAATGGCAGGCGGAAAAACTTAATCACAATAACCGTATGGGTCCATGTGGTTGCCAACGAGCCGTCACCCGAGGTGATCGCGGTTTCAGCCGAAACCAAACCGGAATCGGGAGATACCGCGGTGAAGCCCCCGCCGCCCGAACTTGAATCATTGCCGTATTGGTGCGTTCTCGCTGTCTTTCTCTGCGCCGTTGCGGCGATGCGACGGCGGCACTCAAAGCGGCAAAAACCCAAAAGCTGATCCATATCAGCTATTTTTTTTGGCTCCGCTTGCGTTTTTGGTGGACTTCTTTGCGTAATAGTGGTATAAGGGTATAAAGGTTAGTGAATATAAAAAAAATAAATATGGCAAAAAAAGTCAATTCGGCCTTTATGAAGCCGATGAATATCAGTTCCGAGTTAGCTACTATCGTGGGCAATGGTCCGATGCCCCGTTCTGAAGTTGTTAAAAAACTTTGGGAGTATATCAAGAAGAATAATCTTCAAGATCCCAAAAACAAACGCAACATCAACGCCGATGCCAATCTGCAAGCGGTGTTCGGCGGCAAGAAAGTGGTCAATATGTTTGAAATGACCAAACTGGTTTCCGCCCACCTTTCGTAATTTTGATTTTCGCGAAAACAAAAACAGAGGCAAGGCCTCTGTTTTTGTTTTTAAAAAACTATTTAGCGGCTATTTTTATTTCCCAGAGGCCGTGAACATTGCAGTAGGCGCGGGCGCCCACGATGTTCATCCGGGTCTGGAACTCGGATTCGGGCAAGTCGGCGGGTTTTAAAAATTTCTTGCCTGATTTGCCGTCGATAGTGTCAATTTCGATCCACTCGATATAATGTTCGGGCGTCATCGGATGCTCCACCGCGCCAATCTTTATTTTTACCCCGTCCTTGCCGCTGCAAACATTGGCCGGAAGCTCCGCCAGCGCCGGCAGGTGCTTCTCGGTACCCTCGTCCGAAGTTTTTGCGACTTGCAACTCCATGGACTGTCCACAGCAAACCAATTGCCCCGCGCCCGCGCGTAAAACCTCAACAATATTCCCGCAAACCGCGCACTTATAAATCTCCTTAAATTGTGCCATGTGTTTTTATTATTATCTGCTAATAGCTTAACATAAAAGCCGCCCATCTTGTATCGATATTCTTGTTGATTTTTTAATAATCTTTATGGCCTTGCGCTTTTAACTGTTTTTTTGCGGTTTTGAGGAACTTTCCGAAGTTGCGGTCTTTTTGTCTTTTTTCGAGTTCGTTCATTTCGTAGAATTCCGATTCGGTTTTCAATTTGGCGTAATTGTTGAATTTGTCTTCGTCCAATTTGCCGGATTCAATCGCGGACAGCACCGCGCACCCGGTCTCATGGGTGTGGGTGCAGTCGGCGTATTTGCAATTCAAGGCCAGCGCGGTTATTTCGGCAAACAAATCATCAATTCCGGCGCCCGCGTCTGCCATCCCCACTTCTCTCATCCCGGGATTATCGATCACAATGCCGCCGCCCATCGGGCGAGCTTCGCCAACGGGCGAGCCATTTTCCAAAAAATACATTTCCCGACCGGTGGTGGTGTGCCGGCCCCGGTCGGTGCGGAGATCAATTTCTTTGGTGTCGATGATTTTCTTGCCGATCAGTTTGTTGATCAAAGACGATTTTCCCACGCCCGACGATCCCAGGAAACAATAAGTTTTCCCTTTTTCCAAATATCGTTTCAATTTATCCAATCCTGTTTCGGCCAGAGTGCTCGTCGCGATAATGTCAATATCGCCAAACCGCGTTTTTATTCGCGCCATTTTTTCTTCCAACTCTTCATTTGAGATCAGGTCGATTTTATTAAGAACAACCGCCGTTTTTATCCCGCCGTCATTGGCAATGGCAAAATATCTTTCAAAACGGTTCAAGCTGAAATCGCTGTCAACGGATTCAACGGCAAACGCGATATCGATATTCGCCGCGATTATCTGGACATCGTTTTTACCCACGCATTTCCTTTTTATAATGGTTTTTCGCGGCAACACGCCATGGATTGCCGCCTGCCCTCCGCCAAGATCGGTAATCGCCGCCCAATCGCCCACGGCCGGATAATCTTCCCGGGACCGGGCGGCAAACATTTGCTTTCCCGTGATTTTTGCGGAATATTCGCCCTTGGTATTTTTTACCCGGTAAGCTCCTTTGTATTCGGCGATAACCCGCGCAACCGCAAAACCGTCCCATCCCAAACCTATCCGATTGGCTTCAAAAAATTCCCCATACCCCAAATCTTCAAGTTGTAATCCGTTTTCCATTTTTTTAATTATTTTTTATCTTTCCAGTTCCACCACTTTAATTTTTCGGGATTCGGATTGTCAGTTTCCGCAAAATATACCGCTTCGCGGAATACATATAACAAACATCTGTCTTGAATCGCGCCCGCGAACCGGTTGGATTGTTCGTATAACTTTTCCGGGTCTTTACCCTTCAAATCCGCGACGGAGCGGATGCCGATATCCCGCAAGTCCCGCGCGATGCTTTTACCAACCCCGGGAATTTTTCGCAAATCACAATTTTGATCCATATTCAAAGATTTTTTTGGCGGATATTGGAATCCTTCAAAGTATTTGAATTTAATTGTTTCGTAATTCAAAGTTATTATTTAAATCATATTTAAATACGATTTAAATATAACATTTAAAAACCACCATACCAAAAATCGTCAGCCGCTTTAGCGTGGAAGAGGACGCAAACAGAGGGTTAGAGAGGGCTAAACCCTCTGAAATTTTTGGCAAAAATCAGAGCCGAAACTATATTTCTTTCTATTTCTCGCATATTAAGATGATACATTTTTTTGCTAACCGGCAATTAAATTTTCAAAATGTTAGCAAGTGTGGGATAAGAAAAATAAACAACAGCATTGAACGATTGGTCAATCAGTTCAATCATTTCCATTTTCGGCCGTTCGATAAGGCTAAATCCTGGCTTGCCAAGATATTTTTTCTTAAAATTTTCATAATTGGCCACAGTAAAATCCGCATCGCCCATTTCTTTGCGCCTTGAATCAGGCCGCCTTATTTTCAAAAGTTCCAGTTTGCCCGCTACGGTCGGAAGCAAAGCAATCTGGAAAACCGGTCCCATTGCCGTATCTTGCACTATTTTACCCAGTTGGCACGCCAAACTAACCAACTCTTGATATTCCGCTTCGCTTTGTGAAAAAACACAGGCATAATTGACTGGTGCTTTTCCTTCGCCGGTTTTTGTAGCACATAACCGTTGCGCTTCAATTACAATTTTTTGTATATGTTTTTTTAGTTTTTCAATTTTCATTGGGTCTATGTTTTTCCCCATATTCTTTTATGCATTGATTAAAAACCATTTACCTTCGCTTATCACTTCGACTTTTCCATCAACGACTTTTAAGGCAGAGTTATCGTCCAAGACATATACTTTTTCCTGAATTTCTTTTGCCAGTTCTTTCATCAAATCCTCTCTAACTTTTTTGAAATAGTAAGAATTTAGGTGCGGAAAAAAATTAAAATTGACCAATCCCATACACGCCATATTTTGATTTTTATCAAAATCTTCCCCATAAGCGGTTTGCATAATTTTGACATCCAAATTTTTACCCGCCACTATACTGCCTGCGCTCACCCCAACATAAACTTTGTTTTTCAAAAACTCTGGCATAACTGATTTAAGGCCGGATTTATCAATCCATTCCATCAAATAATACTCGTTGCCGCCCTCAAAAAAAATAATATCGGCCTCTTCAAATTTTGGCTTCCAAATGTTCTCTTGAACCGCTGGAATATCGGTAATATCAATAGATTTGAAATTTTGTTTTTTCAAATATACCAAATCATCGATAAGCCAAGTTTTGTCCCCCTTTTCCATATTTGACGCGGTAAGAACAAAGACCGCCGAAGTATCTTCGGGTTTCTTGCCAACCAAATCAAACAAAGCCTTTTCAATCGATTTATTAGTTATCCCTCCCGAAGTAAGCAATAGTTTCATAGTTTTTAAAATAGTTAATTTTTCAAAACTTCAAATTCCCAAAAACCCGCTGATTTGTCTTTCCCGTGAAATACCATTGCGTCATACATTTTTTTTATTTTAACCACTTTCCATTTTGAAGCTTTATATTCGGGGTCAATAATTCTCAACTCGTCATTTTTCAAAACTTTATCCAAAACGCAAACATGCCCATTATGGGCATCTGCGCCAAACAAAGTGCCCCAATCATAACAAACCAAAACATCCTTATCCTCCTTTTCAATATTGATTAAATAATCTTTGAATTGGCTAAAATTATTAAAATTATCTATTAAAACCAAATTCACCCTTAAAGGGATATTTAAATTCTTAAAAACTGTGTTTAGCTCATATTGTTTCTTTCCAATTTGAGTACCATAGCCCGCTTTTGGTTTTAAACCAGTCCGCCCGTTCCAAAAATATCTCAATTCTTCTTTCGGCAATGCTAGCCCCATATGATAGCCCAAAAACTCGGCGGGCAATAACGATATATTGCGCCGAAGCATTATCATTTGTATACAGGTAGGGACGCAACAAAAACGCTGTTGCGTTAAAGGAATATACTTTGAATCGCTTGGGACAACTTCTTCTGGCATACTTATTGATAATTTTCAAAATTTTGCGCTTTTTAGTTAACTAAATTTTGCGGTTGTCCTTTTAAATATCGCTCAATGTTGGAAATACAAATATCCGCTTGTCTTATTTTTGCTTCCTTTGTGTTGTATCCTATGTGAGGAGTAAGCACAACATTACTTAACTCAGTAAATTTCTTTGGCAAGATAATATCGTTTCCTTCAATTGAAACATCAAATCCTGCTCCATAAATAAGATTATTTTTCAAAATATCCGTTAAAGCAAATATGTCAACCACCCCCCAAGTCGTTCCTAACAAAATTGCGTCTTTTTTCATCAACCTTAAATGATTTTCATCCAACAGATTTTTTGACCTCTCATCAAGGGGGCAAGTAATAAAAACTAGATCGCATTTTTTAAGTAATTCAACGAGAGGCAAATTTTTAATTCCTGAAACGATTTTTGGATTAACATCGTAAGCAAAAACTTCTGCACCAAGACAAGATAAAATTTTAGCAACTCGGCTCCCGATATTACCCAAACCTATAATACCTGCTTTGCGCCCCGAAATTTCTATTCCTTGTAAATACCCCTTATTTTTATTTCCCTTTTTGATTTCTGCGTCCCCGACAATAGTTTTCCGTGCCACGGCAAACATAAGCCCGATTATATGTTCGGCCACCGCTTCTGTCGCGTAAGCCGGGATATTGCTCACTGATATTCCCAATTCTTTTGCTTTTTCAATATCAATCCAAGAATATCCCGTAGACATTAAAGCCAATAATGAAGGATTTTTCATTGACGAAAGAAAAGAATTTGGATTTAACCAGTCAATTACTGCTACATCCGCATTTTTAACTCGTTGCCTACATTCATCTTCGCTCGAAAAATCATAATAAGCTACATTTCCCAATGAATTTAATTTTCTTTTTTGTTCGTCGTTTAATCCTACTTTTTCCAAAACTACAATATCCATACACTTATAAAGTTATTTCTTGCTCGAGGAACCACCAAGGAACGGAAACGAGCAACATTTTCATCGTTCCGGCATATTGAAAAGTAAGACCTTTTGGGATTACCACTAAATCGCCTTTGCCGCATTGCTCTTTTTGGCCATCAATTTCAAAAATTCCATCACCTTCCAAGATGTAATAAGAAAAAATACATTCCTTTTCGATAATTTTTGTTTCGTGTCCTTTTTCGGTTTCGATGATTGAAAATTCAACCTTATTGCTCAAATTTTTCGTATCAAAAATCTTTCCTCTAATTCCAACCTTTTTAAACGAGTAGCCATTTGGAAGATGAAAAATATGTTGCATATTATTTTTGAATTTAAAAATAGTATTTATGATAAAAATTTTGCCATTTCTTTTTCAAATACCTCTGAAAATTCACTTTCATATTGAGAAAGATGAATTATTTCCAATGGATTGTTAAAGTTTTTGGCGATTTCTTGCTTATTTATTTTTGTATTTTCCGAAAGCCAGGGGATTTTTTTAATATATTTATTGGCTGGAATAATATAAGCAATGAACTTATACCCTGCCCAAGAACAAGCACTCATACACATCAAGCAGGGTTCACAAACCGTAACCATAGTTAAATCGGGCGTATAACTATTGCCTTTTTCTTTACATACTTTTTCTACCAATAATCTTTCGGAATGGGAAGTCGCATCGCAATTTGTATTTACCAAACTTTCCGAAGTTGCAATGGTTTTACCCGATTCAATAACCAGCCCAGCATTAGCAAGATTACCCTTTTGGGCTGATTTTATCATTAAATCTTTAAGCTCATTTATTTGTTCCCGGGATAAATCCATAATTTTATTTTATTTTTTACAAATTAGCTTTTTCCCAAGATTTATCAATTCATTTTCTTTTGATTGCGAATTTCCGTTAATTGCAAGAACACTGCCAACTATTTTCATCCCCATATGTTGGGTACAAAAAAAATTCATAATATCAAGACATTTTTTAACGGGTTCTTCTAATATCTTTCTACCCGCCAAAGTTTGCATTGCTTTTTCCGCGTCAAAATTATCCAAAAATCGCACCTCTCCCTTCTTAAAGTTGCCTACGGCAAGCAAAGCAGCCTTTTTATCTTTTAATCCTTCCGAAAGATAAAGCGGCAAACATCTGTCCATAAAATTTTTCATTAAAGCGGTAACATTGGCAAAATATGTCGGACAACCAAAAATAATAATATCTGAATCTAACATTTTGCCATATAAATCTTGCATATCATCGTTTACGACGCATTTATGCGAATGGAAACATCCACCGCAAGTTAAACACGGCTTTATGTTTTTGTCTTTCAACAAAATTAACTCATAAAGACAACCCGTAGCGTCAAGGACTGTTTTCAACATGTAATTGGTATTTTTGTTCCTTGGACTACCCGATATACCAATAATTTTGATTTTTTCCGATTTAGCCATACTCCACGACTACATTAAAAAAATCTGATTTACTCGGATTTATTAAACCCGTCGGAATTAAAAGGGTTAGACCCTTTTAGGGCAGTTTTTCTTGCCAATCTTCTATTGTCAAACCTTTGCCGCGCTTTTTGACGACCACCTTTTGGCCTTTGCGCCAGCCGAGTTCCAGAATCAAGTTTCTGGGAATGGTAATCGAAAGAGAAGTTTTGCCGAGACGCGTAAGATTGCGAATATTTTTCTCCGAAGTTTTTCGGTTCATGCAGATTATATTTAAATATAGTTTAAATATAACATTTTGGTAAAAGATCTAATAGCCCAAAAACACCGTGCGATACGGTGCCTTTAGCCTCAAATCCTGATTTTTCAACTTCTGGGCTCCGGCGGTAGGATTCGAACCTACAACCTTTTCGTTAACAGCGAACCGCGCTACCGTTGCGCCACGCCGGAATGGTCTTTCAAAACAAGTCAATGATAGCTTATAGTTTCAAAAATTTCAAGAGTTTAGATAAGCTTTAGATAAGCTATCGCCGGGCGGCAAACATTCCCCGGCAAAATTTTTTGTGCTAGAATAAGGTACGCCCGGACTGGCGTAGTTGGCGCGTGCCTATTGCAATATTCACGGGCTGTGGGGAATGCGCCGGGTAAAGCGATAGATACAATAGATTAAAAATATGTTCACGGGAATCATTGCCAAAACCGGCAAAATTGAAAAAATTAAAAAGAAATCGGGCAAGGTTTATATTGCCATCGCCGTTGCGGGTTTTTTGGAAAACACGAAAATCGGCGACAGTATTTCTTGCGACGGGGTTTGTTTGACGGTGGTTAAAAAAACCGAAAATGGATTTGAGGTTGAATTGATGCCCGAAACCCTGCGCTTGACCAAATTCGCGGATTCGGCCGTTGGAGATTTGGTAAATTTGGAATTGTCCATGAAAATCGGCGATCGCTTGGACGGGCACTTTGTGGCGGGACATATTGACGGAGTCGGCGAAATTAAAGAAATTCTCAAGGACGGCGAATACGCGAGTTTGGTGATAAAAGTCCCAAAAACCCTGATAAGATATTTGGCGCACAAGGGTTCGGCGGCGGTCAACGGAGTGAGTTTGACCGTTGCCGGAGTCGGTGAAGATTGGTTTAAGGTTTGCTTGATCACCCATACTTTGGAGATTACCAATTTGTCGGAATTAAAAATTGGCGGCAAGGTGAATATCGAAACGGATATCATCGCCAGATATTTGGAAAAATTATTGAAAAATTGATTTCAACATTATGAAAACCAACACATTCCAAAAAATAAACGGCAAAGGTTTTAAGATCGCCATTGTTCAAGCGAGATTTAATCGGGAGATTACCGACGGCTTGTCCGGCGGGGCGCTCAAGGCGCTGAAAGAAGCCGATGCCGCCAATCCTGAAATTTTTTTGGCGCCGGGGGCATTTGAAATTCCGTTGATATGCCAAAAATTGGCCAAAACCGAAAAATTCGGCGGCATTATCGCCATCGGCGCGGTGATTAAGGGAGAGACCGCCCATTTTGACTATGTGGCCAAAGCGGCCGCCGACGGCATACTCAAAGTGATGCTTGAATGCGGCATTCCCATCGCTTTTGGCGTTCTTGCCGCCTATGATTTGGAACAGGCCAAGGCCCGCGCCCAAGACGACAAAAACAACAAGGGATATGAAGCGGCGCTGGCGTTGGTGGAAACAATAAAAGTTATCAACGAATTGAATGAAAATTTTTAGCGCCAAAGTGATTACCGGAGAAGGAAGGGGAAGAACCATCGGCTTTCCCACTGCCAATCTGGACAAAACCGATTTGGGAATTGATTTTGGGGTCTACGCGGTGCGGGCGCATATCAACGAGCGAGAATTCGCGGCATTGTTGCATTTTGGCCCGCAAAAAACTTTCGCCGGAAAAATTTCGACCGAACTTCATCTCAAAGATTTTATTGGCGATATTTACGGGCAAGAGGTAAGAGTGGAAATTATTGCCAAAATCAGGGAAATCAGAAAATTTGAAAGCGTTTATGATTTGCAAAAGCAAATTCAAATTGATCTAAAATCAATTTGAATCGCGCCGGAGAAAATAATTTTGCGGTCAACGCATTAAAAAAATGAAAAAATTTTTATGGATTTTATTGGGGGCGGTTGTTTTGGTGTCCGCCGCGGCGTGGTATGCCGGCAATCAAAAAAATGGCAGACCGGCAGACCAATCCGGTTCGCGCGACGAAGCGGAGGAACGGAACTTGATCGCGCGCGCAACCTACATTTGCGCCGGCGGCAAAACCGTTGCCGCGGCGTTTTACGAAGGCAAATCCGTGTTGATTGATCCGGGAGAGATGCCGGTTCCTTCGGGGAGCGTGGAGATTGTTTTGAGCGATGGACGGAGTTTTAATTTATCGCAAACAATTTCGGCATCCGGCGCGCGCTATGCTAATGAAGACGAATCGTTTGTTTTCTGGGACAAAGGTGACACCGCTTTGATATTGGAAAGCGGTGTTGAAAAAGATTTCATGGAATGTGTGGCGCCGGCGGATAATGCCGATCGAAACATAAAAGTGATTTCGCCCAATGGGGGAGAAATTTGGCAAAAGGGGCAAAAAATCAAGATATTGTGGGAAGCTTCCAAAGCGATAAAATCGGTTAACATCAGATTGATGGTCGCTGACGGCGGCGAAGGGCAGAGTTTTAACGCGGCGATCGCGGCGGACGCGATCAACACCGGCGATTATGAATGGACGGTGCAAGAGTTATACGCCGAAGTTTGGGGCGTCAACGCTTTGCCCGCTTCGGATAAATATATGCTGGTGGTGGAGGACGCTCAAAAAAACAGCATCTATGATGCCAATGACGCGCCGTTTGTAATTGAATAAATTCCATGGATGAAACAAAAATCATTATTTGGTTGCCGCGAATTCTGGGCATCGGGTTGGTCTTGTTTCTCTCGCTGTTTGCGGCGGATGTTTTCGGCGAATATTCGGGTTGGCAACTGGCAATCGCGCTTTTTATGCATTTGATTCCATCGCTTGTTTTGCTGGCGGCGGTCGCGATCGCTTGGAAGCGAGAATTATTCGGCGCGATCGCGTTTTTATTCGGCGCGATTTTTTATGTTTGCGTGATCGGTTTCGACGGCCACTGGACATGGTATGCTTTTATTTCGGGTCCGGCGGTTGTCGTTTCGGCTCTGTATTTCGCCGCCTGGCGCCAAAAGCGAAAACTTAAAAATTAAATTTTTAGAGTATCGGATGATTGATGATTTTGTTAATTATTCAACGCTTTAATTCTATGGAAAAATTGGAGAAAACAGAGGCGATGAAACAAATCAGAGACGAGGTGGTTGCTTGCGATAATTGCCTTTTGGGTGAATATCGGAGACAGAATAATTATCTGCCGGTGATCGGGCAGGGGAATCATAACGCGCGGATAATGTTTGTGGGCGAGGCGCCCGGGTTGAATGAAGCCAAGACCGGCCGGCCGTTTTGCGGCGCGTCGGGCAAGATTTTGGATGAACTTTTGGCATCGGCGGGAATCAAAAGAGAGGATGTTTATATCGGCAATATTTTGAAAGATCGCCCGCCGGACAATCGCAATCCCTTGCCCAAAGAAATTATCGCTTGCACGCCCTATTTGGAAAAACAAATTGAAATCATCAATCCCAAGGTTATCGGCGCGCTGGGAAATTTTTCCACCGGATTTTTGATGGAAAAATACGGTCTAAAAGATAAAATACAAGGCATCAGCAAAATCCACGGTCAAATATTTGTCGCCGGACCGGAATTTGGCAAAAAGATTATTGTTCCGTTGTATCATCCGGCAGTGGCGGTTTATAATGCCAATATGAAAGAGACTTTGATCAACGATTTTAAAATCATGGAAAATTCAATCAACTGATTAAATTTATGGAAAAAGAAAAATTCAGAAGATCATTTTTGGTGTTTGCGTCCGCGGCGCTGGCGATTGCCGTTGGCGCGACAATGGCGATATTGTTTTCGCTGATTTTTTGGCTGGAGGAAAACAGAAGTATTCTTCAAAACGAATTGGCGCGAACCAAGAGCGGGTTTTTCGCGCTGGCGGAATCTCTCAACAATAAAATCGACATCTTGAATGACGATCTCGGCGCGGTTAGACGGGATTTGGCGATTGCGGTCGCTCAGCGCGATCATTTGGGTTTGCAATATAACGACGCGATGGAAAAGTATCTTGGGGAAAAAGCGCGCATGGACGATTTAAACTCGCAAATCGGCCAAATCAAGGGTTCGGTGGACACTTTGGAAAAATTGAAAGCTATCGACGAGGAGTTGCTGAAAAAATATTCCAAAATTTATTTTTTGAATGAGAACTATATTCCCGAATCGCTGGACGCTATCAATCCCGATTATGCCTATAACCCCGATGAAAATTATTTGATTCATTCCAAAGTCTGGCCGTTTTTGCAAGTGATGCTTGCCGCCGCCAAGGCCGACGGCGTTGACATTAAGATAATTTCGGCCTATCGTTCATTCGGGCAGCAGAGCGCGATAAAGTCTTCGTACGAGATAATTTATGGGACGGGCGCCAACCGTTTTTCCGCGGATCAAGGTTATTCCGAGCATCAGTTGGGCACGACGGTGGATTTTACCAATTCAAAGATCGGCGCAAGTTTTTCCGGTTTTGAAAAAAGCGATACCTATGAATGGTTGCGGCAAAACGCTTACCAATACGGCTTCACGCTTTCCTATCCCGAAAACAACGATTATTATCAGTTTGAGCCATGGCACTGGCGGTTTGTGGGGCGCGATCTGGCCGAAAAACTCCACAGCGAAGGCAAACATTTCTATGATCTCGACCAGCGCGAAATTAACGAATATTTGATTTCCTTTTTCGATTGATACGGTAGATCATGTGAACCTGTACAGAAATTTGCCAAAAAATGGATTGTGGGGTATAATGAACGCGCAAGGCAAAGTTTTTAAAACAGTCGGTTGTCTTTTTATTTGCAGTAATAATAAATCAAAAAAATGGAAGGAACTATCAAAACGCTTACGGAAAGAGGTTTTGGCTTCATTTCCCGCGAAGGGGAAGCCAAGGACTTGTTTTTCCACTCCAAAGATTTGAAAGGTGTTGCCTATGATGAATTGAAAGTGGGCGATAAAGTCACTTTCGAAGTTATCAACGGAGAGAAAGGCCCCGCGGCGGTCAATGTCGCGCGCGCGTAATCATTCGCGGCCGAAAAACGCTCCTTTTGGGGCGTTTTTTGTTGCTTTTCCTGATTAATAGTGTAGTGTGAACATATGCTTCGAATTACATCCTTGCCGATGCGAAATCGCAAGAGCCAGAGATGAGGATGGGGTTATTGGATAGATAAAAAAATAAATTAAAAAAAAGATATGAAAAACTCGCACAACCCCAACAAGAACAAAAACAAAACCGCGCGCCGCCGGCTGATTCGAAGGCACCGTTCCAAACAAGGCAATTACCGTAAATAGTTTTTGGAGAATCACCGTTCCGGCGATTTTTTTGGTGGAGCAATCGGGGAGTGTTTAAAAATTCTATAAATTTAGCCATAGCTAAAAATATAGAATCGCAAAAAAAGGTACAATATATTCGCACACATTACCCCTTGGTAACCCCTCACTGGGGCTACTGCATTTTGCATTTATTCCTCCTTTGGAAAAGGAGGTGGCCCCGCCACGGCGGGGCCGGAGGATTTCTTAATTCGAATTTCAAATCCCTCCTTTTTGCTTCACTCAAAGTGCTCCCTTTTCCAAAGGGAGAATAATACCCAGTGAGGGGTTACACTCCTTGCTATTGCCAATTTGCCGTTTGTGGTGTATTATGGAGACAATATGAAACCGCCAATCGCGAAAATCACCGAGGAAAAAAACGAGGATTTGCCGCCGATGACTCAGGCGGAGTTTTTGGTCGAGCATAATAAATTATCCCCGGCCAATTTGCGTGCCGACAGCGCCTTGCTGGCGCGCTTTCGGCAAGAGAGGCAATCACTTTTTACCGAAGATGGCTGGTCGTTGGAAAAGTTGCGCCGGCCGTTCATCATTTGGCTCACCGCTTTGCCCGAGCGGCGCAAAGAAAATTGCGATGAAGTGATGGTGAACAACCAAGAATATTCCAAATTTTCATAGAATTTTTGCGGGAAAAAAGATTCAAACAAAAAAACAGCNNGCTGTTTTTTTGTTTGAATCTTTTTCTAGCTTTCCGATGAAAGATCGGCGCCCTCGCGGTTGCCTTCCGCGTTGTTGATGTTGCAGGATTTAATCGCGGTTTTAAATGTGCTCCATGCGCTCTTTACCGCTTCCCGATATGCGGATTGGCAAGCTTTTCTGGCTTTTTCAAAATTTTGCCATGCCTCGTTGATTGCGTTATTGCGATCTTTGCTGGCCGCGATTTGCCATGCGGCATCCATCGCGGATTTGCGGCCGGATAATGATGTCGCGGTGCAATTTCCCAATGTGCCGTGCGCGGAGGCGATGGCGGTTTCGCGCGCCAATACCGCGTTGCGCGCGCAATCCAGATCCGCGGCACTGGCGGTGGTTGATACGGCATTCTGGCCAAATCTTGCCTTGAATTCGTTGATTAAAGCAAGCAGTTTTTCATATTGTTTTTGCAAAGCTTCAAAGCGGGCGGTATCGCCGTTTTGAGCGCCATAACCGGCGGCGGTAGAGGTGGCGTTGCCTTGGCTGTTCAAGTTGATTGCCGCGATGTTCTGCGCGAACAACAGGCAAAACGCCGCCAGCGCGCCGATACCGATCAAGATGTGATGTGTTTTCATTTTAATTATTTTATAAGCAAACAATTAGTTATCGACCTTTATTTTTTATCATTCCATTATTATTGTAATAATTTCACTCGGTTGATGCAATACATATTATCGACAAACGGCCGGCAATTCAAAAATAAAATCGCTTTTGCGGCGTTTTTTTGTTATGATTGAGCTAAGTTAGCCAAAAAATTATGAAAATAAACCAATGAAAAAAATTTATATTTATCCGGGAACCTTCTGTCCGCCGCATTACGGCCATATCGCGCTGGCGAACCGCGCCGCCAAGGCCTTTGGCGAGATTTTGGTGGTCTGTTCGGTTAATCCCGTTAAGGAAGAAAAAAATACTTTCACCCCCGAAGAATGCAAAGGATTGTGGCAAACATACGATCTTGGCAAAAACATTAAAGTGGCGACATTGGAAGAATTTTTAAAAAAGCGCGGCGAAAAAGATATGGTGGTGATGATTCGCGGTATTCGCGACAACAACGACATTATCTATGAAAACGCGGTGATGATTTATAATCGCGACCATTACGGCGTCAATCACTATCATTACATCATTGGCGATAAAGAATTCGAAAAATTTTCTTCCACCGCGGTCCGTGAAGCCGCCAAAGGCGGCGATCGGGAAAAACTCAACAAATTGGTCAATCCGCAAGTTGCCGCCCAAACCCTTGCCAAGTATGCTCGGCGGAGTTAAAATTATCCAAAATAACATAAAATATATGGAAACAACAAAAAGGGAAACGGCCAAAGATTTCTTTTTGCATTTACTGTCGGCGGCCACGCTTTATTTGGGCGTGATCGGATTTATCACGCTTTGGTGGCAATATATTAACTTTTTATTTCCCGACAAGTTAAATCCCGTTGGCGTTTACAGCGGCCGCTATGAAACATTGCTTTGGGCGACTTCAATGACCGCGGTGACATATCCGGTTTATATTTTGGTTTCTTGGATCATCGGCCGGGGGTTTGGAATTGATCCGTCCGGGCGCGAAGTGAAAATCCGCAAGTGGCTGTGGTATATCACTTTGTTTGTGGCGGCAATGACCATGATCATTGATTCGGTGATGATAGTTTTCAATTTTTTGAAGGGCGATTTAACGATCCAATTCTTTTTGAAGCTGATGGTGATTTTGGCGGTGTCGGGAGGAGTTTTCGGCTATTATCTTTGGGATTTAAAAAAGCGGGAAACAGCATCGGCTTTGCCGAAAAAACTGGCATGGATTGTCGGCGGCGTTGTTTTGGCCAGTATTGCCTATGGTTTTGTCCTGGCGGGTTCTCCGGCCAAACAGCGCGATTTGCGATTTGACGAACAAAGAGTCGGCAATTTGCAAAGTTTGCAATACGAAATCGTTGAGTTTTGGAATTCAAAAGGCCAGTTGCCGCAAAGTTTGGACAATCTTGCCGTTTTGGGTTATAACATTCCCGCCGATCCGGCAACCGGCGAATCGTATGACTACGCGGCAACCGGCGAATTGTCATTCCGGTTATGCGCGGATTTTGCCGCCGAATTCAAACCGGCCGAAGAACAAAAAACTTATTATTTCGGCTTTCAAGGCCTGGCGACTTTACCCAAAGATTGGGAACATGGCGCCGGCCGCGTTTGTTTTGAGAGTATCATCGATAAGGAATATTTTGAGAGCCGGAAAGGGCTTAAATCCGAGATGATCACGGTGCCGGCCGGAGATTAAAATTTGGCGCTTTAAAAAAACAAGCCGTCCTTGCGAAAGGGCGGCTTTTGGGTTGTCCATTGACAAACGAATTGTTTTATGCTTAAATCAACATATAACTTAAATTCTCGTTAGTTTTGTTTAGGAAATAAATCCTATTCTCGTAAAGCAAGCGGCGCAACCGCGAGTCCCGATTATTCCCGAGGGACAAAAGCTTCAGAAACTGGCGATTGAAACAATAAGGTCGCTTTTTTGTTTTGGTTTGAGCCACTAAAAGAGCTTAATTGACCTGAGGTTATTGAGAAAAGCATATGCAGGTAAAAGAAAAGAATCGTGGCGGATTTGGCAGTTATTTTATGAAAGCCAGATCGTTTGCCGCAGGATCGCGCCGGCCCCGTTTCAATGCGCCCAAAAGCGTCAGATCCGGAAAAAGAAATTTTGGCGGCGCCAGAATTGATCCGGCCCGATTTGTGAATAAGGCAATCGTTCCTCAAATTATTGCCGAAAACGAATCGCAAAATGTGAAGTTTGGCGATTTTGAAATTGCCGCGTCCCTGAAAAGAGTGATCGCGGGCAAAGGGTATCAAGACGCCACGCCAATCCAGGCCAAAACCATCCCTCAAATTTTGAAGGGCGTTGATGTGGTGGGCGTTGCCGATACCGGCACCGGCAAAACGGCGGCGTTTTTGGTGCCGCTGATTGATCGGGTTCTGGCCAATCCCCGGACAAAGATTTTGATTGTCGCGCCAACGCGTGAATTGGCGGTTCAAATCGATCAAGAATTAAAAAGTTTGACAAAAGGATTGAAAATATTCTCGGCTTGTTGCGTGGGCGGCGCCAGCGTTTCGCGCCAACTGGCGCAATTGCGTTATTTTAACAATTTTGTTATCGGCACGCCGGGAAGATTAAAGGACTTTATCGAACGGCGCCGGATCAACTTGGCCGAATTTTCCGTGATTGTTCTTGATGAAGCCGACCGGATGATGGATATGGGATTCATTGCCGATATGAGATTTTTGATGGCGCGAATGCCGGAAAGCCGGCAAACATTATTTTTTTCGGCCACCTTATCGCGCGAAATTGAGCGTTTGATTGGCGAATTTTTGCGCGATCCGGTTTTTGTTTCCATTAAAAGCCGCGATACTTCCAAAAATGTTGACCAAGATGTGGTTAAGGTTTCCGGAAGGAACAAAACCGAAATTTTGCGCGAATTGCTGTTGGAAAACGAATTCAAAAAAGTTTTGGTTTTCGGGCGCACCAAATACGGCGTGGAAAAACTTTGCCAGACCCTTTTAAAGGCTGGCATTAAGGCTGAATCAATCCATGGGGACAAAAATTATTCGCGCCGCGTGAGAGCTTTGGAAATGTTCAAAGACGATCGCGTGCAAGTGCTGGTGGCAACGGATGTCGCCGCGCGCGGATTGGATATTTCCAATGTGACGCATGTGATTAACTTTGATTTGCCGCAGACATACGAAGATTACATTCACCGTATTGGCCGCACGGGCCGGGCAAACAACTTCGGCAAAGCGTTAACATTTATCGACTAAATGATACGAATTAAAAAAGCGGAGATTTCTCCGTTTTTTTGTCGCGCGATTTCGTGCGGAAAAATCGCTATTCCGGCAGTTTTTTGTTAAAATATCGGATTGAACCAATAATTTAAAAAATATGGAAGAACAAAAAATCGATAAAATCGAAAAATTGGATTATTATGCGACGGAAACGGCAAAAAATCTGGCCGGTTGGAAATATCCGGAATTAAAAATCATAAAATCCAGCCGCAATGTTTTTGTGGGCGCTGGCGATGCCGATAATACGGGACGGATTCTGGCGCAGAATTTCGGCGGCGTTGGATTTTCCGTGGTTGATTACAAAAAGTTTTTTGAAAACAATCCCGAACGCGATTCAAATATCTATATTGTTAACGCGTCGGGTGCGAAAGACGGCGTTAAAATGGCGCAATGGCTCACCGAAAATGGCTGGCGACCCAAATTGATTACTTCCAATCCCGAACCGCCCGCGGGAAAATTTTTAAAACCCGAAGATATTTTTGTTTTTCCCGCGATTATGGAGCCGCCGACTTACAATGTGAGCACTTACGCGGCCATGCTTTATGGGATTTTGAAAGAAGATATTACTGGCCTAGCGGACAAACTGGCAAATTTAAAAGCGCCAGATTTGAGAAAATATAAGTTCATATTTTTTCTGGCCGACGATAAATACGAGATCATCGGCCGCATGGCCGAAAGGAAAATCGCCGAAACCTTGGACGGCATTGGCGCGGACGCGGGCGGATACTCCAACGCGGCGCATGGCATGCTGTTGCAACCAAATCCCGACCGCTTGGTGTTTTGCCTGAACTGCAAGTATGACGGTATCGGCGATGCTTACAAGCTGGACGGGGATTCTTATTTGGGATTATTGCTTTGCATACACTATATTATCGGGAAAAACCAAACCGACCTGAATTCCGAAACAATCTTGCGCAACTATTTCGAGAATGCCAAAAAACAAGGCTGGAAATTTAACAAAATCTGGTGATCAAAAAAAATAATTTAATAAAATCAACGATTGCCGTTGCCGCGGGATTGTGCCTGATCGCGCTCGCCGCCGTGTCAACGCATTCCGATTCGCGCGATACGAGCAATGTTTTATCGCCGGAAAACAAAAAGCCGGCGGCTTGCGTCGGAAGCGTTTGTTATGAAATTGAAATTGCCGACGATCCTCGCGAACGGGAACGCGGGCTGATGTTTCGCGAAGAATTGGCCGGAGGCAAAGGGATGCTGTTTGTTTTTGATCGCGAGGGCAAGCATTCCTTTTGGATGAAAAACACCAAAATCGCGCTTGATATCGTCTGGTTCGGCGCGGACGGGAAAATAGTTTTTATTTCAAAAAACACGCCGCCTTGCGCCGCCGATTATTGCCCGAGCTACGCGCCGGACGCGCCGGCAAAATATGTTTTGGAAGTTGCCGCCGGCCAGATGGAAGCGATCGGCGCGGCGGCCGGAGATACCGTAAAAGTTGAATTTTAAGATTTTGCTATGACAATTTTGGCATCAAGGGCGATGGCGCCGTTTTCATCAACCGCCAAAGGATTGACATCGATTTCCTTTATTTGTGGAAGATCCACGGGCAAGCGCGATAATTTTGCCAAAAACGCCGCCAAGCCGCGAATATCGGCGGCGTTTTCGCCGCGATAACCTTTGAGCAATTGAAAAATCTTGGTTTTGGACATCAAGCTTTTCGCCGCGAATTCATTCAGGGGAGCGATTGCCGCTGCCGCGTCGCCAAAAATTTCGGCGGCGGTGCCGCCGGCTCCGAAAATGATCGCCGGTCCGAAAACAGGGTCTTTTTTTATGCCGGCGATAATTTCGTATTTTTTGAAAATCATTTTTTCCACGCTGATGCCGTCAATATCTTCCCGGCGCAAATGTTTTCTTGCGTTCTCCATAATTTCGGCAAACGCTTTTTTGACTTCGGCGGCGCCGGCAAGGTTCAGGCGCACGCCGCGCAATTCGGTTTTGTGCAATAAATTTTTTGCTTGGAGTTTTAGCGCGACGGGGAAGCCGGTTTGTTTTGCGATCTTCGCGGCTTGGGCGGCATTTTGGGCCGGAAAAATCATGTTGCAAGGCAGTTGGTAGCATTGCAAAATTTCGCGGGCGCTTTCTCCGGCAATAACCGATTGCCGCGTTTCCATCGCGTGTCGGATGATCATTGCGGCTCTTTCTTTATCGGGAGCGAAAGATTTGTTTTTCGCGAAAAGTTTTTTTGAATCTCTTAAATTTTTCTGCCATCGCGCCAAGCCCAAAAAGCAAGCCACGGCCTTTTCCGGAGTGCGATAGACCGGGATGCCGCTTTGGCGGAAAATTTCCACTCCGCCGGCGACTCTGCCGGCGCCCATAAACGAACCGAACACCGGCTTTTTGACGATTTCCGGCAATGACGCGATTTGCTCGGCGATTTCTTTGCTTTGCGTGACCGCTTGCGGCGAGATAATTGCCATGATGCCGTCAATATTATTATCTTCAAGACAAGCGGCCGCGGCGGCGCGGTAATGTTCGGGGGTGCCGTCGCCCAGCACATCAATCGGATTTGATCGGCTCCACGCGGAGGGCATGATTGCGTTCAATTTTTTAATTGTCGGCGCCGCGAGTTTTGCCAGTTGCCCGCCGTTTTGGGTCAGAAAGTCGGCAGAAACCACTCCCGGACCGCCGGCATTGGTGATGATCGCCAGCCGGTTGCCGGCGGGTTTTTTGAAATGGTTGAGTGTCTTTGCGTAATTGTAAAGATCGCTCACGGTAGCCGCGCGAATAACGCCGCAATGGTCAAACGCCGCTGAAAAAATTTTATCATCGCCGGCGATCGCGCCGGTATGGGAAGCCGCCGCGCCCGCGCCCGCGGCATTGGCGCCGGCCTTCAAGCAAACAATCGGCTTGTCCCGGCAAAATGCCCGCGCGGCGTTTAAAAATTTCGGACCGTCGTTTAGCGATTCCATGTAAAGCAGAATGCTGTTGACGGATTTATCTTTGTTGAAATATTCTATCAGTTCGGCGAAGCCGATATCGGCGATTGAGCCGATGGAAACAAAATGGGAAAAGCCGATATTGTCGCGCAACGACCAATCCAGGAAAGTATCGCACAGCGCGCCGCTTTGCGAGATAAAGGCGATGCCGCCCGGCAGAGGGCATTGGGGAGCAAAGCTGGCGTTTAGCGCGATTTTGGGATTGGCAAAACCCAAACAATTGGGTCCCAGCACGCGAATGCCGCGCGATTTGGCGATTTCTTGGATTTTGGCAAAATTCTTTTTGCCGCGATCGCCGGCTTCCTTGAAACCCGATGATACGATTACCGCGCCGGGGATGCCGGCGCGCGCGCACTCATCAAGCACGCCAAGCACCGCGGCCGCGGGCGTGGCAATAATCGCCAGATCAATTTTTTCAATGATGTCGGCGACGGACGCGAATGTTTTGACTCCAAGCACCGTGCCGGCGCGGTTATTGACGGGAACCACTTTTCCGGCAAACGCGCTGTTTTTGATGTTGGCGAAAATCGCGCCGCCCACTGAATGTTGGCGATCGCTGGCGCCGATAACGGCGATGATTTTGGGATTGAAAAATTTGTCCAGTTGCTCGTTTTGCATCATATTGTTTTAAAGATTTGTCCGTAATCGTTCATTCTACAACATTGTTTGCCATAAACCAAAAAAGCGCCCGGCGCTTTGATTTCTGTATGAAAGATGTTTTGGCGAAAAAAGAGGCGGCTTGACAGGCGGCGCGGGGCAGATAGAATTAAGGAATATATCCTTAATAAATCACAAAAATCAATCGCCAAATCGCAAAATAAATTATAATTTGCAATTTGGTTCTTGATTTTTGGATCCCAAAAATTAATGGAATATCAACAAAAATGCCATGATTGCCAAACTGCCATTGAATTGGACGGCGATGAAATAAAAAACGGAGTTTTGCTGTCGTATCAAGAAAACGGCAAAGAATATGAAGTTTTCAAATGTCATGCTTGCTACAAGGCCAATCCGCGCCTCACTGATTATCAGCCATGCGAAGTCTATTCGCGCGTTTGCGGTTATTTGCGGCCGGTGGGGCAATGGAACGCGGGCAAGCAGCAAGAGTACAGGGAGCGCAAGAAATATAAAGAGTGTTAAAGAGCGTTAATTCTAAAAATAAAAAATACGCCGCGATCCGGCGTATTTTTTGGTTGAAAACGAAGAGGGATTTTAATTGGACGGATTTTCGTCTTTGACAAAACTGATGAAAAGCGCGGGGACCATAAACAGAGTGAAGAACGAAGATACCGACAACCCGCAAATAATGGTGGCGCCCAATGCTTGCCATGTCGTGGACGAAAGCGTGATGGGGATAATCCCGATAATGGTGCAAAATGAAGTGATGAAGATTGCCTCGAAGCGCGATTTGCACGCGTCAATGATGGCGTCGCGAAAATTGATGCCGTGGGATAGATTGAGGTTCATCTTGTCAATCAGGATGATGGCATTTTTCACCACAATGCCGAAAAGCGCCAGGATGCCGACAAGACCGGGAAAACTCAAAGGAATATTCAAAAATGCCAATCCAAAAAATACGCCAATCAAAGCCAGCGGCACGGTTATCAGGACAATCGCGGTTTTGGCGAAAGAATTGAATTGGATTACCATTGTTGCCACGATTAAAACGAATGCCAGCCCCATGGCTTCAATGATTGAAATCACCGATTCGGCGTTGGTTTCGTTGGCGCCGCCATAGGCGATTTCGTACCCGTCGGGAATTTTATATGAAGCGATTTTCTTTTCGAAATCGGCCAAAACCGCTTCGGAGGTAGTGTAGGCGGTAATGTCAGCGGTTAAAAGCGCGGTCCGTTTTTGATCGACTCGCTGGATATTTTCAACTGACGGATCGAGTGAAATATCGGCGATATCTTTTAGATATACCGTTTGGCCTGCGGGATTGGCGATTTGCAAATTTTGCACTGCCGCCAGATCGGGAATCAGATCGGGATCAAATTGGGCGACAACCGAAATGTCATCACCGTCCCGCAGGATTGTGGTGGTTTCGGTGCCGGAAATTGCGGTGCGCAGAATCGATCCTGCATAGGCCGCGGTTAAACCGTTTTGTGCCAGTTTTGTTTGGTCAAGCTTGAAGGTATATTGGGGTACGGAATCCTTCAATGATATTTCGGTATTGACGGTCCCGGGAATTGCTTGGAGCATCGGCTTCAAATCGTTGGCGATTTTTTGCAATTCGGAAATATCCTTGCCGCTGATTTGGGCCTCAAACGCCGATCCGCTGGACGGGCCGCCGCGCAAGGAAACAATGGTGACTTTGGCATCGGGAATTCCGGCAAGATCGCGGCGCAATGTTTCTTCAAATTCATATGATTTCACGGAGCGTTTGCTCTTATCGATAAGATTAACGATGATGGAACCCTTGTTGGAACTGCCCGAGCCGCTCATTACCGTTGCCGAAAGCGCATTGCCGACAGTGGTGGAAAAATTATCGATTTCTTTATATTTGAGCAATTTTTCTTCGACTAGCTTAACGGCGGAATCAGTTTGCGACAATTTATATCCGATGGGCGTTTCAATATTGACATAGACAAAGCCGTAATCGTCTGCCGGGAAAAATTCCGATTTCACAACGCCCAATATTGGCAATACCGCCGCAACGGCAAAAAGCGCGGTTATTCCGGCAAAAAAAATTTTGCGCAATCGGGAATTGTCAACCAATTTGACAAGATATTTTTCATAAAGCGGCAGAACGGCATTCAAATTTATTATTCCATGGAGCAAGCGTCCGGAAATGCTTTTAGTGCTTCCGTTTTCTTGTCCGCGCATTTTTTCTTTCACCAAGTCATCGTTTTTGGCTTCCATTTTGGCGAGGACGCCGTTTCTTTCAATCGCAATTTTGCCGCCTTTTTCATACCAATAAACCAATAATCCGGCGGCGGCAAGAATTATCAATCCGCCCGCGGCGAAAAATATATTTTTCTGAAAAAGCATTATTGCCGCCAAGCCGACGAGAGCGGCGCAATAAAAGAAAAAGAAATTTTTCGTCAGGCGAACTCGCTCCAGAATCGCGGCCAGCGGATGATTGACCATCAGAGCGATTGCCAAGCTTGCAATTAAGGTTACTGAAATCGTGATTGGAATTGATTTCAAAAACTGGCCCATAATGCCGCTGGCGAAAAGCAAAGGCAGAAACGCCCAAACCGTTGTGAGAGTGGTAGTGGTTAGGACAATCTTGAAATCATTTAATACCAAAAGCACCGCTTCTTCGGGAGTGAATTTTCCGGTGCGCATATATTGCTTTGTCGCCGAAACGACAACGATTGCGTCGTCGACAATCAAGCCCAGCGACAACAAAAGCGAGAACATCGAGAGAAAGTTAAGCGTAATACCGGTCAAGTCCATAACGCCGAAAGTGATAAAAAATACCAAAGGAATCGCCAAACCCGCGACAAAAGCTTCTTTCAATCCGATCAGCAAAAAGAGCACGCCCATCACCAAAGAAAGCGTGATTACAAAATCGCGGGTCAAATGGTTGAAATCTTCTTCGATAAATTTAGCTTCGTTGTGGATGATGCCGTATTCCAAGCCGGGAATATTTTTGGTGAAGGCATCCAGCGATTTTTTAATTTCATCGGCAGTATTGATAATGTTGCCGCCGGTGCGCTTAATCACGCTCAAAGTGACGGCGTTTTGCGGCTCTTGCCCCGCGGAAGAAATGCGCGATATTTTTGTTTTTTCGATTGATGTTTCGCGGACGGAAGCGACATCTTTTAAAAATATCAAGTTTCCCGAAACATTGCCTATCGGCAAGTTCTGCAATTCTTGAGCATCATAAACCCGGCCGTCAACGCGTACCGGATAAACATAGACGGATCCGTCAAAATTTCCCGAAGGAACGCTAATGTTGGCGGCTTGAATCGCTCCGTTGGCCTGTGCCAAAGAGATGCCGTAATAATTAAGTTTTTCGGGCGAATAATTGATTTTGATTTCGCGCTGGTTTCCGCCGGCGATGCCGATTTCGCGCACTCCCGGAATTTTTTCCAATTCGTCTTTAATATCTTTGGCGTAATCGTAAAGCGTAAATTCATCGTAGGGGCCGCTTACCGCCAGCGACATGATGGGATAGTCGTCGAGCGAAACTTCATTGACGGCGGGATCGTTCGCGCCATCGGGCAATTCGTTTTTGACATTGCTTACCGCGTCGCGAACTTTGCGAATTGAATCATCTATATTTTGATCGGCGTTAAATTGGACAACGACGCTGGAGATTGAGTTGGCCGACGAAGAAGTAACGGTGTCAATTCCGGAAATTCCGGAAATCTTGGTTTCAATTTTTTTGGTGATCAATTCTTCGACATCGGACGGAGCCGCGCCGGGAAAAACCGTGCTTACCACGGCGATCGGAATTTTTACTTCCGGATCCGATTCGCGGGGAAGTTTGAAAAACGAATACAATCCCCAAACTGAAATCAGTGCGATCATCAAAATAATGACGCGAAAACGATAAACGAAAAACGAAAGCCACATTTTTTTCAAAGACGGGTCAAATTTCAATCGGTTGAGATAGAGCTGGTCAAACGAAAATTTATGTTCCATATTGTAAAATTAAATGCGGAGAAGCGGGCAATTTATTGGACTTGGACTTTATCGCCCGGCTTTAGTCCTCTCGCCGAGGAAATGATTTTCATATCGTCCGACAATTCGCCGGTTGCGTAAATCCTTTCTCCGACGATTTCTCCGATTGTTACCGGAATTTCTTTGATCGTGGAACTTTCGTCAATCGCGAACACGCAATTTTTATCTTTGGAAAATTGTACCGACTCAATCGGAAGCAGATAGGCGCCGCCGCCGAGATTTGATGAGGAAATTTTAACGCTCACCGTTTGTCCAACCATAATGGGCGAATCTCCGTTTTCCGCGATCAAAATGTTTATTTCGGCTCTTTTTGTTTGCGTGTTTATCGCCGGAGAAACGGTTTGCACGACGCCGCGCGCGCCGCCTTCAATGAGCGCCGAATCACCCTGCGAAATGAAAGGCAGGTCGTTTTCGGAAGCATATGCTTGGATTTGCAATGCCTCGGGATTTGTCACGCTGGCGACCAGTTGGCCGGCCCCAACGAATTCGCCGACATTGCCGGAGATATAAGAAATTTTTCCGGCAATCGGCGAAAGAATTGAAGTCTTGGCCAGGGTGGCTTTTACCGCGTCGGTTGAAGCTTGCGCTTGATCAACGGCGGCTTGGCCTTGGCTTATCTGTTCGCTCGACGATCCGGCGAGCTTGAGATCAAGCGTTTTGGCGGCGGCGCGCCATGAAGCTTTTGATCCTTGCAAAGAATTCAAAGAACCGCTGATTGCCGCGCGCGCCGCGGAAAATTCAGTTTTATAGCCGTCCAAAATTTGCTTATGGGAGGTGTTGTCAACGGCCAGATTATTGACGATTGGCGCCATCATATTCATAAAGTCAATTTCTTGTTGCAGATTTTTTTCCGAGACCGCCAGCGCGTTTTCAATGTCGGTGTTGCCCGACGACGCATCAACGCCGGCCAGCAAATTTTTCCAGCCCTCAAACATCGATTCAAGATTATATTTTTGGCTTGCGACATCGCGCGCCAAATCAACATCCGACGGATAAACGCTTATTTGATTGCCGCCAACATCGAAAATGATTGAAAATTGCGCGTTTTTACCGCGCGGGCTGACAAAAAATTTATCAATGTGATTATGAATCGCGTCGTCGGATTTGGCGTAGGCGTCTTTAATTGAGCTGACTAAAGCGTTTTTTGCTTCGCTTGCCGCGGTTTGAGAAATGGCCAGATCTTCGGCGCGGCTTCCTCTTTTGAGCTCGTCTAGGCGCGATTGGGCGGCGGTTAGGCCCGCTTGGGTTTGCGCCAGCTGGGCTTTGATGTCATCATTTTGCAACTGCACCAATATTTGGCCGGCGGCCACGCTATCGCCTAATTTAGCGCCGATAAATTCGATCGGCGCTGAGAATTGGGCGCGCAAATCAACTTGATCCAGAGATTTTACGGTCGCGCCGGATATATCAATTGTTTTTTCTTGCCGGTAATCGCCGATGGAAATTAACGAAACAACAGGAACTTCTTGGCTCAATTGTTCTTGCGGTTCGTTTTTTGTCCGGTCAAAGATTGCCATGGAAACCAAAATCATTGCGACAATGATGAATGCCGTTGCGGCTTTGCGCGTTTTTATGAAAGAAAAAATATTCATATTTTTTGATTTTTACCGAATAGTGAAGCCAAGTAGCGGCTGTATTCTTTTTGCGGTGCGATTTTAATGCCATGTTTGCGTTGCAGTACATAGGCATGGGTCGAGCTTACCAGCACTTCGGCGGCTAACTTGCTTTCGGCAACGCCGTGGCAAGCGAGAGTCTGGCGCAAAACTTTTTTAACTTCGGCCAAAGTCGGCAATATCTTTTCGAATATTATCGGCTGGATATTGGCCATTTTGACATCAACCGGGCGGATTACGATGCCGTTTTTCAAACAAATCGATATGACGCGGTCAATCATATCGGCCAGCGGCGCACTTTGTTTTTCGCAAATTTTTAATTCCGCGGCAAGATAATTTTTAATTTCGGCGGCAACCTCTTCAATAATATCGGCGAATATCCGCTCTTTGCTTTCAAAAAAATAATAAAGCGATGCCTTGGTGATGCCGACATCGCGGGCGATATCGTCCATTGAAGTGGGCGAGTAGCCGTTCAGAGCGAACAATTTCTTGGCGGCCGAAATTATTTCTTTTTTACGGTCATTTTTCATTTTATTCTAATATTATCCGCCTACCGTTCGGTAGGCAACATTATTCATATACATTTTTAGATTTAAAAAGTCAAATGTGGTAAAATATTGAATTGGTTGGCGTATTATTTTTTAATTTTTTTAACTATGAAAATCGGATTGGCGTTAAGCGGCGGCGGAGCGTTGGGGGCGGCGCATATCGGCGCCATTGAAGAAATGGAGAAAGCCGGAATAAAGATCGATTGTGTTTGCGGCACTTCCGCGGGCGCGATCATCGGATTGGCGTACGCGGCCGGCGGAATGGAAACATTGCGCCGGTTTTACGGAGAAGCATTGGCGGATTTTGCCAAAAAAGGTCCTTTGTCTTTGGCCAAAGGGCCGCAAGGGGTTCTTGAATATATTGAATCAGCTTTGGAAAAAATATGCGCGGGTAAAGATTTTTCCGATTTAAAAATTCCTTTTTCATGTTGCGCCACGGACTTGGCGACCGGCAAGATAAAAATTTTTAAATCGGGAGATCCCATTGCCGCGGTGGCGGCATCGTCGGCCTATCCGGGGGTATTCGCGGCGCAAAAAATGAACGGCAAATTTTATATTGACGGCGGGGCGGCGCGCAATTTACCGGCCGAAGAAGTTCGCGCCGCGGGCGCTGATTTTGTTATCGGTTCGTCGATTTATTCAATTGATGTTTTGGACGACAAGAAGGTTGGGCGGATGAACCGCGTTGAAATCGCCGCGCGGGCGCTGAACATTCTTGAAAAAGAATTAAGCCGGTTTGGCGAAAAACATTGCGATTTTTGTTTTCGTCCGGCCACGCGGCAATATTATTGGTTTGATTTTTTCAAAATGGAAGAAATCATGGAACAGGGCCGCAAAGATGCCGCCGTGCAAATTAAAGATCTCTTGCTGAAATTTAAAAATTGCGGCGGGGCCGTTATTTAATGATTAAAAAAATACAAAAGGAATTGCGGGCGGAAGCGAGCAAGGAAAAGGCTCGGGAGTTGCAGAGGTTTTTTAAGACCGGGCCGGGAGAATATGCCGCGGGCGACAAGTTTTTGGGCGCGATGGTGCCGCAAATACGGGCGGCGATTAAAAAATGTTGGGAAGAAATTACGCCCGACGAAGCGCGAAAACTGCTGGAAAGCGAATTTCATGAGGAGCGTATGGCCGCGCTTTTGATTTTGGTGAAGAAATTTCAAAAAGGGGACGATAAAACAAAACGAAAAATTTTCGATCTGTATTTGAAAAATACGAAATATGTCAATAATTGGGATTTGGTGGATTTGACCGCGCCGCAAATCGTCGGCGGATATTTGGAGGGTAAAGACAAAAGCATTCTTTTCAAGTTGGCGAGGTCAAAAAGCTTGTGGGAGCGGCGGATCGCGATGCTGGCGACATTTTTCTTTATAAAAAATGGCGATTGCCGCGCCGCGTTGGAAATTGCCGAGCTTCTGCTTGGCGATAAAGAAGATTTGATCCATAAAGCGGTTGGTTGGGCGTTGCGGGAAATCGGCAAGCGTTGCGGGCGGGAAATCGAAGAAGATTTTTTGAACAAGCATTACAAGACGATGCCGCGCATGATGTTGCGTTACGCGATCGAGAAATTCAGCGGCGAAAGAAGGGAACATTATATGAAGCGGGCTTCTTTAAAACATCCATCAATGGTAAAATGATTGAAATAATAACCGGTAAATAACCACATATGAACACAAAACGCTTGTTCGCGCATTTCTTTTTCGCGGTTTTTTTGATTCTGAATTTCGCGTTTCCAAAGGACGCGCTTGCTTTCGCGACAAGAACCGGATCGCAGGTTATCGTGTCCGAAAGCGAGGTTGTCGATGGAACGCTTTTAGCTTCCGGCCAAACGGTCATGATTGACGGCGATATTAAAGGCGATATCATTTGCGCTGGACAGAATATCGATATTAACGGCGCCGTCGACGGCGATATCATTTGCGCCGGTCAAAATATCACGATCACCGGCGCCGTGAGCGGAAGCGTGCGGTGCGTTGGCCAGATTGTGAAAATCAGCGGCGCGGTGGGAAGAAATGTAACCGTGGCGGCGCAAACAATATCGGCCGGTTCGGCGGTCGCCGGAGAAATGCTTTTTGCTGGACAGCAAGCCGATATCGGCGGCCGGATCGGCGGCAATATCGCCGGCGCCGGCAATGGAATATTCATCAACGGCGATATCGCCGGCAATGCCGATTTTCACGATAAGAACCTGATTTTGCGAAAAGACAGCCGTATTGGCGGCGAGCTGAACTATACTAGCGACAACGAATTGGCAAATCATGGCGGTCAGGTTTTGGGCGGCGTCAATCGAACCGTTCCCGCGGTTAAGGACGGCACGGTTTTTTCGAAGGCGCGAAAAACAGTTTGGCAAAATGCCGCGGACAAAGCGATGGGTCTTATTATCAATCTGGCGGTTGCGCTAGCGCTGGTGTTTTTATTTAAAAATCTCACATCAAAAATTGCCGGAGCGATCTTGGAAAAACCCGGCCGGTCGTTTGGCTGGGGATTGATAATTATGATCGCGGTTCCGATTGCCGCGATCGCGCTGGCGATCACAATCATCGGCATTCCGGTGGCGATACTGGCAGTCTTGTTTTTTATCGCCGCGCTGTTTCTGTCAAGAGTTTTGGCCGCGATCGCGGTGGGCAGAAAAATTACCAAAGACTATTGGAAAAGCAAGCAGGATTCGCCGGCCGCCCATGCGCTGGTCGGCGTTGCCGTTCTTTGGATTTTTTTCGCCATACCGGTGATCGGCGGCATATTCTCGTTTGCCGCGATCGTCTGGGGTTTGGGCGGCATGCGTTATCTTTTCTCCAAAGACAAGGGAATTGCCAATAATTAAACCGTATGAATAAACTGCCGCGACGGCTTGGGCGCGCGGCAGTTTATTATTTTTAGCCTTGTCCAAGATTGATCCCTTGAAAGAGAATTACGCGAAGTTTAGGAATTATTATGAGAGATTTTGTTTCTGCTCCGGGGCAGTCTATATCCGCGTTCGGGGCCTTTATGGTCTATCGTCGTTTGACATCATGTATTGATACTTATCTTTGATTTTAAAATAAACCATGTTATAAGGTTTGTAAGTACTTGGCGTTTGCCATGTTTGAAAACAAGGAGGTGTTTTGAATGAGCAGATTGGTAGAGCATGCCCAACATGATTTGTTGGAAGGGGAGGATTATTTAGATAATCCGTCATTGCGCCAGCAATTTGACGCCGCGATTCTCGTTGGGTCGCAAGGTTGGCCCCGGATGAGCTCCGTTTTAAAATGCTTAAAGATAGAAGAAAATTCGACGCTGATCATCGTTGGCGGCAAAGGGGATGCTTGCACGGAATGTGATCGTTTAAATTACGCGCCGCCTAATAAAAATATGGCCAAGTTAAGTATGTTTTTATTACTTAGAGGTGATTCTTCGCTTGTTAATGACAAGATGCTTATCTGTACCGCCGCCTGCATTTTAAATATATTATTGATGTGGGGCCGGCAGGAGGTTGTATTGAGCGGGGAGAAAGATAACCTGCTCAAGGTTGTAAAATGTTTGAGATATTTGGTTTTAGAAGATCATGACCGCTACGGCCGGATGAATTTTTATGCCGTGCCATTATTGCCGCAAGAAGTTGAATAAATACTTTTTTGCGGTTTTTTTATCTTAAATAACGATTAAACCATTGCAAGGAGCGGGAATGCGGGGAATTTGACAGGATGCCGGAAGGTTTGCTATTATAAAACCGACAATAGTAGTCGGTTTTAAAATATGAAAATTTCCAAGAAGGTTCAATACGGATTGCGGGCAATGGCTTATTTGGCGCAGAATTCAATTGATAACCGCGCGGTGTCGGTGCGCGAGATTGCCATCCGCGAGAAAATGCCCGCGGATTATTTGGAAAAAATTTTCGCCAAGCTTTTGAAAGCGGATTTGGTGGCGGCCAAAAAGGGCGTGCGCGGCGGATATATTATGGGCAAAAGCGCGGACAAAATTAAGATCGGAGAGATTTTTAACGCCATTGAAAATCCGGCCACGAAAGTTAAGTGCATCGACGGCAAATGTCCGCGCCAAAACGATTGTTTAACCAAATGCCTGTGGATCAAAATGCAAGCCGCGATTAATGATTTTTTAGGTTCGGTGACGCTGGAAGACCTTCTGAATGATAAAATCCGCTAATTTTCAATTTCCAATTTCCAATGAATTTTCAATGTTACAATGATTCAGGCAGAATACCTTGGCTTTGTTTGGAAATTGATTCATTGGCTATTTATTGAAAATTGAAAATTGTAAATTGGAAATTATTAAAAAATTTATGCCTAAAAAAAATAACGCGCCAAGAAAAAAGAAACAACTTCCCAAGCAGCCGCCAAGGATTTACATGGATTATGGCGCGGCCACTCCGGTTGATCCGCGAGTGGCCAAACTTGCCGCCGGCATTTTGCCGGAAATTTTTGCCAATTCAATGTCGTTTCATTCTTTTGGCCAGGATGCTCGCGCGGTTTTGGAAGAAAGCCGCCAAGATGTCGCGTCGGTTATCGGCGCGCCGGCAAAAGAAATTATTTTTACCGGATCGGCCACCGAAAGCAATAATTTGGCGTTGAAAGGCGTGATGTTTGCCAATCGCCAAAAAGGAAAACATCTGATCATCTCGCCGATTGAGCACGCGTGCGTGATGGAAAGCGCGGCGTGGCTGGAAAAGCAGGGATTTGAAGTGACGCGCCTCAAAGTTGACAAATACGGCTTGGTAAATCCCGACGATGTCGCCGCGGCGATCCGTTCCGACACGGTGCTGGTTTCGGTGATGCACGCCAACAATGAAATCGGCACGATTGAGCCGATTGCCGAAATCGGCAAGATATGCCGCGATAAAGGCGCGTATTTTCACACCGACGCGGCGCAATCATTCGGCAAAATTGAAATTGATGTTTCCAAAATGAACATTGATTTATTGACCGCCAGTTCGCAAAAAATTTACGGACCGAAAGGCGCGGCTTGTTTGTTCGTTCGCCAAGGAGTGAAAATCGAACCGATATTGCACGGCGGCGGCCAGGAATCGGGAATGCGTTCATCCACGGTGAATGTGCCGGCGATCTATGGTTTCGCGCAGGCGGCGTTGATCGCCAAAAAAGAAATGGCCAAAGAATCGGCGCGCCAGATAAAATTGCGCGATAAGTTGATCGCCGGGATATTAAAAAACATTCCTCGTTCCCATTTAAACGGCCATTCGGCCAAACGCTTGCCGGGCAACGCCAACATTTGGTTTGAGTTTGTGGAGGGCGAGTCGATGATCATCCAGCTGGACATCAACGGCATTGCCGCGTCCACCGGTTCGGCCTGCTCGTCGGCCAAACTGACCGCCAGCCATGTGCTTACCGCCATCGGTTTAAAGCCCCAGGAGGCGCACGGTTCGCTCCGGCTGTCGATAGGGCGCCAGACCAAGGATTCGGATGTAAATTATGTTTTGAAAACCTTGCCCAAAATAATAACGAGGTTGAGAGAAATTTCGCCGTTTAAAGCCAATGACTAAGAAAATTACAAAAAAAACGACAAAAAGTCGCGCGGTTTGCGAACCCAAATGCGGCGTATGTCCGAAAGGAAGAACCGCCGCCAGCGGTCCTTATACCGCCGATGTGATGGAACATTTTTCCCGGCCACACAACTATGGCAAGATCAAGAACCCTGACGGCGTCGGCAAAGTGGGTAACTTGGTCTGTGGCGATGTGATGTGGCTGTATATCAAAGTGGGCAAGAATAAAGCGGGAAAAGAAATCATCAAAGACATTAAATTTGAAACTTTCGGGTGCGTGGCGGCGATTGCCACTTCCAGCGCGATTACGGATTTGGCAAAAGAAAAAACTTTAGAAGAGGCGATTGCCATTGACAAGCAAGAGATCGTCCAAACTTTGGGCGGCCTGCCGCCGATCAAGCTGCATTGTTCGGTTTTGGCCGCCGACGCGCTGGCGGAAGCGATTTTTGATTATTATGCCAAGCAAAACCGCGCGATTCCCAAAGAATTGGAGGAAAAACATCATCGGATCAAAAAAGAAAAAGATATTGTGGAAGAAAAATACAAGGATTGGACGCAAAAAGAAGAAGAAATTCATAATCAATAAAATTGAACATTGACGAACAATAAAACAAAAACGCCCTGACAATCGTAAGAGGCGTTTTTAATTCTTTTGATTTTGCGGTAAAATGTGGAATTGGGATTTAAATTAATATGGCGATTGATTTATCAAAATTGAATAAAGAACAAAAAAAGGCGGTGGAACATAAGGAGGGGCCGCTTTTGATTGTGGCGGGCGCGGGAACGGGCAAGACCAGGGCAATCACGCACCGGATCGCATGGCTTGTTGAGCAAGGATTGGCCAAGCCCGAGGAGATTTTGGCGCTTACTTTCACCGACAAAGCCGCGGGGGAAATGGAAGACCGCGTGGATGATTTGTTGTCGCTGGGCTACGCCGATCTTTGGATATCAACCTTTCATTCGTTTTGCGAACGGGTTTTGCGCCAAAACGGGCTGGATATCGGCATTCCGGGAAATTTCAAGCTGGTTGATCAAACTGCGGCATGGCTTTTGGTGCGCAAAAATATGGAGCGTTTCAAATTAAAATATTACAAGCCGTTGGGCAATCCCACCAAATTCATTCACGCTCTACTGTCCCATTTCTCGCGTTGCAAAGATCAAGCGGTGTCCCCCAAGGATTATTTGCGATATGCCAAAGGAGATGTCGCCGAAAAAGAAAAAGCGCGCGAAATCGCGCGCGCCTATCAAACTTATCAAAATTTGCTTTTGGAAAATAATTTGCTTGATTTCGGCGATTTGCTCAATTATACTCTGAATTTGTTCGTGAATCGTCCGGCGGTGCTGGCGCGCTATCAAAAGCGGTTCGCGCACATTTTGGTGGACGAGTTTCAAGATACCAACTGGATACAATATGAACTGGTGAAACTTTTGGCGTTTCCCAAAAACAACCTGGCGGTTTGCGCCGATGACGATCAAGCGATATACCGCTGGCGCGGCGCGTCTTTCGCCAACATCTTGCAATTTCAAAAAGATTTTCCCGAATGCGAAATCGCGGCGCTCACGCGCAATTACCGTTCTTGCCAGAACATTCTTGATTTGTCGCACCGGTTTATACAATCAAACAATCCCAATCGGCTGGAATGCGCCGCTAAAATAGACAAACGGCTGGCCGCCCAGACGCAGTGCCTCGGCGAAATTCATCACTTGCATTTTAAGAGCGCGGACCAGGAAACGCAGGGCGTGGTCAACGAAATCATCAGAATTATGAAAGAAGACCCGGCGGCCAAATTTTCGGATTTTGCCGTTTTGTTGCGCGCCAATGAAAGCGCGGCCCTTTTCGCGCGGGCATGTGAAAGATCGGGAGTTCCGGCGCAATTTATGGCGCTTCGCGGCCTGTATTCCAAACCGGCGGTGTTGGACATAATTTCCTATTTGAAATTTTTGGACAATTACAATGACAGCGGCGCGGTTTGGCGCGTTGCCAATATGCCCTTTTTGATGATTCCCAATTCCGACATTGTTAAAATCACCCAATACGGTTATAAAAAATCCAAACCGATATATGAGGCGATCGGCGATCCCGATTTGCAAAACGAATTGACCGTCCACGGCAAAGCGGGCGTTGCCAAATTGATTGAAATGGCAAAAAAACACGGTCAAGCCGCGCGCGAAAAAAATGTTTCCGAAATCGTGCTTCTATTTTTGGAAGATTCCGGCTATCTGGAACATTTGGTGCGGCAAAATTCGCGCGCCGAAATTGATTTTATCGGCCAATTCTATTCCAAAATCAAGGATTTTGAAGCGGCCAACATTAACCCGTGTTTGAAAAATTTCATTGACCAGCTGGATATGGAAATCGATTCCGGTGAAGAAGGCAAATTGAATTTTGATCCGATAAAAATTTCCGATGCGGTGCGGATAATGACGGTGCATTCGGCCAAAGGATTGGAATTTGACCGGGTGTTTATCGCCGATTTGGTGGACCGCAAATTTCCCGTGGTTGAGCGCGGCGACGATATTCCCTTGCCCGATTCGCTGGCGAAAGATCCGCCGGCGAAGAACGGCGTGCATTTGGAAGAAGAACGGCGTTTATTTTATGTGGCGATGACTCGCGCCCGCAGAGCGGTTTATTTTGTGTCGGCCGGTGATTACGGCGGCGTTCGTCCCAAAAAAATTTCGCGGTTTTTGCATGAAATGGGATATAACGGCGATACTTGCGAAGCGGAAGTCAAGACGGTGCGCTTGCCGCAAAACGGATGCCGCCCGCAAGTGCGCGGCCCTCTTCCGGGACACTTTTCCTTCACCCAGCTGGCTACGTTTGAAAAGTGCCCGATGCAATATAAATTCGCGCACATCCTGCGGATTCCCGCGAGAGGAAAAGCGTTCTTTTCCTATGGCAAGACCATGCACAACACACTCTACGATTTTTTGCTTGAATTGGACGGCAAAAAGAAAGGGAGTTTGAAAATGCTTGGCGATATCTACAAGAAAAATTGGATTGACGAGTGGTATGACAGCAAAGACGAAAAGGCAACCTATTTTCGGCAGGGGCGGGATTCGCTGAAGAATTTTTGGCGCGATTTTTCCGTTCGCCGGCCAAAAATTTTAAAAATCAACGGCGTTCCCGCGCTGGAAAAAGATTTTAATTTGAAAATAAACGGCTGTTTAATCACCGGCAAGATTGATCGCATTGACGAAGGCGGCCGCGGAATTGAAATCATCGATTACAAAACCGGCGCCGCCAAAGAGCGCTTGAAGCCCGAAGATAAAATGCAGTTGATGATTTATCAGATTGCGGCCGAAGAAGTGTTTGGTTTGAGCGCGGAAAAACTAACCTATTTTTATTTGAATGAAACCAAGCCGCTGTCTTTTTCTCCGGATGAAGAGGAAATGAAAAACCAGAAGGAAAAAATTGCCGGTATTATCGAAAATATCGCAAAAAGCGATTTTCGGGCGCGGCCCGGATGGCAATGCGCATGGTGCGAGTACAAACAAATGTGCGAATTCGCCAAAAAACATTAGCCATCCTCTCGTTGTCTGTTTTCCGGCGCTTTTTTGTGATATTATCAATTCATCTTGAATTGCGAACCCATCAGTAAAAGCAATCTATGAATTCAATAATTAAATTTTTATTCACGATTTTGGGCGGAATCTTGATCGGATTCGGACTGGGAATAATGGCGTACAAAAATTCGGTTTTGTCCGCAACGCAATTTGAAGCGGCAATCATTATGAGTTTAATCGCCGGCGGGTTTTTTTTGGCGCTGGGATTGCCCGGGAAAAAAATCGCCGGCGAGGAAGAACCCGCATCGCAAAATAGCAATCAACAATATCCGCAATCCTGATTCGCAATGAAAGGCCGGACTCTTGAATTCCGTTCCTCCCGAGAGGTTGGCGGGCTTCTCTTTCTTTTTTTATATTTTGTGTTAAAATCTCCTTAGTATTGGAGGCATTTTGTATTTTTCAACGAACAATTTGCCATAAATTATTTGCCATTCCGTTGCCGGAGGAATTTGCCGAGATAGCTCAGTTGGCAGAGCGGCGGTATCGTAAACCGCAGGTCGGAGGTTCGACCCCTCTTCTCGGCTCATAGATCGGCAAAACAACTCGAGTGGGGTTGTTTTTCAATTTTCAACAGCCTTTCTTTTTGAGGGTTAGTGTGATAGATTATTACTGAGGGGTGCAAAAATTATGGCCGAAACGACAAATGAAAAAATTCGGGAATTGCGACATAAACTCCATCTTTTGATGGACCGCCTTTGACTTTGCTCAAAAAATCGACAAAATTCAAAAACTGGAAGAGCAAGTAAACCGGCCTGATTTTTGGGGAGTTCCCGAACAAGCCGCCAAAATCAGCGAAGAATTGGCGGATTTAAAAAAGATGGTTGAGGATTTGCGGGACTTGGAAACGGAAATCGAGATTCTTGATGAAGCGGGAGCGCCCGAGAACGAGCTGGCGGCGGTGGCGGAAAAGATCGCGAAAAAAGAGACTTTGATCTTCTTGTCGGGAAAATACGATCGGGAAAACGCGATTTTGACAATCCATTCGGGCGCGGGCGGATTGGACGCGCAGGATTGGGGGGCAATGCTGTTGAGGATGTATTCGCGGTATTGCCAGCGGCAAGGGTTTAAAGTGTCGATTTTGGACGAATCGTTTGGCGATGGCGTTGCCGACGGACGGGTTGGCTATAAAGAAGTTTCGGTGTATATTAAGGGATTGATGGCATACGGTTATTTGAAAAAGGAAGCCGGCGTGCATCGTTTGGTGCGGCTGTCGCCGTTTAACGCCAAGCATTTGCGCCAAACATCCTTCGCGCTGGTGGAATTGTTTCCGGAGTTTCCCGAAAGCGACTTGAAAGATTTGGCATTGCGTTCCGAAGATGTGAGGATTGATTTTTACCGCGCGTCCGGACCGGGCGGCCAATATGTCAACAAGCGCGAATCGGCGGTGCGGGTCACGCATATTCCCACGGGGGTTTTCGCGACTTGCCAGACCGAAAGATTGCAGGGAAAAAACAAAGACCGGGCGATGGCGATTTTGAAAATGAAACTCTACCATCTTTTGCAAGAAACCCGCGAGAGCGAATTGTCGGCGATCAAAGGAGAGCGAGTGTCGGCCAGCTGGGGCAATCAAATCCGCAATTATGTGATGGATCCGTACCGGTTGGTCAAAGATACGCGCACCGGAGTTCAAACTTCGCAGATTGAAGAAACGCTGGACGGAGATTTGGAAAAATTCATTGAAGCGGAAATAAAATTAAATTAAAAATAATTTGCAATTGTGATAAGGTTTAACGATATTACGAAAATTTATACTTCGCGAACGGCGGGCATCAACAATGTGGTGGCATTGGAGGGAATTTCGTTTGGGGTTGATCAGGGCGAGTTTGTGTCGGTGGTGGGCCGTTCGGGCGCGGGAAAAACCACGCTTTTTAAGTTGATTCTCGCCGAAGAAAAACCCACGCAAGGAAGCATTTTGTTCAACGATCAAAATATCTACAAGCTGGGGGCGGGGAATTTGAACCGCTTGCGGCGCAATATCGGCGCGGTTTTTCAAGATTACAAGCTTTTGCCCAATGCCACTGTCTATGAAAATATCGCTTATGTGATGAAAGTTATCGGCGCCAAAGACAGCGAGATAAGGCACAATGTGCCGCGCATTTTGGAAATCGTGGAATTGGAGGACCGCCAAAAAAATTATCCGGCCGAGCTTTCCGGCGGCGAGCGCCAGCGCGCCGCCATCGCGCGCGCGTTGATACACCGCCCTCAAGTGGTGTTGGCTGACGAGCCCACCGGCAATCTTGATCCCTATCACACCCTGGATATTTTGAAACTTCTGATCAAAATCAATGAAATGGGCACAACGGTGCTTTTGGCCACGCACAACCGCGAGATTGTCAACAAGCTCAAAAGGCGCGTGGTTACTTTGGAAAAAGGCAAGGTGATCCGCGATGAAAAAATCGGCCGGTTTGCCCTGTAAAAATTAAAAATTTGAAATATGCTCACTTCTTTTCGGCGCATCATCGGTTTGGGTTGGCAAAATTTAATCCGCAACGGCGGTATTGCCGCGGCCAATGTGTTTATTATTATGATTCCCATATTGCTCACTTCGGCGCTTTTTTCTTTGCGGGCCGTTGGCGATGTTCTGGTGGATGAATTACAACAAAAAGCCGATATTTCAATCTATTTCAATGAAAGCGTTTCCGAGGACGATATTTTGCAGGTGAAAGACAGGATCGGCCGAATTCCGGGAATCGGGAAAGTGGAATATGTTTCCAAAGACCAAGCGCTGGCAGATTTCCGCGCCCGATACGAGGACAGTTCGACTTTGATGGAATCCTTGGACGAAGTTATCGGCAATCCTTTGCCCGCGCTTTTGCATGTGGCCGCGGACGCGGCAAAACCGCTTGAAGAGGCGACCGCGCTTTTGGAAGGAGACGAGTATCGCGATTTGGTTTATAAAATCAACTATAACGAGCGCAAAGAAGACATCCAGAAAGTGTTCGCGTTTACCGATAACATCGGTAAGACCGGATTGGGGCTGTTCGCGATTTTGGCGTCGATTTCGGTGCTGGTCACTTTCAATACCGTGCGGATCGCGATATTGAGCCGCAAACGCGAGATCGGCATTCAACGGCTGGTGGGCGCGTCGCGCTGGTTTATTCGCGGCCAATTTTTGGTGGAAGGGCTGATTTTCGGGATTCTGGCCGCGGCGTTTTCATTTTTGACGGTGATGGTGGTTTCTTGGTATGCCGGACCGGCGCTGGCCGGAACTTTGTCGATGAATATGTGGACTCATTTTTCCGCCAATTTCTGGACGATTCTGGGAATGCATTTCGGTATTGGCACCGGCTTGGGCATTTTTTCCAGCCTGATCGCGGTGGGCCGCCACTTGAAAGTCTGACGCAATCGACTATAATCCCAATTGCAAGATTTATGATTCAAGATTGAATTCGTATTTTGATTTTGCGTTATTATTAAATCTTAAATCATATATTTTATTGCGGGATCGTCTAACGGTAGGACGACGGACTCTTCCGCCAAAGGACGGACCCGCCTCGGGCGGGGAATCCGTTAATCAAATTTTACGGATAACCCCATCATGGTCTTTTATACTTATGTTTTAAAAAGTTTAAGCCATGGTAATCGGTATATTGGTTCAACAAATGATATAAGTAAAAGACTGGCGGAACACAATCAGGGTAAATGTCGCTACACTAGCGGTCGGCGGCCATGGGTATTGGCTTATTCCGAAGAATTCAAAACAAGGGGTGAGGCGATGATGCAAGAGAAATTTTTGAAAACGGGTCAAGGTAGAAAATTTTTAGACGCTATTTTAAAATAAAATGATTTTTTCGCAAAGCTGCGGGATCGTCTAACGGTAGGACGACGGACTCTGAATCCGTTAATCATGGTTCGAATCCATGTCCCGCAGCTTTGCGTGAAAGCATCTGAATCCGCCTCGGGCGGGGAATCCTTGTCCCGAGCGTGATCGCGGGGGACTATACCTTTTTGCGCCAGCAAATCTGTTGCTCATTTGATTACGGAACAGAAAGCGGAACATATTTTAGGTGTGACGCCAAAGGTTGTGACCCGTATCCCGTTGAAGTAAATCAATCGGGAGGGTTTGCGCAGTTTATTCCGTCACAAGGTCAAGCGATGTTGTTCAAGGTCGCAACTGGTGATGTTTTGGGTAACAAAGGAGAATTTATTAATATTGCTACGCTTGGAACGAGCTCAATAATATCTACTGGGAAATGCGAATTTGCAAAGTAATTTTATGCAAATAATGGAATATATAGAAATTTTAATGAAATAGCTCAATGGAAACCGCCTTAATAAATCAAGATTGGTATTTAATAACGAAGGATGTGCTTACGGTTCTTTTTGCCCTTGCTGGTTTAATAATAGCTGGACTTGGTTTAGCTACTTGGAAAAAACAAATTAAAGGATCAAAAGAGTTTGAAGCGGCTCACAATCTACATTTTGCAATGCTTAAATTACGAGAAGCAATAAAACATGTTCGCAATCCGGCCATTTGGCCTTCCGAAAGCCAGCGAGCAGGCAGGTTTATAAAAGAGAAAAACCCAGAAAAATCTGACGAGGAATTAAAGAAGAACGAGCACGCGTATGTCTATGAAATGCGTTGGCAGAAAATTACTGATGCATATACCGAAGCAGAATCATATCTTCTTGAGGCAGAAGCATTATGGGGTCATGAAATTATGGATTTAACAAAACCTTTAAACAAAAAAGTTCGAGAGTTAAATATCAATCTTAATCAAAATTTTGCTCCCAAAATGCAGACGAAAGATTTAATGGCTATAGACGATGTCATTTACGATAAAAGTTCTGAGACAGAACAAGATACTTTTTCTGCCGAAGTCTCTAAAAGTATTGATACGATAGCTGATTATTTAAGGAAAAAGATAAAATAATTATGAACTTTGAATTACGAAACCCGCTTTT
>DIFW01000011.1 GCA_002419295.1 Patescibacteria group bacterium UBA5738
GATGTTGTGAGATTATTCTAACCGCGAAAATTATTTATTATGCGCCAATCCCAACTTTTTACCAAAACTCAAAAGGAAATATCCGCCGACGAGACCAACGCGGGAACGCGGCTGTTGTTGCGCGGCGGGTTTATTGACAAAACAGCGGCCGGAGTCTACACGATTTTGCCGCTCGGTCTTCGCGTATTGCAAAAAATTGAAAAGATTATCAGCGCAAAAATGGATGATCTGGGCGCGCAAAGGCTGGTTATGCCCGCGCTTGTACCCAAGAAAAATTGGGAAACCACCGGCCGCTGGAATTACGACCTTTTCAAACTCAAAGGCGCCGGAGGGGAGGAATACGGGTTGGCGGCCACGCTTGAAGAAGTGGCTACTCCTTTGGCGAAGAAATTCGCGTTTTCCTATAAAGATTTCCCTTTTGCCATTTATCAGATTCAAACCAAATTTCGCAATGAATTGCGCGCCAAATCGGGATTGTTGCGCGGCCGGGAATTTTTGATGAAAGATTTATATTCTTTCCATATCAGCCAGAAAGACTGCGATGAATATTACGAACGGGTGAAGGAAGCGTATTTTTCAATCTTCAAGCAAGCGGGCATAGTTCAGGATACTTATCTGACCTTATCAAGCGGTGGAAGTTTTTCCAAGTTTTCCCACGAATTCCAAACCGCCTCGGGGGCGGGCGAGGATTTGATCTATCTTTGCGATAATTGCGGGATCGCGATCAATCGCGAAATAAAATCCGAATATCCAAAATGTCCGGAATGCGGCGGCGAGAAATTCAGCGAGAAAAAAGCGATTGAAGTGGGAAATATCTTCAAACTGGGAACAAAATTCAGCGCCGCGTTCGGTTTTGAAGCAACCGGCGGCGATGGATGCAAATTGCCGGTTTTGATGTGCTGTTATGGCATTGGGCTGACGCGCTTGCTGGGAACTGTGGCCGAAACCAGCCGCGATGATGCGGGGATAATTTGGCCCGAAACAATCGCGCCGTTTAGCGTTCATTTGATGGAATTGGAGTCAAAAGACGAACCGGCAAACCGCCGGATAAAAGAAGCCAGCCGGAGAATCCGCCAGGATTTACAAAAGAATCAAATCGAAGTACTATACGATGACCGGGCGGGCAAGTCCGCCGGGGAAAAATTCAAGGATAGCGATCTTTTGGGAATACCCAATCGGGTCGTAGTCAGCGCGAAAACGCTGGAAAAAAACAGCGTTGAATTAAAAAAACGCGCCGGATTGGAAACCGTATTGATTGGTTTTGATGGGATCGCGGATTATAAATTTTAGAAAAATCAAGATGAAACTTTGGGACAAATTTACAAAATTATTTTCCGAGGATATGGCTATTGATTTGGGCACGGCTAACTGCGTGGTCTATGTCCAAGGGAGGGGAATTGTGATGTTCGAGCCGTCCGTGGTGGCCGTGAACCAAAAAACCGGCCAGATTTTGGCCGTGGGCGAAGAAGCCAAGAAAATGGTGGGGCGCACTCCCTCGCACATCACGGCGGTGAGGCCGATGAGGCACGGCGTTATTTCCGACTTTGAGGTCACCGAAGAAATGTTCCGCTATTTCATTGAAAAAGCGCGCAAGAGAAAATTGCTGTTCAATATGCGGCCGCGCGTGATCGTGGGCGTGCCCGTGGGCGTTACCGAAGTGGAAAAAAAGGCGGTGATTGACGCGGGTAAATCCGCGGGGGCGCGAGAGGTGTTTTTGATTGATGAGCCGATGGCTTCGGCAATCGGCATTCGTTTGCCGGTTTGCGAACCGCAGGGAAGTTTTGTGGTTGATTTGGGCGGCGGTACCACCGAAATCGCAGTAATTTCATTGGGGGGGATTGTGTTTGGCAAGAGCTTGCGCGTTGCCGGCGACAAGCTTTGCGAAGACATAATGCAATTTGTGCAGGAGGAATATAAGCTTTTAATCGGCGAAAGAATGGCCGAAAACATCAAAATCGGCATTGGCTTGGCCTATTCTTCGGATAGCGCCGCGGGCAAGGCCGGATCGGCGGCGGCGAAAAAAGAAAAACCGGTCAAGCGCGATTTTAAAATGCGCGGCCGCAATTTGGTGACCGGACTTCCCGAAGAAATTGTCATTTCCGAAAATGAAATCCGCAAGGCGATTGACCGATCGGTGCGCCAGATTGTCAACGAAATCAAAATGGCCATTGAAGAAACTCCGCCGGAGTTGATTGCCGATATTATGCATAATGGAATTTATCTGTGCGGTGGAGGCAGTCAGTTGCGCGGATTGGACGAATTGATTGCCAAAGAAACCCGAATGCCGGTGAAAACCGTGGAAGATCCCAAAACCACGGTGGTGCGCGGCGCGGGCATGGTGCTGGAAAACTTGGACACCTTGCGCGAAGTTCTGATCGAAACCAAAGAACTGGAACCCCCCAAGTGATCATTGATCATTTATAATTGATAATTGATTGAAAAATAAAATACGAAATCAAAACGCCCCCGCAATATGCGGGGGCGGCGTTGTAAAAAAATGAAGGAGTTTTATTCTTCACCAGATAAAAAAATCGTGATATTGGCTCCTACAAAAGAACAATTTGGCGAAACTTGTTTATGGGAATCCTTAACTGCTTCTTCCAGTAGATTTGTATTCAAGCACAGAAGAGAGGTATTTTCCAGCTTAATCGTTCCCCCTCATTTTGCACGCACTGCAACACCAGTGCGCATAGATTGGAGAAATTTGCAATATAATACCATAGAATCACCATTTTATTTATTGATTATTTTTAAAATTTTGTCAAGATTAACAAAGGGCGGAAATTGGGGTAAGGTTGAAATATGGAAAATAAAGATGAAATTATTCCTTATGAAAAGGTTTTCCGGGAGCTGAATAAAGCCGGGGTGGATTATTTGGTTTGCGGCGGCACGGCGGTGGTGATGCTGGGATTCGCCCGCACGACAATTGATTTAGATTTGATTGTTGCCATGGAAAAGGAGAATCTGGAGAAAGTCTACGATGTTATGGCAAGTCTGGGATTTAAGATCGCGGTACCGATTGGCAAAGACGAATTTACCGATAAAGAAACGCTGGCGCGAATTGGAAAAGAGAAAAATATGAAAGTGGCTTCTTTTAACAATCCGAAGAATCCATTCGAGATTGTCGATATCGGGGTTAATTTGCCCGATATTGTCCGGATATTGGGAAACAAGAAATTTATCCAAGTTGAGGATTTGATAATTCCGGTAATTTTTATCAAAGATTTGATAAAAATGAAAAAAGATTTGGCGCGGCCGAAAGATATTGTCGATGCGCAAAATTTGAAGGAAATTCAAAAATATGAGAAACGAAAAACAAAAAACGATTGACCCGCATTTGATCTATGTCTACAAAAACACAACACCCGCGCAACGGCTGGAATGGCTCAAGCGCGTCGTTGGTTTCGTCAAAAAAATGAAAGCCAAGAAGAGTGATTGATTGGCTTCGTTTCCTTGTTTTATAAAGGTTTGTCAATCTCTGTCAAGATTAACAAGGGGCGGAAATTGGGGTATCATTAAGTATCGGATTTTAATTGGAAATTGTTTTTATTGAAAATTTAATGTCCGCCGGAGGCGGGTCCGTCCTTTGGCGGAAAAATTGGCAATTGAAAATTGAAAATTAATTTTGTAATCAAAATTGCACTCATATGCTGTCCAAACAAGAAACGCAACATATTGCCAAGCTGGCGCGGCTGGGATTGAGCGAGGAGGAGATCATTAAATACCAAAAGGATCTTTCGGATATTTTGGGTTACATCGACAAGCTCAAGGAGGTTGATATTGATGGTGTCGCGCCGTTCGCGGATTCCGCGGCGTCGGCCAATGTTTTGCGCCAAGACGAAGCGATGCCGCGATCGCCGCAAAAAACGGGCGAATTGCGTCAAGCGTTTCCGGAAGCAAAAAACGGATACCTGAAAGTTAAATCAATTCTTTGATATGGAGTTAAATAATTTCACAATCGGCCGGGCGCATGACGGGTTGATAAAAAAAGAGTTTTCCGCGGTTGAGCTGGCCAAATCCTATTTGGAAAAAATTGAAAAAGAAGACGAAAAAATTTTTGCGTATTTAACGATCACGCGCGATTTGGCGCTGGAGCAGGCCGCCGCGGCGGATGAAACAATAAGAAAGGGGGATGACTTGCCTTTGCTTGCTGGGATTCCCATGGCAATCAAAGACATTATTATGGTTCAGGGCGCCAAATGCACGGGGGCTTCAAAAATTCTTGAAAATTATATCGCTCCTTATGACGCGACCGTCATAAAAAAATTAAGGGATGAGGGAGCGGTGTTTTTGGGCAAAGCCAACTGCGACGAATTCGCGATGGGCAGTTCCAATGAGAATTCGGCATTCGGCCCGGCGCGCAATCCCATAGATACCAATCTTGTTCCGGGGGGCTCTTCGGGCGGATCGGCGGCGGCAGTGGCGGCAAATCTTTGCGTGGCGGCGCTGGGCACGGATACCGGCGGCTCCATTCGTTTGCCATCATGTTTTTGCGGTGTCGCGGGGCTAAAACCGACATACGGCGCGGTTTCCCGTTATGGCGCGATGGCCTATGCGTCTTCGCTGGATCAAATCGGTCCGATCGCCAAAAACATTGAAGACGCTCAAATTATTTTTGAGGCGATCCGCGGCGCCGATCCGCGGGATTCCACTTCGGCCGATATTCATTTTGCCGCGGCGCAAAAACAAAAATATCGCATCGGCATTCCTAAAGAATATTTCATCAAAGGCACGGACCCGCGGATTGAGCAATTAATCAGGCAAAAGATCGGCGAACTGGAAGCGCGGGGCAACGAAATTATCGAAGTGAGCCTGCCGCACACCGAATACGCGCTGGCATGTTATTACATTATCGCCACTTCGGAGGCGAGCGCCAATTTGGCGAAATTTGACGGAATCCGCTATGGTTATTCGGACAAAACCGCCGAAAATGTCGCCGATATCTATTTCAAGAGCCGCGGCAAGGGATTTGGGGCGGAGGTCCGCCGGCGGATTATGCTGGGTACATATGTTTTGTCGGCCGGTTATTATGATGCCTATTATGTGCGGGCGCAAAAGGTGAGAACTTTGATCAAGCGCGATTTTGACGAGGCGTTCAAAAAGGTTGATGCGATGATCGCGCCGGTGTCGCCGACACTTCCGTTTATGATCGGTGAAAAAATCGACGATCCTTTGCAAATGTATTTGGCCGATATTTTCACCATTTCAATTAATTTGGCCGGAGTCCCGTCGCTGGCGATGCCTTGCGGCAAGGTTGGCGGATTGCCTGCCGGACTGCAGATTATCGGCAAGCATTTTGGCGAAAACACATTGTTTGAAATCGGAAAAATTATCAAAAATTGAAAATATTAATCAATCATGGATTTTTCCAATCTTAGTTTTGATGAAATCTTTTTCCCCGAAATGACCGGCTGGCTTTTGGCCGCCAAGATTTTTTTTATTCTTTTTAATTTTGGGGTCATTGCTTTCATTATTTATGTTTGGGCGACCACGATTTATTTGCGCCGGCTTTTTATTTGGGATTTGGTGGAATTTTTCACTTTTCGCGCCTATAATGTGAAGCTGATCGACAAAGAATGGCGAAGAATAAAAAAACGGCTAATCACCCAAAGGCCGGTGGAAATGAAGCTGGCAATCGTTGAAGCCGCCGCTTTGATGAATGATGTTTTGGCCAGGCAAGGGTACGGAGGTAAAAATTTATCCGACAAGCTGGCAAATTCCAGAGAAGATGTTTTTTCGGATTTGGATATGCTCAAAGAGGCCGATCGCCTCTACCGCCAGTTGGTAAAGAATCCTGCCATCCAGCTTGATTATCAAACCGCCAAATCCGCGATTTTATCTTTTGAACAAGGGTTCAAGGATATTTCCGCGTTTCGCGACAAATAAGCCCTCCGCGCTTGCCGAATGTTTTTTGGTTGACCGGAAATAAGAATTGAGTTATAATCAACGGGTATTCGCCAAGAGGATCATTTGCGGGGTAGAGAAGTAGTATCTCACCAGTCTCATAAGCTGGAGGCCCTGGTGCAATTCCAGGCCCCGCGACAAACATCATTAAAAAAATTGAAGCCGGCGTAGCTCAGTGGCAGAGCGAGGTCTTCATAAGGCCGAGGCCGCTGGTTCGAATCCAGCCGTCGGCACCAAAGAAGGCGCGGAGAGTTGATTTTTGTTGCGAAAAGTGTAAAACATATTTGTTGGACTAGTAGTGTAGCCCGGTTAACACGCCTCCCTGTCACGGAGGAGATCACGGGTTCAAATCCCGTCTGGTCCGCATTAAACCTAACGCCCTTGAAACGGGCGTTTTGGTTTTAATAAGGAAAACGAAAACAAACCATCAAGTGCATTAAAGCAAACTGCTTCCCGGGAAATACTTTCATAAAGAGTCTAACCCTTACGATTATCCCTCGGATTACCTCGGGACAGGCACAAGGGATAGACCCTTAAAATGCAAACCCCAGTGAGGGGACGATACTGGGTAACCCCTCACTGGGGTAGCGCCC
>DIFW01000002.1 GCA_002419295.1 Patescibacteria group bacterium UBA5738
GGGGAATGGGCATTCCCAGTGAGGGATTACCCGCCATTGCGGGCCCCACTAACCCAATTATAAGGATCAGTGCGGCCATTATTCCTCTTTTCATTTTTTCAGTTCCTCCGTCTTGATTATACGCCTTTTTCTGATTTTGTCAAGGGTATAAGGTAAACACTCACTGGAGATTGTATTTTGAGGGTCTATCTTTCGCGCTTGTCCCAAGGTAGTCCGAAGGATAATCGCGAGCGGTTAGACCCTGGCGAAAGAATTTTAAGCGCGAAATTAAAGGGGCTAACCCTCGTAGTAACGATGGATACACCCTTTAAAAAATTGCATAGGTGTCACCTATGCAATCTAAAAATTGGATTCTTGATCGTTGTTCCATTGCGATTGCCCTATTGCAGGAAAGCGAGTTTTTCGCGTTCTTTGGCGCGATGGGCGATGACCGCCAAAATCGCGTATGAAAGCGCCAGCCAAAAAAAATTGATTTCAAAATTTACTTTGGCGCCGGGCAATTGTGAAAATAAATTCGTTATCACCAACAAATAAGACAGCGCCATCCATATCGGAAAAAACAAAATCCATCCCGGTACGGGGCTTATCGCGCCCAAAATCGCCAGCACAAAACCGTAAATCGTGATAAACGGCACCAGCGGCTCCGCCAAAACATTGGCAAATAATCCGTATGACGAAACATAACCGAAATTATAAACTATCAGCGGCAAGGTAAAAACCTGCGCGGCAATCGCCACCGCCAGCGACTGGCGCAAGAACGCCGGCTTTTCGGGAATAATGAATAATTTGCGCTCAATCGGACGCGCGAAAATTATCATTCCCAACACCGCCAAAAACGACAACTGGAAACCAATATCAAAACGCAAGATCAGCGGGTTTTGCAAAACCATCGCGGCGGCGGCGATGACAACAATCCGCAAAGTGTCGCCGGGACGGCCGATAATTTGGGCAAGCATTGCCAAACTTCCCATAATCGCGGCGCGCACCGCCGACGCCGGCAAGCCGATCATTAACACAAACAGCCACACGAAAACAATCGTTGCCCAAAGAGCTTTTTGCCGCCACCACCCCAACGCGATCAACGCCGGCACGATCACTTGCGCCATAATCGCCACATGGGCGCCGGAAACCGCCGACAAATGCCGCAGTCCGGAAATATTCAGCTTTTCTTTCAATTTGGCGCAATCAGGATCGGTGCTGGTTTCTTTTGCCGAACATCCGGACAATCCGCTTTGATCCCCCAGTAAAATCGCGATCAACAGCGAATTGTGCGGCGCCGGCAAACTTTGGCCAATCCCCTGTTTTAATTGATGCTTGATCCACAGCAGTCCCGAATAGATCGGATTGCCGTTGTCCGCGGAAACCAATTCGGTTTCCGGATAGCGCGCCATTAAATAAATTCCGTCTTTGGCCAAATAATTTTTGTAATCAAAGCCGGAGAAAGGCTGAGGTTCTTCCAATTTGGCAGTGAATTTTATTTTGTCGCCATATTGATATTCCGGATAGCGGCGCGCCAACGCCAAAATTTTTCCCTCCTTGCCTTCCAAGCGCAAAATGATTTGCTGGCCGGCATCGCTTGATACCGGATCGGCGGCGACAATTCCGATAATTTCCGCGGTTTGCCCGCTTGATTTGATTAAATCGTTATCAACCGTTTTTTGCCACACCGCGTCAAACCGCCAAAATCCCAGCATGGCGCACGCCAAAAAAATGCCGGCAATCGCGATTTTATGCCCGCGCGCGGCAATTCCCGCCAAAAACAAAAAAACCGCGGCGGCGGCCAAAGCGCAAAACAAAAAACGAGAGATTGAAACCATTGACGCCGCGGCCGTCCCCGCCAGCATCGCCGCGCAACTCCACAAAAATATCCGCGGATAAACCATTTGCGTTAAAAGTATCCAACCGCGCGCAACCACGGAGTTGGATTATTGCCAACGAATTTACTTTTTTAACGGCGCGCCGCGCAAAACCGCCCAAATCGCCAGCGCGATCATGTGCTTGCAGACATTGCCGGATTGGCCCACAAAACAAGAACAATGGCCGCAATTAAAAGAATCTTCGGAAATCGCCACATCATAGGAATGCGTACCCAAAACTCGCGCGGTAAAGCCGAAATATCCTTCTTCCGTTTCGGTGATTTTCCCGGCTTCGTAAATTCCCGCCGCCCGCTCCCAAGTCTTTTCATCCACCCCGAATTTAATTTTTTCCAGATCATATTGAGGAACCATGTGGTCATTTTAAGCATTTGACAGAGATTCGGTTTCTGTTTTTAATCGGTTTACAGGTCGCGAAGATGAGAGTCGGAAACGAAGGGTTTGATTTTGGCCAAAACCGCGACAAAAAATTCATCGTCAAACGGCCGCAAATCTTCAAATTCGGGGTCAATGTTTCGCCCGGGACGGAAATTCTGCAAAAAATATTTGGGCGATCTTCCGGGAATATCTTGGCCGATCCATTTTGCCATCATCTCAAAATCGTCGGGAGTATGGATTGTCGGCGCGCAGGTGGTGCGAAATTCAAAATCAACCGGGCTGTTTTTTAATATCTTGATACTCTCTTCAATATCATCCGCCCTTATGCCGCGATTGGCAAACAAAGTCGCGTATCTTTCTTTGGGTAGCTTGATGTCCATGGCCACATAATCAATCAATTTTTGATCAATTAGTTCCTTCAACATCTTTGGATTGGAGCCATTGGTATCCAGCTTTATTTCAAACCCCAAATTTTTAATTTTTTTGCAAAACTCGGGCAAGTCCGGATGCAAAGTGGGTTCCCCGCCGCAGATAACCACCCCTTCCAAAAGTTCTTGTTTTTCTTGCAAAAATTCCAAAATTTTTTCTTCGGGAATTTCTTGTTGCTCGGCGATCAACTCCGGCAATACCAATTCTTTGGAATAGCACCACGGACAGCGGAAATTGCACCCGGCCGTAAACACAGTGCACGCCACATGCCCCGGATAGTCAATCAATGTCGTTTTTTGCAGTCCGCAAATTTTCATAATTATTGTCGCGCCATTAATTTAATATTAAAAATAACTTCTTTTAATAAATTTTTTCGCACCCAATCTTTTTGTTTTTCATTTAATAATTCGCCCAATCCATCTAGAATTCTTTTGCTGTTTAATTTTTCCAATTTTTTGAGAATTTCATCCAAAAATTCGCCATAAGGCATTTTTGATTTCTTTTCCACAATTTTTCGGTTGATCGTCCACATATTTTTTCCAAAAAACCAAACATCGTAAATGTCGCGATTTGTTCTCCCCAATCGTTCATACATTGCCACCAGTTTACAGGCGAACATATCTTCTTGCACCGCCACATTCATGGGAATACCCATAAATGATCTCAATTCATAGCGAGAATCAAACCCGCGCCGATTTATTTCAACTTTAATGTTTTGCGCGCCCTCTTTTTTGTTGTCATAAGAAAGCAAAAAAAACAAATTGAATCTTTTGGCGCGCGCGTCCTTGATCGTTCCGTATTCGCGAATAATTTCCTTTATCTGATTGAAAATATATTCTTCTTTGTCCGCGTCCAAAAGATCAAAATCCAAATCCACGGAAAAGCGATCAAGCCCGTAAAATAAATAAGCGGCCGTACCTCCCTTAAAACCCAAAATCGGCCCCATTGATTCATCGGAATAAATGTCGCGTAAAATTCGCAATAAAATGTCTTTATGAACGGCAATATTCAGCATATTACAATTGGCCGGATTGAAACCATTTATGGTATTGCTCAACCTTTCGATTCATTTTTTTATTTTCGTAAATCGGCAAAATTTCAAAAACTTTGTCCCAATTTATTACCCCCAAATTGTCAAAATGATAATCCTTGCTCCGATATATCGTGTCCAAAAACGCCCGCTCCGGCACAGCGATCGAATGTTCACGGTTTTGATCAATGCCCGCGGGATTTGTTAAAACGCTCTTTTTAATCCTAAAAAATTCATAGATCGCACCATCGCAAACGATCTCTCTTTTGGCATAGGACGCGGAAAAAATATGGGAAGAATATTGAAAATTTATTCCCGCCGCCGCCAATACGGTTTCGAAACTCACATAAGACGGCCGTACAATATGGTTTGCCAGTTCATATTTGTTGTAATTTGAATCTTTGGCGTAAATCCCGCGCCTCAGATGGATAAGCTTTTTGTTCTTGACATAGTAATTCAATCTCACCTGAACCGCGCCGATATTGGAATCTCCCCAAAGCAAAACGACGTCTTTCACGGAAAAAACGGTTTTTTTTGATCTTAATAAAATATCCAAAAAATCGCCTTTTTGCGCCACTTTTTTCATCAATTTGAACCATACATTAGCTTAAACCTAATGTATGGTTCAATTATATCAAAAAACCACAGCATAGCAAGACTCTTTCGCTTTGTGAAATTCAAGCGATATTTTTTCTCACCTCCATCTCATATTCCTTCACCTTTCATTGCGCTTCGCTCTTTTCTGTTTAACTAAAGACCGCGCGAATAACATATCCGCGCGGTCTTTTTGCGATATTGTGTTATTTAATAGAATAAAATCCGACCGGATCGGTTATCCCTTGCCGCAGGCGCAAAACACACGGCAAAACGCCCGAATTTTTATTTTTCCCGCATTTGGCGCAAGCGGTAATGGCGCATTTGTTTTTGCCGCACAAATCGCAATCTATCGTTTCAAACTCGTGCTCACATTGATTTCTTGCCTGCTGGCGGACCGTTTGCGCCTCTTCTTTTTTCTTTTTGCTTTCCAGATAACGATCAACCACTTCTTCAATGGTAAAATCGGCAAGAGAAAAATCCGCGCCCGCATCGGCAAATATCCGCTCCTGCTGGCGGATATACATTTCCGGATCCATCATATCGGTGAATCCCAAATCATAAAGCGCCACCATCGCTTTTTTTTGCAACAGCGGTTTATCGCCAAAATAATTTTTCATCAGCACCAGCGAATAGAACCCCAGCGGCGCGTTGGCCGGCATTTCTCCCGCCGCCACTTTCTTCTGATAATTTTCAAAATAAAGTTTCAATTGCCATTTGGGCAAATATATCTTGTTTCCCTTGCCGGAAACCAGCAATTTTATCAATCTTATCATTTGAAAAGCGGACGGAAAAGCGCGACCGGCATTAAGCCAAAAATGCCCGGATTGCAAATTGGAAACGCCGAGGCCTTCAACCAATGCCCAATAGCATTGCGGCGTGTAATAAAAATACCATTTTCTGTCTTTTGGCATCATCGCCACTTCGTTTATCGTTGTATCAATATTACCGACAATTCTGGCGATTGCCGCTTCCCTTGCCGGCGCCGCGATGATATCAATATCTTCGGCCTCCAGAGGGATATTGTTCATCGCCAACTTGGCTTCAACACGATTAAATTTTTCCACAACCTCCTTTTTCAAATCCGCAGGCAATTCCTTATAAATAAAGACCAAATCGAAATCGTTGATTTTTCTTTCCGCATCCCATCGTTTTCGGTCGCGGCATTTATTTTGCAAAATTAACGATGTCAGAATAACAAATTTGACCACTCCGCCTTTTATCGCCACATCTTCTTCGCCAACCATCGCTCGCAAATAATTCTTGACATTTTCCGGCAAAAGCTCAAAAATCTTGCCGGTTAGCGGGGCTGAATAAATTTGCCGTTTTTGAATATTCTCCATATTTTTTGATTATAGCAAAAATTAAAATTTGAAGTTATTAAAAATTTTGGCTGGATTCCGCAAACGCAGAATCCAGCCCTAATTGTCCATATTGGTATCTGAATTTCATACCTTATCGGGATTTATTGGGCCGTGATCAACAACCAGCCCCTGATCCGTGAATTGCAGGTTTAGCCCGCCTCTTGCCTTCCATATCTCGCGGTCACGATCAATCGCGATCGCCACACAAGCAAGGTTTAAATCCACCACCCGCTTGCCGGTTACCAGCAAGGGGTTGACAAATATAGTCACGCTCATCCGCTTGTCCGGCCCAAACATATCCTCCTGCAGCCACTCGAGGACCGTTTGTTTTAGATTGGCAAACTCCTCGACAGGGGGACGATATAAACGATCGTCCACGAAAGATATCCAAACCATCTGGTTCTTCCCATCCTTCGAGAAGCCCCTTTCGGTTCCGACAAGCCTGAACCCTCTGGCAAGCAACTGCCCGACAAAATCAGAAAGATCAACCTCGACAACCCATGGAAGGGCTAATTCGCCTGCCATGTACTTAATCTCGCGATCTTCCTTTTGTCCTTGCTCCTTTTCTTTCTTGGTAGCAAGGTAGTTAACTGTTCCTTGTCGGCGCTTTTTCATTTCCGCTTGGTATGCGCCTCTCTCAATCATCCATGTTTCTTGCTCACCTTCGGCAACCGGAGGCTCCCAATCCAAAGGTTTCTTGATATTCAAATAGAACATCGCTACCTTTGGATCAATTGGGATCGCAAAAGGAAATTTAATTGCTTCCTTTTGCTTGTTCCGATTCGGCTCAACCTGCTTGCTTGGAGCAAGCGTCCTAATCTGAATTCCTGCCATTTTACTCACCAATCCTTGCAAATTTTCAATAAGACTATTATAGATCATACATATTTTTTCTAATTTGTCAAGGGCAACGACAAAAACAAGCCCCGGCGGGCGCCGGGATTGGGATAGACAAAAATACAAAATGCGGTTTGGCGAGGTTAGTCCTCGGCGAGTATCCCTCGCTTCGCTCAGGACAAGCTACCGAGGACTAACCTCAAATACAAATACAAAATTCGAGGTTTAGGCAATCGATTCTTTTTTCACTTTATATTCTTTGCGGTCCTTGTATTCTTGCTGTTTGCCGTTATTAAACTGCGCCACGGGACGCAAATAGCCCACCACGCGAGTGTACACTTCGCAAGGCTGTTCAATGGCGCATTTGGGACACTTGAAGTGCTCTCCGGCAATATACCCATGAGTGGGGCAAATGGAAAAAGTGGGCGTGACCGTGATATAGGGCAGGCGAAATTTTTCAAACACTTTTTTCACCAACGCTTTCACGCTTTGGGTGTCGGACAACCTTTCCCCTAAAAACAAGTGCTGAACCGTGCCGCCGTTGTATTGGCATTGAATTTCATCCTGCAATTTCAACGCTTCAAACACATCATCGGTGAAGTTAACCGGCAATTGGGAAGAATTGGTGTAATACGGGCTTTTTTTGGTACCGGACGCGGCAATGTCGGGATATTTGGCCTTGTCTTTCAGGCACAGGCGGTAAGCCGTTGATTCGGCGGGAGTGGCCTCCAAATTGTAGATATTGCCGGTTTCTTTTTGATAATCCAGCATCCGTTCGCGCATAAATCTCATCGCTTCCACGGCAAACATCCGCCCTTTTTTGGAAGCGATATTTTCGCCCAAAAAATTTATCAACATTTCATTCATTCCAACCAACCCGATCGTGGAAAAATGATTGGCATAATATTGACCGCGCGATTTTTTGGTATTGGAAAGATAATGGCGCGAATAAGGATACAACCCTTTTTCAATATAATCCTCAATCACCTTGCGCTTAAGCTCCAAACTCTCTTTGGCCAAATCCATCAGATGCCCCAAGCGTTCAAAAAACTCTTTCTTGGTTTTGGAAAGATAGCCGATGCGCGGCATATTGATCGTCACCACGCCGATCGATCCGGTGAGCGCGCCCGAACCGAACAAACCGCCGCCGCGGTTGTGCAGTTCGGTTAAATCCAGCCGCAGGCGGCAACACATTGAGCGCACATCTTCGGGATTCATATCCGAATTGATATAATTGGTGAAATAATTAACGCCGTATTTTGCGGTTGCCTCCCACATCGGTTCCAACGCGGGATTGTCCCAGTCAAAATTTTTGGTAATGCTCACGGTCGGAATGGGAAATGTGAAAACGCGTTGGTTTTTGTCGCCATCAAGCATCACTTCGTAAAACGCGCGGTTGAGCATATTCATCTCCTCTTGGAATTCGCCATAAGTCTTGTCCTGCGGCAAACCGCCGATAATCACCGGTTGCTTGGCAAACGACGGCGAAGGAGTTAAATCCAGCGTCACATTTGAAAACGGGCATTGAAAACCAACGCGCGTCGGCGTGGCCATATTGAACAGGAATTCTTGCATCGCCTGTTTGACCTGATGATAATTCAAATTATCGTAATAGATAAACGGCGCCACCAATGTGTCAAAATTGGAAAACGACACCGCACCCGCCACCTCGCCGGCCAAAGTATAAATAAAATTAACGATTTGTCCAAGCACGGTGCGAAAATGCTTGGGCGGTTTTGATTCCAGCTTGCCGGGAGTTCCCCCGAAACCCCGCCGCAAAAAATCATACAAATCCCATCCCGAACAATACGGCGCCAAGGTATCCAAATTGTGCAAATGAAAATCACCCGACTCGTTGGCCTCGCGGATTTCTTTGGGATAAATTTTGTTCAACCAGTATTTTTTAACGATATAGGACACCGCATAATGATTAAGTCCTTGCAAAGAAAAAGCCATATTGGCGTTTTCCTGCACTTCCCAATCCATCCTTTCCAGATATTGATCCACCCGCTCCACCGCCTCGTCGCTGGCAACCGCCGCCTCGCGAATGCGGCGGCGTTGTTCGCGGTAGAGAATGTAGGATTTGGCGGTATCCACCAATCCTTCCATAATCAAAACTTCTTCAATAATATCTTGAACCTGCTCCACGCCGGGAACGCCGTTGTTTTTAAAACGCCGTTTGAATAATTTCAAAACATCATCGGCGATTTTTTTCGCCTTGGCCTCATCCCCCTGCCCGGTGGCGGTAATCGCCTTGAAGATCGCGTTGATAATCCGATCAAAATCAAAATCCACGATTCGTCCATCCCGCTTTTGCACCTTGGTGATTTTATTTTCCATAATTAACCTTTTGTTAAATTAAAAACGACTTAAAATCCGATCTATGGCTCGCATAAACCGGCAAACGGAGTTTTTCTGTAAGGATATTCTCTATTCTACCCCACCCAAAATTCCCGTCAACCGCCCCCAAAATGGCAAATCCGGATTTCGAGATTCGTGCTTCGAATTTATGATTTTTTTCAGAAACCCGTGGCCACCACCGTAATTTTGATCTCGCCCTTGGGCAAGGTTTGATCATGGACCGCGCCGAAAATCACGCGCGCGCGCGAATTGATCTCGGAAGTGATAATTTTGGCGGCTTCTTCCACCTCGGACAAACTGATGTCCAAGCCGCCGGAAACATTAAAAAGCAATCCTTTGGCGCCGCGCGCCGGCGCGTCAAACAAAGGCGACTCCATTGCCGCGCGCGCCGCCGCTTCAGCCCGCTTTTCGCCGCGCGCCCGTCCAATACCGAATATCGCCCGCCCGGAATCTTTTAGGATGGAACGGACATCCGCGAAATCAACATTGATAATTCCCGGCGACAGCACCAAATCGGAAATGCTTTGCACCGCTTGCCGCAAAATTTCATCGCAAACCCAAAAAGCGTTGGCCAGCGTGGTGTTGGCATTAAGAGCGGCCAGCAGTTTGTCGTTGGAAATTGAAATCAGCGAATCAACTTTGCTTTTCATCAAATCCAGACTTTCCTGGGCAAGACGCTGGCGATAGGCTCCTTCAAAAGAAAATGGGCGAGTTACCACCGCCACCGTGAGCGCGCCGGAATTTTTGGCAATCTCGGCCACTACGGGAGAAGCTCCCGAACCCGTGCCGCCGCCCATGCCGCACGCCACAAAAACCATCCCCGCTCCCTCAACCGCCTTTTGGATCTCGTCGCGCTGTTCCTCGGCGGCCTTGCGCCCCATCTCCGGATTCATTCCCGTGCCCAATCCCTGTGTGAGTTTTCTGCCAATCTGGATTTTAACATCGGCTTTGACTTTTTTGAGATCCTGATAATCAGAATTAATCGCGATTAGCTCCACCCCGCGGATCCGGTCTTTTTCCATCCGCCCGATCGCGTTGCACCCCGATCCCCCCACCCCGACAACTTTGATATTGATTGGATTAAACATTCGAAAACAATTTTCAATTTACAATTTACAATTTTCAAACAAAATACAAATTCTTATTCCGTTTGGTCCATTGTTAAATTGAAAATTCATTGAAAATTGATAATTGAAAATTGAAAATTCATCAAGCCTGCTGTATAAATATTCACGCCACAGGCCTATCCGCTCCTACGGCACGAATATCTTAAAAAATCGCTTTATTTTGCCCAGTCCGCCCGCCGAAAATCTCGATCCGCCGGACGCTTCCTCTTCGCGCTCCGCCCACCCGGACAGCGCCAACCCGCAAACGGCGGCCAGCGCCGGGTCTTCGTCAACATTGGAAAAACCTCCGGGCACGCCAACCGCGCAGGTGAGCTGGAATATTTTTTTGGCCAAATCTTCAATTCCCGCCAGCTTAACCCCGCCGCCCGCGAGGGTGATTCCCGCCGGCAATTTTTTCTCGCGGCCGATTTTTTTCAATTCTTTATTTGCCAATTCAAAAATCTCGGACACTCTTTCCTGAATGATTTTCGAAACCAATCTCTGGGAAAAAACCGCGACGGCTTTATCGTTTTCGCCCGCCAATTTGATTTTTTTATCCGCGCCCTTGAAAGAGCAAATCCCCTTCTCGATCTTCAACCGCTCAGCAGTCTGGACATCGATTTTCATTCCGATGGCGATGTCATGAGTAATGTTTGATGAGCCGATCGGCAAGATCGCGGCATGAAGCAAATCACCTTCGTCATAAACCGCCAGCCCCGTCGTACCCGCGCCGACATCCAAAATTGCCGCGCCCAATTCTTTTTGCTGTTCGGAGAGCACCGCCGATGCCGCCGCGATCACCGCCGGCGCGCGATTGGCCACTTCCAATCCGCTTTTTAAAATTGCTTGATCGGAATTTTTCAAATAAGGCGAAAATCCCGCCATAATCAAAACTTCGGCTTCAAGACGCACTCCTTTCATTCCCACGGCATCTTTCACGCCGGATTCGCCGTCCACCGCGAATTCGCGCGGATAAACATCAATAATCTCCTTGTTGGAAGAAAGCGAAATCGTCCTGGCCGCCTGCAAAACCCGATCAACATCTTCGGCGGAGATATTGCCGTCGGCGCGCGAAACCGAAACCAGTCCGCGCGATTGAGTACAAAATATATGACTGCCGTTGACGCTGATATAAGCTTCTTCAATGTCGCGGCCCACCGCCAGCTCCGCGCTCTTAACCGCCGCGGCAACGCATCTGGACGCAAGCTCCGAGTCAATCACCACGCCCCGCCGCACGCCCCGCGACGGCTGGCGGCCGGTATAAATAATTTCCAAACCGTCTTGATCGGATTTCTTTTGCGCGACCGCGATTTTTATTGATCCGGTGCCAACATCCAAACCGGTTACCAGCGATGAAGATTTAGCCATTGAGATAAATAAATTAAAGTTGAAAGTAAAGCAAATATTCTTCTTCTTTTTTTCTCATTTTCCGCGCCGCCGTTTCGCTTTTTTCGTGATCTTGGCCCAATAAATGCAAAACGCCGTGAATTATCGCCCATGCCGCTTCCTTTTTGACGCTCGCGCCGGATTCTTCGGCATTCTCTCTGATAATTTCAGGACAAACAATCAATTCACCCAACACGCGCGGATAATCAACCGCCGCGCCGGCGATATCATCCCCTTCAAAAGATAGGACATCGGTGGGACGGTCAATCCCGCGGTATTTTTTGTTGATTTGACGAATTTTTGCCGCACCGGCAAAAACGATCGAAAGCTCAATCTTCTCCGCGGCGACTTTGCCGACCAATTCCGCCTCGATCACCGCCGCCGCGATCCGTTTAACGAAGGCGGCAGGTAGCGGCGATTTGGCCATGCGGTTAATTTCAATATTGATTTTCATCTGTATTTTAACAAACAAAAGAAATCGGCGCAATCAACGCCCTAATCGTCAAATTTCAGCGTGGTGATCACCGACCGGTAAAGCCGATCGCCATAATCGTCAACACTGCCGCAATTTTTGAAAGTTTCTCCGGCAAGCAACCCGAATTCAAAAGCGCGCCCCGCGTTTTGGACAAAAACCGAACTGCCATACAAGCCCGCTTTGGGAGTTTGATAATCAATTTTAACCGCATCTCTGCCGGCAACGGCAATATTTTCCTGATTTTCAATTTCCATGCCTTGCAGTTGCCGCGCCATAAAATCATCCGGTGCCTCGCTGGACGCGCCCGCGAAAAAATAAAGGTCTCCCAGCGAAAATCCATCGTCGGTTTTTTCCAATTTGGGACAACGCGCGTCGTTGGCGGCAAACGGATATTGGAATTCAATTCCATAGCGATCATCCCGATAGAACGCCGGTGCCAATCCGCTTTCCGCTTCCGGCGGGGCATCTTCTTGCGTTTGCCCTTGCGCTTCATTTTGCTTCGTCTCAACTTCAACAATTTCGACCTCATCCTTTTCTTGCGGATGGCGATAAATATTGGCATAAAAATCCGCGGCAATCCACCCCAAAACCGCCACCGCCAAAATTATCAATATAAAATTAAAATTCCGTCGCGTTTTTCTTTTCCGCATATCTTTTTTACAATAATTTGATTATAGCACTCCGCTTGTCAAGCCAAAAACCGCCGCCGGCAAATTTGTCAATTCCCAATTGGCAAATTAAAATGCGTTTTCGGTCGATCTGGCTTGCAATCAACTTATTCAACATTCTGTTCAATCATCTGATACTTACCATTGATAAATTTAAAAATCGTTGAATAAATGCCAAAATTAGTCGCATGAAATGCAGTGATTGTTTTTTTATCGCCGTCAAACGAAGGATAAGGAATGTTCTCCAAAACCGGGTCTTTCTCAAACCTCTTCAACATGGGATTAAATATCCAATAATTATAGCCTGTTATGTTAGCTCCGCGCGCGTTGACTATTCGCAAATCTTTGTATCCGTCAAAATTTATATCTTCGGCGACATTAATGTCTCCATCTAAAAAGAAGTCCGTCTCAATGGTTTCATCTTCAATCGTAATTTTTTGAACAAGTTTGCCGGCGGAATCCGATATTTCCAATACCACATTCTTTTCATTTTCTTCCGGTACTTTAAAATTCCATTTTAAAAAGCCGTGGCCAATATCAAAATAACAGTTAAGCGGAAAATCGAATTTCTCCCCTCCTTCGGGCTTATTGAACGGTTCGGCAAGCGTTGCGCAATGATTATTCCGCGGTTCAACAAACTTGAAAGTGAGAGCTATTTGATCAATAAAAGCCATTCCCCTCTCATTTCCTTCTTTGGCAACAGAAAATTCTATTAAATTGTTTTCATTCAAAAAATATATTGATTTATATGCCCCCGCCATTCCCATTTCTTCAATCTCATAACCATAATCGCCGTTCATAACGATTTTTTTGATTGGAAAATCTTTTGCGCTCCTTTCTGAAAGATAATTTTCGAAAGTCAATCCCCGCAATATCTCTGCGGCCACATAACAATGAACGGATGGAGACATGCTACCCTCAACTTCGGCGCAAAATGAATTGTCTTTGCAATCAACTCCCGATGAAAAAAATATACCTTTATCGCTTTTTTCGGGAAGATAACCCGCCGGATATTTGAATTCAAACCCGCACTCTACATCGTGGTAAGTTTTCCAACCGCCGGCATCAACGGGTTCGGTTTGACCGGATGCGACTTCGGCGGTTTTGGTTTCCGGCGATTTTTCCGATTCGACGGCTTCGGTCGTTGCCTCATCTCCGTTTATCGCCAATTGGCTCGGCGGAGTTTCGGTTTTTTGGACCGCCGGCACGGGTTTTGGTTTGGCAGTTTGGGAAACATAAAGATATGTCCCAGCGCCGATCGCGGCCAGCGACAGCAAGATTAAAACACCGACAAACATCGCAAACCCGTTTTGATTTGATTTCATAATTTTGTTTTTCTTATTATCGCATTAAAAGAAAATATTTCCATGGAATTTTCACCGCGTTGCGTTCTTTTGAATGCTCCAATTCATCGTTGGAAATAATAATGCTGTATTCGGGTTTTATTTTTCGCGCCGTCGCGATCGCCTGCCGGTATCCTTTTTTTCCAGCGCCGATTTCCATCACAATCCGGCGTTTTCCCAAAGTGATAATAAAATCCGCGCCGCCCTCGGAAACATCGTAGGCCAGCGAACAATCGCCAAAACGCGGCAAAATCCCGTTCAAATACATTCCCGCCAAATCCTCAAACAAGCCGCCCTGATAATTTTCAAATATATCCGCACTCTCTCGGGCCGCCAAATATGAAAACCTGAGCGCCGGCGTCGCGAAAAGATATTTTGACGGTTTTTTAACCTGTCGAAAATGGGCGCCGAAAGGCGCAACCCGCAAAACCAGACCAGAACTTTCAAGGGATTTTAAAATAAGGCGCAAGGTATCGGATTTCATTTCCATCGTCTGGCTCAATTTTGTCACGCTTACTCCCAATGTTTCGGAAATCAGATACAATATCTTGTCAATACGATTCAATGTTTCAGTTTCAAATTTGTAAAATTGCGGAATATCGGAATAAATTATTTTGTTGATAATCTGCGCGATAAAACTTGCCGCCATGCCGTCATTGTCCATTTTCAGCGCGAATGGGAATGTTCCATATTTAATGTATCGGCTTATTTCCAACGAATCAATATTCAGCCAATATTTTTTTATTCCAACGCTTGCTTTTCGCAATTTTTCAAACGCGTCTTGAGCGCTTTGCGACCGCAAAATCGCGTCCTCAACCGCCCGCGTGGCCTCACCCGCCGGGAATTTGCCATATTTGAAAAGCATATATTCGGAAAAACCGACCGGATTGACATCGACAAAGAAAACTCGGCGGGCAACATCGGCGCCAACTTGTTCGCGTAAAAGCAATGCCGCCGATCCGGTACAAAAAATCATCACTTTCTTTGACTTGTCATACATTGACTTCAAAAAAAACGCCCACTTATCGTCATAATGGATTTCGTCCAAAAAAAGAACCAGAGGCGTGTCAATTTCTTCCAAGCGCTTGCCGGTCAATTCTTCATAATTCTCAAAAACATCCCACAAACCGCCGCCGAACCTTTTCACCGCTTCGTCGGCCGAAAGATAAAATTTGCCGACATCTCCGCCCAAAGACAAAAAAAGCTGGGCCAGCAATGTGGTTTTGCCCGTTCCGCGCAACCCGGGCATAACGATTATCCGCGGCTCGCCGCCTTTGGCCAAAAAATCAAGCGCGTAACGGCGCAACTCAAAAAACACGCTCCGCTTGAAAAACGGTTTGCCTTGCGCGTCATTGGCCATCCCCCGCAATCGCTTCGGCGCCGAAACGATTTGTGCCTGAATATATTTTTGCAATTCCTTATTCTTCATAACTCTAACCTATCACAAAGGGTTAGTAATTGTCAATACTAACCCTTTTCAAAGGGTTAGCGAAACACCACCGATTATTTATGGGCAACTATCGGTCCAATTCAGCCGGCTCATTTATATTTTACCAGACATAAACACTAAAAAACAGGGCTTAACCTGTTTTGGCCGTTAAATAGTCGCGATCATTCCGTCTCGTTTGCGCCAACCGCGATTGAATTGATAATTTCTCTGGTCTGTTCATCCGCGCCGGCGGCATTGGCGCCGTAGCCGGCAAAAACATAGGCAAAATAATCTTTGGTTTCAAAAACATAAAGCGGGCCGGCGCAAGCGCCGTTTAACGCCAGCGTGGGATCGCCGCTTTCCACTTGAAAAATTTTTTTGGAAGCAAGTTCAATCTCGGACACCAGCGGCGAAATGGAAAAATCGCGCACCATCATAAAATCTTCATAAAGTTGAACCAACAATCCCGATCCCTGTCCGTTGATCGGTTTTTGTGCGGCCAGAACCCGCAGATCGACACAATCGGGATCGCATTGGCCGGATTTCGCGCATTTTCTGTTGTTCAGCTCCGCGCTGATAATGCCGGGCGCGTAACGGTCATAATTGACATCAAGCGCCCAATTCGCCGGATAATCCATTGAAAAACCGTATGTTTTTTCTTTGAAATTTTTCCATTTGTCCTGCCCTGTTTGCGCTTGGCCAATCAATATCCACGCCGAAGTCAAAACCAGCGCCAAAAAAACCGCAAGAGCAACCAGCGTTTTTTTGCGGCAATCGCACCCCAAACACTCTTTTTTCGAATCACAATTTTCCATTCTTGCATTTTAACATATCGCCGCCTTGAATCAATTCTTGCCAAATTCATTGCTTATTGCGGCACACGGATCAAATCAGCGGCTCGAATCCATTTTGTTTTTTAAATAATCTTTAAAAATTTTATTTTGCTCGATTTTCAAATTATTCGAAAAACAAACAAAATGATACGCCTTTCCGCAACCCGCATCATCGCCGACAGTTTGCAAATTATCGCAAAACTCCACCTTTAAGTCGGGCGAAGAATAATTTCCCCATCCTTCCCTTTCGCTGACGCAAAAATGATCGTTTTTAGCCGGAGAATACAAGCACAATTCGTTAGTTCGCCCGGTGCAAGTTCCTCCATGATTATAACCGCCATACAAAAACTCTTTGACGCCGTCGCCGTCAATATCTTTTGCCTCGGCGACGCTGACACCTCTCCATCTGTGCTCGTCAAGCCGCCAGATTGTTGAGGTGTTGCCGCGCCCGTCCGTTGACAGTATTGACAATGTTGATTCCGGCATTCCTTCAATTATGCAACCGCCATAAGAAATTTTTGCGCCGGCGGTATTATAATTACTTTCCTCGCTGAATATTTTTCCTTCCTTCACGCCGCAGAAATCAAGGGATTCGGACAAAAGCTTGCGCGAAGAAACAATCGGCTCCTGCTCCGAATTCACCTCGGTAAATTTGAAGGTGGAAATAATTTTATCCATAATTGGCTTATCATCATTGTTTGCGCTGATTGTCGTTCCGTCCGCATAAAGATTTAATGCCTGATCAATATAGTAATTTGTCTTATCGCAATCTTTTATTCTGTCAACATATTTTAAAGCCGCGAGCCCTCCGAAAATCATCGGCTCCAAAACGGGCATTGTTTCCGGCGCCGCGCCTCTTTCCGGATTTTCAATGATGAAATTTACAAATTCCTTGAAATTAAAATCGTCATGTAATCGTCCCGTGCGATCAACCCGCTTTTTGCCGATTTGGAACATCCCCGCCGCATATCCCGGCTGGCATATGCTTTGCGATTCGTCCTCCGGTCCTTTCGCGCCATTTGAAAAATTAATTTGAATGAATGAACGGTTCCCGGAAGGAGCATAATCGCCAAATGACCCGTCATCAAAAGTCCACGATTGAGGATATTTTAATTCAAACCCATATTCTTCATTGCGGTAGGTTTTCCAATCCGAAATATCAACGGATTTATTTTCTTCAAACTCAATCGTGGCGATGATTGGCTCAAACATTTTCAAAATTTCTTCATTTTCGCTGTCCGTATAAATAAAGTCTGAAATTAAAGAATTAAATTGGCATTTTGAATGGTTTTCGGAAGAATCGCAACTTATTTGATGGCCGCCGATGCCGATATAATCAGTCTCTTTTTTTGAAATATCGGGAAATATTTTTAAACCAATATTCTCGGAGGCATTTCCTCGCGTTTGCGAAGCCGCGGATTGGTAATATGTTTTTTCAACAATCCAATTCGCCGGATATTGGAATTCAAATCCATTCCAACGGTATCTTTCCCAAG
>DIFW01000015.1:0-6665 GCA_002419295.1 Patescibacteria group bacterium UBA5738
ATGGGCATTTTGAATCGGTGTCCACCCAAGCGGTGCCGCCGGAATTGCAAACCTTGCAACCGTTCGTTAAACCCGGCGCGCAAAATCGGGCGGCGGCGCATTTTATCGTCGCCGAATTTGCACCTGAATTGGACACCCCGAGCAATAAATCATTTCCCGCCGGAAAGTTTTCTGCATAGACATAAATACTGTGGTTTTTGCCGTCTTTGAGAGAAGCGGGTATTGGAAAAGCGAACCCATGCTTGGCATTGCCCCCGCACAACCCGGCCACCGCGTTTTCACGGCTCATATCGGCAAACGCCGTGCCGATCAATAACCCTTGCCCGGCAATGCCATCGGCAAAAAATTTAACTTTAAGAAAACGGCCATAATCGTCCTTGTCGCAAACCCAGCCGCCGGCATAGTCGCAATCGGCGTGATCAAAAAATCCGATCGGATTGTTGTTCTCCGGCAATAGCGTTGCCAATTGGCGTATTTGAGGCAAGGTATTGGATTGAGACGCACTCAATCCATAAACTACGGCCAATCTGCAATTACCAAAATTAAGCCAATCTCTGACGCTTAAATAACCTGCCGGCGCGGTCAATATTGCGCCCGGAGGAGATTCAATAAGCGCCCAAGGCGCCGTTCCAATTTCGTTTTTTACCCGATTTGTGTCATACGCAGGCGGATACAAGCTCACTCCCAAAATACTGTAGTCGTTTTTTGCACTTGAAATCGGACCGTTTTGGGTGTAGCCGCCCGAACCAAGAGGAATTTTATCGTCCGCCGCCCAGGAATGGGTGAAGATCTTATCTTTGGGAATGCCGCGATCATACAAAAGCTTGGCCCGAAATTTATTGAAATCGGCGACAATTTTTATCAGCTCCGAATTTATGTCGGCGGGAGGGTTGGCGGCGCCAAATCCCTTTTTTGAAAGCGCGTTATAACCCAATCGGTATTTGTAGGGTGCGGTCGCCCAATTCGCGTTGCGATAATCGTCAATCCCCGTCTCCCACCCCAAATTAACCCCCAAAAACAGATGCTCTTTCCCCTCGTCCGCCAGTTTTTCACGCCATTCGCCGATTTTGTCGGCGATAATGCCAAATTTATTTTCAACGACCCGCTTAACTGCCGGACTTTCATAGCAAGGCTTGGGAGGTAATTTTATCGGAGAACCCCAATTGATGAATGACTCCTTGGTACCGACGTTCCAGCCGCTCCATTCAACATTATCAATATTTGCCGGGTTGTAACCCGGCGCCGCCGGGTCAAACCAATTCCACAAATCCGGCCGGGAATCCCAAAAGCGCTCCGTGTCAATGTGCAGCATGAAAGGAACATTATATTGCTCGGAAGAACTGAAAAAATCATCCAAGCAAGATTGAATTTTCGCGTCATCGGTATTCAAAGCGTATATCACGTCCGAAATTCCCAGCTGAACCGCTCCATTCCCCCTTTTCCCGATCGCATCCAGCATCGGTTTGATCCATTGCGTTGAACATCCCTTGAAATAATTCGGATTGTCGGCCCCGGGATTCCACGCATGGACAACGACATATTTGGGAGTCGCGGCCGCCAACGCGACATCCGCCGCCGAAAAAAGGCATAAAAGCAGGCAAGCGCCCACCGCGGACAGTAGAAATGCGAATCCATTCACACTTTTGTTTTTATTTGCCATTATTTTGAATTTATAGCCATTCACAATCTGGAATTGTAACATAAAATCACAAATCATTAATTTAAATAACGACTTTCGTCTTCTTCTCCCGCCGCCGGCGGCAACGGTTGGCCGGTGGTATTTTTTTTCTTGATCTTCTTTCCGGCAAAAAACGCGGCGGCAGACAAAAGTCCAAAAACAGCAAAGGCGGCGGCCACCGGCCAAAAAGCGAACCCTCCTCCCTTTTCCTCAAATGCGACATGATCGCAATCGGGATCATATTCATAAATTTCCGCGCAGTCCGGATCGCAAATGCAATTTTCCCCGTTATCGCAGTCGCCGTTGCTCTGATCCAGAGAATATCCTTGGCAAGAATTTGCCGGCGCCGCCGTTGAAGAGATTTCCGGATCGCGATATTCAAAATCAATCAGCGCAAATGTCTCTCTCTTTGCATCATCCCGACTCCGACACCGCGCAAAATAATGATAATTGCCGTAATTTTCCAAAAAGACCTGAGCTTCATGGAATTGTCCGTCTTGGGTATTGAAAAACTCGGACATTTTTTCAAATTCCGCATCTTCAACCGAATAGCGGCACTCGGAAGTTTCGCCGGTGGACAGCATCAAAACCGCCTCATTTTGATAAATTGCGCCGCGAGGCGATAAATTTTCCAACGCCAGCAAAAAATCGCCGTTTTCCGAAGAAGTGCTTTGGGTGCCGTCAAACTCAAAATCAATTTTTGCCGAAGTCGGATTCTTGTTGCCGGCATTATCCTTGCAACGGACATAATAAGTATATTTTCCGCCGCCGGCCAAAATAATTTTATGGCGGTGGACCATTCCGCCGGCGCCGGCAATCATTGAATTTTCCATTGATTCATAATCGGTATCAAAAATATCATAATTGCACCACGCGGCTTCATCGGTTGAAAGCGAAAGCTCAACTTCCAAAAAATCAACCGCTCCCGACGGGTCTAGTGTTAGGATCACCGGCGGCTTCTTATCAGAATCTGGCGGTGTTTCAACGACTTGAGGAGCGGTTTTCGTTTCTTTAACAAGAGCTTCTTGTTCCAAAGCATAAGTAAACCCGATCTTTCCGGCGGCGATATTGCCGCTTTTGTCGCGGCAACGCACATAATAAACATAATCGCCCGTTTTTTCCAAAACCAAAGGCGCGGTGTGAATCAAATAATTGGAAGTGGCAAAACTATTCGCCATCAAATTGAAATCGCGATCTAAAAAATCATACCGGCAGTTGGCGGCAACGCTGGAAGCGATTTTTAAAGTTGTATTTTTCTCATTTATTGTTCCGAAAGGGGAAAAATTCGAAAGCGCGATGCCTCCCGCCGGCATATTTTGATTTTTAACGCAAATTCCGCCGATGCATGTTTCAATGGAAGAACAAGGAAAAATTCCCGACCAGTGAAGGCATCCCGTGCTTTTGTTGTCAACGCAAACGCGATAGCCGCCGGCATAACATTCCTTAATGCCCGCCAGCTGGCATTCATTTTGGCAATTGGCAACACACTCGCCGTCTACGCATATTTGCCCGGAAGCGCATTTTAGATTGTCGTTTATCCAATCGGTTCCCGCGAAATTACAGACCTTGCAACCGGAAACGATGTTGGGAGTGCATATTTGCCCGCTTTGAGCCCGCGCGATACCGGCCGCAAAACAAACAGCAATCAGGCAAAACGCGCCAAAACGGATTGAAGGCTTTTGTTTTTTGATAATGCGAAAAATAATCATCAGGATTATGTTTTATTGACGATTTTTACCTCCCAAACCGCCGGGTCGATTGCGATTGCCGCGCCCGCGCCAATCGATTGTGATAACAACGCGCGCGCGATCGGATTTTCCACTTTATCCTGCACCGCGCGGCGCATCGCGCGCCCGCCAAACGCCGGGTCAAAACCAATCTCGACCACCGCTTTTATCAACTCTTCGGTAATTTCAAATTTTATTCTTTTTTGCTCCAATCCGGCGGCAACTTCTTTTAATGCCAATGCCGCCACTTGCCGCATTTCTTCCAAATTCAAGGGGCGATAAAGAACAATTGAATCAAAGCGATTCAAAAATTCCGGCTTGAAAATGCCCGATTGCATCAGGCCGTCAATCAGCGATTCTTTGAAATTTTTCGGAAAAGCGCCGCCGCCGATTGCTTCTCTTATATGATTCGCGCCGGCATTGGAAGTGGCAATAATAATCGTGTTTCTAAAATCGACCATCCGGCCCAATCCGTCGACGGCATAACCTTCGTCAAAAATGTTCAAGAACACATCCAGCAAGCGAGAATCCGCTTTTTCAATTTCATCAATCAAAACCAAGGAAAACGGATTTTTACGCGCCGCGGAGGTCAAATATCCCGGCGTTTTTGCGTCGCCGATAAGTTTTGCCACAGCTTCCGATGTTTGATATTCAGCCATATTCAAACGGATCATATTCTTCTCCGATTTGAAATACACCCGCGCCAGCTGTTTGGCGGTTTCCGTTTTGCCGCATCCGGTAGGCCCCAAAAAAAGAAAATTGCCGATGGGGCGTTTCTTTTTTTTGAAATCCGCGCGTGAGCGCCGCAACGCGTTGGCAATTTCAGACACCGCCTCATGCTGGTTGATCAATCCTTCATGGATGCGATCTTCCATGTTGAGCAAGATATTTTTTTCTTCAGATGTGGCGGCGGCGGGAATGCCATACTTTCGTGAAAAAAACAGGGTGATATCGGCGGCGGTGATTGTTTTTCCGGTAATGGAATTACGATTCAAGCGATCGACGACAAAATCATCCAAGAAACCCACCGCCTTTTGAGGGAAGGCGGCGCCGTCGCAAAGATAATCGCATAACCGCGCGATTTCTTTAAGCGCGGCAAACCGGAACAACAAGCCGGTTTTGGTTTCATGCCGCAAACTCTCCTCTTTGAGAACCCGCAAAGCATCTTCAAAAGACGCGGGCGCCACCTCAATTTTAGCCAGTTTGCCCGTGATTCCGGAAGCAAGCTCAACGCATCGGCGCAAGCCCCGATGATCCGTAATTCCGATCACGCGAAAACCGGCTTTCTCCAAACATCTTCCCAGAATATCGCCAATATCCATTTTGACCAATTTGTCCGAATCAAAATGCGGCCCTAGAAAATTATCAATTTCCGGAATTACCAGCACCACATTTCCGGCGGCGGCGGCCTCAAGAAAGACCCTTTCAATTGACGCGGCCAAAGCGGCATTATCGCCAAAATCACCGGCCATTTTGGCAATGTCGAGCTCCATGACGCGCATCATTTTCAGCGCTCTCGGAACGGATTCGGTGGCGACGCGATTGGCAAAATTATAAACAATGCTTTTTCTGCCGCTCCCCGGCTCTCCCGCCAGCAAAACTCCGCTTTCCCGCTTTTTGGACAAAACCGCCTCCATTATCTCAATTTCTTCAAGATGCAATACCACTCCGCCCGGCCGCAACGGATTGCAAAGCGACAAGTCACGGGCATACATATCCAGCGTGACGGTATATCCGCCAACCGCAAGCAATGCCGGGCTTTTCCCCAAATTAAGGCGGAGATTGCCGCGTTCCCAAAATTTTTTGCGAAAATTTCGATATTTTTCCCGCCGGGCCTGCCATAAAACCACCGCGACAACATCGTCTTTGGCCAATTCCAGCGCGTCCATCATTTTTTGAAAATCTTGATCGGATTCAGCCAGCGCCAAAAACAAGGAATAAATCGTAATCCGGGAAGCGCCGGTTTCCAAAGCGATGCGCCTCGCGGCATCAAAAACATTGCGGCGGCGCGCTTCATTGGCCGCATCAACGGCACGAATTTTTTCACGCGCGAACAACTTGGCGCGTTCTTTCATCCCCGCCAATAATTTTTTCTTCAAATCAGTTTTCGCAACTCCCAGACGATCCAGCGCAAACGATAAATCTCCAAACGATAAAATATAGTATAAAAGCAATTTATCAAACGGCAAATGAGGATAAGCCAGCGTTTTCTTGTATATTCGCGCGGCATAAAAATCCAAATATTCCAAGATATTTCCCGAAAAGCCTCCCTTCTTGCCGAATTCCCGTCCCAAATGCATCAGCTTTTGGCGCAAAAACGCCAACAGCAAAATGCATAACGACCACAATGCCAGCGCCGCCAAAAAAATTCCTTGCCACAAATTTTCGTCAATCTCTTCGGGAACTCGTGAGAACGCCAATTTTATCAATTTGATTGCCGCCGGCCATGCATAGATTAACAACACCCCGCCGGCAATTGCCCAAAGCAAAAAGCTTGACCATTTTAGCGCCGTTAAAAAACCCGCCGGAATCATCCGCGCGGAATCAACGGCTTTCAGGGTAATGATTTGATTGGAATTTTTAGCCATAAAATCACAATGATAACGCAATGCCTTTCCAAAAACAATAAAAAATCGCCGGAATCAAAACCAGCCAAACGGCATAGGCCAAAATTCCGGCGGCAAACGCAACCAGTTCCGTTCCCAAACCGATAATCAAAAAAAACGATCTCATTATCGCGCCCAAAATTCGCGACATCGCATTGCCAAATAACGCCGAAAATATATCGCCGAAATCAAGTCCGTTTTTTTCACGCCGGAAAACCAATCCTTTCCATGGCGCCAAAAAATCCCGCCCCAAATCCGCCAGTGCGAAATAGCGGGGGAAAAACCACAAATAATTCCCCCAAATTTTTTTGATTTGCGCGGGAATTTCCAAAAAATACCATTCAAAGAATAAACTCGTCATATTCGTTCATTTTATCAAACATCTCCCCAAAAAACAAAAAACGGGCGGCGCCCGTTTTTCAATTTCCATACCCAAACGATAAATCAGCAAAGGCCGCGCTTATTCTCCGGCAAGCTTCACGCCGGCGATTCGGGAGGTTTCCAAAGTTAGCGCGCGCAGGTCGTCTTTGGCAAGCCGATGGATATCGTTATGCCCTGTCGCGCCGGCGATCATTTTCACTTCTTCGTTGCAGTGCTTAATAAAGTTGGCGATATTGTTTGCCACGGCATCAATGTCCAAATTTTTCGCCAAAT
>DIFW01000015.1:6850-10936 GCA_002419295.1 Patescibacteria group bacterium UBA5738
GCGGAAACCAGCGCGTGAAAAGCCGGTATCCCCATTTCATCAAGCATCACTTCCGGCGCCGCGCCCGTGCCGCCCCAGCCGCCGTCAATGGCGATAACATCGGGATTCGCTTCAATGGCAATGGCAACATCGTTTTTCACATCGCCGGCGGCCAGCTTGACGATAATCGGAACGCCGCCCGACAGCTTTCTCAACCAATCGATTTTATCTTTCAAATCCTTGGCGCAAACTATATCCGGATGGCAAGCCGGCGAATGAACATCTTTGCCCAATTTAACCCGGCGCACCGCCGCCACTTCGGGAGTTAATTTTTCTTTTTGCAACAATCCCCCTTGCCCGCCCTTCGCGCCTTGACCGATTTTTATTTCAATAATATCGGCAAGTTTCAGAATTTCTTCGTCAATGCCAAACCGGCCCGTGCTGTATTGAATCACCAATTTTTTGGCAAACTCGCGCTCCTCGGCCAGCATTCCGCCCTCGCCGGTATTGGCAATCGTGCCCGCCAAAGTTGAACCTTTTGCCAGCGCGATCTTGGCGTTTTTCGACAGCGCACCAAACGACATCGCCGCGATGATGATCGGCGCGGCAATTTCCACGGGCTTCAAACTGTTTTTACCGATAATGGTTTTTGAACTGATTTCTTCCTTGAAATAATCCACCGGCCGTTTTGCCAGCTGTGCCGGCGCGAACACCAGATCATTAAACCCGCCGTTAACCTCTTTTTGCGACCGCCCGCCCCGCACCGGCACTTTCGCGATCCGATCCTGCACTTTTTTTGTCCAATTTATCATGAAATTTTTATGATTATATATTCATAATTCACATTCAAAACAATAGAATCATAGCCGACTCGCGACCATTGTCAAACGCAAACAAAAAACCCGCTCACGGGCAACATCATCGTTAAAACGCATCGCGGCACAACATCGTGCTTCCGACATCGCAATCATACCCAAAATTATCCCCAAAGTCAAAACGGTAGAGCGGGCTGGGCCGGACGGATAAAACACAAACCGGCCGGAAATCCGGTCGGAGAAATTTAAGAGTTAAAGTGGAGATAATGGGTCAACTCCACCTTTTTTAGCCATCCATTGCTGGATGTTTCGGGCAAGGGGGACTTAATCCCCACATTCAGAATAAAACTTCATTGTATTGCATCCTGAATTCAGAGGATTAGTACTGGCTGGTAGTGGAAGCGGCGCATGAATCTTCAACTTCGTCATAGGAACCGGAGTCAAGTAGACGACCCGGACCGCAGAAGAAGAAATCTAAACGCATCTTATCATCCTCCCTTGGCACTATCTATTGTCATGCCGCTATTTTGCCATTGGCGGGAATAGCTACCTTCAATAAATGATTTGACTATTCTTTAACTCCTCCGTTTGGTTCCTTTTGTTCAACCCCATTTTGCCTCCCTCGTTTGCTTGCCCAATCGCTCAGGGAACAGCGTTGAAAATTCATTTCAAAAATTCTCAACGCTATCCCCTGAAATAAAAAGAGCTTACTTCTCAATTCTGAAAAAATGCTAGCATTTTTTTTAAATTAACGCAAGGCGAGCGCATTGCAAGCTTATCTTGAATTACGAAACCATTAAATGCGAATACTATTGAAACATTTCTTAATTCAAAGAAACTTATGCGTATTTTTGCGGCAGTACCAAAATAACGCAAAAGCGCCCTTTCGGGCGCCGTTAGAGATTTTTTATTCTTCCGTTTTTTCGATCACGCCGTGAGGGCAAACGCTCTCGCCGCCGCAAGTTTCCACCGCGTCGGAATCCACCACCTTGGCTTTGGCGTCATCGTCTTGCGCCATCCCGGCCGGACAGTTCACGGTGCAAATAAAGCATCCCAAACACTTATCTTTGTTGACTTGATATTTTGCCATATTATTTTGTTATTTCCTTACGATTTTGATTTTATCAGCATCCTCAAATTAACGCAAGTTCCGGTTTAACTAATCGCTTATCTTTATACTTTGTATTGGTTTTTGACCGCGGCGATTTTTCGCGCGATTTCTTTTTGATCGCCCAAATAATAGTGTCTTATCGGTTTTAAATCATCGTCCAGCTCATAGACCAGCGGCGCGCCCGTGGGAATGTTTAACTCCGAAATTTCCTTGTCGCCGATGCTGTCCAGATGTTTGATGATCGCGCGCAAGCTGTTGCCATGCGCCGAAATTAAAACATTTTTCCCGCCCTTTATCGCCGGCGCGATTTCTTTTTGCCAATAACCAACCGCGCGCGCGCAAGTGTCGGCCAGCGACTCGGTCCGGGGCATTTGATAGATCGGCACGGTTTTGAAAATCTCCAAATCGTTTTGCTTTCGATAATCCGTTTCGTCCATTTCCGGAGGCCGCACGGAAAAACTCCGGCGCCAGATACGCACTTGCTCCTCGCCATACTTTCGCGCCATTTCGGCCTTGTTTAATCCTTGCAAGCCGCCATAATGGCGCTCGTTTAACTCCCACGCGAACTTTGTTTCAATGTTTCGTAACCCCATTTGTTCCAAAACAATCGCGGTGGTGTCAACGGCGCGCTTCAAAATTGAGGTGTAGGTCAAATCAAAAACATATCCCTCGTTTTTGAGAATTTTTCCCGCTTCGCTTGCTTCCCAAACGCCCCGCTCCGACAATTCAACATCAACCCAGCCGGTAAACCGGTTTTCCTTGTTCCATATTGATTCCCCGTGCCGCAATAGTACGATTTTGCGCATACAAAATCGTAATTTTCAATTTTCAATTTTCAATTTTCAAACAAATGCAATTGTTGAAAATTGGCAATTTGAACCATTGAATATTACTCGTTTAATTCAATTTCAATTTTGGCCAATCGGTTGTATTTTGCCAGCCGCTCGCCCCGCGCCGGCGCGCCGGTTTTGATAAAATCCGCGCCAATGCCGACCGCGAAATCCGCGATAAAATCATCGTTGGTTTCGCCGCTCCGATGGGAAACGATTATCTTCCAACCGTAGTTTTTCGCCAGCGCCGCGGCTTCCAGCGCTTCGCTCACCGTGCCGATCTGGTTTATTTTCAAGATCATCGCGTTGCACGCCTTTTTCTCTTTGGCTTCTTTCATTCTTTGCGGATTGGTCACCAGCAAATCATCGCCAATCACCATTCCGGTGAATGAAAATCCCTGCCATCCCGCCCAATCATCCTCCGCGAACGGGTCCTCCAGTCCGATGATTTGCGGATACTGCGATATTAATTGCGCGTAGAAACCGGCCAAATTGGCGCCGTCAAAACTCCCCATCCGCGTATTGTATTTTCCGGAATTGAAAAATTGGCTCGACGCGACATCGATAATGAATTTCACCGGCACCGGCGGCTGAACGATCGCAATCGCCGCGCACAAACAATCCAGCGCCTCTTTGGGCGCGTTCAGCGGCGGCGCGAACCCGCCCTCATCACCCAGATTCGCGCTTGATTTGCCGTATTTGGCGACAAGGTCCTTTTTCAATTGATGATAAACCTCGCTGGCAATCCGCAGGTTATCGATAAATTTTCCGGCTTGCGGCATGATCATAAATTCCTGAAAATCCAAATCGCCGCCCGCGTGCGCCCCGCCGTTGATCACATTGAAACACGGCTTGGGCAAGGCGACATTTTTGTTTTTTGCCAGCTTGGCGACATAGCGATAGAGCGGCGTTTTTTGGCTTCCCGCCGCGGCGCGCGCGATCGCCAGCGACACTCCGCACATCGCGTTGGCGCCCAAACGAACCTTGTTCGGCGTGGCGTCAATCTCCCGCATTTTTTGATCGATTTCCTGTTGCCGGCGGCAATCCATGCCGATCAATTCCGGATTGATGATTGAATTAACATTGGCAACCGCTTTTAAAACGCCTTTTCCGCCGTAGCGGGCCAAATCCCCGTCGCGCAATTCCGCCGCTTCATAAACGCCCGTGGACGCGCCCGACGGCACCCCGGCAAAAAAATCGCCGGCGCCGACGGCAACGCCAACCTCCAGCGTGGGATTGCCCCTTGAATCCAAAATCTCCCGCGCGAAAACTTTTTTAATTTTGTATTTTTCCGCCACCATTTTATTGAAGTATATATTCAAATATATATTTAAATATATACTTTTTTAAT
>DIFW01000034.1 GCA_002419295.1 Patescibacteria group bacterium UBA5738
GGGCATTCCCAGTGAGGGGTTACGATACTGGGTATTGACAATTTCTAAAATACTTGGTATAATGAGGGGGTAGAAAATAATATATAAAAAAATGAGCAAAACCATCAAATTTTTATTCACAATGAGTTCGGTTTTTATCTTTGTTTTTGCCGCTGGCATGGCGGATGCGGCTGGTTCCGGTTGTGTTGTTCCCGGGTGGATCAATGTTGCCGGGAACGGCATGGACGCGCAAGTGAGATTAACCAATAATGTAAGTTGCGGACCGATGACGGTGAGCGTGTGTTCCTATCGGGTTTACCAATTTCCGACCGGCACTGTGGGATGGTTGAAAAACCAAACTTTATTTGATTCGAAGACGGTCACTTTGCAGCCCGGCCAAACTGTTTATACGACGGTTAAAACCGACAACTGCATGACTCAGATAGATCTTTTTGAGGGGCCTTGCGTTTATCCGTTTCCGAGCGACAATCCGCATGATCTCAGCACTATTGTCGCCGGTGAAATAACCAAATATCATGTATTGTGCACCAATAAATGCACCGACGAATGTACATTAAACCAGCGCACATGCGATGGCAACGGCTACAAAATCTGTAAAATGGGTGGCAACGGCTGTACTTATTGGGAGCATACCGATTGTCCTTCCGGCCAGATTTGTAGCGGAGGATATTGCGTGTCTTCCTGTACCGATGAGTGCTCAATCAACGGCCAGCGGGTGTGTTCGGGCAACGGCTGGAAGCAGTGCGGCAACTACGACAGCGATTCCTGCTTGGAATGGAGTTCGGTTACCCAATGCGGCTGGAACCAGACTTGCAACAACGGGTCTTGCGTTGATACCTGCCAGAACGAATGCGCTCTGGGGCAGCACCAGTGTTCCGGCTCTTCGAGCAAAACCTGCATTCAAAGCGGCCAATGCACCGCTTGGGGAAGCTGGCAAAACTGCGATGCGCAATGCTATCGTTGCGGCGACGGGGTTTGCAATTCCGACTGCGGCGAAACAAATTCAAATTGCTCCCAAGACTGCGGCGGCAATATTCCTGTAGTTGGAATTATCGTTGAAGGTTTGGTTGAATGCAACAAAAAAGCAACTTTAATCTGGGCCAGCACGAACGCGACAGCGTGTTCCGCCAGCGGTGATTGGAGCGGAAGCAAAACAACTTCTGGCACGGAATCGGTGGGCGGTTTCATTGGTACAAAAACATTCATTATTACTTGTACCGGCGACGGGGGAACGGCCAGCGATTATGTCAAAGTTAATGGCAGCGGTGACGACTTGGAAGTTGATGCGGGATCTGATAAAACCGTCGCTGTCGGAGACACCATCCGTTTGGATGGTGCGGTGGACGGCGATTACGACAGCCTTTCATGGTATTGCACCGGCGGCAGTTTATCGGACAATAATGTTTTGCGCCCGACTTTCCGCGCGCTCTATTATGACTATGATTATTCCCGCACCTACACCTGCACCCTGACCGCCAGAAACGAATGCGGTTCGGATTCCGACACGATGAAAGTGCGCGTGGAGCGCGACAATGACGACCGCGATTTCAATGTTTCTTTGATCGCGCGTCCCAAATCCGACTGCGCCCCGTTATACGATGTCGATCTGACCGCCACGGTGTCCAACTATGACAATGACAATGACAATGATTATGATTATGGCCGTGAGTTCACCTACCGTTTTGACTGCGAAAACGACGGCAGTTGGGACAAAACCATCACCACGAGCAACACCTCCTACACCGCGGCCAACCTGTGCGATTACCGCAATGTCGGGGACTACACCGCGCGGGTACGCGTGGAACAAGGAAACCGCACCGCCACGGACACGGAAATCGTGCGCGCGGAACAATGCGGACAAACGCAAACCGGCAATGTGAATATCACCAAGACCGTGAGCAACCTGTCTTTGGGCGGCGGCTATCAAGGCACGGTATCGGCCAATCCGCTGAATATCGTCGCCTACCGCATCACGGTTGCCGGCGTTAGCGGCACAACCGACAATATTATGGTTGCCGACGCGGTTCCCGCGGGCATCACCAACATCCGCGATCTGCAAATCGACGGTTCCGCGGCGGGAGGCAATTTGGCCTCGGGTATCAATCTGGGAACTTTGTCTTCCGGCCAAACCAAAACCATTACTTATACCGCTACCGTGGCCAATGAAGCGAATTTCGCCTACGGCCAAACCACATTAACCAATGTGGCCACGGTTACCGTTGACGGCAAATCCGCCAATTCCAGCGCCGCGGTGGTGGTGAATCGCCGCGCGGTGATGGGCGCGACCACCATCTCCACCGGTTTTGACGGCAATATGATAATCGGACTGGGGATCGGATTGCTGGCCGCGCTGGTATGCATGGCTTGGGTGGTCAAAACCCAAATCATCGATCCCAAGCGCGATCCGCGGCAAATCTTGCGCGACAAAATCGCCGCAATCCGCCGGGCAATGTAGTCCGGCAATCGAACAAGAGTGATTTTTCCAAAACTCCCGCGAGGGAGTTTTTTGGTGGTGGGTTTGCAATCGGGTTGGCATCGTTTTATAATGGACTAATTTGCTTGATTGAAATTGTTTCTTTTAAGCTTTCTACTATCTACTACGCTCTATGGCCAATGGATTGGTGGAAACCGAGATTGCCAAAAATGCCGCCGCCTCGACGGCGCGGCTGATTGACACTATTATTGAAGAGGCGCATAATCTGCGCGCCAGCGACATACATATTGATCCGCAAAACGGCAATGTTCGCGTCCGCTACCGGATTGACGGCCGGTTGGCCGATTTTCATTTTTTGCCGTTGCGTTTTTGCCCAGAAATTATCAGCCGTATCAAAATTTTGGCGGGATTGCGCACCGACGAGCATCAAATTCCGCAGGACGGGCGGTTTAGGGTGATTATCGGCGCTTTGCCGCTGGATATTCGCGTTTCGGTGGCGCCGACATACGGCGGAGAAAACGCGGTTTTGCGCCTGCTTTCCGATAAAGCCGAGCAGTTCGCTTTGGAGTCGCTGGGATTTTCGCCGCAAAATTTTGAAAAGATAAAAAGCGCGATTAACCGGCCTCACGGAATGATTCTGGCGGCCGGGCCGACCGGAAGCGGGAAAACTACGACGCTCTATGCTTTGCTCAAAAAATTAAACACACAAGATGTTTCCATTGTCACTATCGAGGACCCGGTGGAATACGCGATCGGCGGCGTCCGACAAATCCAGACCAACTCGCGCGCGGGCCTTACTTTTGCCTCCGGTTTGCGGGGAATTTTGCGCCAAGATCCCGACATAATCATGGTGGGGGAAATTCGCGACGCGGAAACCGCGGGCATCGCGGTGAACGCCGCGCTTACCGGGCATTTATTGCTTTCCACTCTCCATACCAATGACGCGGCCACGACTTTGCCGCGCCTTTTGGATATGAAAGCCGAAAGCTATCTGATCGCTTCCACGGTGAATGTCGTGATCGCCCAGCGCCTGGCGCGAAGAATTTGTCCTCATTGCAAGACAAAATATCCGGCCGGCGGCGCGGCGATTGCCGGTTTGCGCCGCGCCTTTAACACGATTGATTTTTCCCGGCAAGAAAATTTTTGGCGGGGCGCGGGTTGCAACCAATGCGCGGGTTCCGGTTTTTTGGGCCGCGTCGGCATTCATGAAGTGCTCTCGGTGAGTTCCGCGATAAAAGAGGCGATTTTGAATAAGTCGTCCGCCGAAACGATTAGGCGCATTGCGATTGAAGAGGGAATGACGACAATCGCCGAAGACGGATTTGCCAAGGCCGAAAGCGGCATTACTTCCGTTGAAGAAATTTTGCGGATATTTCATGAATGAATTTATCAAGACAATTGTCTCCGCGATCAAATTCGCGGCCAATGTTTTAAAGCCGCGGCAGGAAGCGTTGCTGGGCGAAAAGATTTTTTGCGCTTTTAAGGTGCGAAAAATTATGCCGCGGATGAGCTTGCAAGAAAAAATAATTTTTATCAAGCGGCTGGCGATTTTGATTGAATCGGGGATCCCGATAATTTTGTGTTTGGAGATGCTGTCGCGCCAATCAAATTCTTCGGGCGCCAAAAAAATTATTGGCGGATTGCGCGGCGCGATGGAAGAAGGAAAATCTTTGGCGCAAGGAATGGATCTTTTCGCGAAAACTTTCGGCAATTTTTCAATCAGCATTGTCGCGGTGGGAGAAACCGGAGGAGCATTGGCCAAAAATCTTGACTATTTGGCCGAAGAATTGCGCAAACAGAGGGAATTGAAACGAAATATATCCAGCGCGCTGGTTTATCCGGTATTTATTTTGTTTGCCACTCTTGGCATCGCGGCATTGCTGGCCGGTTATGTGTTTCCCAAAATTTTGCCGGTTTTTTCCAGTTTTGGCGGCGATCTGCCGGCCAGTACCCGCGCGTTGATCAGCATTACCCGTGCCGCGAGAAATTATTGGGGGCTGGCGCTGGCGGCGGTCATTTTTTTGGCGGCGGTAGCGCCGTTTTTATTGAAGCTCCGGCGCGTTCGTTATTTTTTCGATCGCAATTTATTGCGTTTGCCGCTTTTGGGCGCGATGTTTAAAAACTACCACATCGCGAATTTTTCCCGCAATTTGGGGTTGTTGCTGGCCGGACAAATCGGCATTGTCAGGGCGCTGGAGATTTCCGGGCGCAATGCCGGCAATCTGGCCTATCAATACGCGCTGGAAAGAATCGCCGGCGAAGTAAAACGGGGCGGTTCGCTGGCGGAGGCGATGGCAAAAGAAAAAAATATTTTTCCGGCGTTGGCTTATCAAATGGTTGGCGCGGGAGAAAATTCGGGAAATTTAAGCTCTTCGCTGATATATTTGTCGCGCATTTACGAAGATGAAATGGATAATTCAACAAAGAACCTTTCCGCGAGCGTTGAGCCGGCGTTGATGGTTTTTATGGGAATTTTGGTGGGATTTGTGGCGGTTTCAATCATTCAACCGATCTATGGCATCACCACATTTTTGCAAAAATAACGGGGCGGCGGGCTTTGCGATGCTGGAATTGTTGATCGCGATCGCGATTCTGGCCGCGGTTTGCGGATTTTTCGCTTTTGCCGACGGGCAGAGCCAAAGATTTTTTTCCTTTGCTTCGGATCGCGATGCTGTTTTAGCCGCGTTGCGCTACGCGCGGGCAATATCAATGAATTCGGTTTGCACCGGCGGCGGTTGCACTGCCAGCAGGCCCCATGGAGTGCATTTCGATCCGGACAAAAAAGAAGCGGTTATTTTTCAGGGAAACGATTTCTCAAACCGCGATGGCGATTTTGACGAAACGGTCGCGCTTGAAAGCCGCGCAACTTATATCGACGCGCCCGCGCCGATTGATGTTGTTTTTGCCTCGCCGTCGGGAGATGCCGATTCGCTGACGGTTGTTTTGCGCGATAATTTCGGCCGCCGCGCCGATATTTTGATTGGCAAATCCGGCCGCATTGACTGGCGCTAATTATAATCACAAAGATGATTTTTGCTAAAAATGAGAAAAATCAATCCGGATTTTTGCTGGTTGAAATAATGCTGGCGCTGGCGGTGGCGGTTTGCGCGATCGCCGCGGCCGGATTGATGGCGTTTGCCGGACAGACGATGTCGGTTGATTCCGAGCTTGACGCGCAAGCGCTTGAAATGGCGCAAAGATTGATTGAAGAGCAAAGGATTTTGGCCGGTGATGATTTTCGGCGAGTAAACTCGACTTCAACGGCAGAAGGGATATTTTCGGGACGGGTGAATGTCTCGCGGCATGATTTTTTTGTCAAATCGATTTCCGCCGCGGTGAACTGGAATATCAATGGCCGCAATCGCCAAACGGAAATTTCCGCGTTAATTGCCGACTATGGCAACACTGCCGGAAACGATACTTGCGATTCAAATCTGACTGGCGACTGGAAAAATCCGCAAATCGTAAAAGTGATTGATTTTTCCGATTTTGCCGAAAACGCTTCCAGCACCTACGCCATCGGCGATATTGATGTTTATAAAAACAAGCTTTATGTGGCAATGGAAAAAACCGGTACAAAAAAAGATTCCACGCTGTTTGTATTTGATATTTCTAATCCGTCAATGCCAATATTGTTGGACAAAATTGATAATAATAACGCGGCAATGGCGGGTATTAATGCAATTACAGTCAATAAAAATTACGCTTATGCGGCTAGCACAGGCGTGAAACAGTTTCAGATTATTGGCATAAATGCGGGCCCCCTGAAAATAATTCCAACTGATAAAATAAGCGGTGGGGGCGACGGGCAAAGTATTTTTTATAAAGATGGATATATTTATTTAGGATTAGCATCGAAAAATAATGTTCCTGAATTTCATATTATTGATGTTAGAAATTTATCAAGCGTGGTTGAAGTTGGGCATTGGCCTTTAGACGGTGGCTTAAGGCATAACATTAATGATATTTATGTCAAAGGCAATTATGCTTATTTGGCGCATCCCACTGATGCGGATGGAAGCGGTGGTTGTCCGCAGGAGCAATTAACGGTTTTGAATATTTCAAATCCGGCAAATCCTTATCGTGTCGGCGGTTTTTACGATTATGGCGCACTGGGTAATGGCAAAATCTCATATTTGATCGGTGATGTGATATATTTTGGCAGAACAAGTAGCAACACTTCAGGATTATCTGATGCAATTCCGGAGTTTTATATTTTGGACAATTCAATGCCGGAAAATTTGCAAAATAAAAACTCTGTTTTACCTCGCCCTTATGCGAAAGAAATTAGTAGCAGTGCTAATGGCCTAATCGTTCGTGATTATTTAGCTTTTTTATTGACAACAAAACAATCGGAAAAACCTGGAGAATTTCAAATTATACGCATTGATTTACCGGAAAATATTTCATCGTATGCGAACGCGATAACTCTTCCAGACAGCGGAGAGGAAAATGCGCTAAAAACTGGTAGCGGTGCGGCGATGGATTGCGAGGGAAATTATTTGTATGTGGCGTCAATTGACGGCGCGGGGAAAAGCTATATTTCAATTATCACGGCGCCATGAAAAAACAAAACGGCTTCGCTTTGGTGGAAATTATGATTTATCTAGCATTGTTCGGCTTGTTGTTTTCGGGCTTGTTTTGCGCCGCGGTGATCATCGCCCAAAATATCGGCCGCAACGACGGGCAAATCATGCTGGCGCAAGAAGGCGCGTTTTTACTTGCCAAAATTGAAATGGAAAAAGATATTTCATTGATTAAAGCGGAGAACGGAATTTTAAAAATCAACGGAATCGCGCTTAACAATTCGCAAACCGCGGCCGGTAATTTGGAATTTAAAAATTTGGGCAACGGCTTAATGAGGGCGAGTTTTGTTTTGAATGCCAAAACCGGTCAAGGCGGCATTATTTCGCACGAATTTTTTACTACCTATTTTTTACCGAAATGAAAAACAGCAACGCAAATCAAAATGGCTATGTCGCGCTGATTTCGGCCGTACTGGTTTCCGCGATTTTATTGGTAACGGCTTCGCCGATGGCGCGCACGGCGTTTTGGGCAAGATTTGAAACGCTTGATCGCGAGAACAAAAAGATCGCGGCAAATTCGGCGCGATCTTGTGCGGATTTGGCGATGCTTAAAATCGCGCGCGGCGAAACCGCGGCTTGGGATAAATGCGAGATTGTCGCGAAAAATAATCTTAGTCCGGATGTTTGGGAAATTATCGCGCGCGGCCGCCATAAAAATTCCTTTGTAAATTTGCGGGTTGAGGCACGGTTGGAAAGCGGCCAAATCAAGATTCTCCATTGGGAGGAGTTTTAAAGGTCGAAAAAAAACAAATTGAAAATTAAAATTCAATGGCAAAAAAAATCAAAAGACAGAATCAAAAACAAAATCAGGGCGGTTTTACCTTGATTGAGATTTTGGTGGTGATCGGATTGATCGCTCTGCTTGCCGCGGTGGTGATCATTGCCATCAATCCCGCGCGCCAGTTCGCCCAAGGGCGCAACGCGCAGAGGGTGAGCAATATCAACGCGATTCTCAATGCTATCGGCCAGAGAATGGCCGACAACAAAGGCGTGTTCAGGCCCGCGGGCGATACAGTTTGCGGCGTCGATATTCCTTCGGCGACCTCCACGGCGCAAACGATTGCCAAAACCGGCGTTGATTTGCGGCCGTGCGTTGTGCCGACATACATTCCGGAATTGCCGGTGGATCCGGCCGACGGTGTTGCCTGTGCCAATAGCGATTGCAGTAATGATTATGATACCAGATACACCGTGGTGCAGGATGGCAATGGACGGATCAAGGTCTGCGCGCCAAACGCGAAAAATGAAACCGCGCTGGGTGAGAATCAGGAAGAAGCCTGTGTTACCCGCTAGTGTTTGCACTAAACAAAAAGGGCAAATTGCCCTTTTTGTTTTCTTTTATCTTGCCACCAAATTACATAGGTGGCACCTATGCAAATGTTTATGCAACCAAAAACAATTCGGTGAGGTTTGACGGCGGGCAAGTTTTTGTTAGTATGAAGCTATGATAATTTTTGTTTATGGATAAAGGAGCGAGCGATATCAAAAATTTGGCGATGAAATGGTGCACAGATAAAAATCCGAATATTGCGCCGGGAAATTATTATTGTGTTACTCGTGATGATTTTGCGGGTAGAGTCGATAATTTGTCGGCGGATTTAAAATCTAATGCGAAAATGAACGAAGGTAATGTTTACATGATTGCGGCAATGGCAGGTGAAATTGGCAATAATTCTTTTGATCATAACATTGGCAGTTGGCCGGATGTGCCAGGTGTGTTTTTTGATTGGCAGATAACCAACGGCACCGCGCAGATTGTATTGGCGGATCGTGGGCAAGGGCTGATGGCGACTCTTAAAAAAGTAAAACCGAAAATTTTAAATCATCAAGAAGCGTTAAAAACCGCCTTTTTTGAAAGAATCTCCGGGCGCGCGCCGGAAAATCGTGGCAATGGATTGAAATTCGTGCGCGAAGGAGTTAAAGCGATGAAAATTCATTTAACTTTTATTTCCGGCGACTCGCAGGCGGAAATGAACCAAAATTTTGAAATCAAATCAGCGGACAAAGTTATTCGCGGGTGTTTGGCGATTATTGAAGTAAAGAAGTGAAAAATTATGAAAATTGAGATTAAAAAATTTGGGGAAATGTTAATGTCGCGCCCTGCCGGACGGGAGGCATATTTGGCGTTGTCGGCTTATTTGACCAAAGGCGTTGACCGCCAAGAACTGCTGGAGATTGATTTTGACGGCGTGAAAGTGATGACGCCTTCTTGGGCCGATGAAGTGATTACAAAATTGGCGCAGGAATTTTCAAACATTAAACTGCTTAACGCGCAAAACTCCACGGTGCAGGCAACATTAAAAACTCTGCGCGAATACTCCGATCTAAAAATTTAACAAGACCCATCCTTGCCCGAATTTGTTCAAGTAAATCAAAAAACAACATTTTCAAGAATGTGATAATGTCGGTCAACAGATGTTCCGGTATTCTGCAGAGTGCCGGAATAATTTTAAAAGATACGATAAAATAGGGGGACGGGGGAAAAGAGAGTTGACAAAATTGAAATTTATTCTAATCTTAACCCAGTTTCCCGGATGGCATTTGTACCTTGTCAATTAATTGAGGTGAGGCGATGAAAAAAATTGGAAAAATGGATAGATTGGCAGATAATAGCGAACCGGCGAATGAGCAATATCGAGAATTTGTTCTGCATGGCAATATTAAAAAAATTAGGGAATTCCAAAATATGGCGGTTTTTTTCCTTGGTTGTTTTTTGGCTAGCGCGTTGATTTGTTATTTTGCTGGCATTAAACAATTAGTCGGAGGATTGCCATTATTCGTAATTTCGTTAATTAGCGGTGCAATCAGTCTTTTGTTTTTTATGATAAGCGTGAGAATGGAAGACAAAAGGAAGAGATTAATGATGGCGCAACACAAAGAAACATATTCGGGAACGCATAGATGAGGTGTTCGGAATGGCAAAAAACAAGAGTGGGATAGAGGACATAAAAACTTTTGCTGCAATGGCAAAGTTTTTAATGGCCCACGAAGACATTCAATGGGAATGGGGCAAGGAGAAAACCATCCAAGCGAATTATCGCGAGGGTGAAAAAAGGTATCGGATTAAGGTATTTCTTGTCAAAGAAAAGGGTGGCTCAAGGTCAATAGGAATAAATTTTCATGGGGGAAATTTTATAGGGCATACTGCCAGCCCATTGTGGTGGAATTACCGTTATGGGGTGATAGTATATTTAGGGAAAGATGAGGTGATAAATTTATCTGGCAAAAGCGATTCCGTGATGTCCGAATCGGCAACACGAGTGTTGGCAGAGCATAAGGGTGGCTCTTATCTTCCAAGGAGTGATTTTATTGAATTGTGGGAGACATTGTTAATGCGAATCAAGGTTTAGGAAGTAGACAAAATTATCTACTTTTTCTTTTTTAATAACGATTATCACTCGGGGGGCTTGACTGATAATTTGGGGGTGGTAGAATGGGAGTGCGAATGGTTTTCAATTTACAGTTTTCGATTTTCAATGAATGGTTCAATGCTTCAATGATCAAACAAAATGTTGCGTATTTGTTTGAAGATTGGTCATTGGCAATTCAATGAAAATTGGAGCTTGAAAATTGAAAATTTATGCAGATATCCGAGCGGCAGAAAAATATATTGGATACCATTATCAGGGAATATGTGGAATCGGCGCGGCCGGTGTCTTCGATGTATCTGGGGGAAAAGTATGATTTCGGGATTTGTCCGGCGTCAATCCGCATTGAAATGCAAAAGTTGACCGATGACGGTTTTTTGGAACAGCCGCACACTTCCGCCGGGCGGGTGCCCACCGATAAAGGCTACCGGTTTTTCGTGAATGATTTATTGAAAAGCGAGAACCAAATGGAAGTCCGGGAATTGGGGTTTGAACCCGGAAAAAGCATTGAGGATGAATTTGAAGATGTTTTCAAGCTGGCCAATTCGCTCACGCGCAGTTTGGCGCAGGCATCGTCGTCGCTGGTGCTGGGTTATTTGCGGCAGGAAGATGTGATTTGGAAAGAGGGCTGGGAAGATTTGCTGCAGAATCCGGAATTCGAGGACAAGACCGCCATTGAGAATTTCATCAATTATTTGGGTTATTTGGAGGATGATGTCAAATCCCGAGGCTCGGAAGCCAAGTTGGATATTCACATCGGCGGGGAAAACCGTTTTTCCAAAGCCGGAGATTTCAGCGCCATAACCTTTTCGCTCCAGCCGGTCGAACAGGAAGAAGTTATTCTGTCCATCGTGGGACCCAAGCGCATGGCGTATGAGCGTAATATTGCTTTAACTAACGAAGTATTGAAACTGTTCGAGAACCTATAAAATACAGTTTTCAGTTTTTCTGCCAGAGGTGGATCTGTCCTTTGGCGGGAAAACTGAAAGTTAATAATTGAAAATTATGGATGAGGAAAAAAACAACGGCAAAGCAAATAAACTATCGGAACTGGAGGAGTGTAGGCAAAAGTGCGAAGAGAACCTCAATGGTTGGAAGCGCGCCAAAGCGGATTTGATCAATTATAAGAAAGAGGAAGGCCAAAGAATGGAAGAATTTGCCAAATACGCGCGCCAAAGGTATGTTTTGGAAATTTTGCCGATTGTTGACAGTTTCGATCTGGCGGCAAAACGGATTCCCAAAGAAGATTTGGAAAACGAAAGCGTGAAAGGAATGATGATGATAAAAGCCCAGCTGGAAGATTTTCTGAGGGCCAATGGTGTGGAGGCAATTAATGCCGTTGGCCAAAAATTCAATCCCGAACTCCACGAAGCGGCGCAAATGGCTGAATGCGAGGAGAAAGAATCGGGGACAATCATTGAAGAAATGCAAAAAGGATATATGATTGATGGGTGCTTGTTGCGCCCGGCGAAAGTGAAAGTTTCGAAATAAAATGGAGAAACTTTCATCCCGAGCAGATTGTGGTTAATATATCTATTATTCAGAATCTGCGAGGGGTTGAAGTGGTAAAATAATAAAAATATGGAACAAAATCAACAACAAAGTAAGCAGTTGCAGATTAAAGTGCGCGATGAGGAATTGAAGGGCGCCTATTCCAATTTGATGCAGATATTGCATACCAAAGAGGAATTTGTGTTGGATTTCTTTTTGAACGCTCCGCCGCAGGGGATATTGGCGGCGCGCGTGATGGTGAGTCCGGCGCATGCCAAGCGCATCGCGCAAGCGCTGGCGGAAAATGTGAAAAAGTACGAGGAAAAATTCGGCGCGATCAGCGAGGGCGAAGCGCCGGAAGGCAAAATAGGATTCATAAAATAATTTTTAAATTTGCTAATCATCGTTGGAGCAAGAAGAAATTTTCAAATCCAAAACAGGTCAAATTGAAAATCAATCGAATTTCCAACGAAAAAATATGGCATTGATACCTTATCGGGGCGGATGGGATATTGATCGCTGGTTTGATGACAACGATTGGATAAATTGGCCGTCGTTCCAGTTGATGAAGATGCCCGAAACGCCGAAAATGGACATTTATGAAAAAGACGGCAAGGTGGTAGTCAAGGCCGAATTGCCGGGTTTCAAGCGCGATCAAATCAACGCTCAAATCAAAGACGGTGTGCTCACCATTGAAGCCAAATCCGAAGAAAAACAAGAAGAGGATGACAAAAAGAAGGGTTATTGGCGCAAGGAAATCCACCGCGGCTATGTTAAGCGGGCGATCGCTTTGCCCGAAATCGAGGAAGACAAGGTTGAGGCGGAATTTGAAAACGGCGTGCTAAAAATCATTGCGCCCAAAACCGCGCCGCAAATTGAAGAAGCAAAAGCCAAGAAACTGGAAATCAAAGGAAAGTAGAAAAAGGCAAACCTGTTTTGGAAAACGGCGGGGCGAAAGCCCCGCCACCGCTTGAAAAGCAGGAAAACCGAAAATCAAAATCAAATTATAAATGTTAAACAAAATTATAAATCAAATTTTTAAAATTTAAATTTTATATTTAGAATTTTGTTTATCATTGAATTTTGAATTTTTAAATTAATAAAAAAATTATGGCAAGAACAATTGGTATCGATTTGGGAACAACATTGTCGGAAATGGCCGCCATCGTCAACGGCGAACCGAAAATTTTGGAAAACAAAGAAGGATCGCGTTTGACGCCGTCGGTGGTGGCAATTACCAAAACCGGCGAGCGTCTGGTTGGGGTTTTGGCTAAGCGCCAGCAAATTACCAACGCGAAAAATACTTTATTTTCGGTGAAGCGCTTTATCGGCCGGAGATTTTCGGATCCGGAGGTTCAGCGCGATTTAAAGCTTTTGCCCTATGAGATCCGCGAGCGGGCAGAAGACGGCGGAGTGGAAGTGAAAATGGGCGATAAATGGTACGCCGCGCCGGAGATTTCGGCAATGGTGTTGCAAAAACTCAAACAGGACGCCGAGGCCAAGCTGGGAGAGCCGGTGAGCGGCGCGATTATCACGGTGCCGGCCTATTTTGACGATTCGCAAAGAAAAGCCACCAAGCTGGCCGGTGAGATCGCGGGGTTTGAGGTAAAACGGATTATCAACGAACCGACTGCCGCGGCGCTGGCTTATGGTTTGACCAAAAAGAAGAATGAACAGGTACTGGTCTATGATTTTGGCGGCGGCACATTCGATATTTCCATTTTGGATATTTCCGAAGATACCGTGGAAGTAAAGGGTACCGGCGGCGATACGCATTTGGGCGGCGATGATGTGGATCAGAGGATTATGGATTGGCTGGTGAACGAATATAAAAAAGATAATGGCGTCGATCTGTCAAAAGACGATTTGGCGCTGCAAAGATTGAAAGAGGCCGCGGAAAAAGCTAAAATCGAGCTTTCCACCGCGATGGAAACCGAAGTAAACCTGCCGTTTATCACCAGCGATGCCAGCGGCCCCAAGCATTTGTATTACAAATTGTCCCGCGCCAAGCTGGAAGATTTAACGCGCGATTTGATTGAAAAATCAATGGTGCTGGTGCGCCAGGCGCTGGATGACGCCAAATTGGCCGCAAAAGACATTGAGGAAATCGTTTTGGTGGGCGGCCAAACGAGAATGCCGCTGATCCAGGAAGAAGTGAAAAAATTTTTCGGCAAGGAACCGAACAAATCAATCAATCCCGACGAAGTGGTGGCGATCGGGGCGGCGGTTGAGGCGGGGATCTTGCAGGGTGAAGTGAAGGATGTTTTGTTGCTGGATGTGACGCCTTTATCGCTGGGGATTGAAACCATGGGCGGGGTCAACACGGTATTGATTGCCAAAAACACCACTGTTCCCACGGCCAAATCGCAAGTGTTTTCCACGGCGGCGGACAATCAAACATCGGTGGAAATTCATGTTTTGCAGGGCGAGCGGCCGATGAGCGCCAACAATAAATCATTGGGAAAATTTATTTTGGACGGGATTATGCCCGCGCCGCGCGGCATTCCTCAAATTGAAGTGTCATTTGACATTGATGCCAATGGCATTTTGAGTGTCACCGCCAAAGACAAAGCGACCGGCAAAAGCCAGACCATTCGCATTGAAGGATCTACCGGAATTTCCAAAGAGGAAGTGGAAAGAATGAAGCGCGACGCTGAAACCAACGCGGAGAATGACCGCAAAAAGCAGGAATTGATCAATGGGCGCAATGCTGCCGATAATTTGATTTATACCGCGGAAAAGGCAATGCGCGATGCGGGCGACAAAATTGCCGCCGATACCAAGAAGGAAATCAGTGAAAAAATAGAAACCTTGAAAAAAGTCAAAGATGGGGATAATATGGAGGAGTTGAAGCGCTTAACGGACGATTTGTCGCAGGCCGTGTCCAAAATCGGCGCGCAAATGTATCAGCAACCCGGCGCGCCGCAAGACTCGGCATCGGGCTCAAAGAAAGGAGAAGACAAACAAGAGCCGGGAGCGCAAGAAGGAGAATATAAGGAGAAATAAACCATCGTCGGGGGGCCCCGAGTTATTCCGGCGGGTAAATAAGATAAAATATTCAATATTCAACGGTTCAGTTTCCAAAAGAATAATATCCAATAAGCAAAGATTTCAATTTGTTTGAAAAATTGATTATTGAATATTTTTTGAAAATTGAAAATTGAAAATTGAAAATTGAGTTTGTGTCTAAGGATTACTACAAAATTTTGGGAGTGCAAAAAACCGCCACCGCCGACGAGATAAAAAAGGCCTACCGCGGTTTGGCGCACAAATATCATCCCGATAAGGGCGGCGATGCCGAAAAATTCAAAGAGGTCAACGAAGCCTATCAAGTGCTTTCGGATAAACAGAAAAGAACTCAATATGACCAATTCGGCAGTGCGTTTGACTCCGCCGGAGGCGGGACGGGATTCGGCGGTTTTGGCGGCAATACGGGCCGGGACGGCTGGTTTTGGGGTCGTCCGGGTGCGGATTTTGATGTACAATTTGATGACTTGGGGGCGATGATGGAGGAAATGTTCGGTTTTGGCCGGTCCCAAAAACGGCGCGACGGCAAACGCGGTAAAGACATTCGTTTGGACGTAGAAATCACCTTGGAGGAAGCGTTTGCCGGTGCGCAAAAAGAATTCAAGATCACCAAAAACGGAGTTTGCCCGCGCTGTTCGGGTAGCGGCGCCGAGCCGAATACCAAGATAAAGGAATGTTTTTCCTGCCGTGGCACGGGACAAGTGCAACAGATTAAGAAGACCTTTTTGGGATCATTTACCCAATACGCAGTTTGTCCGGAATGCGGCGGCGAGGGCTATCGTCCTGAAAAGCCCTGCAATGTTTGCAAGGGCGACGGCCGCGTGAAGATTGAAGAGAATATCAAGGTTACTATTCCTGCCGGAGTTGACAACAATCAGGTGATTAAAATAGAGCAAAAAGGCGAAGCGGGCCGCCGCGGCGGGAAAATCGGGGATTTGTATATGCGGGTATTTTTAAAATCTCATCCGGTATTTAATCGTAAAGGAGACGATCTCTATGTCTTGCGCGAAATTTCTTTGTCGCGGGCCGTTCTGGGCGGCGAGATGGAAGTGCCCACGATTGAAGGCAAAGATATTTTGCTCAAAATTCCCGCCGGCACCGAATCGGGAAAGATTTTTCGGGTTTCGGGCAAGGGGATTACGCGTTTCAACGGTTTTGGCCGCGGCAATATGTATGTTCAAGTTGAAATCGCAGTGCCAAAAAAATTGAACAAAAAACAAAAAGAACTGCTGGAACAGCTCAAGCGCGAAGGTTTATAAATCATCATATTAAAAAACCGTCATATTCGACGGTTTTTCAATATGCCAAATTTTTTAGCGGGCGATTGTTAAATCGTTGCGAGGAGTCTTTTTTGCAATTCAATAATCAACCGGCTGATCATTTCGATCAATAATCTTTTGGTTTCTTCAATTTTAGCTATGATTTCGCCACGAGATGATTTCGCCGATTCAATGGATTTTTCCGTATTATTGAGCGGCGATTGATCCGCCGCCATAATGACATTTTTCCGATCAATGCACTTTCCGTCGGAACAAGCTCCCGCACAAGTACAAGTATCTTGCCATTGAGAAATTGAAAAACAAGCATCATCGGAGCATCCTTGTTTTAATATTTGGCGTTGGATTTGATTGCCCGAGCATTGATAATTTGATGTTAGCTCATCGTTGCCGCAATTTTGCGCCAGCTCTTCTTGGGCGCCGCAAGAATTATACCAATATAAATTACCGTCATCGCATTTTTGTATTGCCCGCGGCGCGCAACCCGCAACGCATTTTCCGTTGGAGCATGCTTTGCCGTCATCGCAAACGCCGCAATTTATTGTTTGCCCGCAACCATCGCTCCATAATCCGCATTTGTAATCCCCCAGATCCGCGCAAGTTTTAGGAGCGCAGACGGCGGTGCAATTATTGTTTGAGCAAATTTTTCCCGAAGAACAACTGCCGCAGGAAAGCGTGCCGCCGCAACCATCACTTGCCGTGCCGCAATTATAGCCCAAACTCGCGCAAGTTGTCGGAACGCACGCGGTAGAGCATTGGCCGTTGGAACAGGTCTGGCCCGAAGCGCAACTGCCGCAGGAAATCGTGCCGCCGCAATTATTGCTCCAAGAACCGCAATTTTTACCCAATGAGGCGCAAGTTGTCGGAACGCACGCGGTGGTGACGCAATCGCCATCGCGACATGTTTTACTTTCTCCGCAAGAGGTTGCCGCGCTCCATTTCAAACATCCTCCCGAAAGCGCGCAAGTCTGCGTTCCGTTGCCGGAGCATCGCCGGGTTCCCAACGGCGAACATTCGTTCGCACATGAATTTTCACTCAAAGAACCATACACTTTTCCCGAAGAGACATCTGTTTTTTCCTGCGATACGGTTGATGAATTATTAAAATAAATTGACGCGCCGCCGATTGAACTGTACATGTATTGCCCCGCGGTCGGTTCAAAAACGCATCCTTCGCAACAAACCGTGGAATTTTGGGCGATCAACGAATTAAAAGCGGATTTAAGGCGCGTTCCTTCAATGGTCAACGAACTGGCTCGATTGGCATAAACCGCGGCGCCGGCGTTGATCAAACCTCCTCTTAAAATAACCGGCACCGGCTCTTGTTCGATCCAGATCGCATGATTTTTTGAGGCTATATCCGTTGTTATCGAATCTATTTCCAATATGATTTGGCCGCGGTCGGCCAGCGGATAGGGTGCATTGTGGTTGTTTTTAATATAAACCGCGCCGATAAGTCCGAGATTTGGAATATTGGTATTAATCTTTAAATTTTTTATCGTGATGCCGCCCGCGCCGGGATACTCATCGTTCCCGATTTTTAATATTCCGTTGTTGATTTCGGTGCCATCGATCGCCAGATCAAGTTTGTGGTCGCCCACATTGATAATTTGAAGCGCCACCGTGCCGGAAGCGATGGTGCCGTCATTGACAAATTTCAATCGGCTCGCGCTTATTTTTTCGCCATTGTCAAAAACCAATCCTGCTTGCCGATTGTCGTGGCTGTAGATATTGTCCAGATAAGCATACGCTTCCCAGCCGCTACCGTTGTTGCCCAGATACAAGCCGGTGTTTGGGGAATTTCTTAATTCAAGATTGAAAAATTTGCCGCCGGTTCTTTCGCCGCCGGTGAGAATCAAGCCCGCGCCGTCGTACCAAAAAGGCGATTGCCTGTCTTTATTGCCGTCCAGCGTTATGTTGGCCAAAGTGAACGCCGAATAACCAAGCCCCAAGCCGTTGCTGGCGAAAATAATCAGCGCCTGATGGCCGGAATAGTATTGGTTGTCGCCCAGTTTTAAAACAGTCTGGCCCATGCCGGCGCCGTAAATATGGATATTTTTCCCTCTCAATGGCAGGGCGGTGTAATAATGCGCTTCCGATCCGGAAAGAACATTGTTGATCGGAACATTTTGGTCGGCGCGCAAACCGTCATAAGTGCCGGCGCCGATATATAACGATCCGTTGTCCGGAGTCGCAGCAATTGCGCTGCGAATGACGGCGGTATAGTCGGCGCCCGACGAGATCGTGCCTCCGGCGCTGTTCTTCGCGGTTGCCGTGTTCCCGGATTTGGAGATGGTAACATCATAAACCGATGGCAGGGGAGGCTGGCCGTTGACGCACGCGCCGTTTACGCATGCTTGCCCGGCGGCGCACCGCGCGCTGTCGTCGGCCCAATGATTGGCCAAATTCCCGCCGCTCCCCAGTGTTTGCCGGCAAACCCGGCATCCTTGAACCTGTCCGGCCGCGCCGCAATCATAGGAATTGGCGTTTGCCGGATTTGAAAAACCAAAAACCAGCCAGATTCCGGCAACAAGCGCGCCCCCCAAAATTTTTTTGTTTTTCATAAATTTATAACAATTTAATAAAATAATTGATACAACTTTAATTATAGAACAAATGCTTTCCGCCAACAATTATTTTAAAAAATCGCCGGTAAAGGCGATTTTTAAACTGGGTGCCCCTGGGGGGAATCGAACCCTCGTTAGCTGCTTAAAAGGCAGTTACTCTACCATTGAGTTACAGGGGCGGAGAAATAGTTGACGAGTAACGAATAAAGCCGCAAACATTCAACAAGAAGGAGTATAGCACCTTTTATTATTTTTGTCATCCTCGCGCATAAGTCCACTGCTTACTGGAGATGAAATTTTAAGGTCTAACCCTCGCATTAACGAAGGATAGATCTTGAAATCTTGTTTTTAGCGAGCGGTTACCGCGTGTCAGCCTTGGGTAAATGACATCCCGATTATTGCGCAATGTTTGGATAAAAAATTTGAACAAAAACGGCAAAAAGGGTAGAATTCCAATTAAGAGGTGAAAAATATTTGAGCGACAGGCGCTTAATTTTGTAATTCAAAGTAAATAAAAAATATGCAAAAACGGAATATTTTCAAGCTGGTTGCCGGTATTTTGATTTGCCAAGCCGCCGGCGGGATCGGCTCCGTATTTACCGTGCCGGCGGTTAAAGGCTGGTATGACCAATTGGCCAAGCCGTCGTGGACGCCGCCGGGGGAAGTGATCGGCGCGGTGTGGATGGTGCTGTATTTGTTGATGGGGCTTTCGCTGTATCTGGTTTGGGCCAGAAACTGGCAGATTGAGCAATCGCTCGCCGGGCGCGCCGCGCGCGCGTGGAATCAAATATCCCAAAAACTGCTTGACGGCGCGTGGCAAAAGCAGAATATTATCGCGATTTTCTCCATGCAACTGATTTTGAATGTGTTGTGGTCGTTCATTTTTTTTGAATTAAAATCGCCGGGACTGGCGTTTTTTGAATTATTGATGCTTTGGGTGGCAATCGCCTATACTATTGCCAATTTTTGGCGCGTGTCGAAACTTGCGGCATATCTGCTGATGCCTTATATCGCGTGGGTGACTTTTGCCGGTTATCTCAACTTCGCCATTTGGCAAATGAACTGAACAAGCCGAAATCTGGAAATTGCGGCAGAAAAATATTTGATTATTGAATATAATATCTAGGACCAATTATTATGGCTTATATTAAACACGAAGAATTTTGGGAGCGTAACGAATATGAGACATGCGCCCTTTTCGCCGACTTGTTGTTTATGAATGTGGAAAAATTTTCTCCCGAATTAGCCAATGATCCGGACAGAATTTATTTAACCGACGAAGATATTGCGCTTTTGGACAAAGCCGGTGTTTTGAATCGGATTTTTCGCAAATGGTTGCAAACCACATGGCTCAACGAGGGCGATTCACGCCATTTTCACGGTGCCACGCCGCGCCAGGAGCTGGCGGCTCTTTATCCTGATTTGGATTTGGGACGAGATTTTATCACGGCAAAATTACAAAAAGACAAAAATGGCCAATGGAGCGTGGCGCCGGCATATTTTTCCCGCAGAATGCTGAAAGAATCGGGCGGCGGCGGTGTGTTTGAATTGGGATTAAAAAATAAAAAAAATGCCAAGAAAGGCGAGATGGTGGCGCCTCATTTTGATTGTGAATTTGCCGCATTCATTGATTTTTTGGATATTATGGAAAAAATTGGTAAATCAAAAATAAATGATAGTGACGAATTTACGAGATATTTAAGCTTGTTTTTCCAATGGGCGCCGGCAAATATAATTCTAGATTCGAGATTAAAAATCAATGAAGAAAAATTCTTGAAAATGACATCCGAGTTATATCATTATTTTGAATGGATGTTTAATCATCAAAAAAAGGGGAAAGACGATTTTTTCGGCATTGATCCGGTTTTTCGGACAATTTGGGGAATCTTTCAAAAATTCAACAAAAATCTTGCCGGCTATGAAGAAATAGTTATGGTGGATGAAAAAAAGATGGCGCGATTTAATCAAAAAAATAAAGAATTCCGCAAATCGTTTGAGGTATTCCATCGATTGGGCATTGCTTTTGACCGTTATTTCCTTTTTCCTCTTGACTGTTATTTTGGCGGGATGGAGTGCGTTTGGACGAGTCGGGAAGCGTTTTTTGATGAAATGGGGTTGGGAATCGCGTTTTTAAAAAACAAACTCAATCCGCCGGAACTTAATCCGGAAGCGAAAAAATATCTGGATATTGGTGATACATTTTTCGATTTGAAGTATAATTGGTTTGTGCCGCCCACTGCGTTTCGCTTCTTGGAATCTTTGTATTCGGAATAATAAATTGTTTTTGCGGCGGCGCGTTGAAAATATATGATGGCGGAAAAAAAGATTAATTGGCATAACATTTCGCATAAAAAAGCGGCGGAAATACTGCGATCCGATTCCGAAAAAGGATTATCGGAACAGGAAGCGGCAATCCGCCAAACTAAAACGGGGAAAAACAGGCTTTCCGAAGAAAAGCCTGTTTCGCGCGTTAAAATATTTTTGGAACAGTTTTCAAGCCCGTTGATCTATATTTTGATATTTGCCGGCATCGTCACTTTGTTTTTAAAGGAATACGCCGACGCGATTGTTATTTTCGCGGCGGTGTTTTTGAACGCGATTGTCGGTTATATCCAAGAAAGCAAATCGTCAAAAGCGTTGAGAGAATTAAAAAAAGTTTTGAGTTTGAAAGCCATTGTCGTGAGAAACGGCAAAGAGAGGGAAATTCTGGCCGATGATCTTGTGCCCGGAGATATAATTTTGCTAAAACCGGGCGATAAGGTGCCGGTTGACGGCCGTTTGCTGGAAAATCACGGATTGAAAATAAACGAATCGGCCCTAACCGGAGAATGGCTTCCGGCTTCAAAAAATGCCGCGACCATTCCCGAAAATACGCCTCTGGCCGACAGAGATAATTTGGTTTATATGGGGACGATCGTGGAAGACGGGCGGGGCAAATTCGTGGCGACGGGGACGGGGAACGAAACCGAAATTGGAAAAATCAGCAACATGGTCAGGGAAACAAAAGAGGATAAAACTCCCTATCAAAAAAAACTAGCCCATTTTTCAAAAATTATCGGCATAGTGGTTGGGATAATTTGTTTTATCATATTTGTTGAAGGAATGTTGACCGGCGGGGAATTCGTCGAAATGTTTACCACGGCGGTGGCGATCGCGGTCGCTTCAATTCCCGAAGGCCTGCCGGTGGCGATGACGGTGATTTTGGCGCTCGGGATGCAAAGAATACTCAAAAAGAAAGGATTGGTGCGAAAATTGGCGGCGGCCGAGACTTTGGGGAGCACTTCGGTAATCGCCACCGATAAAACCGGAACTCTCACGAAGGGGAAAATGAATGTGGCGGGAATATTCACTTTTTCTCTGCCGGAAGAAAAAGTTTTGAAAGTTGCCATTTTGTGCAGTGAAGCGTTTGTCGAAAATCCTCAAGATCAGCCGGAGAAATGGGAGATCAGGGGAATGCCCACGGAAAGAGCGTTGGTTTTGGAAGGCGCCAAGTCGGGGCTTGTCAAAGAGGAAATGGAAGATGACGAACCGGAAATCGATGTAATTTCTTTCTGCTCCGAATGCAAATATTCGGCCAGTTTGAGAAGGATGCACAAGGCGCGTTCCCGCCGGCAATTTTTGCTTGCCGATGAAGAAAAAAACATTATTTATGCCAAAGGCGCGCCCGAAGTTATTTTGGAAAAATCAAAATATTTGGAATTTAACGGCAAGCTCGAGGCGATAGACAAGGGGAAAAAAGATCTTTTGTATAAAAAATACGAAGAATTGACGGGTAAGGGATACCGAGTTTTAGCCGCGGCCTACAAAGGGGCGCGCGAGTCGGATGTTGCCGCGGGTGATTTCAAAAAATCAGTTAACGGGTTGGTTTTTGCCGGGTTGATTTTTTTGGAAGATCCTGTGCGCGAAGAAGCCAAAGAAGCGATACAAACTTGCTATCGGGCGGGAATGAGGCCGATTATCATTACCGGCGACCACGGCTTGACGGCGAAGGCGATTGCCAATAAATTGGGCATTGATGTCGGGAGCGAAAACATTATGGAGGGCAAAGACCTGGAAAAAATGTCCGAGGCGGAATTTGCCGCGAAAATAAAAAATATCCGAATTTATGCCCGAGTGGAACCGAAGCACAAATTAAGGATTATCAAAGCCTGGCAAAAGAAAGGAGAAGTGGTGGCGATGACCGGCGACGGGATTAATGACGCTCCCGCGTTGAAACAAGCCAACATCGGAGTGGCCTTGGGATCGGGAACCGAAGTTGCCAAAGAAGTCGCCGACATTGTTTTATTAACCGATGATTTTTCCATTATCGTGGCGGCGGTGGAGGAGGGGCGCGCCATTCTTGACAATATCAGGAAAATAATCACCTATCTTTTGTCCGACAGCTTCACTGAGATAGTTTTGATAGGGTCCAGCATGCTGGCGGGGTTGCCTTTGCCGGTTACCGCGGTCCAAATTTTATGGATAAATCTGATAGAAGACGGATTGCCCAATGTTGCTTTGGCTTTTGAACCCAAAGAAAACGATTTAATGAGCCAAAAACCGCAAGGACTTAACATTCCTTTGCTTACCCGGGAGATGAAAATAATCATTTTTGTCGTCGGATTGCTCACGGATTTACTGCTTTTGGGATTGTTCTTTTGGCTTGTCGGCAAAAATTACGATATAAAATACATCCAAACGATGATCTTTGCCGGTCTTGCCATAGATTCTATTTTTTATGTGTTTTGTTGCAAGAGCTTGAGAAAAAATTTATGGCACACCAACATCTTCAACAATAAGCTTTTGATTGTCGCGTGGTTCGCGGGGTTGGCCGGTTTGCTTTCCGCGGTTTATTTTCCCGCTCTGAACAAGTTGCTTGGCACCGTTCCTTTGCCGGGTTTTTCTTGGCTTATTATCATCGGATTGGCGATTCTCAATGTGGTTTTGATTGAAGCCGCCAAGTATTATTTTATCGCCGGACACAAAACGGAAAAGATTTAAAAAACGAAACTGATCCGAGGTCGGAGAAATTCGCTGCGGCGGCCGCGGGTTTACAAAGTGCCGTGATTTTGACATAATGGGGAAGGAGCAAATTTAACTTTATGATCGCGAAAAAATTGTTATTTTTGGTGTTTTCATTGGCCGCCTTCTTATCGCCGATAGCGGTTTTGGCGCAAAATCCGGTCAATGTTTATTTTTTTTGGGGTCAAGGATGCCCTCATTGTGAACGCGAGAAGGTGTTTCTCGCGGAACTTGAAGGCAATTATCCGCAAATTACGGTGCGGGATTTTGAAGTTTGGAAAAGCGCCGAAAACCGCCAAATTTTGATTGATTTGGGCAAAGCGCTCAATGTTGATGTTTCGGGGGTGCCGTTTACCGTGGTGGGCGATAAGTACTTTATCGGCTGGTATGACAAAGATTCCACCGGCAAGGCGATTGAAGCCGCCGTGGCAACGGCAACGGAGCAAGGGTGCGCCGATATTGCCGCCGGCATTATTGATCCCGGAAATGATCCGCAAGAGAACGGCAGTTGCGGCGAGCAAGATAAGGAAGAGATTCCTCAAAGCGTCAATGTGCCGTTTTTGGGGCAAATCAATGTGAAAGATTTTTCCCTGCCGGCGATTGCCGTAATATTGGGCGCGCTGGACGGATTCAATCCGTGCGCGATGTGGACGCTCTTGTTCTTGATCAGTCTGCTTTTAGGCATGGAAAACCGCAAGCGAATGTGGATTTTGGGATGCGCTTTTATCGTCGCGTCGTCTTTGGTTTATTTCACATTTATGGCCGCGTGGCTCAATCTACTTTTGTTTATCGGTTTTATTTTCTGGGTGCGTTTTGCCGTGGGCGCGATAGCGATCGGCGGTGGAATTTATAATTTAAAATCATATTTTTCCAAAAAACCGGCGGTTTGCGCCAATGCCGCGGATCCCAAGAGAAAAAAAGTTTTTGACAAAATAAAGAACATCACTCGGCAAAATAATTTTTATTTCGCGCTGGGAGGCATCATCCTGCTGGCGTTTGCGGTGAATCTGGTGGAGCTGATCTGTTCGGCCGGCTTGCCGGTGATTTTCACCCAAATTCTGGCGATGAGCGATTTGGCGGCATGGCAATATTATTCCTATATCGCGCTTTATATTTTGGTTTTTATGGCCGACGATTTGTTTATTTTTTTCGCGGCGATGATAACTCTTAAAATGGCGGGCGCCACTTCCAAATATCAGAAGGCGTCGCATTTGATCGGCGGGGTTTTGATGCTGGCAATCGGTCTTTTGCTGATTTTCCGTCCCGAATGGCTGATGTTTTAGTTGATTTCGCTTGCCCCCTTGAAGGTTTTGGCAAATCAAGGTAGTATCATAGGGGCGATGAATTTAATATTAGGCTATAAGCTAAATTTTTTTTGGTAAAATTTAAAAATATGACAAAAAAAACGGCAAAAAAACAGCAATTGATCGTGGCTTCTTTGGGAGGATCGGTGGTTTATCCCTATGGCGAGAAATACAATAACGGACTGGATGTTCCGTTTTTGCGCGATTTGCGCCAATTTCTTTTGGAGCAAGCGAAGTCGGGCCGGCGATTTGTGATTGTGGTGGGCGGAGGGAAGTCATGCCGGATCTACCAAAAAGCGGCGCGCGAGGTGCTGGGAGAAAAAAAGAATGATAAAGATTTGGATTGGATTGGCATTCAGGCGACAAAAATGAACGCGCTCTTTGTCGCCAAGATTCTGCGGGAAATTTCTTTTCCCCAGATACTGGACCATGAACCGAACAAAAAAGAGGTCAGCGCGTTTTTAAAAAGCAATAAAAAAATTCTGATGGTTTCCGGATGGCTTCCGGGCGGCTCGACGGATTATGATGCCATGAAATGCGCGATAATTTTTGGCGCCCAAGAAATAATTTCGGCCAGCGACGCGCATTTCGTTTGCGATAAGGACCCGCGCAAATTTAACGACGCCAGACCGATCAAAGAATTGACTTGGGCCGAATACCAAAAGCTGATTCCTTCAAAATGGGTGCCCGGGCTTTCAACGCCCGTGGATCCGGTGGCGGCCAAGCTGGCGAAGAAGCACAAAATAACGGTGAAAAAAATTAAAGGCAACGATATTGAGGGTTTTCGCAAAGCGATGGACGGGGAAGGGTTTGAAGGATCAATTATTCGCGGTTAAGAAATCGCTTCCGCCGCTTCGCGGCGGATTTTTTTATGGAAACGCAAAACAAAACCGATATTCCCGAAGAATATAAAAAAGGATTTGTTGATTTTTTGGGGTGTAAAATTGATCTATCGCGCCGCCCGCTGATCCCGCGCCCGGAAACTGAATTTTGGACCAAGTACGCGATTGTCGATCTGGCCGCGCTCGGCGCTTCAAAGATTCGTGTTTTGGACATCTTTTCCGGTTCGGGATGTGTTGGCGTCGCGGTTGCCAAAAATTTGCCGTTGTCATCGGTTGATTTTTCCGACATTGAAGCATCGGCCATTGAGCAAATAAAAATCAATTGTGAAATTAACGCCATTGCGCCCGATCACTTTCGGATTTTTAAATCCGACATTTTTGCCGGTATTCCGAAGGGCGACTATGACGCGATTTTGGCAAACCCTCCCTATATTGATCCATCAAGAATTGGCCAGGTGCAAAAATCGGTGCTTGATTGGGAACCGGGCACGGCGCTTTTTGCCGCTGACAAAGGATTGGCGCGGATCAACGAGTTTCTGAAACAAGCCAAAGATTTTTTAACCCCGGAAGGGTTCATTTATTTGGAGTTTGATTTTTCCCAAAAAAACGATATAATAAAAATTGCCAGAGAAGAGAAATATCTTGCGGCGAAATTTTTTAGAGATCAGTTTGGCAAATGGCGATTCGCCAAAATTTTTCGCCAAAAACCGTAAAAATCGGAAATTGGAAAATGAAAAAAGTAATCGTGGTTGAAAGCGATCCGGAGCAAATCAGGCTTTACCGCCAGCTATTCCAAAAGGCGGCTTTTGATGTTGAGCTGGCGCGCACCAAGGAAGAAATGCTTGAAGAACTGCGCCAGATTCGAACCGGAGATTCTCCAAAACCCGATTTGGTGGTGATGGATTTTATGCTTGCCGACGGCCATGGCGCCGAAGTCTTGAAAGCAATTAAAAAAAGCCACTTTACTCGCGATATTCCCGTTTTTGCCCTTACCAATTATCAAAACCATGAATTCGAAGCGGAAGCCCGCCGTTTGCGGATCGCTCCCGACAAATATATGATCAAGGCGCATCATACTCCCGCCGAAGTGTTGGGCGAGATGGAGCGTTGTTTGGGGCAACGGCCGCCGGGTCCGAATCGTCCGCGAATAAGATTGTCCTAATTTGAAATATTTCGCGCCGCCCGCGGGGGCGGCTTTTGCGTTGTAATTTATGTTTGCCGGTTTATTTTCCCGGGGGGTGTGGATAACTGCCTGATTTTAGCTTTATTCGGCTTGATTTGACATTGGAAATCTATGGGTTTAAAGTATATGTATGTGGAAAATGGTGGTTGATTGTGGGGATTAGTGGATAGGACATATTTTTCCATTTTAAAGATTTTTCCGCTGGAGACGGGGATAGGTCTTATGCGCGGGTTCTTGAGTTTTTGAAACAATTTCCATGTTTATCGGCGAATATACATACTCCATTGACGAGAAAAAGCGATTGAGCGTGCCGCCGAAATTCCGCCGGCAGTTCAAAAAAGGAGCGGTGATTACTCGCGGACTGGATAATTGCTTGTTCTTGTATTCTCGCGATGAATGGGAAAAATTGGCCAAGAAATTAAGTGAAATGCCGTTGTCGCGCGCCGACGCGCGCGGATTTTCCCGCATCATGCTGTCCGGCGCGATGGAAGTTGATTTTGATAACTTGGGGCGTATTTTGGTGCCGGATTATTTGAGAGAATATGCCAAGTTGAAGAAGAAAGCGGTGGTGGCCGGATTATATAATCGCGTGGAAATTTGGGGCGAAGACGAGTGGAAGGCCTATAAGGAAAAAACCGAAAAAGAAGCGGGCGACATTGCCGAAAGATTGAATGAATTGGGAGTCTAATTTAAACTTTTGACTTTTTATGACGCATATACCGGTTTTATTGGATGAAACGATTGGAGCGCTGAATCCCAATCCCGGCGAAAATTTTATCGATGGTACTTTCGGATGGGGCGGCCACAGCTTGGCGATTCTTGGGAAAACGGCGCCGCGGGGCATAGTTTTGGGAATTGAGCAAGACGGGGAAAGTTTGGCGGCATTGCCCGCGGCGATTAAAGAAAACCCCCGCTTGATTTTGGAAAACGGAAACTATGCCGATATCGCCGCGATTGTCCGAAAGCATAATTTTTCAAATATCGCGGGAGTATTGTTTGATTTGGGAATGTCGTCGTGGCATGTGGATGAAAGCGGCAAGGGTTTTTCTTTTTCCAAAAACGAGCCGATTAGAATGAAATATGATTCAAGCAATCCGATTGACGCGGCCGGTATTGTGAATAATTATCCGGCCGGGGAATTGGAGAAAATTTTCAAAACCTACGGTCAGGAAAAATTTTCCAAGAAAATTGCGATTGCGATCGAAAAAGAGAGATGCCGCCGCCGGATTGAATCAACGCGGCAATTGGTTGAATTAATACGGGGCGCGGTGCCGCCGGCGCAAAAAATGTCGGCGCCGGCGCGGATATTCCAAGCATTGAGGATTGCGGTGAACCGCGAGTTTGAAAATATCAAACATGGAATCGTTGCCGGTTTCGAAGTTTTGCGGCCCAAGGGCAGAATGGCAGTGATCACATTCCATTCCGGAGAAGATAAAATCGTTAAAGATGGATTTCGGGTGCTGGTTGATTCCGGGCGGGCCGAATTGATTTTCAAAAAACCGATAGTTTGCAGTTTGGAAGAAGCGCGCCGCAATTCTCGGGCAAGATCGGCAAAGTTGAGAGCCATAGAGAAAAAATAAGGAAAAATGCAAATCTATTTCGCGAAAGCATATTTTCCAAAGCCGCAAGAGCAATAACTATTTGTCAAAAGTTTAATAATCAGAAAACAATGAGCAAGAAAAAGCGTTCACATTTCAAAAAAGAGATTAAAAGTTTTCGAGTTTTATCGGCGCTGGCGATATGCGCGTTGCTTTCGGGAGCGGTCGCGCAACTGAATTTGCATATCCATCAAAACTCGCTCATCGGCGATCTGAAAAAAAACATCGTCGCGGTTTCGGAGGAAAACGATATTCTTGAATCAAGGCTTTCAAAATCAAATTCTTTGGATGATTTCAATCAATACCGCGTCGCTCAGGAGGAAAATTATGAAAAAGTTGACATTGACGGCGTGCGCTATGTTTATGTTTCCGAAAGCGAATTAGCTAAAAAATAGCGCGGCGCTCTCATATTAAGAAAGAAATGATTGCCAAAAAAGCAAAAAACAGAAGTGCCGATTGGAGGGCGTATCTGGTATTTTTTTTTCTGATCGCGATCTGCGCCGGAGTGCTTTCGCGGCTGTTTTATTTGCAGATTTTTTTAGGGGAGCATTACCGGGCTTGGGCGCAGGGATTTTCGGATTACGCTCGAGACAGCCAAACCGCCGATCGCGGAGAAATATTTTTCGCCGGAGGCCAGCCGCTGGCGATTAACCAAGATTTTTTTTATTGTTTTGCCGCGCCGATTAAAATTAAAGACAAAGAGGCCGCCGCTCGCGATATTGCTCGGATTTTGAATCTTGACGAACAAGATCTTTTTCAAAAATTCAATCATGACTCAATGTATGCTTTCATCAAGAACAAATTGAGCGATGATGAAGTCGCGGCGATTGATGGCGCGCAAATTGACGGAATCTATGTGGAAAAGAAAAAAATGCGCCATTACCCGCAGGGGACCGTGGGGGCCCAGCTGGCCGGTTTTGTCGATGAAGACGGTAACGGCCAATATGGCCTTGAAGATTATTATAATGATGAATTGTCCGCCGGCAAAAGTATTTTTCTCAATATTGATTACAATATCCAGTATCGCGCCGAGGAAATGCTGTCTGAAGCCAAAGAGCGTTTGAACGCGGTTTCGGGTGAAGCGATTGTGGCTGATCCGGCAACCGGCGCGATTCTGGCAATGGCAAAAACTCCCAATTTCAATCCCAACGAGTATAAAACATTCGCCAAAGATGGCGTTGATATTTTCAAAAACGATTCTTGCCAGACGCTTTTTGAACCCGGTTCGGTGTTTAAAGCCGTCACGATGGCATCTGCTCTCAACGAAAAGAAAATAACTCCCGAAACCGAGTATGTGGATACCGGTATGGTGAAAATCGGAGGTTGGCCGATTTACAATTACGGGAATCGTTCTTACGGGCGGCGGACAATGACCAATGTTTTGGAATATTCGATTAACACCGGGGTGGTTTTCGCGCAAAGCCGGCTGGGAAACCGTCTATTCGCCGATTATATTGAAAAATTCGGTATTTTTGAGCCCACCGGAATTGATTTGCCCGAAACTTTTTCATCCAACGCCGAATTTAAAAAAGGATATGAAATCAATTACGCCACCGCGGCATACGGGCAGGGGATTTGGATGACTTCGATTCAGCTTATTCGCGCCTATTCGGCGATTGCCAATGGCGGTTTGTTGTTGCGGCCTTCAATCGCCAAAACGGAACGGAAAAACACCGATGAAGCGCCGCGCCGCGTGATTGACCAAGAAACTTCAAAAACCGTTTCAATGATGCTTGCCAGCGTGGTTGATAATGGATTCGGCAAATCCGCGAAGATCGACGGATATTCCATCGCCGGCAAAACCGGGACGGCGCAGATGTCGTGGTCCACTCTGAATGTGGATCGCCGCGGCTATTCGGACAAAACCACGCAAAGCTTCATCGGATTTTTCCCTTCCGAAAATCCGAAATTTTTAATTTTGGTCAAACTGGTGTCGCCCGAAGCCAACACTGCCGAGTATTCATCGCTTCCAGTGTTCAAAGAGCTGGCGCAATATGTCATTTATGTCTCCCAGCTTCCCCCCGAAGAAAAAGCAAGCGAAGCTACTACCGCGCCAAGCAAAAACTAAAGATAATTTTGGCAAATAAAAACCTCGCAACGCGCCCCGCCTTCGGCGGGGCTTTGGTTTTGCCTAATTACCTCCCGATTTGCGATTGAATTTCACGGCAGATTGAAATTAAATCTTTAATTTTCTTGTAATGTATTTGCATTCTGTCATCCTTATGAAGCTTTAATTTTAATCTTGAATTTCCGAAAAGACAGCCGAAAGAATCGTGGCGAAGCCGCGGCCAATGGTGGCAATGAGTTGTTTTCAATTATGCGGCCCCAACCGGAGTCGGACCGGTGTTCCTTGGTTGAGAACCAAGTGTCCTAACCGCTAGACGATGGGGCCGTCTTTCACCGAATATCATAGCAGTTTTTCAATTTTTTTCCAGAGGGAAGCGCGCGCCTTGTTTGTTTTGCGATATTCTGTGATAATATAACCAAACGCGCATAATTTAAGAAAAAATATGTTTACTGACAAACAACAGGAGTTTGACAAATGCAAAACCTGCAAAATGCCGCTGGAAAATCCGCAGGACGGTTGCCCGTGCAATCCGATTTATTGTTTTCGTTGTTGTCAATGCCCGGAAGATTGCGTTTGCGGTTGCAAAAAGCGAATGAAGCGCGGCGACCAAAACGCCGATTTTTAAAGATACTCCTGAAAGATGGAGCGAAATAATATGAAAAAAGCCATTTTTGCGATTTTAGGCGCTTGTGTTTTGGTTGCGGGATGGGCGGTCTGGCAGAATCGTTTGGCGCCGGAAAATGGATTGCCGCCGGAAGACCGCCAGATCAATGGCGAGCGGACGCGCGCGATTTTTCTTTATTATTACAATCCCAACAACGACAAGGACGAAGCGGGAAATTTGATGTGTTCGCCGGCGGGATTGGTTGTTGCCAATCGCGAAATTGCGACAACTCAAACTCCGATACAAGACGCAATCAATTTGCTGATAAAAGGGGAGTTATCCGAAGATGAGGCGGCGGCGGGAATTACCACCGAATTTCCGCTGGATGGGTTGGCGTTAAAGGGCGCGAATTTGGCGGATGGCGTTTTGACTTTGGAATTTAACGATCCGCAAAACAAGACTGGCGGAGGATCGTGCCGGGTTGGGATTTTGCGGGCGCAAATTCAAGCAACGGCAAAACAATTTGCCGGCGTGGATGAAGTGCGCTTCATTCCCGAAGAATTGTTTCAGCCATAATTTTCCGCAATTTAATTTTTCTTGACTTGCGAGATTTATTAGGCGAAAATAACAGTGTAATATTTACTTTTACCAAAGCCAAATTATGATGGAAACAATTTTTTATTTTCTGGGATCGTTGTTTTTCTTTTTATGGATTGCGATTTTATTTGTAGTATTGGTTTTCGCGGTCAAAATTATGCGCCGGATTATTTCCATACAGGCAGAGATCAAAAACACGATTGACGAGGCGAAAAACACCGTCGTTGAGGTGAAAAACAAAGTGGCGGCGTTTTCCATCAGCGTTGCCGGAATCGTGGCGCTTTTAGAAAAATTAATCGATTTGAAGAACAGAGCCAGGCAAGAGAAAGAAGGTGACGCATCCAAGCAAAAAAAAGAAAAAAAATCAAAAAAATTGGCCGAAGAAGATTTCTAGAATCAAAAAATCGCGAATTGCGCTTTTTTGATTTTTTATTAGTGATTAGTGATTTCTACACTCTTTTGGAATATTCGCCGGTTTCGGTGTTGATTTCCAGAATATCGCCGGACTGGATGAAGAGCGGCGCTTGAATGGTGGCGCCGGTTTCCAAAACCACGGCTTTTGTGCCTGATTGCGCCCGATTTCCTTTAACTCCCGGAGCGGCTTCTTTGGCTTTTAATTGCACCTTGATGGGCAATGTCACGCCGATAATTTGTTTTTCATAAATATTGGCTTCAACCTCCATATTGGGCGCCAAAAATTTCGCGCCCGCGCCGATTTGGTTTTCGGCAAGTTCAAATCTTTTTGACGGGTCGTCAATGCGGGAAAAAACAAATTTTTCCCGATTGGCATAGATAAACTTTGCCGAAATTTTTTCAATTTCGGTTTCTTCAAAAGTATCGCCCTGGTGGAATGTCCGCTCAAGGATTTTTCCGGTAATAAGATTTTTTATTTTCGCTTGCAAAAGCCCTGCCGCGCGCGCTTTTTTTATCTGTTGGAATTCTAATACCTCATGGGGTTGTCCATCCATTATAAATTGCACGCCCCGCCGCAAATCGTAATAGTTCAGCATATTGTAATTTTAAATTATTGACTCTGCTATTTTAACAAAATTTTTCAAAAAAAGTCAATTATGGCGATAGCAGAAATTAATCGATGATGCGCCATTCAATCAACTCCTCCTTGTCCGCGTATTCCAGCCATTCTCCGCCGGAAGTGATAACATACCATTTTTTCCGATTTTCCGACCAAACCATCGGATCGCCGCGATAAAACGGTTTTTTAACAATTTCTTTCGGTTTTAATTTGTCCAATTCCAGCCATTTTTTAAACACGGTTTCGATGGCATAATCCAGCTTGCGCGAGTTGGCCCAGTCGGCGACTTTTTTTATGGCCGTTTTTGCAATTTGGGGCGAACCGGCGAGTTCAATCAATTGTTTGGCCGGTTTGGTAAAGCGGGAATAAACAATGTCGCGCTTGCGGGCATTTTTTTTCAGTTCGGCAAGATCAACGCCCTTGGTTTCAAAAAAATAGGTGACAATCTGGCGCACGGCGGTCTCTTCGCGTAAATCTTCCAAATATTTTATTTTTCCGGTTTTGACAAGTTCTTCGATTTTGGCGCCGATACTCTCGCCAATGCCCTTTATCCGAGGCAATTTTTTTTCTCTTCCGTAAAATTCAACCAAATCCTGAATTGAAAATTCCAAAATTTCGCCCGCTTTGCGGTAGGCGCGGATGCGAAACGGTTTTTCGCCTTTTATATCCAGCAAATCGGCGATTTCGTTTAAATTTTTAGCAATCTCCTTGTTATTCATCTAATTTTGATAGAATATTTTGATAGAATAATTTGGCCGCGAGCAGTTCTTTTTTCCCTTTTTCGGTGATTTCATAAGTTCGCCGCCGCTCTTTGGCTTTGCTCTTTACGAATCCGTCGGCTTGAAGCCGGTAAAAAACCCGATAGGGCGTAATCTTGCCCGGACGAAAACCGAATTTTCCTTCAATTAAATCGGGAATTTCCCAGCCGTAGCGCGGTTTTTCCGCCAAAAGAGCCATGATATAAACCCAGAGATTTTCTTTGGTGTTTGATTTTTTTAATCGTTGAAGAGGAAGCATGGAATAGTTTAAAAATTAAAGCGAAAAAGTAAAAATTTAAATCTCGAAATCAACATCATTTGACATACTATTTTACAATGGTAAAATAGCTGTATACCGTAAAATAACGGATAATATGATCTATTTTAACAAAAATATGGAAAATAATACAAACGCAGGGGGCAAGAAAATTCGGTTGGCGATTGCCGGCATCGGTAATTGCTGTTCCAGTTTGGTGCAGGGAATAAACTATTACAAATATATCGGCAAGGACGATGAAACGGTGCCGGGGTTGATGCATAATGTGGTCGGCGACTACGCGCCGCGCGATATTGAAGTTGTCGCGGCGTTTGATATTGATCGGCGCAAAGTCGGCAAGGATATTTCGCGGGCAATTTTTGAAAAGCCCAATTGCACCAAAATTTTTTGCAAAGATATTCCCGAGACCGGAGTTAGGGTCCAAATGGCGCCAGTGATGGACGGCGTGGCGGATCATATGAAAGATTATCCCGAAGACCAGTCGTTCGCGGTTGCCGACCAAAATCCAGTTGATGTTGCCGGAGAATTGAAAAAAGCCAAAGCTGATGTTTTGGTGAGTTATATGCCGGTGGGTTCGCAAAAAGCCGCCGAATATTACGCGCAGGCCGCGTTGGACGCCAACTGCGGATTTGTGAATTGCATGCCGATATTTATCGTTTCCGATGAAGCTTGGGGCGACAAATTCAAGCGGAAAAATATTCCTTGCATCGGCGACGATATCAAATCGCAAATCGGCGCCACGATTGTGCATCGCACTCTGAGCAAATTATTCGCTAATCGCGGCGTGATTGTTGATCGCTCTTACCAGTTGAATTTCGGCGGCAACACCGACTTTTTGAATATGCTTTCCCGCGATCGGTTAAAATCCAAAAAAATTTCAAAAACCGAAAGCGTGGAATCACAACTGGGCAAAAGATTAAGTTATGATAATTTGCATATTGGACCGTCGGATTGGGTGCCGTTCTTGCAGGACAATAAAATTTGTTATATCAGAATGGAGGGCAGGAAATTCGGCGATGTCGCGATCAATCTTGAACTGCGCTTGAGTGTTGAAGATTCGCCCAATTCCGCGGGAGTGGTGATTGACGCTCTGCGCATGGTAAAATTGGCGAAAGACCGGGGTATCGGCGGTCCGCTCACAAGCCCCTCGTCATATTTTATGAAACATCCTCCGGTTCAATACACCGATTCCCAAGCCTATGAAATGGTGGAGGAATTTATCGCGGGAAAGCGCGATTGCTAACAACTCACGATTTATGATTTATGAAATAAGATTTATGAATTTAAATCTTAAATCTTAAATCTTAAATCTTTAATCTTAAATCACCGATGCTTGATTCGCACAGATATTTATTTAAGGGTTTGGAAAACAGAGTTGCCGGTATTTTTGCTCGCTTGCCCTTCACTCCTAACCAATACACGGCCTGCTCCGTTGCCGCCGCTTTTGCGGCGCTTTGTTTTTTGATCATCGGCGGTTATTGGGTCGCGCTGGCGCTCTTTGCCGTTGCCGCCGCGCTTGATTTTATTGATGGCACTGTGGCGCGCGCGAAAAATTTGGCCAACAAAAAGGGGGCCTACTGGGATACGATTGCCGATCGCTATGTGGAAGCGATAATGCTTTTCGGATTTTTGTTTGTTGAATTGCCCGTTTTTTTAATGCCGGCGCCGGCGTGGATATTTTTAGTTCTTTTCGGGTCGACGATGACCACCTATGCCAAAGCCGCCGCGAAAGAAAAAGAATTGTCGGAAACGGAATTAAAAGGGGGGTTGATGTCGCGCGGCGAGCGTTTGCTGTTTTTTTTCGGGATTATCGTTTTGTTTTCAATCAATTTACAGTGGGCTACCGCCGCTATCGCGGTTTTTGCCATGCTTGCCAACATTACTGCTTGCCAAAGAATATCAATGGCTTTGCGAAGATAATCTGCCGTAATTTTTTAAAAAAAGGCTCTTTTCAGAGCCTTTTTTAAAATCAAATTGTTGCAAATAATTTATGCGGTTGCCGCTAATTTTCCGCCGCCGGCAAAAAATTTATTTTCCTTGCCGTGAATTCATTGCCGGTGCCAATTTGTCCGGCGCTTTCAATGATGGCAATATCGCCGATATTAACATCGGCGGTATTTGCCAGAATTGTGCTTTCATCGTCGATCGTTTTTTGTTTGTTTAAGGATGTGCTTTCGTCGATGCGCACAATGTAATCGTAATCTTCTCCATCCGTCTTCATATCCATATTTATAAATATGGCCTTTTCCTCGATTTTAACTATTGTTCCGGTAATTGCCACCGAATCATCGGGTTTAATAATTTCCTCGACGGGTTTCGTGGAATTGTCCGCGGCAATTTGTTTACCATTCTCGATAATTTTTTCGGCCAGTGTTGCGTCTAAATATATTATTTTTTCTAATTGGCCGACTCTTTTATCGATGTTGGCGAGATAACCGACAATGGCTACGGCCACAACAACAATTATCATTGCCAGAATAATTATTGAAACCAGCCCTCTCGAATTTTGGTAGTTCATTTTTTATGTTTGTTATTTCCGCTTTTTGCGGTATTACTTTTTCATTTTACAAACTTTTAAAAATTTAAGCAAATTGGATGTGCGACTAATTATATGCCGTAATAAAGTTCAAATTCCGCGGGCGTTGGCCGCAAGCGGCAAAAATCGCATTCGGCGGTTTTCTTATAAGCGATCCAATCATTGATCAGCGATTCGCCAAAAACGCCGCCGCCAAGCAGATATTGGTAGTCGGTTTTCAACGCCGCCAATGATTCTTCCAGCGATGCCGGTACTTGAGTGATGCCGTTGCCGTTTTTATAAATATTGCCATTGGCCGGATCTCCCGGTTCAATTTTATTCTTGATACCGTCAATGCCGGCCATCAGCATTGTCGAAAATGCCAAATATGGATTGCAGGAAGCGTCCGGCGGACGGAATTCAATTCTTTTTGCCGCTGGCGAATTATTGTACATCGGTACCCGGATTGCCGCCGAGCGATTGCGCGCCGAGTAGGCAAGATTTGTCGGCGCTTCAAAACCGGGCACCAATCGCTTGTAAGAATTTGTTGTCGGCGCGCAAAACGCCATCAGCGATCTTCCGTGTGCCAACAATCCGCCGACAAACCAAAGCGCAGTTTGACTCAAACCGGCATAGCCGTTGGCGTCAAAAAATAAAGCTTTAGAATCTTTCCATAAAGAAATATGGGTGTGCATTCCCGAACCATTGTCGCCAAACAAGGGTTTGGGCATAAATGTGGCGGTTTTTCCGGCACGCCGGGCGACATTTTTTACTGCGTATTTGAACAACATTATTTTATCGGCTTGCGACAGCAAGGAATCGTATTTTATATCGATTTCAGCCTGTCCCGCGGTAGCGACTTCATGGTGTTCCTTTTCAACTTGAACGCCCAAGCGTTTCAGCTCCGCGACCATATCGCGGCGAATATCCGCGGTTTGATCGGTTGGCGACATCGGGAAATAACCTTCTTTGTTGCGAATTTTATACCCCGAGCCGTCGCTTTCGCCATTATCGCTCCAGTTGGCTTCACCGGATTCGACCCGCTGAAAGGCGCGATTTTGGCCGTTGGCAAATTCAACCCGGTCGAAAATAAAAAATTCCGGCTCCGGTCCAAAATAAGCGGCATCGGCAATGCCGGTTTTTTCCAAATACGCTTCAGCTTTTTGCGCGACGAATCGCGCGTCGTTGGCGAATCGCTCTTTTGTTTCGGGTTCGTGAATATTGCAAATCAAACTGCCTGCCGGTTCTTTGCCAAAACGGTCAATGACAAATGTTTTGCCGTCGGGAATCAAAATCATGTCGCTTTCTTCAATATTCTTAAAACCGCGGATCGAGGATCCGTCAAAGCCGATGCCATCGATAAAAATTTTTTCATCAAATTGTTTGATAGGCACGGTAAAGTGTTGCCACGCGCCGGGGAGATCGCAAAACTTTAAATCAATTATCTTAACGCCGTTTTTTTCGCATTTTTCAATGATTTCTTTATAGTCCATAATTTGTATCGTTAAAAACAAAAAGTCACCCAATTTCTTGGTGACACCGCTGTCGTTTGCGGCACGCCATTGTGCCGTATGCCGATATCATATTAAAAAATTGCGGTAAGGTCAAGCGGTTTGAAACAATTACCGAAATCCCATTAGAACTCGCGAAAAACGAAAACGCACATTTTTTTTGGGGGGGCGGCTACCTCTTAAATTCCGAAGAAATTATTATCGCGTTGGCAATTTCTTTCATACCCATGCGTTTGTCCATTGATTTTTTATGCAGTAATTTATAGGCGTCGTTTTCGCTAATTGAAAATTCTTTCATTAGGATTCCTTTGGCCTTTTCAATCATTTTGCGGGTTTCCAGCGCGGCTTTGAGTGCTTCTTTTTCGGAAAAAAGGAGGGCGTTTTCAATCGCGCCGCCAACGGCTTTGGCGACCAGCTCAAACAATGCCACTTCGGTTTTGGAGTAGACGCGCGGTTTGGAGTGTTGCACATTAATCACTCCCGAAATTTTGTCGCGGTAAACGATGGGCACTGATAAAAAACCTTCAAACTTATCTTCGGGAAGACTATTAACAAACTTAAACCGGCCATCATTATAAGCCTCTTTGGCAATAGCGACAGTTTCTTTGTTTTTTGCCACCCAGCCGGTGATACCTTCACTTAATTTCAATTTAATATTGCCGATTTCCAACGGTTTTGGGTTTAGCGAGGCGCGCAGAATCAGATTGTTGCCGTCTATCAAATAAAGAAAGCAGGAATCTGCCTTGGTGACGCCGCTGACAATTTTCACAATACGGTCCAAAACTTCCCTCAAATCCAGGTTATAACTAATGGTCTCGATAATTTCACGCAAAAGCTCCAATTCCTGTTTCTTGTTTATGCCAGATTTTTGGTTTTGATTTTTTCTTTTCATGGAATTGATTATCGGATTATTTTTGGCGGGGTTTGCGTCAAATCAATAATTACTGATGGTTTTGATTGCGGCAGATCGCCGGTATTGACGGCAAGATCGGGGATAATTATTTTGCCATGGAATTGCCGCAAAACTTCGTCAATTTTTCCCGATGCCGCTTGTCCCGAAATATTGGCGGATGTCGCGCACAAAGGCAAATTCAAGGTTTCCAAAAGCGAGTTGACGAAAGGGCAAAAAGGAATGCGCAGAGCGGCGGTTTCTTCATCAACGCCAAACAATTTTTGCGCCTTTTTTCTTTCCATGATAAAAGTAAATTTTCCCGGCCATTTCTCTTCCAAAAATTTTTCCTGATTTGGCGAAATTTTTACCAGTTTTCTTGCCATAGCCATATTTTTCACGAATATCGGCAGGGGTTTTTCTTTTGAACGATTTTTTATCGCAAAAATTTTTTCAATCGCTTTTTTGTTGGTGGCATCGGCCAACATTCCATAGACCGTATCGGTTGGGGCGATTATTGCGCCGCCAAGCTGGATTTCGCGAGCGGCGATTTCCACGGCATTTTGAAAATTTTTTGGCGTTAAGGAAATGATATTCATTTTTTCATTTTTGGGTTTGATCTTCAAGGTACTGTTTGATGCGCGCCATTTCATTTTCCACCACCGGACCGTCATAATCTCCGGAATGAGCGGTAGCGCCGTCATAAACCGGTTTTTTTTGGTCCAAATGTAAGCTCAAGAACAAATCACCGTTTTCAATTTTTACAAACAAATGAAGATGGGGATAGCCTGATTTTGGCCGGGTAAATCCCAACTCTTTCGTTTTTTCATCTTGTCCTTGAAAATGATATCCTAAATCGCGCAATAAGTTATAGATTGTGTTCTTCAATTTTCCGTTAGTTCTGCTTTTCATATATATGCGGTCGCCGGTTTATTGGAAACAAATACTATTCGCAGATATATCCATCAATACAGATGATTCATAAAAATTATCTGTTCCTAATCAGGATTCTACCGCATCTTTCTTTTTTTGCCAAATGGTTTAAAATCATAATCAAACTATGAAAGATTTGCATCGCATATTTATTGCCATCAATATTCCCGAGAATTTGCGCCGATATTTATCGGATTTTTCCGGGCGTTGGCCGGATTTGCCCGCCAAATGGACAAAATCGGAAAATTTGCATATCACATTAAATTTTTTGGGTAATGCCAATGATGAAGAAATTTGCGAAATCTGCCAAACCGTGATTGAAGTTGCGCGCCGGCACGATTCTTTTGAAATTACCCTTGACCGGGTTATTTATGGACCCTTGGGGAAGTTGCCGCCTAAAATGATTTGGGCGACGGGGGAAAAATCGCGGGAAATCGGCGGTTTGCAAAAAGATTTGGAAAGTTCCCTTTTTGAGTTTTGCGGCGCAAAATACCGTTCCCAAGAGGACTATGGTTTTACTCCTCATATAACTTTAGCTCGTCTCATCCAAGCGGACTTGCGTCAAATGGAAATTGAAGAAATTCCGAGGGTCAATGAAAAAATCAATAAGATTTTTATGGTGGAATCGATTGAAATAATGGAAAGCGAATTAAAGCGCGGCGGCCCGGTTTATACGGTTTTGGAAAGCGCCAATCTCGGTTAAGAGTAATAATTGATTCTCAAATTTAGTGCTTATATTTGGAATTTATGAAAAAAATTTTTTTCATTGGTATCGGGGGTATCGGCATATCGGCGCTGGCGCGGCGTTATTTGGCGCGAGGATGGGAGGTGAGCGGTTCGGATGCGGCGGCTTCGGAAATCACCCGGTCGTTGCAAAAAGCGGGAATGCGGCTCTTTATCAAAAAAACCGCGGACCTGAAAATTATTGCGCCGGATTTGGTGGTTTACAGTTTGGCAGTGATGCGCGATCATCCGGAATTAAAACAAGCGTTGCGTTTGGGCGTGAAAACGATGAGCTATCCCCAAGCGCTGGGCGAATTGACCAAAAAACACAACACTATTGCCGTTGCCGGCGCGCATGGCAAAAGTACGACTGCGGCGATGATCGGATTGATGCTGGCCGCGGCAAAAATGGATCCCGTGGTAATTTTGGGCACCAAAGTTAAAGAATTCAAAAATAGCAATTTTCGCGACGGCAAATCCGATTTACTGGTGATTGAAGCTTGCGAATACGCGCAAGCGTTTTTAAATTACTATCCGCAAATTTCGGTGGTGACCAATATCGAAATGGACCATATTGAATGTTATGAAAATGAAAAAAAGCTGATGGCGGCGTTTGAAAAGTTTGCCGGCAACATGAAAACCGGCGGCAAATTATTGATTTGCGCCGATGATGCGAATGCCAAAAAGCTGGGCGAAGCCATGCAAAAAAAAGGGACAAAAGTTTTGTATTATTCGCTTGCGATGCCCGAGGCGAAAATCTTGCGCAAAAATTTGCGCATTCCCGGAGAACATAATGTTGCCAACGCGCTGGCGGCGCTTACGGTGGGGCGCGCGATAGGGGTCCCCGATGAAATTATCTTTGAATCATTGGCAAGGTATCGCGGATCATGGCGGCGATTTGATTGCCGGCCGGCAAAAATAGGAGATAAAAAATTTACCGCGGTTTTTGATTATGGCCATCATCCCACGCAGATCAAATTGACCATGGAGGCGGTGCGCGCCAAATGGCCCAAAAAAAGGATTATTTGTCTATTCCAGCCGCATCAGGCGTGGCGCACTTATCTGCTTTTTGACGATTTTGTGAAAGTTTTCCGAAGCGCGCCGTTGGATGAAGTTTTTATCACCGATATTTATCAAGTTGCCGGCCGCGAAAACGCAAAGATCGCGAAAAGCGTCAACAGCGAAAAGTTGGTCTTTGAAATTGGCCGTGGCGAGGTTGAGTATGTTCCCAAAAAACGAATTATCGCAAGATTAAAGCGCGAAATTAAAGGCGGGGAAATCGTTTTGATAATGGGTGCGGGCGATATCTACGATCTGTCAAAATATTTGACCAAGCGCGCAAAAAAGATATGAAACGATATTTGCCGTTGTTTTTGTTTTTGCCCGTTGCGGTATTCTTGTTTGCCAACACTTTGGCGCAAGAATTGCCCGAAATCGTTATCAATGACGCCGACGCGACCACCACGATTGACTTGTTTGCTCCGCCTGCGGATTTTTTTGATGCCGGCGACGCGGGCTTTCGCTTGCTCAACGAGGTAGCGATTTGCCGCGCGGACGAGATGTCAACGATTGATTTAGCCGCGCCCGCGGATGATTTTTTTGATACATCCGAGGCGGATTTTCGCTTGCCCGATGAGGCGTCAATCTGCCGCGCCGACCAAAGAGCGACGATTGATCTTGTCGTGCCGCCCGAGGAATTTTTTAATCCCGCGCCGGAATTTACCGACAAATTTGTCTATGTGGCGCTGGGGGATTCCTATCAATCCGGCGAAGGCGCGGGCAATTCCATTGAAGATTCAACCCGATATCTAAACGAAGCGTACGAACAAGGCACCTATACCGACACATTGATTGCCGGCAATGACTCTTGCCATCGCGCCTTGCAAAATTATGCCAAGATCAATAAAAACAAATTCCATCCCGAATTGAACGACGAAGATATTGTTTTGATCGATCTTACTTGCAGCGGCGCAAAGATTGAAAACGGACAACGCCCGCCGGTAGCGGGCGATATGGCGAGCGGTCAAATCGCGCCCGATTCGCAACTCCAACAAGCATTGAACAAACTGAATGATGCCGGCCTGACTCCCGCCGATGTGGATTTGGTCACCGTCGGCATGGGCGGCAACGACGCCAAATTCGCGGATTTGGTTTATGCTTGCGTCTTGCCGGGTATTTTGCGCCGGGCGTTGCAGGAATATCCTGGCGCGCCGGCGGAGATTGAGTTTTTGGCCGATCAATTTGCAACTTGTGAAAATTTTGATCGATTTTTTGTTAACAGTAAAGATGCTATCAATGGACTTTATTCCAAGGAAATCTGGGCGCAAAATAAAATTTTGCAAACTTTTGCCAATGCCCGTATTTTGCAATTAAACTATCCCAATATCTTGCCGGAAAAATCAAAATCGCCGGCATGGTGTAGCGGTATTTGCAAGGAGGATATCAATTACGCGCGCAAAAAAATAAAAGACATTAATAAAAAAATTGCCGATGCGTTTAATGATCGCGCCGGTGCCGATCCGCGTTTTGAATTTGTTGATGTGGAAAGTTCTTTGGGCGACAACGCTCTTTGTCCGGCAAACGAGGACAACGCGCTTGCCAATAACATTAAAGAAGCCAACCTCAACGCCGAGATTCGCCGCCTGCTCAATCTTGACGGCAACGGCGACGCGCAATCGCGCGCGCTGATTGATGATTTGGTCTCTGCCTATGGTAATTGGAAAAAATGTTCCGCTAAACATTTGGCATATATTGCCGCGCCGATTTCAACGCATTTGTTTCTTCAAGATTGCGATACGAGAGAAGCGTGGGGAGATGTTGAAGGCAAGTTTGATTTAATTGTTGATTATTTGTTGAGACAAAAATTAAATTCTGATATTTTACCAAATCTTATCGCTCCAGTAGAAAGTGGCGAAAGTAATGAAATTAACTTCGATAAATCACAAGGATTATTCCATCCCAATGTCAAAGGCCACGCGATTGCCGCTTGCAATGTTTTGTCTGCCTACAACAAAACTTCGCCCGCGCAGTGTTTGCCCGCGCCCGCGCCGCCTTTTGTTTGTTCGGCCAACGGCAATTCCGCGGGCAACATCCCTTTTGCCGTGATACCGGACGATCAAATCCGCATTGAGGCCGGCGGGTTTGGCTTTAACGAGCCGGTGGTGATTTTGCTCCATTCAACGCAAATCAAGATAGCCGAGGCGATTGCCGATGAAAACGGCCGTATTGATATAAATGTTAATTTGCCATTGATTGATCCGGGAGTGCATACGATTGAATTAAAGGGCAACGCCGCGTCGGGAGCGGCGATCAGCCAAGAAATTCGTATTGATTATCCCGGAAATCCAGCCGGCAATGGCGGCTATTCGGTCTATTTGCCCGGGTTTAATCCAAGCACCGGCGATAACGAAGAATCAGAAAAAATATTTATCAATTACGCGGACCAAACTTTCGGCCCCTATGTTCCCGATGAAAACGGCGGCGTATTGGTTCAAGTACCTCTGCTGGACCAAGCCGGCGCGGTGAAAATTGAAGCGCGAAGCGAAATTACCGGCGTAATTGTTGAAGAAATTGTTGATGTCGCCGATAAAACACCGCCGGAAATTTTTGTCATTTCTCCCAAAAAAGATCAAGATTACATCAATAATCAAATTCTGCCGCTTGATTATCGCGTTGTCGACAATCAATCCGCGGATATCGCTTTTAAAACACAAATTCAATTAGACGGAAAAATTATGTCGCAAAACTCCATTGATTTGTCGTTGCAAAAAACCGGTAATCATCAGCTTGAAATAGTTGCCGAAGACGAAGCCGGCAATATCGGGCGCGTTGATTTGGATTTTGCCAGCTCGGCGAATATTAATTCAATCATTGCCAACATTGGCCATTATTATAGTCTTAAAATGATCAAGCTTTTATCAACGCGCGATATTTTATTGGCATCGGCCAAATCATTGAAGCTCCAATTTGAAGCTTTGGACAAATTAAAGCGGAGATCTTTACCGCCGGCGGTAAAAAATTATCTAATAAGGCTGGCGCAAAAATCCATTAACCGCCAGATTGACGCGATGGCTATTTTAATTGAAAAATTGCCGGCAAAATCAATTGATTCGCGCGCCAAAGAACTTTTGGCCGACAGCTTGCGGTATATTAAAATCAAATAAATTAAAAACAGAATGGCCAAAAAAAATAAAATTATTATCATTATTGTTTCGATCCTGTCGGCGGTTGGTTTTTTGTGGTATTTTTTTGCCGATGATTTGTTTCTCTTTATTCTGTCGCGAACCGTTCCGCCTGCTGAGCCGATGCCAAAAGAGCAGTTGATGCCTTGCGGCGGCAATCCGGCCAGCTTTGTGGAGCTGGGTTCGCCGTATTTGACTAATCCTGTCGCCGAATTTACCACTGCCGGCGGCGAGATCTATATTGTTGCGCGAAGGTATGAGCACGGCATTTTATTGCCAGAGAGAGGTGGCTCTGGTGTTTATATTGGTTTTTTAAATCAATTACCGGTCTGGAATAAGCAGACAAGTAAAATAGCTAATGCTTATAAAGAAATTATAATCAAAGAAAAAGATTACGGCACGCTAATTTTGCCGGCGGGGAGGTATTGGCTTTGGTCAAGTTCCGGCGGGGATGTTGTGATTTATAGTTGTGAGGAGGGCGGGGTGAGCGACCCCAAACCGGTGCGGTAGTTTCACAGAGGATTTACGGAGGGTTAGACCCTCTGAATTGTTTGGAAAATATGAACAAAAAAATTAAAAGAATTCTGATTGTCGTCGGGATTGCGGTTGCGGTGATAACGATCGGCGCGGCAATCGTGGGGCTGATGGCGCTTAACCAGTTAAAGCAAATAATAACTACGCCATCAACACCGTTAGGATTAGAGGCCTTGCCTTGCGAGCCAAAGAGCCAAGTTGAGTTAGGATCGCCGTATCAAATGAATGGTCAAGTTGCTGAATTTACTACTAGCGGAGATAAATTATATATTACCGCAAGGAGATTCCCGCACAGCGGGTTTTCGGGATCATCGCCTGGCTCTACAGCTATTTTTATGGGTGATAGTTCCGCTTTGCCTGAATATGATTCGCAAAGAGATACTACTACCAATACGGTAAAAACCATCAGCCTTTCCGAAACAAAATATGCTGAATTTGAGTTGCCGGCGGGGAGGTATTGGCTTTGGTCAAGTTCCGGCGGGGATGTTGTGATTTATAGTTGTGAGGAGGGCGGGGTGAGCGACCCCAAGCCGGTTTGGCGGTAGGGAGGCGGGGCGGGTTGTAGCGATATCAAGTATCGATACTTGATACCGCTACAAAAATCTGGCGGGGAAAGATATTTTTTTGTGGGATGCTCCGCCCGAAAGGTGGCAGAGATTTTGGAGAAAAATTAAGAAGGACAAATGGGGAGAATGTTTTTGTTGGTTGGTTTGCGGCGGTGAAAATTTGGGGGTATAATGAGATTATGAGATTATATCTTTTATGAACAATATCATTGATTTTATTCTAATCGTCGGCTTTTTCGCGATTTTGATATGGGCGCTTCTTGAGTATTTGCCCATAATCCGCGAAATCGTCGGTGTATTAGTCCCTTAATAAGTAAAAAAAATAATGGAAAATAATTATTTATCAAAAAAAATAAATACCAAAATCGGGCGTGATGATAAAGGGCTTTATTTTGACTACCCAACATTAATAACATTTGGAGAACTGACAGTTGAAGGATCCGTTGGACATGATCATTATGCAAAATTGTTTGGTAAGGCGAGGGAATTGTTTGGAATAGAATGTATCCCTGGTTTTATTAATGATATCGGTAAAAAATATTTTCTTTTCACTTGCCACGCAGATTATTCTTTTTCTGAAAATATTTTTTTTGCAGATACCGTGATTGTTAGAGTGCGATTATCCAAAATTGGCAATTCTTCTTTCACATTGAGCGGAGAGTTTATAAATCAGAAGAATAAGGTTTGCGCAACCGCGAATCATGTTATTGTTTATGTCGATGTTGCGACTCGCCAAAAAGGGATGCCGGATTGGTTTGTGAAAAATATGGAGGCGGCGATTGGCAAGGTTAATTGATTCCAATCTGTTTATGGTGGAAATAAATTTTAATTTTTATTCGTTGCCGCCGTTGATAAGCTCGGTGTTGTTTTTAATTTTGGGGGCATATGTTCTTTTTAATAATCCGAAATTAAAACTCAACATATTTTTTGGTTTGATTTGCTTGGCAACTTTTTGGTGGCAGTTTGCGTGGTTTCTTTTGTTTAATACCCAAGAAATGAGTTGGGCGCTTACCTTAATTAAATCGGGGTATATCGGGATTTTATTGATTCCGGTTTTTTTCTTTCATTTTTTTATAATATTTTTAAAATCAGAAAATTTCATTGATAAATTTTTACTTTTCATTTCATATGCTGCGACTGTTTTTTTTGAAGTTATTCTTTTGAACACGAATTTTTTAATAAACGGTTTTTATGAATTTTTTTGGGGATTTTATCCCAGGGCTGGAATTATCCATCCGCTGTATTTATTATTGCTTGCGATATTAACATTACGGGCAATTTTTCTTTTCTTAATTAATTTTAAAAAAGATTTTAGCGGATCAATTAATTATTTTCAAAAAAAATATCTATTGATAGGATTTATTTTCTATTTTTTTTCTGCCTCTGATTTTTTAGTTAATTACGGTATTGAATTTTATCCGTTTGGATTTATTTTTATTATATTTTTTCTTGCGGTTACGGCTTATGCCATTACAAGATACCATTTATTCAGAGCAGAGGTTGTGTTGACTGAATTTTTGACCGGCATTATGGGTGTTATTCTTTTGGCATTGCCTTTCTTTATGCCTTCAATGGTATTAAAGATATTAACTTTATTTGTCTTTTTTCTATTTTCTTTTTTTGGATATTATCTTGTCAAATCGGCCAAATCGGAGAGTCGGCGGAGGGAGGATGCCGAGACGATTGCGTCGCGAGAGAGGATTTTGCGGCGGGAGGCGGAGATTTTGGCGGCGGATTTGAAGCGGCTGGATACCGCCAAGACGCAGTTTTTGCTTTCCACTCAGCATCATTTGCGCAGTCCTCTTTCGGTGATTCAGGGATATTTAAGCATGATCGGCGAAGGAAGCTATGGCAAAATACCGAAAAAGGCCAAAGAAAAGATTGATGCTTCTTTGGAGGCCGACCGAAAATTGATTCATCTGGTTGACGAACTTCTCGATGTGGCGCATTTTCAAATGAATAAGGGTGCGGCGGCAAAGGAGCCGGTGAATGTGGTGGATTTGATCGCCGGCGCAATTGATGATTTAAAAACGGCGGCGGCGGCCAAAGAATTATATCTCAATTTCAAAAAACCGTCGGTGCCGATTCCCTTGGTTTTGCTTAACGCGCGCGGTATTCGGGAAGCGATTTACAACATCGTTGACAATGCGATTAAATACACACAAACCGGCGGCATTGCTGTGTCAATGTCGGTTGTTGGCGATCAATTGCGCATTTCCGTCAAAGATACAGGCATCGGAATTGACGAAAAAGATTTGCAGGGTTTGTTCGGGCGTATTTTTGAAAGGGGGGAAAAAGCTAAAAGCGTGAATATTGACGGCAAGGGGATCGGGCTTTACCTTTCGGCGCAGATCATTATCAATAATGGCGGGAATATCCGCGTTGAATCAAAAGGATTGGGCGAGGGAAGCGAATTTATCATTGATTTGCCGATGCAAACCGAAGGATGAGGCCTTGTTTTTTGCCGTTTGCGTGCTAATTTAGGGACATCATTTATTTTTTATCAATACCATGAAAACTTTATCCAGCCGCTACGATCCCAATGGAAGTGAAAGCAAAATCTATCAAAATTGGGAAAAGAAAGGTTATTTTAATCCGGACAAAATTAAAGCAAGGTCAAAAAAGATTTTTTCAATGGTTTTGCCTCCGCCCAATGTTACCGGCACTTTGCATATGGGGCATGCGTTAAATATCACTATTCAGGACGCGCTGGTGCGCTATCATCGGATGAAGGGAGACGCCGCGATTTGGATTCCGGGCAGTGATCATGCGGGGATCGGTCTACAAAGCACTCTGGAAAAAAAACTCAAAAAAGACGGTATCAGCCGCTTTGATTTGGGGCGCGACAAATTTCTTCAAAAAGCTTGGGAGTGGAAAAAACTCTATGGTGATATCATTCTCAACCAGATCCGTGCCATGGGTGCGTCTTGCGATTGGTCGCGGAAAAAATTCACCATGGACGAAGATTATGTCAATGCGGTTGAGACAGCTTTCATTCACTATCATAAGCAGGGATGGGTTTACCGGGGCCAGCGGGTGGTGAATTGGTGTCCGCGTTGCGGCACTTCGATTTCAGATCTGGAGACCGACTATGTTGCCGAAGATTCAAAACTTTGGCATTTGAAATATCCCATTCAAGATGAACCCGGCAGATATGTTGTCGTGGCGACAACTCGCCCGGAAACAATGCTGGGCGATACCGCGGTGGCGGTAAATCCAAAAGATGGTCGCTATAAAAACTTAATTGGCAGGAACGCGATCTTGCCGATTTTGGAGCGCGCGGTTCCGATTATCGCCGATGACAGCATTGATATTGGTTTTGGCACCGGGGCGGTGAAAATTACTCCGGCGCACGATTTGAACGATTGGCAGATCGGGCAAAAGCATAAATTGCCGCTGATCTCCGTGATTGATGAACGAGGCAAGATAAACGATAATGCGCCGGAGGTCTATCGCGGGATGAAAGCTATTGAAGCGCGGCAAAAGATAGTTGATGACTTGGAAAAAATCGGTTTAGTGGCCAAAATTGAAGATTACGAGCACCAAGCGCCCAAATGTTCCCGTTGTTCGGCGGCGATACAATTGATCCCGTCAATGCAATGGTTTGTAAAAATGGATGAATTGGCTAAAAAAGCCTTGCAGGCCGGAAAAGCGGGAAAGGTCAAATTTCATCCCAAGCGCTGGGAGCAGGTATATTATGCATGGCTCAAAGAGCCGCGCGATTGGTGCGTGTCGCGCCAATTGTGGTGGGGACAACGCCTGCCGGTGTGGTTCTGTCAAAATGATCCGGAAAGGTATTTTATTGCGGTAGAGGAACCTAAAAAATGTGAAATTTGCGGAAAATGCCAGCCCCAACGCTCCGCGGATGTTTTTGATACTTGGTTTTCTTCGGTATTGTGGCCGCTGGCGGTTTTTGGGTGGCCCAAAATTACCAAAGATCTCAAAAAATTCTATCCTACCGCGGTTTTAACCACCGGCCGCGATATTATCAATCTTTGGGTGGCGCGGATGGTGTTTTCGGGAATGGAGTTTATGGGAAAAGCGCCGTTTGCGCAGGTGGTTATTAACGCGATGGTTTTAACCAAAGACGGCAAAAGAATGTCAAAATCACTGGGCACCGGTATTGACCCCATGATGTTGATTGAAAAATACGGCACCGATGCTACGCGGTTTGGATTGGCATGGCAGGTGAGCGAATCGCAGGACCTGCATTTCAACGAAGACAACATGATCGCCGGGCAAAAGTTTTGCAACAAGATATGGAATGCCGCAAGATTTGTTTTAAATCAATCGGAAGGGGAAAAGAATATATATTCGCTGGTCGCAAAACCCAAACCAATCACTGTATCAGACAAAAAAATCCTCGCGGCGTTGGCGAAAATTGCCAAATCAACCGAAAAAAATATCAATAAATATGCTATCGGCGCGGCGATTCGCGATCTTTACGACTTTTTCTGGCATGAATTTTGCGATGCTTACATTGAAGCCGCCAAAAATCAAATCCGCGCGGCAAAAAACAAAACCCAAGTCCAAAACACTCAAAAAATTTTGATTTATGTTTTGGCAAATTCCCTCAAGCTCCTGCATCCTTTTATGCCGTTTATCACCGAAGAGCTTTGGCAATCAATGCCGCTGAAAAACAAAAAAGACCTCATCGTTGAATCTTGGCCCAAACTCTAAAAAAGCGAAAAATATGTCTTTTGAGAACTTTAAAGAAACCCAAGAAAATGATCCGGAATACCAAAAGCGGCTTAAAACATGGGAAGAAAAGGAAAAATATTTTAGCGGGTCGGGAAACGAAGATGACGATGATTTTGATGGCCCTTTTTATGAAGAAGAGTCGTGGATAGATAAAAAAATAAAAGAATTGGTGATTGGATTGAACCTTATTGGCGTAGAAACAAATTTTTCTTGCGAGGGGCATCTCAAGGGCGTTGTTAGATTTCTTTCAAAAGGGCATATTGATGATCATGGGGATGAATATCTTGAAGAAATAGAAAATCCGCCTCTTGAAGGGGCTTGGAGCAATCCATATGTTGGTTTTATCCTTCAACCCAAGAGAAAAATATTCGCGCGTACCGAAAAGGAGCAACGAAAGTTAAATAGAAAGGAATACATGGCAGTTACCAAATTGCAATCACTGATTGATGAATTTTATCAAGAGCAAGACGGTGAATTGCCGGAAATCAAAGTGCGACTTAAAGAGCACGAAAGCAGATATTCCGATTATTTAATTACTTGTAGTGACGCAGAAGAGACAGAGAGCATTTCGGGCCCCGATGATCATGATGAATTGGAGCGATTGGCAATTGAAAGATTAAAAAAAGAACAGCAAGAAATTTTAAGATTTAGCGAATTTTTAAAGAAAAAATACTTAGAAACCGGATTTCACATATAAAAATCAAATTGGAATTATGAATCAGAAATACCGCGAATCAATATCAAAAGAAATTGAAGCGGAAAAAATAGACGATTTGCAAGCATCAATCGGATGGCAGAAAAGAGGCAATAAAAAATGGAAAGAAAGCTTGGCCAAATCGTTCTTTGTTTACAGCGTTTGGGACAACGATAAGCTGATCGGAATGGGTAGAATTCTTGAGGACGGAACAATGTGCATGTTCTATGATATTATGGTGCATAAAGATTATCAGGGAAAAGGCATAGGAAAGATGATTGTTAAAAATTTGGTGAATCAAATAAAAAATAAAGACTATCACTCAATAAACCTGTTTATGGATAATGAATTGCTTGAGCTATTTTATGGAAAATTCGGTTTTGAACCGTTGGGAACAGGCATGCGGTGCAAAAAATATATGAAAAAATATCCAAAATAATTGCTTAAATTTATCTATTCTTTACCAAAAGAAAATTGCGGGGGTCTAATCCCCGCAATTTTTGTTATGTTATTCCATTTTTAAACTTTTTGTCGGAATAATGGATTGCAAAGCGAAATTAGTGCGCTAAAATAAAATTGTGAAGATGAAAGATATTGCGAAAATTGACCGGCCGCGGGAAAAATTGGAAAAATATGGCGCGGCAAAATTGGCGAACGCCGAATTGCTGGCGGTGCTTTTGGGATCGGGGATAAGGGGATTGAATGTGGTGGAATTGTCAAGAAAAATCGTGAAATTGATTGCCAAAAACGGCGCGGAAAAAATTAAATTGGAAGATTTGCTCAAAGAAAAAGGTTTGGGCAAAGCAAAAGCGTTGCAGATAATCGCGGCATTGGAATTGGGAAAGCGGATGAATCCGGGCAAAAAACCGGAAATTTTGGCACCCGAGGATATTTGGAAGTTATGCGGCGATTTTCGCGGTTCCAAAAAGGAGCATTTCGCGGTTTTTTATTTGGACACTATGAATACACTGATTGAAAGGCAAATAATTTCGATTGGCACGCTTAATGCCAGCTTGGTGCATCCGCGCGAAGTCTTTGAGCCGGCAGTCTCTCTTCATGCCGCCGGCATAATCGCCGTCCATAATCATCCCAGCGGGAATATCGAACCGTCTCAAGATGACTTGGCGATCACCAAAAGATTGACCGATGCCGGAAAAATTTTGGGCATTATATTAACCGACCATATCATTTTGACTGCCAATGATTTCACCAGTTTCAAAAACAAAGGGATGATTTGACAATAATAACGGATGTGCGTTATTATGTACATATGCTAAAATCTAAATTGACGCATCTATGAATCCCAAAACCACAATTTCAATCTCCGAAGCAAGAAAAAGAATATTTCAACTTGCCGAGGAAATCCAAAAGCCCGGAGTTTATTACACTTTCACCGAAAAGGGGCGGCCAAAAGCTGTTTTGCTGTCGGCTGAAGAATTTGATTCAATATTGGAAACAATGGAAGTAATGCGCGAATTTCCAAATCTTGACAAAGACATTGCCGAAGCGGATCGGGCGGTTAAGACCGGAGAATATAAGAAATGGATAACTTTAGAGACGCTTCTTGAAAAAGAAGGTTTTGTTGTGGCGGAAAAAGCGAAAAACAAATATGGAATTTCAAGCAAGATTAAAGCTAAAGGCGCAAAGAGAATTAAATAATCTTTCCCCGAAAGATTATTGTCGCGCCATGGAGGCAATAAGTTTAATTGCCATTAATCCATTTGCCAATAAAAAATTGCGAGGGGAATATCGCAGTTGTTATTCTTATCGGTTTTGGCCGTATCGAATTATTTATAAAATTTATAAAAAAGAATTGATCGTTATTATTGATATCGGTCATCGGCAAGATATTTATTAAGTCAAATTATTATGTCTGGTGCGTTTTATTCGCAACAAACTGATTACGGGATGTTGGCGGTTGACGGCAAGCCGCCGGTTTTTTGGCTTGTCCGCGATTTGGACAATCGCGCCGACCGCGTCAAACATCTGGAATTTCATATTGAGCGCGGCGATTATTTTTCGGTGTTGGCGACAATTGTCAATATTGCTCTCAAAGAGCCGGATTTTGAAAAAGAAAAAATATTTTCCAAACTCTACGAAGACCTCCAATATCTTCAAGAAAACTACGACATCGTCAAAAAAATTGCCGCCAAATAAAATTCGCAATCAAAATCATTTATTTTTGCGGGTTTTTGCCGTTTTACGCTACGGGGCATGCCCGGAGGGAAAAGGGTTTTGAGGCGAAAATGATGGCATTGTTTAGCGGGGAAGGTTGGCGTCAAGCCGGCGTAAAAATAATTGGTTAGCGCATGAAAACATTGCTTAAAAAGTATTTTGGTTATGATTATTTCCGACCATTGCAGGAAGAGATTATTAATCGCGTTTTGAGCGGAAACGATTGTTTTGTGCTGATGCCCACGGGCGGGGGAAAATCGCTTTGTTATCAATTGCCAGCATTGAAAATGGAGGGGTTGGCATTGGTGATTTCGCCGCTGATTGCGCTGATGAAAGATCAAGTGGATGCTCTGCGAACTTGCGGGGTAAGCGCGGAGTTTATCAATTCAGCTCTGTCGCCAAAACAGATTGAAGAAATCTGCCAACGAATAAAAAATAACGAGGTCAAGATTTTATATGTGGCGCCGGAAAGATTTGCGTTGCCGGGATTTCAGGAATTTTTGAAAAAGTTGCGCGTCAGTTTGATTGCCGTGGACGAAGCGCACTGTATTTCCGAATGGGGGCATGATTTCAGGCCGGATTACCGATGCTTGAATTCACTGAAAGAAATTTTTCCCGATGTGCCGTTGCTGGCGTTAACCGCGACTGCGACCAAGAGGGTGCGAGAGGATATCATCAATCAATTGCGATTGAGAGATGCGGAGGTTTTTGTTTCAAGTTTCAATCGTGCCAATTTGCATGTTCGCGTAATTGAAAAAAAACAGGCTTTTCCCAAGTTAATAAAATTGCTGGAAAACTACCGCAACGAGCCGGTGATTATTTATTGTTTTTCGCGTAAAGAAACCGAAGAGATTGCGGAAAAATTACGAAGTTGCCGATTTATGGCACAAGCTTATCATGCCGGGTTGAGCGCGAAAGAGAGGAACAAAGTGCAGGAATCATTCACCCGCGATGAAACGCGTATTATTGTCGCCACCATTGCTTTTGGGATGGGAATTGACAAGCCGGATGTGCGGCTGGTGGTACATTACACTTATCCCAAGACGCTGGAAGGATATTATCAGGAGATCGGGCGGGCGGGCCGCGATAATTTGCCCAGCGAATGCGTTTTGTTTTATACTTATGCCGATACGCGCAAGCACGAGTTTTTTATTAATAAAATTGAGGATGATCTTTTGCGGAAGAAGGCGTTGGAAAAATTGGGATGCGTGATGAATTACGCGGAATTGAGTACTTGCCGAAAAAAATATCTGCTTGCCTATTTTAATGAGGAATTGTCAGGCGATAATTGCGGAAGTTGCGACATATGCTTGCCAAAACAAAGAGTTCAAAAATCCACTGACTTTTTTGACGCGACGATAATTACCAAGAAGATACTTTCGGCGGTGGCGAGACTTAAAAGTCGTTTTGGAAAAAATTATGTGGCGGACATTCTTTTGGGGAGCAACAACGAAAAAATTTCAATCAATGGACATGGCAACCTTTCGGTTTACGGGATCGTAAACGATTTTTCAAAAGTGGAATTATTGCAAATTATCGAGAATTTGGTTCAAATCGGTTATTTGGCAAAATCTGAAGATTTGTGTTTGGCATTGATAATGACTAAAACGGGTGCCGAGTTTATGCGGGGAAGTGAAAAATTGATAATGCCGGCATTGGAGCCAAGTAAAAAATATGAGCCAAGAAAAGAACTGCCGACCAAAAATTTTGGCACCGGATATGATAATGATTTATTTGAAAAATTAAGGGCCGTGCGTAAGAGATTGGCGGATGAAATGGGAGCGCCTCCTTTTGTGGTGTTTGGCAATGCGCCATTGCAGGATATGGCGCGCCGCTATCCCAAAAACGAAGAAGAGTTTTTGCGAATAAACGGAGTTGGCGCGGTTAAGCTGAAACAATTCGGCAAATATTTTTTAAAAGCAATCAATGATTTTATGAAGGAAAACGGCGCAAAAGATTTTAATCAAAACAATGAATTATAGTAAAATAACTCACGAGATGTTCCGCTTGAAAGATGGAAGGGGTTGGGGGCTTGATGGTAAACAATAATCAAGGGGCGGCGGGGATTGGCGGGGCGGGCGTTGAAAAATGAGGGGAAATAGGGTAGGATTTAGCATTATGGATAAAATTATGGAAAATCAATCTCAAAAGGAACTGGCAAGGACAATGATCGCTCAAACGCCGGGAATGGCCGGTCAAACGGTGCGGTTATGCGGCTGGGTGCAAATTGTGCGCGCCCATGGCAAGCTGATTTTTTTTGATTTGCGCGATCGAAGCGGTGTTATTCAAGCGGTGGTAATTCCCAAGGCGCCGTTTTTTGATTTGGCAAAGGAAGTGAGAAGCGAATGGGTGGTGGAGCTTGTCGGACAGGTGAATGTGCGGCCGGAAAATATGAAAAATGACAAAATTGCCACCGGCGGCGTGGAGATTGTCATTGAAGATTTGAAAATTTTATCAAAAGCTAAAACGCTTCCCATTTCCATTGACGGCGACGGCTATGAGATTGGCGAAGATAACCGTTTGAAATATCGTTATTTGGATTTGCGGCGCGCGCGTTTGCATCGCAATCTGGTAATGCGCCACAAGGTGATTAACTTTATGCGGCAGTTTCTGACCGGTCAGGGGTTTGTGGAGGTGGAAACGCCGTTATTAACCAAATCAACGCCCGAAGGCGCGCGCGATTTTTTGGTGCCGTCGCGATTGCAAAAGGGCAATTTTTACGCGTTGCCGCAAAGTCCCCAGCAATACAAGCAACTTTTAATGGTGGCCGGGCTAGAGCGTTATTTTCAAATTGCGCGTTGTTTGCGCGATGAAGATCCGCGCGCGGACCGGCAAGCCGAGCATACCCAGCTTGATGTGGAAATGTCGTTTGCCGATGAAGATGAGGTTTTGGATTTATCCGAAAAGATGTTTGTCGCGCTCGTGAAGGATTTGTTCCCGGATAAAAAAATCAGCCGGATTCCGTTTCCGAGGCTGACATGGAAAGAGTCAATGGAAAAATACGGTAGCGACAAACCGGACTTGCGTGAAGATAAAAACGATCCGAACGAACTCGCGTTTTGTTTTATAACCGATTTTCCGATGTTCGAATGGCTTGCCGGAGAAAAGAAATGGAACGCAATGCATCATCCTTTTACCAAACCGCGTACCGAAGATCCGGAGGAAATCAAAGCATGCCCGGAAAAAATTATGGCTTACCAGTATGATATGGCGTTAAATGGCTTTGAAATATTTTCCGGCAGTCTTCGGAATACGAATTTGGAAACTTTTACCGCGGTATTCGAGGTGGTCGGCCACACGCCCGAAGAGACCAAAAAACAATTTTCGCATTACTTTGAGGCCTTTTCTTATGGCGTGCCGCCGCATGGAGGCATGGCGCCGGGGATTGACCGCTTGTTGGCGGTGTTATTGGGCGAACCCAATATCCGTGAAGTGATGGCATTTCCCAAAACGGGGGATAACCGCGATTTAATGTTGGATGCGCCATCACCGGTGGAAGGGGCGCAGTTGGATGAGCTTGGCTTGGCGATTGTTAAAAAGGAAAAACCGGTAAAATGATAAAATCCTATATTCCGATGCCCCTGCCGCCCAAAAAGCGGACCAAAAATAAAAATTCCGTTTTAAAAAGGTTGTTTTATTTTTGCGTTGCCTTGGTTGTTTCCGGTTCGGCGGCGGCGGCAATCAACTGCGGGCAAATTGAATTTGAAAATTATTTATACGCGCAAATATCCCGCCCGATACACGATATTGTTTTGGCAACTCCAAAGCCGGAACCAAAAAAACCGGAATTGGATGCCAAGGCCGCCTTTTTGTTGCGGCTTGGCGATGGCAACCGCCAAAAAATGCTTTTCAAGAAAAATATTGATCGGAAATTGCCGATTGCGTCAATCACGAAGCTGATGACCGCCAAGGTTATTTTGGAAAATCCGGATATTTATGAATTGTCCCGGTTGATAACCGTTAGCTTTGAAGCCGCCGCTCGGCCCGATGTTCCCGTCTTTGGTAATTTGCAGGCGGGCGAAATTTATAGCGTGGAGCAACTGCTTTTTTTGGCTTTGCATTATTCAAGCAATGATGCCGTGCAGGCTTTGGTTGAAATTATGGGAGAAGAACGGTTTATTCTGTCAATGAACGAAAATGCCGCGCGAACCGGACTCGATCAAACCATGTTTTTTAATGCTACCGGTTTGGATGAGCAAGACGGCCGCGCCAATTATTCAACCGCGCTTGATTTAACGGCGCTCACGGAAAATATTCTTAAATTTCATCCTGAAATTTTTGCGATAACAAAAACTCCGGGGCCTTATCGAACGCAAAACGGAATCTTTGATTTTAATTTATGGGACGGCCAAAAACTGGTTGGCGGGAAGACCGGTTATACCGAAAAAGCCGGTGGGTGCATGATCGCGGTTTTTGACGATAAAAACGGATGGCGCTACATCAGTGTTTTACTGGGGGCCGTCAATTCCGAAACGCGCGTGGCGGAGATGCAAAAAATGATCAATTTTTCCGGTAATTATAATTAACAGATGACGCTGTTCACTTTTCACATTATTAGGATGCTGATTTTCACCGCGATTGCCGCGGTAATCGCTTTTTTGGCCGCTCCGCGGTTGATTGCGCTTTTGCATCGTATTAAATTTTGGAAAAAAAATGCGCGCTGTAAAACCATCACCGGCGAAGAAGCCAGTGTTTTCCATTCTCTGCATAAAGAGCGGGAAACTTCGGTGCCGCGAGGCGGGGGCTTGCTGATTTGGATTTCAGCGCTGATTGTGGCGATATTATTTTGGGGGGTTGCCAATGTGCCGGATCAGTTTTGGGCGAATCTGGGTATTAACGCGCCGTGGTGGTTTGTCTTACTTGATTTTTTATCGCGCCGCGAAGTTTGGTTGCCGCTATTTGCGCTGGTGGCAGGGTCGCTGATTGGATTGCTTGATGACGCGCTTACCATTTATGGCGGCGGAAAATATGTCGGCGGCGGCATCACTTTCAAGCGCCGGCTGGCGGCGGTAGCCGCGATTGGCTTGGTGGGCGGCTGGTGGTTTTACGAAAAACTGGGGTATGAAACGATGCACATCCCTCTTTTGGGAAATTTTCCGGAAGGAATCGATGTTTTTATCGGCTGGTATTATATTCCGCTTTTCATTTTTGTGATGCTGGCATCATGGGCCGGCGGCGTGATCGACGGATTGGACGGTTTGGCGGGAGGGGCGTTTGTTTCCATTTTTGCGGCGTTCGCGCTGATTGCCTTTTCGCAAGGCAAAGCGGACTTGGCGACCTTTTGCGCGATCATATGCGGGGCGCTGTTTGCCTTCTTGTGGTTTAATATTCCGCCGGCAAAATTTTATATGGGGGAGACTGGTGTTTTGGGGCTCACTTCGGCGATGACGGTGGTGGCGTTTTTAACTGATTCGGTGATGGTTTTGCCGATTATCGCGGGATTGCTGGTAATAGAGGCCGGATCGGTGATTGTCCAACTGGTTTACAAAAAGATTTTTAAAAGAAAACTTTGGCTTTCCACGCCTATTCATCATCATTTTGAAGCGATTGGTTGGCCGGCGCACCGCGTGACGATGCGTTTCTGGATTTTAGGTATAATTTTTGCCGCGGTGGGCGTGGCAATCCGCCTAATGGGGTGAAATGAAATTAAAAAATTTACAAAAAAAATATCCGGAGTTTGTTTATGAAAATTTTGGCTGGGAAATCAAAGGCGGCGTTTTGGCCGCTCATTTTTGTTTCGCGATGGGGGATATCAAATTCAATCCGGGAATAAAAATTCGCGAAATCAACAAAACACAAATTAAAAAAATAGATGATGAGGCGATTTCCAATTTTGTTTTTCATATGGGTTTGGTCGAAATTCCAAGTTATTGGAAAGCCGCTTGCTGTCCCAAAATAATCGTTAAAGCCGGTTATTTGGACAAAGAGCAGATAAAATTTTGGCAAAGCTTGATTGAAAAGGGGATGGGGCAGTTTTTCTGCGAAAACAAACTTCCGTTTACCGTTCCGTATTTTGAAATCCATTGCAAAATTCCAAAGAGGCATCCGCAGTCTTTGCCGAAAAAATTTTCCAAACGCGTCTTGGTTCCGATGGGCGGAGGAAAAGATTCTTTGGTGACGCTTGAGTTATTGCGCCAAACGGGCGAAGACGCGGTATTGTTCGCGCTTAATCCGAATGAAAAGTTGCAAAAAATTTGCCGCGCGGTTAAAAAGCCGACGATTGTGATTGAACGGCAAATTGATTCGCGGCTACTGTCGTCAAAAAAGTTTTTTAACGGCCACACGCCCTTTTCCGCCCTTTTGGCGGTGTATTCAGTGGCGGTAGCGGCAATTTCCGATTGCGGCCGGATTGCCATTTCGCAAGAGAGAAGTTCAAGCGAGGGGAACGCGCGCTACTTGGGTAGGGAAGTTAATCATCAATATTCCAAATCTCTTGATTTTGAAAACAAATTCCGTTTTTATTCAAAAAAATATCTGGCAAAGAATATTGATTTTTTCAGTTTTTTGCGTCCGATTTATGAATTACAAATCGCGAGGCTGTTTTCGCGCCATTCAGAATGGTTTTCGCGCTTTATCAGTTGCAATAAACCGTTCACAATCGCAAACCGGCAAAACAAAAATATCGGCTGGTGCGGCAAATGTCCCAAATGTCTGTCGGTGTTTACCATGATCTATCCTTTTGTCGGTAAAGAACGGGCGATTAAAATTTTTGGCAAAAATCTTTTTGAAAATATAAATTTATTGCCCTTAATGAAAGAATTATTGGGCGAAACCGGTTGTAAACCGTTTGAATGCGTGGGCACATTTGCCGAAACCCGGGTTGCCTTTTATTTGTCGCTTGAGGACGCGAAAAGAGAAGGGAACGAACTTCCCGTACTGCTGAATGTTTTTGAACAAGAATTTTTGCCAAAATACGGCGATATGAAATCGAAAAGCCAAAAGATTTTATCATCGTGGAGCGATAATCACAATTTGCCCAAAAACTTCGAGAACGGGCTCAAGTCTGCTGTTCGGGCGACGGGATGATTGCAATCCAAAGAGAAATTTTGCCCGCGTTTTCATGCGTAGTTCCGCAAGCATGCGGGATATAGATCCCTTCCTTACGGTGTGGATAACTTTATTTGACAGATTGTTTGCAGGTTGTACAATTATTAGTGTGAGAGATGGATGAAGGGGGGGGTAGAGGACGGTACATTTAAAACTCAAGGTTTTGGAAGTAGTTTTTGAAACAAAGGAATTTGTTTTTAAAGATAAAAATTATTTTTAAAACTGTCTCTTTGATAAGGACGCTTTGAGCGTCCCGCAAAAAATAGGAGAGCTCTGCGGAATGTTTTCGTTAATCGTTTCTGATTCACCGATCGGAACCGATTAAGGGAAACATTCCCATCTCCCCTTTTTATTTTTGCGCGTTTTTTAAAATTGTTTTTTATGTTAGAATTGGTGATATGGATTATCGCGGCAAAAAAATATTGATTTTGGGAATGGCTCGAGAGGGGGTTGACAGTTTATGTTATTTTTTAAAGCATCATCCGTCTTTGGAGGTTGCCGCCGCCGATCGCTTGGAGCCGCAAAAATTGGGCGAATCCGCGCGCGAATTGTTGAAAAATAATCCCCAGATCCGCTATTTTTGCGGCGACGGCTATTTGTCGGCGATCGATGATTATGATTTGGTGGTCAAATCGCCGGGGGTGCCGATACATTTGCCCGAAGTTGAAGCGGCATTCAAAAAAAACAAAATCACTTCACAGTCGGAAATATTTTTCAACAAATGTCCGGGAAAAATTATTGGCATCACCGGCACCAAGGGAAAAAGTACCACTGCCTCAATCATTTACGCAATCTTGCGCCGCGCCGGCAAGAAAACTTTTCTTTTGGGCAATATCGGCGAGCCGATGCTTTCATATTTGGATGCCGGCAAAAAAGAAACAATCTTTGTTTGTGAGCTTTCCGCTCATCAACTTTATAATTTAAAGCAAAGCCCCACAGTGGCGGTGTTGCTGAATATATATCCGGAGCATCTCGATTATTATAATAACTATAACGAATATATTCTTGCAAAGGCGAATATTGCCCTACATCAATCAAAAAATGATTATTTTATCTATAACTCCGATATTCTTGAAGTTAACGCAATCGCGCTAAAATCTCCGGCGCGAAAAATCGCCTTTAATGAGTATAATTGGAATTTTTCCGGCAAAACCGAATTGATCGGAGAGTTTAATATGCAAAACGCCAAGATCGGCGCTGTTATCGGCAGGTTATTTGGAGTTTCCGATGAGATTATTAACGGGGCGATTGAGGATTTTAAACCATTGGATAATCGTTTGGAATTTATCGGCAATTTTGCCGGCATTGATTGTTATAATGATTCGTTATCAACTATTCAGGAAAGCGCGGTGGCCGCGATTGCGGCGTTGGGCGAACGAGTGAAAATTTTGATTGCCGGCGGTTTTGATCGGGGACAGCCTTTCGATAAATTGGCGGTTGCCATTTTATCCGGCAGTATCAAAACTTTGATTTTGTTTTTACCTACCGGATCCAGAATTTGGCGGGAAATTGAAAATCAAGCGGCGATTTTAGGGAAAAAGGAGCGCTTGGCGGAGTTAAGGTATTATTTTGTGAAAACGATGGAAGAGGCGGTTGATTTGGTTTTTAAAAATGGAGAAAACGGCAGTATTTGCCTCCTTTCGGCGGCTTCGGCAAGTTTTGGAGGATTTGCCGATTATGCCGACCGCGGGCGGCGCTTTAAGGAGTGTTTAATAATTCGCGCAAATTGATTGATTTTTGCCGCGACCAAGAATAAATGTCTCCGCAAGAAATAACCAAGGGACCGGATTTTATTTTACTTGCCGCTGTTGGTACGGCGTTGGTTTTGGGCGTGATGATTTTATCTAGCGCTTCGGCGATGTTGTCGCAAGTGAAATATCATGACAGTTATTATTTATTGTGCCATCAATTGTTATTCGGAATTTTGCCTGGGTTGGTCGGCGGGCTTTTGGTTTATATGATACCGATTTCTTTGGTGCGAAAATTCGCTCCATTTTTGCTTTTGCTAGCAATCGGGCTTTTAATTTTGGTTTTTGTCCCGGGGTTCGGGTTTGCCGCCGGCGGGGCGCAAAGATGGATTCATTTGGGATTTGCCACGATCCAGCCCGCGGAAATTTTGAAATTGTCTTTTATTGTTTATCTTGCCAGTTGGCTGGCTTCCCGAATTGATGGTGCCGCGAAAGTCGCGAAAAATGCCAAAAACGAATTTCAAAATACTCTAGCGGCGTTTGTTCTCGTGGTTGCCATGATTGGCGGCCTGCTTTTAAAGCAACCGGATATGAGCACATTTGGCATCGTCGCGCTCACCGCTTGCGCGATGTATTTTTTGGCCGGTACGCCGTTAAAACATATCTTTTTGATTGTTTTCGCGGGTTTGGCGGGGTTGGCGATTTTAGTTTTTTCGGCATCCTATCGATTGGATCGTTTGACTTCTTGGATGTCGCCGGAATCGGACCCAATGGGGAAAGGATTTCAATCCGGACAAGCGATGATCAGTGTGGGATCGGGCGGAATTTTTGGACAGGGATTTGGCGCGTCTTCTCAAAAATACGCTTTTTTACCCGAATTGATTGGCGATTCCATCTTTGCTCCCTATGCCCATGAATTGGGTTTTGCGGGCGGAGTGATATTGGTGGGAATCTTTATGATTTTTGCCTGGCGCGGATTTCTGATTGCCCGTGCCAGCCGGTCAAAATTTGAATATTTGACGGCCTGCGGCATTGTTTTCTGGATTGTGGTGCAGGCAATGGTTAATATCTCTTCAACGGTGAGAATCGTACCTCTTACCGGAATTCCTTTGCCGTTTATCAGTTATGGCGGTACCGCGATTATTATGGAGTTGGTTGCGGTTGGATTGTTGCTTAATATCTCGCGCCATGGACGCGATGCCGCGGGGACTTCAAAATAACCGAAAATTGTTGTATCATTCTCTACATAGAGCTTACAGGGTCAAAATTATTATTTTCGCAAAATAAACCAATGAAAATACTTTTTACCGGCGGCGGCACCGGCGGGCATATTTATCCGATCGTGGCGGTGGTGCGAGAGTTGAAAAAAAGATATGGCGGGAATATTAAACTTTCTTATTTGGGTCCGAAAGATAATTTTTGCAAAGTGGTGCTGGCCAAAGAACAAGTGAAAGTACGCACTATTGTGGCGGGCAAACTGCGGCGGTATGGCAATCCGTTGTCAATTGCGCAAAACATTATCGATATGTTTATCAAAATTCCGTTTGGAGTTTTGCAATCCTTTTTCTTGCTTTTTTTCATCAATCCCGACGCGGTTTTTTCAAAGGGCGGTTATGGCTCTTTCCCGGTGGCGGTTGCGGCATGGGCATTGCGGATACCGTTATTTTTACAGGAATCCGATATTATTGCCGGGCTTGCCGCGAAAAAAACTGCGCGATATGCAACTAAAATTTTCGTTTCTTTTCCGAACACCCAGGGATTTCTCGCGCAAAAAATAATATTGTCGGGCAATCCTGTGCGCGCCGAGATATCGGGCGGATCAAAAGATGGAGCGGTGAAGGCGCTGGGAATCAAGGGCGGCCGGCCGATTATTTTGGTGGTCGGAGGCTCGCAGGGGGCGCAAAGAATCAATGATAAAATATTGGATGCGATGCCTGATTTGTTGAAAACATATGAAATTATCCATATTGTCGGGCCGCGCAACCTTGATCAATTAAACAAAGAATCAAGAATTATGGCGCGGGAAAGCGATTTGGAATATTATCATTCGCTCGGTTTTGCGAATGAAAAAACAATGGCTGATGTTTATGCCGCCGCGGACTTGATTGTGAGCCGCGCCGGGTCGGGAAGCGTTTTTGAAATTGCCGCGGTAAAAAAGCCCAGTATTTTGATACCCTTGCCCGAAGCCGCCCAAAATCACCAAGTGAAAAACGCCTATGCCTATGCTCAAACCGGCGCGGCGATGGTGATGGAGGAGGGAAACTTTACGAGGCATCTTTTTTTGGAAAAAATTAATGGTTTGTTTTCCACGCCGGAAATGACAGCGGCAATGGTAGAAGCGGCGTCTCAATTTGCGCGTCCGGCTGCCGGGCAAACGATTGCCGATTACATTGTTAAATATATTTCCAAATGACGCTTTTATGGAAAAAGAAATTCTAAAAAGTGGCAACAAAACGGTAAAAGTGAGAATGCCGCCGTCTCCGACCGGGTTTATGCATATCGGCACCTTGCGGATGGCGCTTTTTAATTACATTTTTGCCAAACAGAACAACGGGAAAATTGTTTTGCGCATGGAGGATACCGATAAGGAGCGATCCAAAAAAGAATATGCCGATGATATCTTGGACGGGTTGAAATGGTTGGGGCTTGATTGGGATGAAGGTCCTTTTTATCAAACTCAAAGAACGGAAATCTACAAGCGTTATCTGCAAAAATTGATTGAGGAAAACAGGGCATATCATTGTTTTTGTTCGTCCGAAGAGCTCGAGGCGCGACGGCAATATCAAATGTCGCGCGGCGAGGCGCCGGTTTATTCGGGCAAATGCGCCAATCTTTCCGTCCGGGAGGCGCGGGATTTGTTGGATCAAGGCAAAAAATCCGTTATCAGATTCCGCGCGGAAAATAAAAAAATAAAGTTTAACGATTTGGTCCGCGGAGAGATCGAATTCGATACCGGGCTGACCGGCGATTTCGTGATTGCCAAGGATATGGATAACGCGCTTTATAATTTTACGGTCGTGGTGGATGATTTTGATATGGGAATTACCCATGTGATTCGCGGCGAGGATCACATTTCCAACACTCCCAAGCAGATATTGGTTCAAGAGGCGCTGGGGATTGCCCGGCCCGAGTACGCGCATTTACCAATTATTATGGGCGCGGATCGTAGCAAGCTTTCCAAGCGCCACGGCGCGGTTGGAATAACCGAATACCGCCGCCAGGGTTATTTAAAGGAAGCCCTTATAAATTTTACCGCTTTTTTGGGATGGAATCCGGGAACGGAAAAAGAGATTTATTCGATGGAAGAATTATTGCGGGATTTTTCCATGGGCAAGGTGCAGAAAGGGGGAGCGGTGTTCAATCCGGTTCGGCTTGACTATTTGAATTCTTTCTATATCAAACAAAGCGACCCCAAGACTTTGGCAGAAATGTGTTTGCCGTATTTTATTTCCGCCGGATATGTCGCAAAAGAAAAATCAGAAACCGGATTTTTTTACAAAAACGCCAAAACGGGGGAGCGCCTCGATTTTGAATTTATCAAAAAAATCGTTTTATATCAGCAACCCCGCTTAAAAAAACTTTCGGAGATTGCCGAGGTTTCGAATTATTTTTTTGAGAGAGTTTTGTCATACGAAAAAGAATTGTTGAAATGGAAAGATTCGTCTTTCGCGGAAACAAAACTTGCTCTTGACAAAATAGAAAATATATTTTCAAAAATAGAAGCGGGGGATTGGACCCGGCAAAATCTGGAAAAGACGGTTTTACCGCAATCGTTAGAGTTTAATTTATCAATCGGAAAACCGGAAAAAGACCGCGGCTATTTGTTATGGCCTCTGCGCGTGGCGCTTTGCGGACAAAAAATGTCGATTGGTCCGTTTGAAATGGCCGATGTTTTGGGAAAGGAAAAAACTTTGCGGCGGATTGCCGATGCCGCGGAGATTATAAGTGGTTCAACATGCGCGCCGACTCTATTCAATCAATAGGTTTTGCCGTCTTCAAACTGGCTTTACTGGCGGTTTTGGTGGTATTGGGGATTGTTTTTGTGCCGGAAACGGCGGTGGATTATCTCCGTGGCGGCGTTGATGCCGCAAGAGTTTATTTATGGCGGCAGGTGGAAGAACGGGGGCCGGCGATCAAAGAAGACATCGCGCGCCAAACCGAAGAAACAAAAGATGACGCAAAAATACTATCCGATAAATTTCTTGAAGAACAATGGCCTCGCTTTAAAAATTGGTTTACGAAACAATTTATCTATTAGATCGGGGGTAATGCGTTTTAATTTACGGGGGAGGTCTTTTGCCAATTATAGTAAATGTCGCACAATAGAGGTTAATGGTCGTTGTTGCGGTAATTTTGCCAAAAAACGGTATTTTGGGCAGATTGGCGGTTCGTCCGGTATTTTTGCTGTTTGACGAACACTGCCTAAAAGCTGATGGCTACCCTATCGCAAGGGAAGCGAATTTTTCCAAAAACATTCTTTATATTTTTTGTTTTTATTTTTTATTTTAATTTTATTTTGTTTTTGCATCTTATTCTATTTTGCCATAATTAACATTCCCCGCTTAATTCTAAAACAAATGAACAAGTCGGATAAATCAATTATCAGCCATATCCCCGATTTTCTTGATTATTGCGAGATTGAGAAAGGCCTTTCGGAAAATACTCAGATAAATTATCGCCGCTATTTGCAAAAATTCATCAATTGGCTCAAAAAAGAAAAAAAAGACGGTATTTTGCCTCACGAGCTGTCGGCGGATGATATTTGGACCTATCGGGTGTATTTGAGCCGTTTTATTGACCCGCGGGGCGATAATTTATCCAAAGCCACCCAGAACTACTACTTAATCGCTTTGCGGGCGTTATTGGGCTATTTTACGGCTAAAGACATTGTTTGTTTGCCGGCGGACAAGATAAATTTGTCGCGCGACGCCAAGAAGGAAAAAGCCGTCAAGTTTTTGAACTTGGATCAGATGGAGAGACTTTTGTTATCTCCGGATACTGCTGTTGATTCGGGAGTGCGCGACCGCGCAATTTTGGAAACACTTTTTTCCACCGGTCTGCGTATTGCCGAATTGGTTGGTTTGAATCGCGAGCAATTTGCCAATCTGGCGGAAAACAAGGAGTTGGAATTGAGTATTGTCGGCAAAGGAAAGTATCCGCGCGCGGTTTATTTTTCCGGACGAGCGCTGGAATGGATCAAAAAATATCTAAAAATACGCGATGATCTTTGCGATAAAGAAGAAAAAGCGTTATTTATTAATTTTCGATCGCGCAAAGACGCGCAAAAACGGCTTACCTCCCGTTCTATTGAAAGATTGGTGAAAAAATATGCCGTAATCGCCAATGTGCCGCTATTTACCACGCCGCATACCTTGCGCCACTCCATGGCCACGGATTTGCTGGCGCAAGGCGCGGATTTGCGCGCCATTCAAGAATTTTTGGGCCATCGCAGTATTATGACCACGCAAATTTATACTCATGTTACCAACAAGCGGTTGCGCGACATTCACCGCCAATTCCACAGCGGCCGGAATTTGAAAAATAGCAAAGATTAGAGATTAAAAAACCGCTAAAAGCGGTTCTTTTGCGGGTTATAAATGTCGCACAATATTAATTAGAACTTTACGGGAACGATGAGTTGGTTGTTATGTTCGGGCAGGCCCGAGGGATTGTTTTTCTCCAGAATCAGGGTCCCTGTTGCCGTTGTTGGCGCGTCAAATTCAATAACGGCTAAAAATTCCACAAAATCTTCGGTCATCCAATCGCTTTGCGCTTGCGCGCTTCCCCGCCCGATTTCATTGTTATTTTCGTCAAATAATTTGACGGGAAAATCAGCTTCAAAAAACCATTTGCCGCGGGCTTGTCCGCTAATCGTCGAAGGGCTGGCAATTCGCGCGTTGGGGCGGGGTGAATAGATTTTTATCAGATCCAGCAATTCCATTTCATTGCCGATATTTTCCGTGAAAGATTTTCCATCGGCAAAACATTGCGCTGGATAAATTTCTTCGACAGGGTAGCCGGCGGCGGCGCATTCTTCAAAATTTTTTATTTTATCATTAGCGCTATTATCTAAATTCGCGGAATTATCGTCGTTGGCGAGTCGGTCATTGTTTGTTGTTGCCGCCGGCTTTGGTTTGTCGGCGCGATCAGTTGACATTACCGCGACTTTGGATGTTTGGTGTTGAATAAAAACAATACAGCCGGTGATAAGGGTGATACCGATTAAAGATAGCAACAACAAAATAAAAAATTCTTTTTGTTCCATAATTTTAAACTTTGGATATTTTCTTAGGCGTTGGCGCGGATTTCAATCACATCGCCATCTTGGACGATATATTCTTTGCCTTCGGTGCGCAAAAGTCCTTTTTCCCGCGCTTGCGCAAAACCGCCGGAGTTCAACAGTTCTTGCCAATTGATCACTTCGGCGCGAATGAATTTTTTCTCAAAATCCGTGTGGATGACGCCGCCGGCTTTGGGGGCCGCGCTCCCCCTTTTTAGCGTCCATGCGCGGGTTTCGTCCGGACCCGTGGTGAAAAAAGTGATTAAATCCAAAAGTTCGTATGATTTTTTTATCAACAGATCAAGATTTTCTCCCGAAGGCAAATTGAAATCTTTTTTTTCTTGATCGGTGAGCCCTTCGCCCTCGCTTTCTCCCAAGATATCAATGGCGATATGCGGCCAGTCGTTTTTTTCAAATTTTGCCAAAATCTCCGAATTGATCGCGTTTTGGTTTCCATTGAGAACATAAAGGCGCGGTTTCATTGTTAAGAGCTGGTAGCGGTTGATAATAGATTTTTCTTCATTGGTAAAAACAATTTCCGATAATATTTTTCCTTCTTCCAACAGAGGTTTGATTTTTTGTAAAACCGCCAATTCTTCTTTGGCTCCGGGCTTATTGCCGCGGGTTTCGCTTTCGGCGGCTTCCGTTCGCTTGCAAACGGTTTCCAAATCTTTTAACGCCAATTCGGTATCAAGAATTTCTTTTTCTCCGGCCGGATCAACTTTGTTTTGCGTATTAACAATCTTTTCGTCGCCAAACGCGCGCAAAATATACAAAATCGCGTCGGTTTCGCGGATGTTTTGCAAAAACTTATTCCCCAGACCTTCTCCTTGCGCCGCGCCTCTCACCAATCCGGCAATATCCACAAATTCCACCGTGGCAAAAATTTTTTTTGCCGAATTGGTCAGTTTGGCCAGATTATCGACGCGCTCGTCGGCAACCGGCACCATGCCGATATTCGGCTCAATGGTGCAAAACGGATAATTGGCGCATTCCGCCTGTTTTTTGGTGATGGCTTTAAACAGCGTTGACTTGCCCACATTGGGCAACCCCACGATTCCGACATGTAAACTCATAAGTAAAAATAATCATTAATTATTGATCGTCGATAATTTGAATCCGACTAAAAATTAAAGATTAGCCGATTAACGATTTATACTTGATTATTGCCTGTTTTCGCTCAAAATTCAAGGAGTGCAATACATATGCGGACTTAGACAGTTTGTGAAACGCAGTCGCTTCCTTTTTTACAAATTTGCGTAAAACTCGTACCGAAAAAACAGGGGTTGGCCCCCTGTTTTTTAATTGACGAGTTTGTTATTTTGCTTTGTTTATTAAATACAATACAATCGAAAGCACAACGCTGAAAAGCATGGAATACCAGAAGCCATTAACTTTAAAACCCGGGACAATGGCCGAAGCCATCATAATGATCAGCGCGTTGATGACCAGCGTGAACAATCCCAAAGTTAAGATATTGATCGGCAGGGTGAGGATTAGAAGCAGAGGTTTTATGGAAACATTCAGCAATCCAAGAACGAGCGCCACTAAAAGCGCGGCCCAAAATCCCGACAGCGTAACCCCGGGCAAAATATAAGCCGAAACGATAACCGCGGCTGTCATCACCAGCCAATTGATTAAGATGTTCATATTTTTTTATGTTTATTATTCTCTGGATTTATTATAACAAAAAACAATCCGTTTGGCTCGCAACCGCTCCAGACCGTTTTATAATCTTTTCACGATGTCGTAATTTTTCTGCAGATATTCCAGATCGTCAAAGAGATTTTTGAAGATTTTTTCACGGTCGAAATCTTTTTCTTTCAGGGCGATATTGATGATGGTTGCCAGAACCGCGAAGTAATCGCCATGCTCAATGTGAAATTCAAGATGTTTGATCCGGTCGGCGCGGTCGTTGAGGTCTTTCACGAACCAATTATTTCCGGACAAAAATCCGTCGCCGACTATTAAACCGCAATCCGTTTGTAATTTATACATATTTTGTAAAAAAATTAGTAAATTCCCTGGCGGTGGCCGATTACAATGACGAAAACTATCAATTCTTTCTTATGAATGGAATAAATTATGCGATAAGGCCAAATTCGCATTGACCATTGGCCTTCGCGCCCGCCTTTTAATCTTTTCCCGGAGAATGGGTCGTTGGCGATTATGTTAATTGCCGTCAAGGCCCGATAATGGTCTTTTTGCGGTAATTTATTTAGCGCTTTTTCTGCGCCGGGTTTGATTCTTAGCTGATATGCCATATTTTTTAGATGTTTTTTCGGCGACCACAAAGCCTTCCTTGGCAAGAAGTTCTTCAAGGGTAGTCCAACTTTTATATTCCCCGCTTTTAATCGCCTCGTTGGTTTTCTTAATGTCGTTGTCGAGATTCGGGAAATCGCGCATTACCTCCAAAGTTTCTTGCCATGAGTCAAAATCTTTAGCCGACATTAAAACCGCCTTGGGTTTGCCTTTTTCGGTCAAGGTGTAATATTTATCGGGCTTTTGAACTTCTTCGGCAATTTCAAAGATTCTTTTTCTCGCTTCGGAGATTGACATTGTGTTTTTGGCATCCATGCGTTTTGTATTATATGTACATAATAGCGTACATCCAAAACGCTGTCAAATCAAATTTTTGTCTTTGAAGCTTGAAAATCCAGCGTTGGCGAGCGATACGGTCCAATCAGTTTGCTTTGCATGTCCGAGGATGTGCCGGAATGTTCTTTTTTAGAGTTGCCAGCTTTCCCGCCCCCATACTTCTTTCGCTTCTGTGCTGTTTTTTCCAAATCCTTTAGGTTTATAGTTTTATTATAAAAAAACGGCGCTTGGTTCGCCATTTTCGTATCTTTCTATGGCCTATTCTGCAATGATTTTGTGTTGTTGCGGAGTCCATGCGGGGACGCAGGGCATAAAGATTTCCATATTGCCTTGCCAATAAAATTTTTCACCGGGATTTATCAATACCAAATCACCCGTGCTTAATTCATATTCTTTATCTTCAACAACCAGCTTTCCCGAACCCGAAATTATATAGGCCATTTCTTTGCAAATTTCATTAACCGTCCACCCTTTATCGGGATAGCGTCCCGAAAGGCTGATTACCGCGCCGTTGATATCGCGGTCTTCCATTGAATATTCGTAGGCGATGAAGGAATTGCTGTTATCGAACCTTTTTCTTTGTTCTTTCTTGATTATTTTCATAAATTATTGTCGCAGATCGATGATGGTGCCGCAGGGTTTGTTTTCCAGCGCGTCTTTGAAGTGTTTTAGGTCCACGATTTGACACACAATGCCGGTTTTGGCCGCTTCCAAAAGTTCGATATATTTTTGTCTCATTCCGCCGGTGACATCCGCGGCGGTGCTTCCCGACAAACATCTCTCTATCTCTTTATAGTTTTTGGCGTTGATTTCGGGAATAAGGCGCGCGTTTTTATCAATTTTGGGATTGGCGGTGAATACCCCTTCTACATCGCTCACTTCAATGATTTTCTCGGCATTCATCTTTTTTGCCACATAGGGAGTGATTTGATCGCCGGATAGAATCGCTGAGCCCCATGCGCTGTCAAAGGCGGGTACGCCATAAACAACCGGCACCATTTTGAGCCGCAAAAGTCCGATCATCGCTTGAGTTTCCATGGACACCAAACGGCCTTTTTCCAAGATTGCGTGGCTTGACGCTTGGGCCGGAAACGCCGGCATTCCTTTTTTAATTAATATTTCACAAACCGTGCAATTCAATTCGTTTTGCAGTTTTTGGGTTTTTGCAAAGGCTAAAATTTGCTCTTTGCTGATAACGCTCTTGTCAATGCCGGTTTTTTTCACCAGCGGATGCCCGAACGATCCCACCCCATGGACCAAAACATAGGGTTGGCGAAAATTTTTCAGCAGATTGGCGATTCTATTGATATTGCCGGCGCTGATTTTGGGCTTGTTGCTTTCTTTTTTGGTGATTACCGAGCCGCCGATTTTGATAATGATTAAATCCATATTATTTTATTTGCCAAAACGCCGCTGGCGCGAGGCATAATCATCCAGAGCCGCGTCAAGATCGCTTTGCGAAAACTCCGGCCAATATTTTTTCACAAATAGAAATTCCGAATAGGCCGCCTGCCATAACAGGAATCCCGATAATCGCTGTTCGCCGCCGGTGCGAATAATTAAATCCACATCCGAAGTCCAGAGATTTTCTTTGACGGTTTCTTCGGTAATTTTATCGGGATCAATGCCGCTTTTGACGATTTTTTTAATCGCGTCCACAATTTCCGCCCGCCCGCCGTAACTCAACGCCAGATTGAGAGTCATTTGGGTGTTGTTTTGGGTTTGACTCTCCACTTCTTCCATCCGGCTTTTAATATCTTTTGAAAAACGGTTTTTTTGTCCGATGATTTTTATTCTTACATTTTCTTTTCCAAATTCCAAAAAATAATCCGATAATGATTTTTTGAAGATATCCATCAAATAATCAACTTCTTCTTTTGATCGGTTCCAATTTTCGGTGGAAAAACAAAAAAGCGTCAGTGTTTTAATGCCTTTTTCTTTAACGGCTTGAACGATTGATTTTACCGCTTCAAACCCTTTTTTATGGCCCTCTAATGCGGGAAGATTGTTGGCTTTTGCCCAGCGGCGGTTGCCGTCAAGAATAACGCCCAAATGTCGAGGCAGAGTGAATTGATTTTCCATTAAAATGAATTATCTTTTAAATTTCAACAGATAGTCGCCGTCAAGATTGATGTTTTGGGGGATAAGCCATGGAAAATCAAATCCGGCGGAATAGGCGCATTTTTTGGCAAAATTGCCGATAGCCAATCGCAAATTAAAAAAGCGCGAAGCTTCTTTCCTGTATTGTAGGAAATCGGGGAAATTTTTCAAGAGCATATTAGCTTGCGTCAAATTCCAGATGACTCCGCCGCCCGACCATGGTTTTGTCAGACCGCTTGCGTCGCCGCACAGCGTAATTTTTTCGTTTTTGGGAATTATCAGTCCTTGGGGGATGATCGCGGATTTCAAGCGGGCAAGCTTGAGGTTTCTTCGCGCCGCAAATTCATCAAAAATCCGGCGGGCGGCATCGGGTTTTTCCATAATTCCCCATTCAATATTTTCTCCCCGCGGAATTTTCCACAAAAATCCGTTTTTTGTGGCCCAAGTTTCCACAAAATCCGAATTGTCTGTTTTTTCCTCCAACCCCTGGATTCCCAGCATAAAATTCGGATTTGGCAAATCAAGGTAGTTTCTTGTAGACGAAAGCGCGCCGTCGGCGCCGATAATCCGGTCGTGTTTTTGGCAAAGATCTTTTAATTTTTTTTCGTTGATATTTTCGCCTACGCGGATTTGCGCACCGGCTTGCGTCGCCAAGGCGGCCAGCAAAAGATCAAGCCGGGCGTGGTCAAGAGTGTGAAACGGCGGTTTAAAGCGCAGTTTTATTGTTCGTTTGGGGAAATTTATTTCACAACCGCGGATGGTGTTGGTGGCAAGTGCTCGCGCTTCGGGAACGAAATCAAA
>DIFW01000026.1 GCA_002419295.1 Patescibacteria group bacterium UBA5738
GGGCATTCCCAGTGAGGGGTTACGAGTCAGATGGTTGACAAAAATTGAAAAGTATGCTAGGACGAAAGCCGAAGCAGGCTCATTTAAAATGATTAAAACGCGGAAGGCAAAGCGCGAAACTTGTTTGGATTTTCTGTTTTTCGCTTCGCCCTCCGCGTTTTGAGGCGGATTTTGGAGGTGGAAAGAAATGAGTAAAGCGGAAACTAAAAGTCTTTTAGAGAAGATGAATCGGCAAAAACCGAAGAGTTGTGCCAATGTCAGGCGAATTCCGGCATCCTCCAGCAAGAAAGAATTTCTAAGGGAGAGGGAGCTTATAATGCGGGCGAGCATTAGCGGCTATGTCGAAACTGCAACTACTGCGGCTGAGGTTGCCAGTAATCTTTGCAAGGAAGCAAATGGCATAAGTGCTGTAATTGGTGCAAGCGGAGAAACGGAAAGAATCGCCAGAGAGATTTTTTCCGAAGCCGAAGCTGTTCTTAATGCTGCCGAGGAGGTAGCAAGGATAAGCGACATGATGGCGGAAGGAAAAATAAGCGTTGATGACGCTTATAGATCCTCCGGTGTAGCAAGAGATGAGGCCATCAAACACCGAAATGCTGCCCATGAAGCTTTTGAGGAGTTGGAAGCTCTTCAAAGGCGGCTATTGGCTGAAAACAAGGCCAAGACTATCATCGGTAATTTGATCTCAATGGGGGTGAGCGAGCAAATTGCCCGAGAACTCTGCCGGGCAGACTGGAATCTTGCCGGGCTGGCGGTTGAAGTGGCAAGAAAAATTGCCATCGCAAAGGATGAGAAGAACTTGTCCTACACCGATGTCGCCATGGCAATAAGGTGCACCTTTGATGAGGGAGGATGGAAGCTTGAAGATATATTTTCCGAAAGGAGACATATTTATGAGGGTGGAATTCCAAACTCTACTCTGGCTATTCGGGATATTGAAAAAAAATTGGGAGCGAGCATCTTTTATGACGCGGTATTCCATGGTATCTCGGGCGTTGGAGCGGTCTATCGTTTGCGCTGTATGAAACTACTGGCGATGGTTGACTGGATTTTCTACCAGTCAGAATATCTATGGCGCTTTGAAAGCTTTGTGAAAGCAAGCGGCGTTGATTCTGCTGAGGTGAAAGCTGAGGCATAATCAAACCGCGACCTTTCCCCAAGGCTTCTTTTTTTATATGAATTTTATATGCAAAATTAACAGGGGTTGAACCCCTGTTAATTTACCGGGGTTTGGCCCCGGGAGGATTTATTTGCATGTTTTTATTTGCATGTTTTGATTTTTATGATATAAATCCGGTAATCAGCAATTTGTTAATTTAAAAGGAAGGAGTGACCATATGGTATTAGGTGGCAGAGTTGAGGGTCGATTGTTTCGGCTCCCATTGCTCGAAAGAAGAGTAGGCAATGGGCCGCTATCAAAGGAACTTTTGTTTTCTTCCGGCGGTTTAGGGAAGTATTTAGAATATAGAAATCCTTCGGAGCTGGATCCTTGGAATACCCAGCGATTCAAAGGAGGCGTGATTTGCAATACTTTTTGTATTGTCGAAGCGCCGGACGCGTTCGCGGCTATTGAAACATTTCATCGGGAATGGGACGGCGCGAAGGTCGGCGGCCCGGAGCGAACTGCCAAGGCGCTTTGGATCAATGAGAGGAAAGAAATCATTGCCTATCCGCCTTGCCGGCGTGTTCATAGAAATCCGAAGGGCAGATATGTTTGCGGCCGACCGAAATCCAACGATCCGAATGAATTGGATTGCAGTGGTGAATTTGGCGGTTGCTTCTTGGATGGAATTGACCCGCCGGAATCTTGTCCCCTTTATGACTGGGGTTGGATTAAGGGCAGTGTTGAATATAACGGGGTTACCTATCCCATTATATTTTCAAACCAATTGACACTGGATCAAATCATATAACCCTTCAGGGTTTCTTTTTTTATTTATCCATTAAAATGCCGTAGTTTAATCAATAGACGGGTGAATTTGGCAGGGGTTGAACCCCGGGAGGGCGGGGTTGCAAAACGGGGGAGGCGGGGTTAAATTAAACTTAAAATTAAAAAATGAAGATTGAAAGTTTTAAAATCATAATTATCGGAGTGATTTTTTTAGTGGTGGTGTCGGCGGTTTTGTTCGCCGCCAAAATTGAATATTTATCCGATGGGGGCGCGGTTGAAACGGCCAACATTGCCACAGATAATGAATATGCCGCGCAAAAGGAAAAACAGGAAGAATCACCGGTGGAAATTTCGGCGTTCGGGGATTTGTTGTTGGACCGGTATATAAAATTGTATATTGACCGGAATTCGCCGGATTATCCGTTTGAAAATTTGAAAGAAATTTTGGCGGGCAACGACATTGTTTTGGCGAATTTGGAAGGATCGTTCACGGATTTTGCGCCGCGCAAACTCGATCCCGACAATACCAGTTTTACCTTTGACCCAAAACTGGCGCCGCGGCTTAAAGAAAAAGGGTTTAATATTTTGAATCTGGCCAACAACCATGTGCAGGATTTCGGCCGCGCCGGCTTTGAACAATCTCAAAGTTATCTGGCCGAAAACGGCATTGATTATTTTGGCGATTATTACAATGAAAGTCCGGGGTTGATGAAAAAAGTCAACGGCAAAAAGATTGCGTTTGTCGGCTATCACTCGCTGGCCGATCCCGCGACGGGGGGCACGATTGATAAAATAAAACAGGCGCGCGAAAACGCCGATTATGTCATTGTTTACGCTCACTGGGGCGCGGAATATCAAAACAATTTTTCAAAAGGCTCGCAGGAGAGCGGGAGACAATTCATCGACGCGGGCGCCGACGCGGTTTTGGGGAGCCATCCGCATGTGATCCAGCCGATTGAAATCTACGACAATAAACCGATATTCTACTCGCTGGGCAATTTTTTGTTTGACCAGATATTTTCGTTTGAAGTGCGCCACGGCCTGGGCGTGAAAATTACGATTGAAAAAGATAAAACAGAGTTTGAGCTGATTCCGACGGAGATGAAAAATTTTCAATTGGTTCTGCCTGACGAAGCGGCAAGAACCAGAATTTTATCAACCCTGTCCGAGTCTTCAATCGCCAACGAGAGTGTTAAAGCGCAAATCTCTTCCGGCAAATTCATCCTTTCGCGATAAAAAAATGATCCAAATTTGCATAGTTTGCATAGGTTTCACCTATGCAAATAATTACATAGGTGAAACCTATGCAAATTTGTTTGCTGTTACAAAGTTTTGAGGAGGGGCGGGAGGAGATCTTTTTTGCGGGAGAGCATGCCTTTGATATAGAGGTTGCCGTTTGCCGGAATTTTGCCGAAGGCGCTTTCAATGCGGGCGGGGTTGCCGGCAATGAAAATTTCCGAGCCGCAGTTGATGATGTCGGTGGCCATCAAGGCGATAAATTCCAATCCTTCTTGGGCGCGGATCTTTTCCATTTCCGCTTTGATTTCTTGTTGGCGGGCGCGAGCTTCGGACAAGTCAACGACTTCAATCTGTCCCACGGCGAATTTCTTGCCTTGCGCTTCAAATGTTTTGAGGTCGGAATTGATTATTTGTTCGGCGCTTAATCCTCTCAGCGAGGCTTTTTGTTTTTTAATTTCAATGCCGAATTTTTTGATGTCTTTGATGCCGGCAATTTTTGCCAGGCCTTTTGCAATTTTAATATCTTTGGGGGTGCAAGTGGGGGATTTGAACACCACGGTGTCGGACAATATCGCCGCGAGCAGAATGCCCGCCATCGGTTTGGAAATTTTAAAATTGTTTTCGGCCATTATCTTGGCAATCAGCGTCGCGGTGGCGCCCAGCGGTTCGGCGCGGAATCTGACGGGCGCGTGACACTCAAAGCAAATTTTGTGATGGTCTATGACTTCAACAATTTTTTCCAAGTCGGCGCCGTCGGGCATTTGGGCGGCTTCGTTGTGATCCACCAAAACCAAAGTTTTGCCGGCGGCATTATCTAATTTTTTTGGTTTTTGAATTTTGAAATAATCCAAAACGAATTTGGTTTCGGGATTAATATCGCCGCAAACGGCGCCAACGGCGCCAATTTTTTCTTTTTTCTTCAGATATTCGGCATAGGAGATCGCCGAGCAGACGGTGTCGGTGTCGGGAGATTTGTGGCCGATGACATAGACGGTATTTTTTGCCATAAGGGGTTTTAATTAGGATGGTTATATACTAGAATAAACAAGTGCCGTTGTAAAATTTGTACATAAAATGGATACAATTAACTATTTAATATTGGGTTTGTTGCAGGGTATCTTTGAATGGATTCCGATTTCTTCGGAAGGGACGGTGGCGCTTGCCGCCAAATATCTGGGCGCGGCGCAAAATCCGGTGGATCTGGCGTTGTTTTTGCACGGCGGCACGCTGTTGGCGGCGCTCTGGTATTACCGCCGGGATTGGGAAAATGTGTTGCGGCTGAAGGACCGGCCGCTGATCCGGTTTTTGATCATCACGACCGCGATTTCTTTGCCGATCGGGTTTTTTGTGAGCCGCGCGGCGGCGCAGGCGGCAATGGGCGCGGGGTTGCTTTTGCTCACGGGCGCGGGGTTGTTGTTCACCGCTTGGTTTCAGGCCAAAAAAATCAATTTGAATTTAGGGCAAAACAAGCTGGCGGCGATTGCCGGAATTTTACAGGGATTGGCGGCGTTGCCGGGATTTTCCCGTTCGGGATCCACGATATTCGGCTTGTCGCTGGGAAATTTGCCGCCGGCGCAAGTGTTGCGCTTATCTTATCTGATGTCGGTGCCGGCGGTGGCGGCTTCCACCGCGTATCTGGCGCTGTTTGAAGCGGAGCAATTTACCCTGGCGGTTTGGCCGGCGCTGGCGGCCAGTTTCGCCGCGGGCATTTTGACGCTTGATTTGCTGACCAAATTCGCCGAGAAAATCAATTTCGCCAAATTCGCGCTGGCGTTCGCGCTGTTGTGTTTTGCCGGCGCGGCGCTGGAATTCGCGGTTGCCGTTTTCTGATCTGGCAAAAAAAATTAACAATGGCGGCGCTTGACTTAATTTTTAAGCTCAATTACCCTATATTAAGCGAGTAATTTAAACGCGGCGCCCGCTCATTTTTAAAGGTCGGTTGGGTTTCACGCGGCGCGCCGATTCAAAGTAAAAATAAAAATATGACAATGACCGGATATTGCGTTAAATGCAAAGCCAAAGATCGGGAAATGAACAATGTTAAAATCGTGGAAATGAAAGGCAAGGGCGGCACGATACGCAAAGCGGCCACCGGCGATTGTTCGGTGTGCGGCACGAAAATGTATAAGATTCTTTCCAAGGATTTCCGGGAAGAATAGGTTTTCGCGGATTTTTTCAATCGCGAAGGCGCGGGTACAAGCCGGCGCTTTTGTGTTAGAATGGAACAATGGAAAAATTGCCGCCGAAAAACAAGAATGATAAATGGTTCAAGCGGATTATTTTGGGACTAATCTGCGCGAATTTTTTCGTTTGGCTGGCGATTGCCGACGGCGCGGGACGAAAGAACGCCGAAGTTTGGTTTTTTGATGTGGGGCAGGGCGACGCGGCGTTTGTTCAATTGCCCGGCGGCGCGCAGATTGTTATTGATGGCGGGCCCGGCGGCGCAGTGCTGGAAAAATTGGGATCAGCGATGCCGTTTCACGATCGCGATATTGACTGGGTGGTTTTATCGCACGCTGATCACGACCATCTTGCCGGACTGCTTTTGGTGTTGAAAAATTATCGAGTTTATAATATTTTATGGCCGGGGGTAAGCGATGGAGGGGCCGAAGATGCCGAGTGGGAACGATTGATCGGTGATGAGGGCGCTTGCGTTAAAGTTGCCGCCGCGGGAGAAAAATTTTCGCTGGGCGGCAATCCCGAAGCGGTTTTGGAAATTTTGGCGCCCGACGACGGGAAAAGATTGTCCGCGAAAAAACAAAACGAACTTTCCGCCGTGGTTAAATTCACCTATGGCCGCCGTTCTTTTTTATTCACGGGAGACGCGGAAAGCCGCGAAAACGGATTTGTCGATAACGCGGCGTTGGCGCGAAGCGATGTTTTAAAAGTGTCTCATCACGGGAGCAAATATTCCACGCGAGACGGATTTTTGGCCAAAGTTTTTCCTGCCGCCGCGGTAATTTCATCGGGAAAAAATAACTCCTACGGCCATCCGCACCAAGAACTATTGGATTTGTTGGCAAATTATGATATTAAAATATTGCGGACCGACCAAAACGGCGATATTTCATTTCGCACGGACGGAGAGTCTCTTTTCGTAAATACCGAAAAGTAATTAAATAATATTCGAAGTACGAAGCTCGAATATTCGAAACAATTTTTCAATTTTCAAAATTCAAATGTTTAAAACGAAATTTTGTTTCAGCCATTTGATTATTTGAAAATTAGAATTTATTTCGGATTTCGAACATTCGGATATTCGAATATTCAGAATTATGGATTTTCCAATATTCAAAACCAAAATTGAAGGCAAGGAGCAAAAATTCAATTTAACCGACGCCAAGGAGCGCAAGGATTATTTTTATTACAAGGCCGGCGAGGAAATTGAAAAGCTGAAAAGCCACATTAACAAAAACACATTCATTGTTTATCTTTTGGGCAAGAAGAATTCCGGTAAGGGAACCTATTCCAAAATGTTGGCGGAATTATTGGGCGCCGACACTTTGAGCCATTTTTCCGTGGGCGATATGATTCGCGCGGTTTCCAAAGAGATTCAAGATTCGGCGCGGAAAATAGAGTTGGAGATGTATTTAAAAAAGAATTATCGCGGCTGGACGCCGCTGGAAGATTTGATCGCCGCCATTGAAGGGCGCGACACCAAGACGCTTTTGCCCACCGAACTGATTCTGGCATTGGTGAAGCGCGAGATCGCCAAGCGGCCGCACAAAACGCTTTTTATCGATGGATTCCCCCGCGATATGGATCAGGTTTCCTATTCGCTGTTTTTCCGGGATTTGGTGGGTTTTCGCGATGATGACGATGTGATGGCGTTTATCGATGTTCCCACTAATGTGATTGAGGAAAGAATCAAATACCGCCGCATCTGCCCGATTTGCAATACTTCGCGCAATACCAAGCTGTTTCCGACCGCTCGCGTTGGCTATGACGATAAATTGGAAGAATTCTATTTGATCTGCGACAATCCCGATTGTTCGGGATTCGACCGGCAGAGAATGGTGGGCAAGGAAGGCGACGAACTGGGGATTGAGCCGATCAGGGAGCGGCTGGAAATTGACCAGAAGTTAATGGAAAAAGCAATGCAATTGCACGGAGTTCCCAAGATATTCTTGCGCAATTCAATTCCAGTTGATGTTGCTAAAAATTATGCCGATGATTACGAACTTACCATGGCCTATGATTACGAATGGGACGCGGCGGGAAAAAAAGTTAATGTGATCGAAAAGCCGTGGAATGTGGTTGATGACAAAGGCATAAACTCGGTGAGCTTGCAAGCCCCGGCCGTGGCGGTGTCGTTGATCAAGCAACTGGTGAAAGCCCTGGGCGTTTGAAAGGCCGCGCATCCATACGGAGCAATCATTCGGCGGGGTATTGTATTCAAGGGTCTATCCCTCGTGTTTTTCTTGAGTTAGCCCGAGGGGCAGCGCGGGGGTTAGGCCCTGTTAAGCCATATTTTATTTTTTATTTCCAGCGCAAGCCGGCTTTTTTAGTTTGTGTTGCTATTGACAATTTATAAAAATAGGTATATTGTTTTTTGCAACGGAGGTTTGAAAATGGTAAAAGCAGAATATGTTTGGACATGGTCCATTGTTGTCTTTTTGATTTTAGCGGCGTTCTGGATGGCGGTTCTTCCGGAGACATATTCAATCGCGCTTAACCAAAGTACGGATGAGGCGCTTGTCTTCGGCAATGTAACGATCTTTGAAAATTACGGTGAGGGCTCTCGGATAGAAGTCAATGAAGCGAACATGGACAAAACGATTCTTTGTTCCAACTTGGGCACATTTATTAAACAGGTTGGCAACGAAACCGTGATTAAGGATGTCGTCGTAAATTCTACGGCGGTCACGACAACATATCGTTGTCTGAAGTTCCCGCCGGGCGATCATGACCCGTATCAAAAACCGGTTGCGGTTGTTAAATACATTGAGGTCATGGCGGTAGCTATGCCGTTTTATTATAAAGGAGAATTGGCAAGTAGTGTAAGTGCCGGTGAGATTAAGGTTCGGCGTTGTACCACGCGGATGATGAGTGGCGTGGTGCTTTGGATGGTATTTTATGCCGCTTGCTCGTTTGTTTTTTTAGAGGCAGTGTTGTGGTGCTGGGACAAATGCAGGCTTATTAAACAGAAAGTGGTCAGCGCTACGAAAGGATTAAAATCCAAGTTGAAGCCCAAAAAGTTAGTGAATAAAGATTAACAACCTTTATTTTTTATTTAATTTAATCGCGAATTTATCAAAAAATTGGATTTAAGCGCGGTAGGATCAGGGTTTAATTTTGATTTAATGATTGGGGATAACCGGGTTGACAGGAGATTGAGGCAAGCTATAATCAGAACAACCCTGCGGTCTAAAGTTTTCCAACAAACTTTTTTCGGGAGCCGGATATGGACCATCGCTGTGGCGGCGGCCTTCGGCACCCACTTACATCTTCGGATTACTTTTTCCCAGGGTTGCCAAAGAATCCCAAGCTTTTGCCGAGGGATTTTTTGGTAGCGGCGGGCCTTGCCGGATTTATTAACAAAAAAACGATTTTTAAATCGTTTTTTTGTTTGATGAATCAAAGTCGGAACGCCGGGAATTGAACCCGGGTCTTACCCACCCCAAGGGTAAATACTACCGTTATACTACGCTCCGCGGTCCCGCCAAAAGCGGGGAAAAATTATTATATAACAATCCGCTTTTGCGGCGGATTGAAAGCGAGCAAATATTGCCGCTTGATAAGGTTTATTTGGCGCGGGTCTTATTCAAGGTTTTGATGCATTTGGTGCAGGCCTTGATTTTTTCGCCGCCGGGCAAAGTGACCGATTGCAAATTGGGCTGTTGCCGCCGCTTGGCGGTGGGATTGAATTTGGTCGCGCGCAGACGCACCCGCATCCAGGCCATCATTCCTTTTTTTTCACAGAGTTGGCAGATTTTTGACATAGATTTATTTTTTTGAGTTTGAGTATCGGATGCCATAATTCGGCAAGCGAACGCTAACGCGGTAATCATAGAACATTTCGGGGCGATTGGCAAGAGGCGGGAATTATGATAGGATGGCGGTGCTTGTTATGTTAATGATTTAGTTTAAATTAAATAATTTTCATGGAAATAATTTCTGTCGCGTTTTTAATTGTCGCGCTGGTTTTTTCGGTGGTGATTCACGAAGTGGCTCATGGTTCCGCCGCCGCGGCGCAAGGGGATCTCACCGCCAAATATGCCGGCCGTTTGACGCTGAATCCGCTGAAGCATTTGGATTGGGTGGGGTCGGTGTTTTTGCCGGCGTTTCTGATAATGGCCAACGCGCCGATACTTTTCGGCTGGGCCAAACCCGTGCCGGTCAATCCGCTCAATTTCCGCGACAAAAGATGGGGCGACGCCAAAGTTGCCGTTGCGGGAGCCGCCGCCAATTTAGCCCTGGCGTTGGTTTTTGGATTGATCTTGCGTTTTTGGCCGGAAATTTCCGGTCCGGCGGCCGCCAATTTCTATGCGCTGGCGCAATCGGTGGTAATCATTAATTTGGTGCTGGCGGTTTTTAATCTGATTCCGATTCCGCCGCTGGACGGCTCGCATATTTTGTTCGCGTTTTTGCCGCCGTCGCAAACGGATTTTAAAATATTTTTGCAGAAATACGGATTTATTTTTTTGCTGGTATTTATATTTTTCTTTATGCCCGTTATTTGGCCGATTATCGCGTTTCTCTACCAAATTCTCACCGGCGTTCCGTTGAGATGATTGCGCCGCAACTGCTTGCAGGGATGCGCGTTTTTGCATTTCAAGGTCTAATCCCCGTTTCTTGAAAGGGTCCGACCCTTTTTAAAGGGTCGGACCCTTTATAAAAATTTTATGCGAAGGTTAGACCTTCGAAACCCGCGGTATTTGCTTCTTGTCGCAACCGCTTCGTTTGTGTTATTGTGAAGATATAAATTATGCTTTATCGATGTGTTGGAAAGAGCACCAAAAATTGCGGATTTTGAGAGCATTATTTCTGTTGCTTATACTGCTTCCGCTCGGGTTAATCCCGCCGGTTTTTGTTGCGGCAACGGATTTTTCTCTCGATAAAATTGATCAAAATTTTTTGGAAGACGCGCCGCCGGCGCTTTTTGGCGTTGGTGAAGCTTTTTCCGATGTTTGGCGTTTGGCCAAAAATGCCGCCACCGGCATGAAAACCGCCGCGGGGAAAACGCTGGAATTTCCCGGCGTTTTGGGCGATACTTTAAATAATTTCGTTTCCGCCGCCGCCGGCCAGGCGAGTTTGGCGTCA
>DIFW01000028.1 GCA_002419295.1 Patescibacteria group bacterium UBA5738
TATGGCGAAACCCACAGCGACTCCAACCTCACCGATTGGCAGGCGCGGCGTTTGAGCACGCGCTATCGGGACAAGGACGGCAATATCCAATATCCGCATATGCTCAACAACACGGTTGTCGCCAGCCCGCGCCTTTTGATTGCCATTCTGGAAAATTACCAGCAAAAAGACGGATCGGTCGCCATTCCCAAAGTCTTGCAACCCTATTTGGGAGGAATGACCAAAATCACCGCGAAGAAATAGCCGCAATTTCAAAATTTCCAATTTCCAATTTCTGCGCCCGAGGCGCACCCGCCTTCGGCGGGCAATAAATGTCATAATTCTAAAATTTTTAAATTTTGACATTTATTTTGACATTGGAAATTGGAAATTATGACATTAATTATGAATAGGATTCTGGTTTTTGGCACTTTTGACGGCCTGCATCCGGGCCATATCAACTTTTTTGAGCAGGCGAAAAAGCTGGGTGATCGTTTGATCGCCGTGGTGGCGCGGGACGTCACGGTGCAAAATGTCAAAGGTCATTTGCCGCGCAAAAACGAAAACGAAAGATTGGCCGATGTTGAAAATTGCGAAATTGTTGATGAAGCGCTTTTGGGCAACTTGGACGATCCCTACGCGATCATAAAAAAAATCAACCCCGATATCATCGCCTTGGGCTATGATCAAAATTCCTTTACCGCCGGCTTGCCCGAATATATAAAAAAAGAAAATCTCAACATTGAGATTACCCGCTTGAAACCTTTTGAACCGGACAGATATCATTCCTCACTCGTCAGTTGGAAAAACACTCTTAATCTTTAATGCTATCCATCCTGTAGCCGCTGCCACCACTACTGCCGCAATGATATATGTCCATATCAAGATGGGGTCGGTAATTCCCGAAGAAGCGAACATGGCGACTCCGACATCAACAAAGAATATTACTAAAGAGATCATACCAATTATCACTGTCCATACGAGCACTCCTGCCAAGATAAACTCAAGAACCTTTATTATTCGTTGCAAAAGAACACCTCCGTTCTGAACGCAGAATAATACATTATTATAATTTTGTCAAATGGAGGAGAAAAAAATTATTATTGATCAATTATCAATAAATTATAAAAATTTCGGCGGCAACAATGGGCCGGCGGTTTTGGTGCTGCACGGCTGGGGGGTCGGGTCGGATTCGTGGGTGGAGGCCGCGGTATTGCTGGCGCAAGACGGCTTTCAGGTGATCGTGCCGGATATGCCCGGGTTTGGCAAAAGCGAGGCGCCGGCGCGCGCGTGGAATGTTGATGATTATGTTGAATGGGTAAAACATTTTGCCGATATGTTGAAGCTGGATAAATTTATTTTGATGGGGCATTCGTTTGGCGGACAGGTGTCCGTGAAATTTGCCGCGATTTTTCCAAACAAAGTTGACAAATTGGTTTTGTGCGCCGCCGCGGTCATCAGGCGCGAAAGATTGGGGCGGCGCCAGAAAATCGCACGGTTTTTGTCAAAAGGAAAGATTGATAAAAAATATATTCCATTTGGAATATATCCGGTGTTGCGCAAAATCGTTTATCGCATTGGCGGAGCGAAAGACTATGCCTTGGCGCAAGGCGTAATGGCCGGAATCTTCCAAAATGTTTCCAAATATGACGCATTGCCGTATGCGCACCAAGTTAAAACGCCCACATTGATCGTTTGGGGCAATAAAGACAACGAAACTCCCGTTGAAGATGCCCATGAAATAAATCGCGCAATTGCCGGATCGCGCTTGGAAATTATTTCCGAGGCCGGACACAAACTTCACCGCACCCACACTCAAGAATTGAAAAATATCATTTTTCAATTCTTGAAATGACCAATTTCCAATGATCAATAAATTTAAAAATGTCCAAATTAAGAATTTTAAAATTTTGACATTTTAAAACTTTAGCATTTATTGGAAATTGGTAATTGGAAATTTTGACATTTAACTTTATGCAACTCTGGGCCTATCCTTTCCTTTTCTATTATTTGGGAGTGTTCGCTTTTTGGATGCTGGCCGCGCACCGGCAGATTTTGTTCTGGCTTTATTTGTGGCAATTGAAGGAATATCATTTGGGGCGGTTTTTGGCGCATTTTGAAACGCAAAAAGGCAAGCGGCTGTTTTTAAACCCTCTGTTTTTGGCGAAAGCCGCGGTTTTGGCTTTTGGCGCGGTTTATTATTTTTGGACGCAAAAAGTCGGACTTTTCATTCTGCTGGCAGGCGCGGTGTTTTTTTTGCCGGGACTGCGGGGGCTTTGGGGCATCTTGCGGCGCAATTTGATTCACCCGGAGCTCACACAAAAAACAGTGTTTCTGATCGGCGCGGCGCATTTTGCCGTCTTTGGGTCGGGTTTCGTGATTTTCGGACTATTTTTAGGCGAAATGAGCCTGATTCATTTCGCGATCGCGGCGTTTTGCCTTCTGGCGGTTGATATTTTGATGCCATTTATAGTTTCCTTGATTGTTTTGGGATTGCAACCGCTCACGATTTGGCGCAAAAACAAAATCTTGAACCAAGCGCGAGAAATAATCAAAAGCAGACCGGAATTATTAGTAATCGGCATCACCGGCAGTTATGGTAAAAGCGGAGTCAAAGAATTGCTGACGAGCGTTTTGTCGCAAGAATATAAAGTTTTGAAAACCCAAGCCAATCAAAACACGGAAATGGGGGTCGCACTTACCATAATTAATAATCTAAAACCCGAGCATCAGATTTTCGTTTGCGAGATCGGCGCGGTGCACAAGGGAAAAATCACGCAGACCGCCCGCATCGTCAAACCCAAAATCGGGATATTGGCCGGCATCAACCAACAGCATTCGGGAGTTTTCGGCGGCCAGCAAAAAATAATCGACGGCAAATTTGAGTTGCCGCGAAGTTTGCCCAAAGACGGTGTCGCAATTTTAAATTTCAACAGTCCGCTTGTCCGCGACGGTTTTGACGCGAAAAAAGATCAAATTTCCGCTCAAAAAATAATTTTTGCCGGCAAAGATATTTTCGCGTCCGACATTAAAGCAAACGCGGAGAACTTATCATTCACTTTCAATTATCAAAATCAAAAAATCGCGATAAACACCAACGCGAAAGGCGCGTGGATGGCCGACACGATAATATTGTCAATCGCCGGCGCGATTGCCGCCGGAATGAAATTGTCGGGTATTGCTCAAACCATCAACCAAACCGACTTCGCCCCCTTCAACATCAAAATAAAATCTACCAAGGTGTCACCTATGCAAACTTACATAGGTGGCACCTATGCGAACTTAACGATTATTAATTCGACTTATTCGGCGAATCCCGATGGCGTAATGGCGCATTTGGATTATTTAAATCTTTGGCCTGCGAAAAAAGCGATCATTATGCCGTGCTTGATTGAACTGGGCAAATCCTCCAAAGAAGTCCATCGCCAAATCGGCAAAAAGATCGGCGAGGTTTGCGATTTGGCAATTATTGCTACCAAAGACCGATTCGGCGAAATAAAAAACGGCGCGATGACCGCCGGCATGCCGCCCGAAAACATTATCTTCTGCGATAATCCAAAAAAAATCAGCGAGCTTCTAAAAACCTGCTTCTCTGCCGGAAATATTGTTTTGCTCGAAGGCCGCCTGCCGGAAAATATTATTTCTTTGTTTTAGGCTTGTGATTTGATCGTCTTTCGTTTAGGGGTTAGAATGAACAATTATGGAAAATCCGTGGCGGCCGATATCAATCTCGCTTTCTCCCAATGTCCAAACCGATGATGTAAAATTGGCTTTTTCATTGCTATTCGGCAAGAAAAATAATTTTGTTGAGGTCAAACCTCAACAGAATTTGGAGCAAGAATTTGCCCGATATCTGGAAGTAAAACACATTTATGCGTTTAACAGCGGGCGGTCGAGCTTGATGGCAATTTTGGCGGCGTTGGAGATGAAGCAGGGATCAGAAGTAATGCTGCAAGCGTTTACATGCAACGCGGCGGTCAATCCGATCCGGTGGGCCGGGTATGAACCGGTTTTTGTTGATTGCGACCAAAATTACAATTTGTCCGCCGCGGATTTGAGGAAAAAAATCACAAAAAAATCCCGGGCGGTGATGGTGCAACACACTTTCGGCTTGCCCGCGGATATGGACGAAATCAAAAAAATTTGCGATGAGAATAATTTAATTCTCATAGAAGATTGCGCGCATTCGTTGGGCGCGGAATATAAAGGCGGCAAAGTCGGAACATTCGGCAAGGCCGCGTTTTTTTCTTTTGGCCGCGATAAAATGATTTCTTGCGTTTACGGCGGCATGGCTGTGACGGATGATGACGAACTGGCGCGAAAGATCGCGGCGTTTCAAGAAAAGATCGGCAATCCTTCCCGCGCATGGACAAACCAGCAATTATTGCATCCGATTTTGATGGAAAAAATAATTTTGCCGGCATATTCAATTTTGGGGCGGTATCTGCTTGTTTTATTCCAATGGTCGCACATTTTGTCAAAAGCGATCCACTGGAAGGAAAAGCGGGGCTTGCCGCCGGATTATTTCCCCAAGCGATTACCCGGCGAATTGGCAATTTTGGCGTTAAACCAGTTAAAAAAGTTGGAAAAATTCAACGCGCATCGCCGCGAATTGGCCAAATTGTATTATAATGAATTAAAGAACGGCGATTTTGTTTTACCGCCAAAATTGAACGACCGAAAAGCGGTTTATTTGCGCTTTGCCGTCCGACACGCCGCCGCGGCCGAAATAATAAGAAAGTCATGGAAAAAAAATTTGCTGATCGGCGATTGGTACCGCACGCCGGTGGATCCGTTCGATACCAAACCGGAAACTGTCGGTTATAAAAAAGGAACCTGCCCCAACGCGGAAAATTTTGCCGGCAAAATGATCAATCTGCCTACCCATATAAATATAACCGAATATCAGGTAAAAATAATCGCTGAATTTATGCTTAATTTAAATAAACTATGACCGTCCGAAAAAAAATTGACCGGCTAATGCGCTTTGAAGATAAATTAAATCAAACGGCCAAAAAAATATTGAATGTCTTTGCGTTTATTATTTTTGCGTGTTTGTTTTTGTCAATTTTAGATTTAATTGAGTTTGTTTTTGCTTGTTGGTCCGTAATGGTTTTGATCGGTTCGGTTGTTTTGCTGGCGACTATCGACATATTTGTAAAATTCGTTATTTCTTACGAGTCGTTTGCTATAAAAGACCAAAAGACAGCCCGAAATAATCTGTTTTTGGCTTTGTTCGGAACTTTTCTGCTGTTCCTTATTTTTTTTGTTTTTTTATCGCCTTTTCTGGGTGTTGGCGGCGGCCGGTCGAAGCCGCGAGACGCAAGACGGCTATCGGATATGAGGCAGTTGGCTTTGGCGCAAGAAATGTTTTTTAACGAAAATGGCCGGTATTTTACTTGTAATGCGGCTTCCGGTGATTGTGGCGGTGCGGAGAATAATTACCCTTCAACGATTGGCAATTATTTAACCACAACTCCTTCTGATCCGATGGGAAGTGCGACTCCATATTTTGGTATCGATAATGTTCAAAGACCGGATGCTTTTTGCTACTACGCGACTTTGGAAAATATCAATAAGATCGAGCCCGGTTGCGATAATGGGTGTGGTTTTTATAGTGCGACTGCGGCGGGCAATTTTTATCTTAAGCAAAGGCCAATATTATTTGATGATTGTATTAATTGAACGCAATTAGAAGCGGGTTTAAACAACAAACGATGATCATAGAAATAAACGATAAAAATGACTGGGAAGGATTTTTGGTCAAATGCGAGCAAAAAAGTTTTTTGAGCTCCTGGGCATGGGGGGAATTTTGGCTTGAACAGGGAAACAAGATAAAGAGGCTGGGGATGGTGGAAAACTCAAGGTTGATTGCTATGCTTTTAGCGGTTAAAATGAAAGCGAGACGAGGCACGCATATTTTAATCCAACATGGTCCAAACATAATCGATGCTGGCTTAGACGAAAAACAAAAAATTCTTGAGGAATTATTTTTTGAGTTGGTAAAATGGGGCAGGAAAGAGGGGGCGTCGTTTATCCGGTGGGCGCCGTTGCTGGAAAGAAACGATGAAAATAAAAAAATAATCGGCGGTTTATCCATTTCGAGTCTCAAATTTTTGGATGCTCCCATGCATGCCAATGCCTATGAAGCGACATGGAAACTGGATATTACGCCTTCCGAGGAGGATTTGATGAAGGCGATGCGCAAAACGACAAGGTATTTAATCCGGCAGGTTCAAAAGAATCCGGAAGTGGCGATCGAGAAAAGCGATGATCCGGAAAAGATAAAAATTTATTCGCAATTGAATGAAGCGGTGGCCAAGCGGCAGAGATTCGTGGCGTTCAAAGAGGGTTATATCCGAAGGGAGTTTGGCGCTTTCGCCGGCAACGGGCAAGCGATGTGGTTTATCGGCCGCTACAAAGGAGAGACGGCGGCGGCGGCATTGGTGATATTTTGGTCGGGAATCGGTTTTTATCATCAGGCGGCGTCGCGGGGAGAATATTCAAAATATTCCATACCTTATCTTTTGCAGTGGGAAGCAATCAAAGAAGCCAAGGCGCGCGGATGCGCGATATATGATTTTTGGGGCTATACCGATCCAAAAGCCTTCCCGAAACATCCTTGGGCGGGGCCAACGCTGTTTAAGATGGGTTTTGGCGGCCAAAAATACGAATATGTAAAAACCATGGATTTACCGCTTTCGTGGAGATATTGGCCCACCTATATATTTGAAACCGTCCGAAAGTTAAAAAGAAGGCTTTAAACTTTGAATGTCGCCAATGGTTTGTAATTTTTAATTTTTCATTTTCATTTTTTAAATTTTAATTTTTATTGATGGTCCGCTGTAATTACAAAAAACCGCATCGAGCAAAGAGAAAAAAACCTTTTTGGACCAAACCGGTTTTTTGGCGCTCTCTTTTTCTCTCGGTTTCGGGAGCGGCGACAGTGTGGCTGGTTTGTTTTTCCCCGGTATTCGAAGTCAAAGAGATAGAAATCGCGGGGGCGGAAAAGATCGAAGAAAAAGAGTTTGTCGGCATCATCGAAAAAGAGTTAAACAAAAAAATCGGATTATTTGATTCAAAAAGTATTTTGCTTTTCAACCTTGATCAAGTGAAAAAAGAGTTGTTGGCGCGTCTGCCGCAGGCGCAAGACATTAAAATTGAAAGGGAATTTCCTTCAAAAATCATTGCGTCGGTGCGAGAGCGCCGCGCCGCCGCCGCGTTTTTTTCCGGCGACAAGTTCTATTCTTTGGATGAAACGGGAATCGCCTTTGAGGAGCGCGCCGCCGATGATGATCTGATTAAAATTACCGCTGTCAATGCCGTGCCGGTCCTAATCGGAGAATCCGCGATAGAAAAAGAAATATTGATTGGCATTTTGCGGGCGGCAAGCGAAATGCGCGCCGGCAGTGATATCGGCCTTGCCGAAGCGATTGTTGCCAGTCCCGAAAGAGTCAATCTGCGAACAAAAGAAGGGTGGTATATTTATTTCAATCCCCGCAAGGATGTTGAAAATCAGATGACCAAGCTTTTCGCGGTGTTATCCGAAGGATCTTTCAAAGAAAAACGGCCGAATTTGGAGTATGTTGATGTGCGCTTCACTCGCGTTTACTTGAAAGAAAAAGACAAACAAAACGAACAAAGCGAACAATAGCCGCTTTGCGCCAAGACTCCATGATATTCCGGACGAAAAGGGATATATGCCTTAAAGCAAAACAAAGCGATATGTCCGAAGAAATGAAAAAACAGGGGAATTTATTCGTAAAGAAAGCCTCCGCCGCGGAAAAAACCGGGATTTCAAGCTGGAGGCGCAAGCCCTATGAGCCGGGACAGAAAGCGCCGTTCGCGCTAAGCCGCTCCAAAGTGGATATGTTTCTGAAATGTCCGCGCTGTTTTTATTTAGACGCGCGGCTGGGGATTAAAACTCCGTCAATGCCGGCATTCACGCTCAATAGCGCCGTGGATTGCTTGCTCAAGAAAGAATTCGACATTCGGCGCGCCAACGGAGGGGCGCATCCGCTAATGGCCGCTTATGGCATTGACGCGGTGCCGGCGCGGCATAACGAGTTGGAAATTTGGCGCGAGAATTTCAAGGGAATCAGAGTGTTTCATCCGGCGACGAATTTCGAGCTTTTTGGCGCGATTGACGATCTGTGGATAAATCCGGCGGGGGAATATCATATTGTCGATTACAAAGCCACCAGCACGGTCAAGGAGATTACGCTGGATGACCAATGGAAGCGGTGGTACAAAATTCAAGCCGAATTCTACCAATGGCTGTTTCGCGCGCGAGGGTTTAAGGTGAACGACATTGCTTATTTCGTCTTCGCCAACGCGTCAAAAGACAGAGAAGCGTTTGATGGAAAACTGGAATTTGAAGTGACAATCGTGCCGTATGAAGGCAGCGACCGGTGGGTTGAACCGACTTTGGCGAAAATGAAAGATTGCCTTGAATCCGATATGCCGCCGCGCCCGGAGAACGATTGCGAACATTGCCAATACATTGAAAAAGCGAAAAATGTTTAAAAAAATTTCAGCTATCGCCGGATTTGTTTTATTGACGGCAATGCTAATGGCATTGATTTTTGAGTTTGAAGGAAAATCCCGCCAGCCCCAAGAAACCATCACGATTCTGCGGGGGCAGAACGCTTTGCAAATAATCAATGACCTGAAAGCCGAAGGATACATAAAAAGCAAACTCTTTTTTTTATTGGAACTGGCTAAAAGCGGCAATCTTCGAAATTTAAAATCGGGCGAATATGATTTGAAAGGGCTGGATGACGCGCAAATTATCGGCAAGATGGCCAATGCCCGCACGGTTCTCCCAACCGCAACCATTATCCCCGGATGGACTCTGCAAGACATTCAAAACGATCCACACATTAAAAAAGTCTTGAAATCAGTCGATTTTGCCGCAGTGGATATCGCCGCCGCGAAAGAAGAATTTGATTTTTTGCGCGAGATGCCTTCGAGCGCGGATTTGGAAGGCTATCTGTTTCCCGACACCTATCAATTGCCCGAACATCCCCAAATCAATGATTTGATTTTCGCCGCGCTTGAAAATTTTGATAAAAAATTATCTTTGGATGCGCGCGAAAAAATCCTCGGACAAAACAAAACGGTTCGCGATATTGTGATTATGGCGTCAATTCTGGAAAAAGAGGTTAAAACTTTGGAAGACAAAAAGGTTGTTGCCGGAATCTTATGGAAACGGCTGGCCGCCAAAATGCCATTGCAAGCCGATGCCACATTGCTCTATTATAAAACCGGCAGTAGCGTCTTTAACAAAGAATTGGATTCACCCTACAACACATACAAATATACGGGATTGCCCGCCGGCCCGATTTGTAATCCGGGCGCGGAATCCCTTGAGGCCGCCATTGAGCCGATAGAAACTTCTTATTGGTATTATCTTTCCGACGGCGACGGCGCCACCATTTTTGCTCAAACCTATGACCAGCATTTGGCCAACATCGCCAAGCATATTGACAACCGATAGGGGGCGTTTAAAATGGAATAAACCGTTTGCTCTAAATTAAAAAATATGGAAATCAAAAATCAAACCGCTTTTTCCGCGGCCATTATTGGCGCCAGTATTATTATCGCCACCGTTGTCGGCGCCGACAGCTTTTTGCGCGCCCGCCGATTGTCGAATGTTTTGTCGGTTACCGGTTCCGCGGAAAAAATTGTCGCGTCGGATACCGTTAAATGGCAAAGTTCCATTTCGCGAAGCGTTGATGCCGATAAAATGGCGCAAGGCAGTGAACAAATTAAAAACGATATTCAAACAATCAAAAAACATTTTGGCGATCTTGGAATCCAAGAAAACGAAATCACCGTCAGTCCGGCCACCGTCAATCCGGTTTGCGAAAGCCAAAATGGAGCGTTCTATGACCGTTATGGCAATCAGTCGTGCGGCGCCAGCCGAACCGTGGGCTACAACATCCAGCAAGTGATAATCGTGGAATCAAGCCGGGTGGAGGAGATCACCGAACTGGCGCAAACCGCCGCGGACAAATTTATGGGGCAGGGGATAATTTTCACCACCCAAAACATGGAATATTATTATTCAAAGCTGGCCGAACTGCGGCTTGATCTGCTTTCCGAAGCCACCAAAGATGCTCAAGCGCGCGCGCAAAGGATTGCCGAAAGCACAGGCAGGAAAATTGATATTTTGCAATCCGCCAGCCAAGGCGTGTTCCAAGTAACCGCGAAAAATTCGGTGGAAGTTTCGGATTATGGGATTTACGACACCGCTTCGCGCGAAAAAAAGATTACCGGCGTGGTGCGTACTTCGTTTATTTTAAAGTAAAGTTTCTTCTTGAATTTTGCCATCGGTGCAAAATTATTTTTGCACCGGTTTTTAATTTGACAAAAAAATAGAATTGGCATATTTTGTAGAAAATAAGGCAGAATGTCCGTAGGACGCAAGAAGGTCGTGATGATGCCCGGTTAATTTTTCCTCCCTAACCGGGCATCATCACGGTTTTTTTATTTACCTGCCGGAATATTATCCGTCTGTTTGATGTCGGCGGGGGTTGCCAAGATAGGACAAAATCTGCTATCATCCATTAAACGCCGCGCGGAGGGATTTTTTCTGTCGCCGCGCCGGCGCGCAAGGTCGAAAAAGTAATGCCAAGCGCAACGCCAATAATTAAAGACAATAAAAGAACAAATGCAAAATAAAATAAAGATTGTTTCGTTCGCTTTGCTTGCGGCGATCGGTTTACTGTTAGGTGGAAATGTTTCCGCCGACGGTGCCTCATCTCAAACTGCAAATTTTGACGCGATATCGGCGCAGATTGAGTTGGTTCGCCAAAAGATTGATCAGCTTTCCGCGGAGTTGAAAAATAAACAAACCTCCGTGTCCGCGCCGGCGCCGGCCGCCGAATTAACCCAAGAAAAATTGGATTACATTGAAGGCGAGATAAGGCGTGTTGCCAGAGAAACCGAGCGTCTTAAAATTGAAGTGGCGATTTTTGTGACATTAAAAGAGGTTGAGCGCAAGACCGCGATACTCGCCGCGCAAATCGCTTCGGGCGCGCCGATTCTCCGGCAGTCGATTGCCGCAACCGCGCCGCAAACTTCGGCCGCCGCGTCCATTGCCGCCGCTCCTGCCGCGCAAACAAGAGAAAAGATTGAGGCGCAGGTTGCCGATATCAAGCAAAAAATTGATGAATTAACGCAAGAAATGCAAATATCGACCGAAACAAAAACATCGCCAACCGCCCCGGCGGCGGAAGTTTTGGAGGGTGTGGAAGATAAAAACGGGGAAGATTCAAGCAACTCGAAAACAATCACAATTTCTCCGTCCGGAGAAAAAACGCAAACCAATCAAGAAAAGCCGCGCGGTTTTTGGGAATCCGCCGCCGATTTTTTGAAGAAGCTTTTCACTTTTTAACGCGGGATAATGCCAATGCCTGTATGGCATCCAATAATAAAAGCGCGGGGCAGACCGCGTTTTTGTTGTTTTTGCGGGCCAAAAAGGTATAATCAAGACAAGCGCCGAAATCGCAAAATTAAGCAACACAACTATGGAGATTGAATATCTTAAAGATAAAGCCAAATCGTTTCTTTTGCCTCGCGAAGAAAACGATTATCGCGCCAAGATTTTTTCGGGTAATTTTTTGATATTTTTTTTGATCGGTATCGCGTTTCTGAAAGTGAGTTTTGCGGTTTTTCTTTATTCGTTCACCGGAAATTCGTTCTATGCCGATGTCACAAAAACCGCGCTGATTGATTTGACGAACTACGAGCGCGCCAAAAACAGCTTGCCGGCGCTCACCGAAAATCCGGTTTTAAGCCAAGCCGCCCATATGAAGGCGCTGGATATGGCGCAAAACGGATACTTCAATCATGTGAGTCCATCGGGCGTTAATCCTTGGCATTGGTTTTCTCTTGCCGGGTATAACTATCGTTATGCCGGCGAGAACTTGGCCATCGGATTTGTCGATTCCAAAGAAGTGCAAGACGCATGGACCGCGTCGCCCAGCCACAAGGCCAATATCATTAATGAGAAGTACCGGGAAATCGGCATTGCGGTGCTAAAAGCCAATTTTCAGGGCAATCCGGCCACCATTGTGGTGCAAATGTTTGGCACCAGATCCGCGTTAAACAAAACGGCGGCGGCAACGGAAATAAAATCCGCGGATATTTTGCCGCAAACCGCGGCGGCGCCGGAAGCGGAAGCGCGACAAAATGTTATGGGAGCGGCAACCGTAGCGGCGGATGAAAGCGCGCCGGGATTTAAAATCGCGGCATTTTTCGCCAACAAATTCTACCCGCTGGCGCAATGGCTGATATACTTGTCCCTTGCCGGAGTGATTTTGCTGTTGGCGGTTAATTTTTTCCTCAAGGCCGATCTGGCGCACAGCGATCTTTTGGCAAAAGCCGCGGGATTCACGGCGGTAATGATTGTCTTCGCGCTGTTGGATCAGGGATTGATCTCGGCGCTGATTCCCAGAAGCTTCGGCATTTAGCTATGATCAAGGACGAGAAGAAACAAAAAAGAAAAAGATGGGGGAGCCGCGGCGCGAAGCGGTTTTTCCCGTTAATTTTACTGCTCTTGATATTGGCGGCAATCGGTTTGTTTTGGGGCAACATTTCCTGGATTGCCAATGGCAATGTTTGGCGGCAAATTCTGGCGGACGCTTTCCCCCAATATTTTCCGCGGCCATATGTTTTGGTAACCAAAAATCCGGCGCTGATTTCCGGCACGCCTCAAATTGATGATCGCGCGAGTATTAAATCCGCCGGTTCCGGCGCCGCGGCGAACGCGGCGGGAAAAAAACCGCGGCGCGACATACTCACAATTCCAAAGATCAACATCACCGCTCCCATTATTACCGCCGAAACTTATGACGAAGAGGTTATCAATGGGTTGCTGGACTTCGGCGTGGTGCTTTATCCCGGGTCCGTACCGTTTGGCGAGAGCGGACAAACCGTCATTTTGGGACACAGCGCTCCCGCAGGCTGGCCGAAAATCAAATACGAATGGGTTTTTTCCAAAATCAACGAGCTGGAAAAGGGCGATATGGTGGTGGCGACTTATGACAGCATCACTCGTTATTACAAAGTGGCCGGGTCCCAAATCGTGAATCCCAAAGACGGCGTACCCGCGCCGACGGTGGAAGGCAATTCCCTGATGATCATTAGTTGCTGGCCCCCGGGCAAAAGCGTAAAGCGCATCGCGGTGGAAGCCGAATTATAAAACCCCTAACGGGGTTTTGCGTTATTGTGTCCATACCCCGCCCTCGGGCTTGACAAAAACCCAAAAATATGCTTATCTGGAACAAGCAGTTCTTTTGAGGTGATATAGAATGAGAATAAGAACGATTTTCGTTTTGTTTTTGCTCGCAATTAGCGCGAGCGGCATTGTCAGTGCCCAACCTGTTCAGTTGGGTGGTAGCCATTATACGGCTACCGAGTACCTCTCGGTGCAAACACAGCAGTTTTGTACCCAACCTGGGTGCGGTAATTGGCAAGCAAAGGCAATGCCTTCAATGCCAAATATGCCGGTGCAGATAGCACCAGCCGCACAGCAGAGAAATGGGCTGGGGGCCAACGGAATCCAGCTAAACTACGAGGCCGGACTTGTGAATACGCTTTTTGAAAGTGCATTCACCGCTGTGTTCGGCCAAGTGGCTGATGATATTCCCACGAGTTATGGGGAGAATCGAGTGGCATTTGAACCGCCCGCGGTCATCCAGTCAGTCGCGGATTCTGCAATGACCATGGATGATCTGAAGGCGCGGGCGATTGCCGCGACCGCTTGCGCCAACCGGCAAGGGCAAACCTTTGCGGTTGCGGTGGCCGGATCCGGCCCTACCGTTATCGCAGATAACCAGATACTAGACACCCAGTGGGTCATAATAATTGACCTACAGGGGGTCAAATACAACCTACTCTTCACCAGAGTAGGCGCGGAATTCTGGCTAGTGAATCCGCGATAGTGTTCTTTCTTTTTTAGGCATCTCTTTGCGGGATGCCCCAATTTTTTAATGATAGGACATAAAGGGGTTAAGATATGTCATTTAATAATAGTAATG
>DIFW01000012.1 GCA_002419295.1 Patescibacteria group bacterium UBA5738
AAGGAAGAGAGCAGGTCATAACCACGATTGAATGAACTTGGTTTGGCAAGCAGAGCAAGGGATCAGCCTTGCTTCTTTTTTTGATAGAGGGTAAAACAAAAAACGCTTTTTGAGGTGTTCGGGCTTGGCGGGGGATTTTTAAAGAATTGATTAACCGTGATGTCGTTTAAATTTCTGGAGTATTGACTAACTGCGACCCCGGACTTTATTTTTGCAATACTTGCAATGCTTTAAGCATTGCAATTTTATTTTTGGAAGGGATTCAGAGGGTCTAATCCTCTGAAAGGGTCGGACCCCTTTGAATTCAGCACGAAGAGTGTGCCTTTGTTGCTTGTTTGAATGGATTGATCTCGATCAAGCCTCTTCCATGGTACGGAGAAAGCGCTTTTCTTAAAGTCTTGAAAGAGGCTTTGGAAAGCGATGCTTTCGGCGATGGGAGATCCGCTGCAGTTTTAATTGAAAAAGAAGCGGATGAAAGAGAATTGGAAGAAGTCTCGAAACTAGGCCAGCCAGTCTATGACTTTGACCCCGGGCGAACCGAGGTGCAGTAAGAATCGCGCGTAACGCGCTTGTGCTCAATCAATATAGTATTTGGTTGAGCATGTTTTATTTGATCGGAGAATAATTCAAAACGGTAAAAGCGGCGGCCGAAAGTTCCGCGACGGCTCAGGTTCAGAGGGTCTAACCCTCTGATTTTTAACGAGAATCTGAAACACCTGTCCGCGGGTCATTCTCGGAAAAAAATCCTGACTGACAATTTTGCCAAATCAGAGTTTCCAGGGTGTTGAATTGTGATAGCGCAATTTTTGTTTTGGTGTGGCAATCTTGTTTTTGTGATACAATTAAAAAAATTATTTTAATACCAATTTTTTTATGATAAAACCAAAGATTTTAAAAAAAGGAGATACAATAGGATTGGTAAGTCCATCTTCGCCAATGGCTGGTTTGGTGCCTCATAGGTTTGCGATTGGCTGTGAATCCCTGGAAAAAATGGGATTTAAGATTAAGATAGCAAAAAATGCTCTTAAAGTAACCGACTATACCGCAGGCTCTGCAAAGGAAAGAGCAGACGACATTAACGAAATGTTCGCCGATATGGAAGTAAAGGCAATTATGTCGACAATCGGCGGGTTTCATTCTAACCAGATAATCAATTTTTTGGATTACAAAATGATTGAGTTGTATCCAAAAATATTTATTGGATTTTCCGACATAACTGTTTTACATTTTGCCTTACATACACAATGTAATATGGTAACTTTTTATGGGCCCGCGCTCCTAACTCAATTTGGCGATAGTTTTGGGGTTTTTGATTATACTCAAGAATACTTCAAAAAGGCGTTGATGCAAGTTGAACCGATAGGCCAAGTTAAATCATCTTCTGAATGGACCGACGAATCCCCTGATTGGTTTTTAAAAAAAGACAGAGAAAGGCCAAGAATAATGAAAAATAATGAAGGCTTTATTTGGATTAAACCTGGGCATGCAAGCGGAAAGACAATAGGGGGTTGCATTACTTCTATGATGCATCTTCGGGGGACAAAATTTTGGCCATCGTTCAAGAAGAAAATATTTTTTTGGGAACTTCCCGAAAGTAGTTATAGCTACGAAAAAGGAGAGCCGTTGGCAAGAGTGGAATCTTTTCTTACAGATTTTATGCTTTCAGGCGTATTTGATGCTATCGCCGGTATGGTTGTTGGAAGACCAAAAGGATACAATAACGAAGAGTTTCAAAAATTAGCTGAAATTATTAAATTTTTCACAAAAGATTTTGATTTTCCCGTTTTGTACAATGTTGATATAGGCCATACTGATCCTATTATGACTTTGCCAATTGGTGTGCGGGTAAATTTAGACTCTCGTGAAAATTCATTTGAAATAAGTGAGGCTGCGGTAAAATAAAAAAAGAAGAGCAAGACGAATATCATTGCTCTTACTTGTTTACTAAGGCGTTAACCGAGTAGGTCCGCGATACAGAAATGTTACTTCTCTGACATTTGAACGGTTTAAGAGAAGCATTAATAATCGCGTCAGACCGACACCGCAACCTCCATGTGGCGGACAGCCATATCGGAAAAAATTAAGATAGTTGTTTAGCGGTTCAAGTTGCAACCCACGCTTAAGAAATCAGAGGGTCTAACCCTCTGATTTTTGAGCAACCTGCCAATCAGGAAGTTGTTTATTTTTGCAATGCTTCGAGCATTGCAGATTTTATTTTTGAAAGGTATCCAGAGGGTCTAACCCTCTGATTTTGTAGGGGGAACGGAAATAAAAAAGGGTCAGTCAAGGACTGACCCTCACCCGAGCGATTTACGCTCGGGCACGGGCTTAATACTGGCCAAGTTTTCCTGCGACAAGGTTTGGACGTCGCGGAAATTTGTTATTCTCCCCCCGGGGAGAATGGCAAGAGATATGTTGTTGCCCATATCCATCCGGGGATCGAATGGCCCATGGCTTAGTTGCATACCAGCGGGAGTTGGAATTCCCAGTTGGCCGCTATCTCCCAGCGCGCTGGAGTAGTCCATCGCGCTCACTATACTTACTGCCGCCGCGATAATTAAAATCGCGGCGCCAACGATCATTCTTCGACTCATAGGGTTTCACCGCTTATCATGTATCATAACTTTGATTTTGTGTCAAGTGCTTGACAAAATGGGATAATAGTGTATAGTTAAACCAGTAGACGCGCTCTTATATAATTTAATAAAAAATAAAGAGAGCCGCTACTAGGAGGTTTAAGGAAGATGAGTAATTATGTTGGAGTGCTCATCGCACTCCTGATAGTAGCGTGCTCTGTAGGGGGCGCGCAGGAACGGAAGGTGGAGTTCTCCGATCCTGAAATTGGGGGGTTCTCGTTTGTGGCTGATCATGATGAATACGCTGTTTCTACCGGCATTGATGTGATGGTGGCCAATGGCGTTAAATATCCGTTCCGACTTGGCAGTATCCAAGTTTGGGACGAAAACAAAACGACGGGAGCGTATGTATCCTTGTCTCGTTTTGACAGGAAAAAGCCCCCTCTTGAAACGGAAAAGAGCTTATTTGTAGAAAATTTTATAGCTTCCAGCGGTGAAATGTGGGGAAGGGAACCTATCTCCATGAATGTCGCTGGATATAATGCAACAATCTGGGAAGGAGTTGGGATGCCTTACACAGATGCTCAGAAAAGACTGCGGCATTTCTCCGCTACGATCGTTTACATAGATGTAAACGAATCTATGTCAATGGCGATCGGGGCCGAGGAACCACTCTTCAGCCAAATAACTGGGAGTCTTGTTGTTGAGGGAAGGGGTGTCTGATGACACTCCATTTTTTTTATTTTAAAATCGTTTATAATAAAATTATCAATAATATTATGCCAATGATACTAACTTCGTCTGGCAATCTCAAAAGCAGTAATTTTAGCAATAGTTTTTTTAAGTGTAATTTTTTTGTTAGATTAGCTTTTTGTTTTTTTCTTTCTTTGTTTTTGAATCAATTATTTGACAATTCAATTAATGCTCAGTGGGGAGGGTCCCCCCTGGATCTTAGCGGCAGGACGGATCTTTTGCCCGGGTTTGGGTCGGGGATTGGGGGAGAGTTTACCAATGAGGGCGGCGGGGTGGCGATGACGGAGGAGGAATATAAGGCGGCGATTGAGGCTTATATTGAAGAGAACGCGGGGGTGGATCTTTCCGACGCGGATTTTATCGCGGGGCTTTATGAGTATTTGGGAATTTCGAGCGCGCCGCCGGATGTTTCCACTCCGGAATACGCGGAAGCGGTGAGCGCGTTGAGAAGCGGCGACAGCGCGATAGTGAGCGGGCTGGCCGCGGATATCGCGGCGGCGGCCAGCAAGGAGGCAACCGCGGAAACCAATCCCGAAGCCAATGTTGATGCCAATGCCAACGCCAACGCCAGCACTGAAACCAACAGCGAAACCAACAGCCGGCCCAATACCGAGACCAACAGCGAGAATCAAACAGCCGAGGCAAATCCGGAAATTGCCGCGGACGCGTTGACGGTTGATCCCGCCGCGAAAAGTGATAACCAATCAAATAAATCAGTGGTGTTTTTCGATGAAGATTTGTCGGCGCAAGCGCCGATCAATGAGGGTAATCAAACCCGATCGGAAGCGGTAACTCCGAATGCATCGTTTGATAATAATAGTGCGCCGATTGAGGGGAATGTCACTCAACCGGAGGTGGAGATTGCCCAAAAACCGGACATTGTTTATTTGGGAAATAAAAACAAGCCCGACACGATTGTTTTGGGCAACAAAGAAAAACCCGAAACCGTTAAATTGGGAAATCAAACCCAGCCGGAGACCGTGCGTCTGGGCAACGAAGAAAAACCCGAAACGATATATTTGGGCAACGAAGAAAAACCGGAGACCGTGCGTTTGGGCAATCAGACCAAGCCCGATACGATTATTTTGGGAAATCAGACCAAGCCCGATACAATTATTTTGGGCAATCAAACCCAGCCGGAAACCATTGAATTGGGCAATCAAACCCAGCCGGAAACCGTTGAATTGGGCAATCAAACCCAGCCCGAGGCGCTTTGTGCGGGCAACAATTGCGCGGCGAATGCCTCGAATAGCACCGCGGCTAATACGGAAATTTCCGCCGACATTTCCAATAATAATCCTGATAATAATCCCAACAATAATTCCAATAATGATAATGAGGACAATGATGATTCTTACGATGATCGGATTGTAGCTACCAATTATACAAGCCAAAACACTAACGCGCCAAGCGCCGCGCCTGTCGCTGACAATCCTTATTCATTGCAGACCGCGACTTTGGCGGTGCAGGTGGCGAATGAAACCAATGATGCGCCGGCTTTGGAAGGAGAAAGAGAACCTGTTTCGGAGACTGTTATATTGCCCGCGGCTGATGCCGAATTGGCCGCGTTTCTGAAAACGATGGCGGTTGATTTGAAATTAAAAACCGCCAACGCGCAATCGGTCTTGTTCTATATTCGCAAGGGGATTACCGCCGCGCCGCTTTACTTGGGCCGCGGAACGCAGACATCCGCCGGAGTTTGGGAATATGCCGTTGACTTGAATGTTAATCCTTTGCCCAACGGCAATTATTATATTTTCGCGCAAATCAATCGGGGCGATAGCAAAATATATCGCAGTACCGATGTTTATATCGCTATCAGTATCGCGCCGCCGGAGAACAAAGAGCAAAAAGAAGCAATGGAAAAGATCATGGCCGAAAATGTTGTTTCCATTGAAGAGAGCGAAAAAAATATATATTCATCCGTTGAGCAAACTGCCGCCGCGCCGTCTTTCCAAAAACCGGATATGGAGGCCAAAATGACCGAGCTGGCTCAATTGGTAAGGATTTTTCAACGGTTGGACAATCTTTTTGAAGAAAAAACCGCCCAAAAAGAAATTGGCGCGGCGCAGGTAGCCCGCCTCAACGGCGAGATCGCGAATTTACCGGTTGGCACGGCGGAGTTGATTCTTAGCGATAAAATCCGCGCCCGCCAATATTTTGCGGAGCAAAACAAAATTTTGGAAAAAGAAATCACCGTGATCCGCGCCGGGATGGAAAAAACAACGCAAGATATTGATACTCTTATTGATGAAATTTTGAGTTTCGCGCAGAATGACGCCGAAAGGCAATTGATGGAAACTCAAATCATTAAAATGAGGCAAGAGGTGATCCTTGGCGAAAAGGGAATCATTGAAAGCCGGAAGATTTTACTGCGCGATACCGACGGCGATGGTTTGGCCGATGGCCGGGAAATTGAGCTGGGCACCAGTCTGTTGAATCCCGATACCGACGGCGACGGCCTGCTGGATGGCGACGAGGTTGCCAACGGGCGAGATCCTTTGGTGCCCGATGAAATTGTTATTGATCCGAATATTGATGTGTCCGCCACAACGCCGGTGAAATCCGATCTTTACACGGTGGATAAAGTTGCCGCGGTCAAGTTGCCGGGAAGCGGAGATGTCGCCATTGTTCTTTCCGGCCGCGGCTTGCCGCTTTCCTATGTCAAACTTTTCATATATTCCCAGCCGGTGATTGTAGCGGTAAAAACCGATGAATACGGCCAATGGACATACACTTTAGACAAGCCGCTGGATGACGGACAGCACACGGTCTACGCGACTTTGGTCAACAGCCAAGGACGGATTGCGGCACGGTCGGAAGTTTATATATTCAAAAAAACCGGCGATCAAGTTGAGAGGGTGATTGCCGGGCAAGAAGCGTCGGTGTCTTCGGCAATGAGTAAAATAATGGAAAATTTCAAATTCATAATTATTTCCGTTGTTGTTATCGCAGTTACCGCCGCGCTTGCGGCGATTGGATTTTTCGCCAATCGCGGCAAAAAAGCTTGATCTTTTATTCCTCCAATGAAACAATTTTTCAAAAATGCCTTTGTTTTCATTCGCGACAATCCGGCGATTTTGTTTTCTTTGGCACTGATAATTTTTATTCCCTTGGCGCTCTACGCGTATGTTTTTTCCACGGTAAAGTCTTTTGAGGGCGCCGCGGCGAATGAAATCGCCAACCATGACCACACAGTGAGCGATGTATTGCTGGCTCTCGTGAGCCGCGATTTTTCCGCCAAAGACGCGCCCGATATCGCGGCACTGCAAACTTCCATTGATAAAATTGCCGCCAACGACACCAAATTAAAAAATATCCGCGTAATCGTTAGAGACGGACGAGAATATAAATCTATCGCCGCGCAAAATCATGACGCGGTGGGGGTGCCGATTGATGTTACGCCGTCGCTGAACGGAGAATCGCTGATTGCTTATAGCTGGGTGAACACCAACGAAGATGTGGTTTCCGAAATTGAGGTTGCCGGCGAAAAACTGCGCCGGATAATCAAAGTTTTCGCCGATGAAAACGGCGAAGTCTACGCGCTTGCCGCCGCCGATATTTCCGTCAATCACACGCTGGATATGATCACCGCCGGGATTTATCAGGGTTATTTCTTTATGGCGATCATTGTCCTTTTGAGCCTGTTTTTGATTTTTCAGCACACGCGGCTGTTTTCCTATGTCGGCCTGTCAAAGGAGCTGGAGCGGAAAAATACCGCCAAGGATAATTTCATCCGCATGGCGACCCATGAATTGCGCGCGCCGGTGACAGTGCTCACCGGTTATACGGATTTGCTCAAAGAAGATTTGGCCGGGGCGTTGAACCAAGACCAGCAGAAATATGTTGACCGTTTGGGTCTTTCCGTTAAAAATTTAAGCGACTTGATGGCCGACATTTTGGAAGTCTCGCATTTGGAACAGGGCCGCACGGATTTCAAACCCGAAGTTATCGCCCCCGATATGGTTATCAAGGAAATCGTCGACGGCTTGTCGGCCAAAGCCGAAGAAAAGGGATTGAAATTGGTTTTTGACGCGGCGAATTTTTCGCACAAGATCAGCGTTAACGCGGTATGCTTCAAGCGCATCATCACCAATTTGGTGGAAAATTCCATCAAGTACACTCCGGCGGGGAAAGTGACGGTATCGGTGGCGGCGCAAACTGCCAAAAAGCGGTGCGCGATTACGATTCAGGACACGGGATACGGAATTTCCGCCGAAGGGCAGGCACATTTGTTTGAACAATTCTACCGTGTGAAAACGCAAGAAAATTCCGGAATTCCCGGCACCGGATTGGGTTTGTGGATGTCGCGGGAAATGGCGCGCAAAATGGGCGGCGACATTATGCTGGAAAGCATTGAAAGAATGGGTTCCCGTTTCTTTGTCTTCTTCCCCCTGGCCAATAAATAGAGCGCGATTTGTATTTAAATTTTATGTATAGTATACTATACATAAAATAATATGGTCAAAAATAAGGCAAAAAATAGCGTTTTATTGGATAAAACCATATCGGAAAGAACTATCGCCGTTTATAACCCTTGGTGGAACGGCTTGGGTTTTGCATTGAAAAATCCCGAATTCAAGCGGGATGTATTTTCTTCGGCGGTCAACCATATTGAAGCAAAACACGGGCTTGCGTTGCTTATAAACGGACCGCGGCGCGTCGGCAAGACCACGATTATGCGCCAGCTTGTGGAATATCTGCTTCGCAAAAAAAGAGAATCTCCCGAAAAAATATTTTTCTTTTCTCTTGATGATCCTTTTATTCAGCAATTGCCGCAGGAAAATCAGGGAGAAGCTTTCGAGCAGATAATGCAATTTTGGGAAATCAAGCTTGGAAAAAAATTATCTGAAATCAAAGAACCCGTATATTGTTTTTTGGATGAAGTGCAAAGATTGCCGCATTGGGAATTATATATCAAGCGTTATGTGGATTTAAAGTATCAAATACGCTTTATTATTTCCGGTTCGGCATCGCATACGATTTTTCGCAAATCGCTTGAAAGCTTATTGGGCCGTTTGATGGATATTTCTTTGCCGCCGTTTTCATTCAGGGAATGGTTGCGGTTTCATCATCGAGAATATGCCGATATCGCGCGGGAACTTATTGATTTGCAGATTGATATTTCCGATAAAGGCGGCGTGGCCGGGTTGGTTTCATTTGTCGCCGGCAGGTTGGGTGAAAAGAAAACGGCAAGGCTGAATGAATTGGTTGGCGATTATGCCAAGGATGGCGGTTTTCCGCAACTGTGGGGGATGAGCGATTTTGTCGAAAGAGTGCAATTTATCGATCTTCAGTTTGTGCAAAGAGTGACGCTTGAAGATTTGAGGCTTGTCCGGGAAATCCGGCGGCCGGAAATTTTTCATCAATTTTTGCGCTATGTGTTTGCCCGTACCGGGGAAGAATACAATCTGGAAGAGCTTGCTGGAAAAATTAAAACCACGCGCACCACGCTTTCCGAAGCCTTGCCGTTGCTTCTGCAGACGGAATTGATCAGAAAAGTGGAGCGATTTGCCAACAAGCCGGTGCGCTTGCGGAGCACCCACGCCAAGCTGTATGCCGCGGATACGGTTTTATACGAGGCGATCACGAAAATGCCGGCGGATTTAAAAGGCGAAAATAAGGGCCGTTTGGCCGAGACGCTGGCGTTCAATGTTCTGCGAAGGTTTGCCGGCATTGCCGATATTTGCTATTTCAGAACTCCCGACGGCAAGCGGGAAGTTGATTTTATTTTAAGAATCGGCAAGACATTGATTCCCGTGGAAATAAAAAGCGGCGCGGCATTTGGAAAAGACAACAGCCGCATAAACTATTTTTTGGAAGAATACGGTTCTGATAAAAGTTTCGGGATAATGGTTTGCAACGGAGATGCTGATCCGGGCGAGAATATTTTAAACATACCTTTGGGTGTTTTTCTTTTGCTTTGTTAGCGATAAAATTTATGTATAGTATGGTATTCATAAAATAATTGCGTTTTTGTTTTGACATTTATTTTGAAAAATGAAAATTGCTTTAACCAAAAACTGGCGTAATCGCCGGTTTTTGGTTAAAGTGGGGTTATGCGCACCGGAGTGGCCACAGTGCCGTTGGATTGGGGGCGTTGCCCTCGTTGGCTGTTTGAGCGAATGACCCGCCTCGGGCGGGGTATTTCGATTGCCATCGTCGAAGAATTCGGGCCCGAGGAATTATTAAAGCGGCTGTCGGATCCGGTGTGGTTCCAATCTTTGGGGTGCGTGATGGGGTTTGATTGGAATTCTTCGGGGCTGACCGTAACCACGATGGGCGCGCTAAAAGAGGCGGTGCGGGGTATTGAAACCGATCTGGGATTTTACATTTGCGGCGGCAAGCGCGTGTCGCGCAAAACTCCCGAAGAAACTCAAAAATGGGGGCAATACCTTGGTTGGGAAGAAAGCAAAACCAACGGGCTGGTGAATGCCAGTAAAATGGCGGCCAAAGTTGATTCAAGTTTGATTCAAGACGGATTTTCAATTTACGCGCACAATTTGCTGTTCACGAATTCCGGCAAGTGGGCTGTGATCCAGCAGGGGATGAATGCGGATGTTCAGAAAGCGCGGCGGTATCACTGGCTGTCCGATGGCGTTGATGATTTTACCGAGGAGCCGCATTCGGGAATCGCCAGCGACGCGCGGTTGACCCCCTTGAATTTAACAGCCAAAGAGAGCAAGCAAAATAAAGAAATTTCTTCGGATATGGTGAAACTTGAACCGGCGGCGTTTTTGAAAAATTTTCAAAGCGCGGCGCGAAAAGTTTCAAAAAATATGCCGGCGGTTTCCAGTCCCGTCGGTAAAAGTTTGGGGAGCCAAGGCCGGTTGCCCGGATTTACCGATATGGAGCTGAATAATGTGGAATTCCACTGGCATCCGGTGGTCGCGGAAAAGTTTGATATAAAACGGTTGATAAAGACAATCGAAAAAGCGCATTTTTCCGCGCCGGATAACTTTGCCGCTTTGCTGTCCGGCGAAGGTATCGGCCCGAAAACCATCCGGGCGCTGTCGCTGGTGGCCGAAATTGTTTACGGCGCCAAGCCGTCCTATGAAGACCCGGCCAGATATACATTTGCCGTGGGCGGCAAGGATGGCACGCCGTTTCCCGTGGATAGAATCACCTATGACAAAACTTTATCTGCGATTGAGAGAGGTATTGTCCAAAGCCGATTGGCGCAGGGGGAAATTGATTCGGCCAAGCGTCGTTTGGAAACCGTCATCTATCCGTTTTGAATTTACATAGATTTGCATAGGTGCCACCTATGCAACTATGCAAATTCAAAACTTTAATCAATTTGCAATGGAATTAAACGAATTTGAAAAATTAGTGGCACAGGCGGTGGAAAGTTTGCCGGAAAATATTAAAGGCGCGATGAGGAATGTCGCGATTGTTGTCGAAGACGGACTGGCGAAACGCAATTTGCTTGGGTTGTACGAAGGCATTCCGGAAAATCAATGGGGGAAAAGCGACGCCATCCGCCTGCCGGACAAGATCACGATTTTCAAATCATTGATCGAGGAAGAAGCGCGCACGCCGGAAGAAATCAAGGAGTTAGTCAGGGTTGTGGTTTGGCACGAAATCGCCCATCACTTTGGCTTTGATGAAACCGAAACCCGGCGGTTGGAAGCCAAATGGCGCAAAAAACGGCGAGATTATAAAGATTTGGTCATATAGGTATTTTGCAGTTTGTAGCCGTTTTTGCGCCAGTAGGCGCGCGCGCCTATGCCGGAAATGGCGGCGATTTTTTTTGCGCCAAATTCGGATTTGGCAATCCGCTCCGCTTCCGAAATCAATTTTTTTCCCAAACCGGTATGTTGCGCCGAAATCGCGGCTTTGCCGATTGCGGTTTGGACGCCGTAAGTGTGAATTTCTCGAATAAGCGCGGCATTCCGCAGGGGCGAAACCGTGTTTTCGTCCGCACCGGATATTCTCAATCTCAGCAGTGAAAACAATTTGGTTTTGTCTTTGTTTTCAAAGCTTAAAAAAATTTCCTTGCCGCCGGAAGCGCTATAATCCCGCCGGAACAAGAATATTTTTTCATATGCGTCGTATCCGCCTTTGACCTCGCGGCACCGGATGCACTGGCATCGCCATTTTTCTTTTTCCATATCGGCGGCGATGATCTGGCGGAGATTGGAAATGCCTTTGGTACCGGCAGTGATGCGCGGAGAGGGGATGTCGCGGATAATACGCTCAATACGCACCCATGGCGGCACGATCTTTTTGATTTCTTTGACCACATTGATCAATTTTTTGTCGGAATACGGCCGATATTTTTCTTGCCGGTAGAATTCATAAAGCGGCGCTTCCGGCAGGACGGCGCACGGATAAATTTTCAGCAGGTCGGGGCAGAAATCCGGGTTGGCGAATAATTCTTTTGCCATTGCCAGATCGCGCGCCGGCGACGAGCCGTGGAGATTGAGCATTATTTGGTAGGAAATTTTAAAGCCGGCGTTTTTCAATAATTTTGTCGCCCGGACGGCCGCATTGATTTTGTGGCCGCGATTATTGAGTTCCAGCACATCGTTATAGATGCTTTGGATGCCCAGTTCCACGCGCGTTACCCCTAGTTTTCTTAATTGAATGATTTCTTTCTCGTTGATATAATCCGGTCGGGTTTCCACCGAAATTCCCACAATCCGGCATTTGGCGGTTTCGTTTTTCTTTTGCTCAATTTCGAGTGGCGATGCTTTGCTTTCCGGTTTTCCAAAATCATTGCAGGCGGAAAAACAAGAAGCGACGAATTTATCTTGATAGTTTTTGGGATAAAAGCTCCATGTGCCGCCGATGATCCGTAATTCGATTTTATCTATGCTGTGCCCTTCGGCCGCCAGATTTTCCAGCCGTTTTTTTACTTGGGTATGGGGATTGAATTTTAAAAGTTTGGCGCGCTCAGCCGCCGGCTCTCCGGAAAGGTAGCTTTTGGGAAAACCCGGCTCGTTGGGGCAGTAAAGGCAGTTGCCCGGGCAGGGATAGGGTTTTGTGAGCACCGAGACATTCACGATTCCCGACAGCGACCGCACCGGCCTTACCCGCAACAAATTCCTCAAACGATTGATTTTCAGAGGGTCTAACCCTCTGAAACAGAGGGTTAGACCCTCTGAAAGCGCGGAAAGGAGATAGATATTGTTTGGGTAGGGAATTTTTAATTCCTTGGCAATTTTGCGCTTTAGCGCTTCCAGTTCCGTTTTGGTTCGCGGGTCGGCTTCGACAAGCTTTTTGGCGATGATTTTTGCCATTGATTTTTCCATACCTTGAAATTATATGATTTTGCGATAAAGTCAAAATATCGCGCGCTAAAACGAATAATCATGGAAAAGATAATTTTGAACGGGAAAGAAATCACAATCAGGAAATTGGCGCCGAAGGATTTGAAAGACGCCAAAAAATTCGCCGATTACATAAACGATCTTATCGAAGAAGATGTTTATTTGAGCGTGAACAAAAAATACAGCCTAAGGGATGAAACGGTATTTCTTAAAAGCCAGATCGAAAAAATAAAAAAGAAAAATAATGTTTTTTTGGTGGCTGAAACGGAAAAGAAAATTATCGGCGTTTCGAGTATCGATCGGATGAACGGCAAGCAAGGGCATATCGGTTTGTTTGGCATATCAATCGCCCGAGAATGGCGGAGAATCGGGCTGGGAACTTTTTTGATTGCCGAAATTTTTGAGATGGCAAAAAACGGTTTTGATCCGAGCATTAAAATGATAACTCTTGATGTGATCGCCAAAAATGAGCCGGCTATTCATCTGTATCGAAAAATGGGTTTTAAAAAGGTTGCGGTTCTGCCAAAATATTTTCGGCATAGAGGCGAATTGTTGGATATCGTTGTAATGAATTTGTATTTATAATAATGTTGTTTATAATGGCAATATAAAATAATAATAACTAATTAAAAATTATGTTTGAAAAGTTACAGCAGATCAAAAAGTTGCAGGAGATACAAAGCGCGCTGAAAAAAGAAAAGATAGAAAACGAAAAAAACGGCGTGAAAGTTTTTATGAATGGCAAGCTGGAAATTGAAGATGTGCAGTTAAACCCCAGTCTTTCATTGCAAGAGCAAGAGAAGGCGGTCAGAGATTGCGTTAACGATGCGATGAAAAAGGCGCAAATGGTGGTCGCCAAAAAGATGCAGTCGATGGGAATGGGCGGGTTTGGGATGTAAATTCAATTTTCAATTTCTAATTTTCAATTTTCCCGCCAAAGGACGGATCCGCCGCCGGCGGACATTGAATTATCAATTAAACAATTTTCAAACGAATGCCGAATTTTTATTTGGATCATTGAAACATTGAAAATTCATTGGAAATTGTAAATTGATAATTGAAAATTGCTTAATTTCATGGAAATTAAGCGGGTTGTAGTCGGGGCGTTGCGAGCGAATTGCCATCTTTTAATTGATGGCGAGGAACTGGCAGTGGTTGATCCGGGGGATGAGGCGGAGAAGATAACCGGCGAAATCGCCAAAACCGGCGCGGCGGTGAAATTCATCGTCAACACCCACAATCACTTTGATCATATCGGCGCGAACGCCGAATTGGAAAACAAATTCGGCGTCAAAGCCAAGGCGAATTTGAAAGAGGGCGATGCTTTGGCTGTCGGCAGGGAAAAAATTAAAATCGTGAAAACGCCCGGCCATACTCAAGACGGAATTTGTTTGTTTGGGGACGGCTTTATGATTTCGGGCGATACGCTTTTCGAAGACGGAATTGGCCGCACGGATTTGGAAGGAGGATCAAATGGAGAAATGGCCGCGTCTTTGAAAAAATTGGACAAGCTTATTCCCGATGGCGCGATGGTCTATCCCGGCCATGGCAATATTTTTGAATATAAGAAAGGAATGGCGCTTGCCTGGCTGGATTATCTGAATTAATGGAATAATATTTAATTTTATTATTGTGGAATTTGATAAATTGGATGCAATATTGGCCGGACAGCCGGCGTATCGGATCGGGCAGGCGAAAGAAGCGGTGTTAAAACTGCTGATTGATGATTGGGAACAAGCGCAATGGCTTCCCGGAAATTTGCGCCAAAAATTGGCGCAGGATTTTTTGCTTGGAATAAAAGCGGAAATAATGTCGGCGCCGACCGGCGATTCCCTGAAAGCGTTAGTAACTTTTGCCGACGGGTTGAGCGTAGAGACGGTTTTGATGCGGCACCATAATGATCGCAATACTGTCTGTGTGTCTTCGCAAGTTGGCTGTCCGATGGATTGTTTATTTTGCGCCACCGGAAAGATGGGTTTTAAAAGAAACCTTACGGCATCGGAAATTATCGAGCAAGTGCTGTTATTCGCCCGGATTTTAAAAAAAGAATCGCGGTCGGTTACCAATATTGTTTTTATGGGAATGGGCGAGCCGTTTTTGAATTATGAAAATGTTATGGCGGCGATAAGCATAATGAATGATCCAAAAGGTATGAATATCGGCGGCCGGCATATTTCCATATCGACTTCCGGCATTATTGAAGGCATAGAAAGATTGATTGATGAGCCGGTGCAAATCAATCTGGCGATTTCTTTGCATGCCCCAAACGATGTTTTGCGTTCAAAATTAATGCCGGTTAACAATAAATATCCGCTAAGCGCGCTTCTTACGGCGGCATTGCGTTATGTTAAAAACACTAACCGGAGGGTGATGTTTGAATATATTATGATTGACGGAGTTAACGATTCCAACGATTGTGCGCGCGAATTGGCGGAGTTGATAAGATCGCGGCTTTCGCTTAAATTGGCATTTATCAATTTGATACGCTACAATCCCACCGGCGAGTTTAATCCATCGCCGCCGGCGCGAGTGAAAGTGTTTAAGACTATTTTGATGCGGGCGGGAGTGGAGGCGACTGAACGGTATCGTTTTGGCCAAGAGATTGACGCCGCCTGCGGCCAGCTTGCCGTAAAAGCGAAAAGTTAAAAGTGAAAAATGAAAAATGCGTCTTTGCTTTTAACTTCTCGCATTAAGTTGTAAACTTTTAATATGTTGGTTAAGATTCATGTTTATCCGTGCTCAAAAGAAGAAAGCGTAAAGCAGATTGGGCCGGATGCTTTTAGCGTCAGTGTGCGTGAAAAGCCGGAAAACGGCGCGGCCAATGCTCGGACCATCGTTTTGTTGGCGCTATATTTTGCGGTTCCCGCGGGCAAGGTGCATTTAATCAAAGGGGCGCACGAATCTCATAAAATATTCGACATTCTTGAATAATACCCGATATTCAAACTTATTATAAATTCCATATGGCGGATGATATTTTATTGGTTGATGAAAACAACAATCCTGTCGGCACCGGTGAAAAAATGGATGTGCATCGCCGGGGTATTTTGCACCGCTGTTTTTCAATTTTGGTCTATAACTCCAAACGGGAAATTCTGTTACAGAAGCGCGCGGCGGCGAAATACCACTGTCCGGGGCAGTGGAGCAACGCTTGCTGTTCGCATCCGGCTCCGGGAGCGCACTTGCTGATGGCGGCAAGAAAGCGGCTGAAGGAAGAAATGGGGATAACGATACCGATAAAAGAGACCGGCGTGGAATTCATTTATAAAGTGAAAGTGGGCGATCTGATTGAATACGAATATGACCATTTGCTCTACGGGCAATTTGACGGCGCCCCGATTATCAATCCTCATGAAGCTGATGATTGGAGGTGGAAGGCATTTGCCGATTTGCGCCAAGAGATGAAAAGCAATCCCGAAAATTACACGCCGTGGTTTCGCCTGATCATCAGCCAGGGGGACAACCGAATTGATCAAATTCCGGTGGCGCATTTGGAAAAATACGAAATCAAAAAATTGGCAACCTATGGATAAAACTGCCGCCGACAAGCTATTGGCGCAAACGCGGGAAAATTATGATTCGTTCGCGGAATCATTTTCCCAAACGCGCAATTATGTCTGGCCGGAAATGAAATCCCTGGCGGACGATTTCTTCAAGCGGGGAGGCCGGGTTTTGGATATTGGTTGCGGCAACGGCCGTTATTATCCGATTTTTAAAGAAAGAGAAGCGGAATACACCGGCATCGACAGTTCGCGAAAATTGATTGCGATTGCCAAAAAAAACTTTCCCGAAGCCGGCTTCGCGGTTGCCGATGCGCTCAAATTGCCGTTCAAGGAGAGCGAATTTGATTTGGCGGTATCAATCGCGGTCTTGCACCATATTCCTTCGGAAAAAAATCGCAAATTGTTTTTCAAAGAAGTTTCGCGGGTTTTGAAACCCGGCGGTATTTTTATCGTTACGGTCTGGGATTTGCGGCCGTTTTCAATGATAAAGGCGAGACGATGGAAGAGATTCCAAAATTTTGCCAAAACCCAAATTAATATCGCGCTGGGGCGCCAGCCGCTTGATTTCGGCGATTTTTTCATTGCGTGGCAAAACCGATATCAACGGTATCATCACGCGTTTTCTTTGAAAGAATTAAAAAAAATATCAATTGCCGCGGACTTTAAAATCGAGAGAAGCGGCGTTTTGAATTCAGGCTCGAAAGAAGCCAATCTTTACATTGCGGCCAAAAAGTTGCAGAATTAAGCTCGTGATAAATTAAAAAGTTAAACGCGCGCCCGTAGTTTAATGGATAAAATATTGGCCTCCGAAGCTGAAGACTACAGGTTCGATTCCTGTCGGGCGCACTTTAAAATGATACGCATAACAGAAATTTGACAAATGGTTTTCAATCGGCTAAAAAGAAGGCGAGGGGATGAGGGTTTTTACCCAATACAGGCAGAAAGCTTTTCAGCGAAGGAGGTTGGGTGTGGCCATGCAGTCTCTGCCAGATTGTACTATATAGCTTGACTGATTTCGCGATGGGCTGTTCCCCTCGCTAAAAGGCACCGAATGCATCGGTGTTTTTTAGTTGTTTAAGGCGTTATTCTTTGTTAGAATGGATTATTGATTCTATTTTAAGTTTTTTGCTTTTAGCTTTAAATTTTAACTATGCAATACAAAATCGCGGTATCGGGTGCGGCGGAGATCAGCCATTGTTGTGATAATATTATTTTGCTATCAAAAGAGATCGGCAAAGAAATCGCCCGGGCTCATTGTGTTTTGGTTTCGGGAGCGACTACCGGCGTACCCTATTTTTCCGCGCAAGGGTGTAAGCAAGCGGGCGGATTCAATGTCGGGTTTTCGCCGGCGGGGTCCGAAGCGGAACATATCAAGCGCTATCGCTTGCCGATGGATATTTTTGATGTGATGGTTTATACCGGGGCGGATTATTCCGGCCGGGATATAATTATGACCAAATCCGCGGACGCGATTATTATCGCTTGCGGCCGAATGGGAACATTGCACGAATTCACCACGGCGGTGGAGTGCGGCAAAATCATCGGTGTTTTGGAGGGGTCGGGCGGTACGGCGGACAAAATCCGCGGCTTGGTCAAGGGGACTTATCGCGGCATCAAAAAGATAATTTACGAAAGAGATCCGATTTTATTGGTACAAAAAGTGATTGAATATGTTGATCGGGAAAAGAAAAAAAACAAATTATAATTTTTTAATGCGCCATTTTAGGCAATCGGCGGACGCTCCAACATTCTTGAGAATGTTGGTAAATTTTTGAAAATGAAGAAAATCGGGTTTGGGGAAATTGAAGAGATGATAAATGGATTTGTTGGCGGCAATAAGGAATTTTTGGATAAAGTCGAGGTCGTGGTTGGGATGAGCCGGGGAGGGCTGGTGCCGGCGGCGTTGCTGGCGGCTAAGATTGATAAACCCTTGATCGCGGCGTATATCAATAAACAAGACGAGATATTTTTTGATCGCGGCGATTGGATAAGCGGCAAAAACATTTTGGTGGTTGACGATATTATCCGTTCGGGGAAAACCTTGCGGTTGGTGAAAAATCATTTGGAAAAATCTTGCTGGCCGCAAAGCGTTTCGTTTTTTACGCTGTTCAAGGTAAAATCACTGGAAAATAAAATTTATAACATTCCCTCGTTTTCCCGGGAAATTGGCGAGGATGTGGCTTTCCCGTGGGACTGTGGCCGATATCAAAAATAAATATGTACGATTCCGAAATTCATCATCGGAGATCAATCCGCGCCAAAGGTTATGATTATTCGCAAGACGGGGCGTATTTTGCCACTGTTTGCGCGCAAAACCGGCAATGTTTGTTTGGGAGCATCGCGAATGCAAAGATGGAATTGAATGAGGCGGGGGAAATCGTAAATAATTGTTGGTACGAAATTCCAAAACATTATCCATTTGTTGTTTTGGACGAATTCGTGGTGATGCCGAATCATTTCCATGGAATTATCGTTATTCAAAATCGGGAATGGAAACGGGAACGGGCGAATAATCATTCGCCCGCATTTGTATTTTTGTGGACAAATTTGATTTGGAATGTTATTTTAAAGCAACAATAATCAACAAATATATGGCGACAAAAAAGACGCAATCAAAAACGGAAAAAGAGACAAGCCGCGATTCAAAAACAAAGCGCGAGGAGTTTAAGATTTCCGGCGAGAAAATGATTGAGAAGGTTAAGAGTCTTATTAAAGAGGGGAATGTGCGCCGGATAATCATCATTAACGACAAAGGCGATACACTGATGGAAATCCCGCTCACTTTCGCGGTTGTCGGCACGGCGCTGGCGCCGGTTTTGGCGGCCGTTGGGGCGCTGGCGGCATTGATCGCCAACTGCACGATTATCGTGGAGAGAAAGTAAAAAGTATATGATTTCTTGCTTTTGCAAGGGTCTAACCCTCGCGATTACACGAGGGATAGACCCTTAAACCTTAAAATGCCGATACATTTAAATTACCAGGGGACGATTTGCCAAAAGTGCGGGGCGGAGTTTGTGGCCCACAAAAAGGATTGCGTTTGTCCCGCGTGCGGAGAGGCGACCGATGACTGTTGCGATTTTGCCGCGGAAACGATCGCCACGATGAAAGACCATAAACAGCTTTATGGAAATTACTTTCCGCAAAGCTGGTTTTCCGGTTCGATCGCGGATACCGTGCAGGGGATAATTTTTGAATTGTTTGACAACTATGAAATTGATAAACCCGAAGATTTCACCGCGTTTGTTTTGGCGCAATTGGGAGACGCGGTGTGGGAAGAAGGCCAAGAACATCTGGCGATACAGGTTGAAGAGATTGCATTGGAAGTCTTTGAGATTTACAAAAATGATTCTGATTTCAAGGGCGATAATTTAAAAGAAAAGCCGCTGAATCCGGAATTGAAAGAGATTTTACCGAAAACGACTGATTTGCCGTTTGATATTGACAGCGGGGCGGGTTTTTGAGAATTAGTATCCTTAACTTTTCGCCTTGAAATGAGGGCTTTTTTTGTATAATATCAAGGATAAGCGAAATATCGTAATTTTCAAACTCCAATTTTCAAAAAATATTTCAATAATCAACAAATAAAATAAAATGCCGAATTTATATTTTATTTGAGGTATTGAAGTTTGGGATATTGATTGAAAATTGGAGTTTGAAAATTGAAAATTTATGACGAATTCCGAAAATATCATTAAAGGAAAGCTGGCGGAGAGTTTGGTGGAGCGGTTGTTAAAGGCAAGCGGTTGCCGGGTGTATCGTTTGGGTTCGGAGGCGATGCTGGAAAATATCGTGCAGTTGGAAGATGAATTCAGCAAGGACAGCAATCTGGGAAAAAAGATCGCATCGATTCCGGATTTCGTGGTGATGGGGAACCGCGAAAAGCCGGTGTTTGTGGAAGTGAAATTCCGCACCGATCCGGAATCGCTGGAAGAAGAATTGCTTTTGGAGAAAGATTCGCTGGAGAATTTTTGGGAAGCAAAAATTGTGCTGGCAACGGTGAAAGAAAAACCGTATTTCCGCGTGCTGACCCCGCCGTATTTTTCCAAAGAAAAACGCGACGGCTGGCCAATTCCGGTTTCCAATTGGAAGCCGCTTAAAGACGATCCGGATATCGGAGCTGGCCAAGAGGTGATAAGTAAGTTTGAGGAATTGGCAAAGAAATATTATGCAAAATGACCAATTTCCAATTTTCAATTTCCAATGAATTTCCAATGATTCAATTTTCAACCAAATACATTGCATTCCGTTTGGTCATTGAAACATTGAGTTATTCAATGAAAATTAGAAATTGAAAATTGAAAATTTAGAGAAACGCATGCGACTATTAAACTCATGGAAAAAGAAAATTGCGATAAAAATGAAGAATATCGGCCAAGTGTGATTGAGCCCAAATGGCAGAAATACTGGGAAGATAATGATTTCTATAAAGCGCTTGATTATGCCGAGGCGGGAGACAAGAAAAAGACTTATCTTCTTGTGGAATTTCCTTACCCGTCCGGGGAGGGGTTGCATGTGGGGCATGTGCGGTCCTATTCGGCAATGGATGTGATCGCGCGGAAAAGGCGGATGGAGGGGGAGAATGTTTTGTTTCCCATCGGGTGGGACGCTTTTGGGTTGCCCGCGGAAAATTATGCCATCAAAACCGGCATTCATCCGTCAATTACCACGGCCAAAAACATTGCCAATTATACGCGCCAGTTGAAAAGCATGGGGTTGTCGTTTGATTGGTCGCGCCAGGTGGATACCACGGATCCGGATTATTACAAATGGACGCAGTGGATATTTATCCAGTTGTTTAAAAATGGCATGGCGTATCAGGCCACAATTCCCGTGAATTGGTGTCCGAAATGCAAAACCGGTTTGGCCAATGAAGAAGTTGTCGCCGGGAATTGCGAACGGTGCGGCGAGCCGGTAATGCGCAAAGAATTGAAACAATGGATGTTGCGAATTACCAAATACGCGGATCGACTGATTGATGATTTGGGCGCAGTTGATTTTTGGGAGAAGATTAAAGTCCAACAAAAAGAATGGATCGGCAAAAGCGAAGGCACGACCGCGGATTTTGCGATTGATAACACGAACGAAAGGGTGAGTGTTTTTACCACGCGCGTTGATACGATTTTTGGCGTGACCGCATTGGTTTTGGCGCCGGAACATAAATTAGTTGATCAATTAAAAGAAAAAATAATGAATTGGGACGCGGTGGAAAATTATATCAATGAAACCCGCAAAAAATCAGAATTTGAACGCGCCAATTTGGAAAAAGAAAGAACCGGAATAAATTTGGAAGGGGTTTGGGCAATCAATCCGGCCAACGGTGAAAAAATCCAGGTTTGGCTGGGTGATTATGTGATTGGTTCTTACGGTGGCGGGGCGGTGATGATGGTGCCGGCGCATGATCGCCGTGATTATGATTTTGCCAAAAAATACGAGTTGCCGATTATTGAAGTTGTCAAAGGCGGCGATACTGCAAGGGAAGCATTTGTTGAATATGGCGAGCTGGTTAATTCCGGTGATTTTAATAAATTAAAATCGGAGGAGGCGATTATAAAAATTAGAGAATGGTTGGTTAAAAAAGGCGTGAGTCAAAAAAACACGCATTATAAATTGCGGGATTGGATATTTTCGCGCCAGCATTACTGGGGCGAGCCGATTCCAATTGTTCATTGCGCCAAGTGCGGGGCGGTTGCGGTGCCGGAAGATCAACTGCCGGTGGCGCTTCCATACATTGAAAAATATCAGCCCACGGGTACGGGCGAATCGCCGTTAGCGGAGGTTTCTGATTGGGTAAACACTGCTTGTCCCAAGTGCGGTGGGGAGGCAAAAAGGGAAACCGATACCATGCCCAATTGGGCGGGGTCAAACTGGTATTATGTCCGTTATTGCGATCCGAAAAATAATTCGGCGATCGGTGATAAAGAAAAATTGAATTATTGGCTACCGGTGGATTGGTATAACGGGGGAATGGAACATACCACTTTGCATTTGTTGTATTCAAGATTTATTTATAAATTTCTGTTTGATATCGGCGCGGTGCCGACGAGCGAACCATACAAAAAGCGCACTTCGCAGGGAATGGTGCTGGCGGCCAATAATCAAAAAATGTCCAAGAGCCGCGGCAATGTGGTGAATCCCGACGATATCGTTAAGGAGTTCGGGGCCGATACTTTGCGCGTTTACGAGCTGTTTATGGGGCCGTTTGACCAGGCGATCGCGTGGAGCGCGGACAGCGTGCGGGGAAGCCGCAAATTTTTGGGTCGGGTGTGGCATTTGGTTTTAGAATGCGCGAATAATAAAAAAAGCGGCGATGAAATTTTGCGCAAAGTCCACAGATTGAACCAAAAAATCTCCGGCGATATCGAACAGCTGAAATTCAACACCGCGATTGCCGCGTTTATGGAATTTTTGAATTTCGCGGAAAGCGAAAAAAAGAATGTTGGCAAAGACGCGCTAAAAAGATTGATTTTATTGCTGGCGCCGTTTGCCCCGCACATCTGCGAGGAATTGTGGCGCAATCTCGGCAATCCGGAAAGCGTTTTTGCGCAACCTTGGCCAATGGCCGATCAAAATTTGCTCAAGGAGGATACCATTGAAATCATCGTTCAAATCAACGGCAAAATGCGCGATAAAATTTCAATATCGGCAGATGCCGGAGAGCAAGAAGCGATAGCAATCGCCAAAGACACTGAAACTATAAAAAAATGGCTTGACCGGAGTCAAATCAAGAAAACCATTTTCGTGTCCGGAAGATTGATAAACTTTGTCGTGTGAATATGTTTTAAATTTGGCGGCGTTGACAATATTTTATTCTTAGTATAATATGAATTATTGATATTTTATTCTTAATATAATATGAATATTGAAGAAATGATTTTGGAGCAAAACGACCAGTGGCGGCTTGATTTTGAAATCGGCGGAGTCAAGCGCAAATTGTTTGACAGTTTTGTCGCGCAAATCAATACCATGGCGGTTTTTGCCGTGGCCGGGCCTCGCCGCGCCGGCAAATCGTTTTTTATGTTGCAAATCATTTGGCATTTGATTTCCCAAAAAGTTCCCCGGGAAAACATTTTGAATATTAATTTTGAACACCCTTTTTTTGTTTCTCGAAACAATGTTGAGATTATGCCGCAAATCTTGGCAAGTTATCTTGAGCTTAAAAATCCGCAAGGCAAAATATATGTTTTTTTGGACGAACCGCAAAACATTCAAAGCTGGGAAGCATTCGTCAGATTTAATTTTGATAAGAATAAAAATATCAAATTTTTTGTGACCGGTTCAAATTCTCGGCTTTTGTCTTCGGAATTTTCCACTAAACTCACCGGCCGAGTTTTTAATTTTTTTCTTCCGCTTTTTAATTTTGCGGAATTTTTGGATTGCTTTAAAATCAATTATGAAAAAGAAGGAGAATTGAACCAAATTGTGGAGAAAAATTTCAAACAAAGAAATAATTTGGCTCATTTTGCCGATAAATTTTTGGCCAGTGGCGGTTTTCCGGAAATTTATGAAAATTTAAATCCGAATGCGGTTTCCGAATATGCGAGAAATTATGTTAGGACGGTGCTATATGCCGATATTGTTCCTCGGTATCGGATTCGCGTTCCGTTGCTTCTGGAAAATTTATTTTATCAAATTGCCAATAACAATGGTTCCTATTTTAGCTTTAATAATTTGGCAAAAATTTTGGGAGTGAGCGATTTAACCGTTAAGCAGTATTTGTCATACCTTGAAGGGTCGTTTTTGATTAAAATTTTGCCTCAATTTTCGGAAAAATCAAAAGAACAATTGCGGCGAAAGATGAAGATTTATTTGTTTGATCCGATGCTTAAAAAACCATTTTTCTCCCGCTCTTTTGACGATAACGCCCGAGATGTTGAAAGTTTGATTTTGCGCCATTTCGATTATTGGGCAAAAAATTTTTATCTTTTACAAAACAGCGAAATTGATTTCAGATCGGAAAAGAACGGAAAAGTTTGGCTGGTCAACAGCTGCTATTCAAATCAGATAAACCCGCGGGAATACCAAGGATTTGCCGAATTTGAAAATACGGCCAAAGCCGCGCAAAAAATAATCGTTTCCAAAAATATTTATCAAAAAACCCCGGTTTTAACCGTCCCTCTCTGGGCGTGGCTTTTGTTTGAATCTTTTTAGAAATGCGATCAAAAACTCCGAAATTATAAAAAAATGGCTCGGCCAGAGTCAAATAAAAAAACTATTTATTTAATTTTGTCAAGATTTACGGTGGGTTGGGGGTGGTGTATCGTAAAATGTAAGATTTCTTAAATTTAAAGTGCAAAAATCAAAAATCAAAATGACAATTTGCGCTATAGGCGCATCCGTCCTTTGGCGGATAAAGTGTAAAATTTAGAATTAAATAATTTTTAATTTTGCATTGTAATTTTTAATTTTGATATTTAAATTTTTCATTTGAAAATATGTGCGGAATAATCGGTTATATCGGCAAAAGGGAGGCGTTTCCGGTTTTAATATCGGGACTCAAGCGGATGGAATACCGCGGCTATGACAGCTTTGGTTTTTGCATCCATGGCCGGGACAAAAATTTTTCCACTTTCAAGAAGGTGGGGAAGATTTCGGGCGCGGGCCGGGAATTGGACGAAATGACGATCAACGGCAACATTGGCCACGCGCATACCCGCTGGGCCACGCACGGCGGCGTGACCGAGGTTAACGCGCATCCGCATTTGGACTGCGCGGGCGCGATTTCAGTGGTGCACAACGGTATTATTGAAAATTACAAAGAATTGAAAAAAGAATTGGAAGCCGAAGGCCATACATTTTTGTCGCAAACCGACACCGAGGTGCTGGCGCATTTGGTTGAAAAATATTTTGACGGCAATTTGGAACGCGCGGTGAAAAAAGCGGTGGCAAGAGTGCGCGGCACTTACGGTCTTGTGGTGATCGCCAAGAATGATCCCAACAAGATTGTGGCCGCGCGGTCGGGAAGTCCGCTGTTGATCGGCATCGGCGAGGATGAATTTTTGGTGGCGTCGGACCCGGCGGCGGTGGTGGCCAACACCAAAAAAGTGGTCTATCTCAACGAAGGCGAGATTGCCACGATCACCGCCGATGGCTATTTGATATACGCCGAACGCCAGCCGCAGGAAATTGAATGGGATTTAAAAGATGTGGAAAAAGGCGATTACCCGCATTTTATGCTCAAAGAAATTATGGAACAGCCGGAAAGTTTGGCCAATTCCTTGCGCGGCCGGCTATTGCCGGCGGAGGGAAAAGTAAAGTTGGGCGGGTTGGCATCAATAGAGGATCGGTTGCGGGAAATTAAAAAACTTCACATTGTGGCTTGCGGAACGGCGCGTTATGCCGGATTGATCGGTGAATTGATGCTTGAAGAATATGCCGATTTGCCGACGGATGCGGACGCGGCTTCGGAATTTCGTTATCGTAAAAATATTTTGGAAAGAGATTCGGCGGTTTTGGCGATTTCCCAATCAGGCGAGACCGCCGATACTTTGGCGGCGATTCGCGAAGCGAAATCAAAGGGAATTTTAACAATTGGCATTACCAACGCGGTGGAATCAACTCAAGCGCGGGAGACCGATGCCGGGATTTATAATCATGCCGGTCCCGAAATAGGAGTGGCATCGTCAAAAGCATTTACTTCTCAATTAACGGTTTTGGCATTGCTTACATTGTATTTGGGCCGCCAAAGAAATATGGCGTTGGTGATGGGGCAAAGGATTGTCAATGAATTGGCGAAAATTCCTTCATTGGCTCAAAAAACGATTGAGAATTGCGTTGGCTTAAAAGAAATTGCCCAAACTTACAAAAATTATCCCAGTTTCTTTTTTATGGGCCGCAAATATAATTTTCCTATCGCCATGGAGGGTGCTTTAAAATTGAAAGAATTGGCCTATGTCCATGCCGAGGGGGTGGCGTCGGGAGAATTGAAACACGGGATGATCGCGCTGATAGACAACGATTATCCGGTGATAGTGATTTGTCCCAGCGATTCGGTCTATGAAAAAAATATTTCCAATATTATGGAATTGAAAGCCCGCGGCGCGCGGATATTGGCGGTGGCAACCGAAGGTAATGAAGAAATTGCCGAGATTGCCAATGAGGTTATTTATATTCCGAAAACTTTGGAAATGCTCACGCCGATTCTCGCCGCGATCGTGATGCAATTGTTTTCTTACCATGTGGCATTTGCGCGCGGTTGCGATATTGACAAACCTCGCAATCTGGCAAAATCGGTGACGGTGGAGTAGATGTTTTTTGGAAAAAGCGGGGAGAAAAGATTAAAATAAATTACGCAGGGGATAATATCTTGCGTAGTTCATTTATGAAACAAAAAGAAGAAAATAATTTCGCTTATATTGATGGAGCGAATTTATATAGTGGAATAAATAGTCTTGGTTGGAAATTGGACTACCGGCGTTTTCGTAATTGGTTGAAATACAAATATTTTGTCGAAAGAGCGTATCTATTTATCGGATTAGTTGCCAAGAATAGCGATCTTTACAAGTTTTTGCAGGAAATCGGTTATACCCTTGTTTTTAAGGAAACGGTGTGCGATGGCGAGGGGAAAATTAAGGGTAATTGTGACGCCGACTTAGTGTTAAATGCGGTTTGCGACGCATATGAAAATAATTGTGACAAGGAGATAATTGTTTCCAGCGACGGAGATTATGCGTGTTTGGTTAAATTTCTTTCAGAAAAACAAAAATTAAAAATTGTTTTGTCGCCGAATAACAAGTGCTCGATTCTTTTGCGGCGGGCTTCCCCGATCGTTTATCTTGATAATAAACGCACGATATTAGAGCTGAAAAGAAAAAACCCCCAGTAGGGCAAATACCCCTACCAGGGTTCTTTTCATGGTGATGTAGCACAATTATAGCAATCAAATTGCGATTGTCAAGTTTCGGATTTTTTAAACGGATTAATAATATAAAATTTATGAATAAATTACTCGAAAACGAAAAAGGCAAGAAGGCGATGTTGCTGGGGAATGAGGCGATTATCCGCGGGGCGCTGGAAAGCGGGGTGCAGTTTGTTTCCACTTATCCCGGGACGCCGGCATCGGAGATCGGCAATAATTTTTTCGCGCTGCAAAAAGAATTAAAGGATGATCCCAAATTTTTGTTTGAATTTTCGAGCAACGAAAAAACCGCGATGGAAGCGGCGATCGGCGCGAATTTTTCCGGCCTCAAATCGTTGGTGGCGATGAAAAATTTCGGTTTGAATGTCGCCTTGGAGCCGCTTTTGCCCTTGGCTTATACCGGCACGCGGGCGCCGATGGTGATTTTTTTGGCCGACGATCCGAGTTGCCATAGTTCGGCGCAAAGCGAAGAAAACACGCGGCCGTTTTCGGTGTTGAGCCATTTGCCGATGCTCGAACCGGCCGACGCGCAGGAATGCAAGGATTTTACGATGGAAGCGTTTGATATTTCGGAAAAATTCGGCACCGCGGTGATCATTCGCATTACCACGCGCGTGGCGCACCAGCGGGCGTTGGTTGAACTGGGTGAACTTGATCCGAATCGAAAAATCAATTTGAAGGGCGAATTCGTGAAGAACAAGCGCAAATATGTGACCATGATGCCGCGCCTGCACGAAATGAAAAAAGAGATGCTGGAACGGGAAGAAAAATTGGAGCAATATTTCGAGAAGAGCAAGCTCAACCGCGTTGAAGGCATTGTTAAGGGCAAGAAACAGCCATTGGGGATAATCACTTCAAGCGTTTCTTATTTACATATGCAGGAGGCGATGGGAGAGTTGGGCATCGGTTTGCCGGTTTTGAAACTGGGGACATTTCACCCTTTGCCGGAAAAGAAAATCAAGGATTTCATCAAAGGATTGAAGAAAGTTTTGGTGGTCGAAGAGATGGAGCCGTATCTGGAGCGCCGGGTGCAGATGCTGGCCAAGGATACAAATTGCAAATTGCAAATCCACGGCGTTGATTTGCGCACGCAGGTCGGCGAGATGAAGCCGGAGATCGCGGCGAATATGATTGCCAAATTCACGGGCAAAAAATACGCGATGCCCAAATTCGCGCCCAAATTTGAATTGCCGGCGAGGCCGCCGCAGTTGTGCCCCGGATGCCCGTATTGGCTGGTGTTCGCGGCGGTGAAAAAAGCGGTGGACGAGAACAAAGTTATTTTCGGCGGCGATATCGGTTGTTATATGATCGGCGCCCTGCCGCCGCATGAGCTCTATGATTATATGTTTTGCATGGGGTCGGGGATTGGCATCGCCCACGGAATTAAAAAATCCACCGATCAAAAAGTGATCGCGTTCATCGGCGATGCCACATTTTTTCATTCCGGCATTGAAGGATTGTTAAACGCGGTCTACAATGGTTCAAATCCCTTGATTATTATCATGAACAACGATATTACCGCGATGACCGGCCATCAGCCGCATCCGGATTCGGCGGATGCCCCTCGTCCGATCCCGATCGAAAATATGGTGCTGGCTTGCGGCGTCAAGCCGGAGAATATGAAAATCATCGATCAGGGCCAATCCGAAGAATTCATCGCGACCGTGAAAGAATTCACGGAAAAACCCGAGGTCAGCGTCATTATTGCCCGCCGCCCGTGCAAATTTGTTGCCAAAAAGGAATAGCTTTGCATTTACATCCGTATTTGTATTTAGGGTCTATCCCTCGCGTAATCGCGAGGGTTAGACCCTTTTAAAATGCATTTGAATTTTTGCATTTGTGTTCGTAGGGGCGATTCTGTGTAATCGCCCTTTCGGTGTTTTGAATTCAGGCGAAAACACGGTTTCGCCCCTACAATACGAGCGCAAATTCAAAATGCGGGCGGACATAAAGCCCGTCCGCATAATGCGCGTGCCTTTACATTTTACCCAAAAATGATATTAAAATTATCAGTAGCTCGTTGCAATTTAATAATGGTTGCAATGGGCAAGGAGTTGAAATGAAAGAATCAAAGCATCCGGGGAGGGATGGTAAACATCCCAAGCCGCCAAAATCGGAAAAGGCAAGGACTTATGGAAAAATAATTCCTTGCGAATCCCGCAAATAAAATAATTTGGACACTTTATATTTTTTAGTGTCCTTTTGTGTTTTTTAACGCTTTTTATTTGTAAAATCGGCTGATTTTTAATAAGATGGATTTATAAATACAGTTTATCAAGGTCGCACCTCGGCGATTATCCCTCGGGCATACTCGGGACAAGCAAACGAGGAACGACCTTTTAAAATTCAATGGCGACTAAAAAAAATATCAAACCAATTAAAAAAGAAGCGAAGTTAAAAACATTCAATTGTGTTATTGTCGGTACCGGCGGGCAGGGGTTGATTACTTTGCTGGAAATTTTGGCCGAGGCGGCGGTTGAAAGCGGGCTGGATGTTAAAACCAGCGAATTACACGGGCTGTCGCAGCGGGGCGGATCGGTGGAGGTACACATCAAATTCGGCAAGAAAGTTTTTTCGCCGCTGGTGGAAGCTAAAAAAGCGGATTTGATCGTTGGATTGGAGATGCAGGAATGTTTGAAGGCGGCATATTTTGCCGGACCGCAAACGCAGTATTTGATCAATAAAACCGAGGTGATGATTCCGGGAAAGCCGTTGCCGGCCGAAGATGAAATCATCGGCAATTTGAAAAAGTTCACCAAAAAAATCGAAGTCATTAATGCCGACGAGATTTGCAAGCAAGAATTGGGAAGCGCCGCGGTATCGGGGGTATATTTACTGTGCTTGGCGGCGTTCAAAAATTTGATTCCGCTGTCGCCGGACGCAATGTTAGCCGCGATCAAATCGTCGGTGGCGCCCCGACATTTGGAATTGAATATAAAAACATGGGAGTTGGCCCAAAAAAATTCCCAAGAATAGAGATTTGTGATTCATGAAAAATCCGGCTTGCGCCGGATTTTGTGTTTCATCTGTATTTATTCTTAAATCTATTCGCCGATCTTTTCGATATCGGCGCCCAGGGAGCGGAGTTTTTCGTCGAATTTTTCGGAACCGCGCTCAAGGTTGGCGATGTTTTCCACCACGGTTTGGCCTTGAGCGATCAGCGCGGCCAGGGTGAGCGCGGTGCCGGAGCGGATGTCGGAAGCATCGACGGTGGTGCCCAAAAGATTGGTTTTGCCGAAGACGAGCGCGCGATGCGGATCGGTGATTTCAATGTCGGCGCCCATTTTGCGCAGTTCTTCAAAATGGCGCAGGCGGTTTTCATAGAGCGGTTCATTGATAACGGCCTTTCCGCTTGCTTGCGTGAGCAGGACCGATATTTGCGGTTGCAGGTCGGTGGGAAATCCCGGATAGATCATCACTTGTACGCGCGCGGCTTTGAAATTGCTTGACGGATTGACGGTGATTGAATTGTCGGCGGCGGTGAAATTAACTCCGATTTCTTTCATTTTTTCCAAGAAGAAAGTAAGGGCTTTGGGATTGGTGTTGGTTATTTTTCCTTGGCCGCCGGTAATCGCCAGCGCGATCATAAAAGTTCCGGTTTCCAGCGGATCCGGGCAAATCGAATGTTGGGCGCCGGTTAATTTCGACGAACCTTGGATTTCCAAAGTATGAGGGTGGCTCCAGCGGATTTTGGCGCCCATATTTTCCAGCATCATTATCAAATCTTGCACTTGCGGTTCGGCCGCGGCGATCTGGATGGTTGATGTGCCTTCAATACCGGCGGCCAGCATCATCGCGTTTTCCGTGGCGGTGACGGAAAATTCTTTCAAAACAATGTGTGCGGGTTTCAGTTCTTTGGGAGATTCAAAGCAATAGGAATCGTTTTCCCGCCAGACTTTGACGCCGAATTGTTCAAACGCGTCCAGGTGCGTGGAAATCGACCGCAATCCGATTTTGTCGCCGCCCGGATGGGGGACGCGAAACGACCGGAAACGCGCCAAAAGCGGACCGATGAGCAGTACGGAAACTCGCATTTTTTGAAATATCCCGAACGGAATTTTTTGCGGGTCCGGATTTTTGGCGTTGATCTTCGCGGTGTGGTCGTCTAACCATTCAATTTCGCATCCGATCTGGTTCATTATTTCAATCTGGTTGAGCACATCGGTAACCAGCGGCAAATTGGAAATAATGGAAGGTTCTTCGGACAAAAGCGTTGCCGCTAAAACCGGTCCGGCGCTGTTTTTATAGCCGGAAATCGCCACCTGGCCTTTGAGCGGATTGCCACCTTTGACTAAGAATTTTTGTGCCATGAGATTGAATTTTAGGTATTTTTGGATTATCATACATTCTAAGGAATAAATTGGATTTTGTCTATGATTGGGCCCAAAAAGGCGGAACCGGTTAAAAAAATGAAAATTGTTTGTATCGGCGGAGGAACGCAGATTCCGCCGTTGCTTTTGGATAATTTGCGGCGGCGGCCGGTTGAGGTTGTCGGCATTACTTCAATGGTGGATTGCGGCGGTTCGGGAGGGTATATGCGCGCCAAATTCAATGTTTTACCGGCCAGCGATATCCGGCGCCATATTTTGGGGTTGTCCAATGCGCCGCAATGGAAGAAAAACTTGTGGAAATTCCGTTTTGGCGAAGAAGTGTTTGAAGATGGGCACAAAGGGCAGGTGTTTGCCAACGCGTTTATGGCCGGATTGGAGAACGCGTTCGGCGATTATCGCAAGGTGTTGCGGTTTGCCTATGAATTTATGGAATTGGGCGGCAATCGCGCTTTGCCGGCAACGGTTGCGCAGACGCATATTATTGCCGAATTGGAAAACGGCGAAATTGTCAAAGGCGAGGCCGAGATTGATGTGCCGCGCGATCACGATTCGCATTTAAAAATCAAGAAAGTATATCTTGAACCGGCGGTAAGCGCGTTTCCGGAAGCGCGAAAGGCGATTTTGGAAGCGGACGCGATTATTATCGGGCCGGGCGATTTGTATTCCAGCATCGTGCCGTGTTTTTTGCCGGCGGGAATCGCGGCGGCATTGAAAAAAACCAAGGCCAAAAAAATTTTGATTTCCAATTCGCTGGCGAAAATGGGGGAAACGCAGGATTTTTCCATCGCGGAATTTGCCGGCGAGATTGAAAAATATATGGGAACGAATTTGGACTATGTTTTGTATCACAATTTGCCACTGGACAGAAAATTATTGTCCGCGTTTCAAAGCGAATGTCCGCAAATTTCCGGCGCATTAAAAATTGACGGCGCTTTGCCGCCGGATAAGTTTGTCGGATGCGATATTTATCAAAAGGGGAAAATCGCTTTTGATTCCAAAAAAATTATCCGGGAAATTTTCAAACTCATTAGATTTACATAGGTTTCACCTATGCACACTTAAATTACATAGGTGAAACCTATGCGAACTCCATAAATTGGAATTATGAATAACAAATCTATTCAGGCAGTGATATTGGCCGCGGGGGGGTCTTCCCGTTTTTGGCCGCTGAATTCAAAACATAAAAGTTTGCTCAAAATCATGGGCAAGCCGCTTATTTGGTACACGATTGACGGGTTAAGAAAAGCTGGAATTAAAGATGTTGCGATAGTACAAGGGCCGAACCGAAGCGTGGAAAAAGAATTAAAGGAGTTCAATTTGACTGATGTTAAATATGTGGTGCAAAATGAACCGAAAGGCATGGGCAACGCGATTATGAGTGCCAAAGACCATATCAACGGCCAATTTTTTGTATTGAATGCCAACCGGATTGATTGTCAGGATATTGCTGCCAAAATGCTGGAAAAGAGTTGGCAAACCGGCGCAAAAATGGTTCTGTTCGGCCAAGAAACCAAAACTCCCTGGCTTTATGGCATTGCCAAGATTGATGATGACAGGGTTTTGGAATTAATTGAAAAACCGGCCGAAGGCAAAGAGCCGTCCAATATAAAAGTCCCGGTAGTCCGTTTATTGGATAGAAAAATTTTTGATTACATTGAAAGAGTTTTGAATAGCGCCAATAAAAATGAAGAATTCGAAGTGGCGATATCAATGTATGCCAAAGACCATGACTCAAGGATAATAATTTTAGATAACAGGTATGACGGTATATCGCTTAAATATCCATGGCAATTATTCGACGCGCAAAAATATCTTTTTAATAAATTTTTAACCAAAAAAACCGTTGCCAAATCGGCTTGGGTTGCTAAAAACGCGATAATTGAAGGGAATGTTTATATTGGCGAAAATTGCAAAATCTATGAGGGTGCGGTGATAAAAGGGCCGTGCTACATTGGCGACGATTCCATTGTCGGCAACAATTCAATCGTGCGCGATTATTGCGATTTGGAAAACGGCGCAGTGGTGGGTGCGTTGTGCGAGGTGAGCCGCACGATTTTTCAGCCCGATGTCCATATTCATTCGGGATATTTCGGCGATTCGATTTTGGATCGGGGAGTGAGAGTTGGCGCGGGCGCGATCACCGCCAATGTGCGCGCGGACCGCGGCGAAATTTCGGTTTTGGTGAAAAAAGAAAAAAACGGCGTTAAAGAAACGGCGAAACTCGGCGCCGGATTGAAATCTCTGGGAGTGATTATCGGCCAAAATTCCAAAATCGGGGCGCGCGCGACTTTTATGCCCGGAAGATTCATCGGCAAAAACTGTTCCATTGGTCCATCAACGGTGGTGATGCGCAACATTGACGACGGCCAAAAAATTTGACTTTTTTGGCAAGGCGTGATAAGTAGAAAATATCAAGCAAAATATAGACCACGGAGATAATCCGTGTGTTGTGTTTTGTTTTTGCAAATAGGAGGAAAATAAATTGTCCTTTGAAATAATTAGCGGAGATAGCGCCAGTAGTTTAACAAGTATTATAAAAGACCTTTGTGATAATGGTTATAAGTTAGAGACCATTCATTGTGGCTCAATTAGTTCGACTTCGCCCTTGAGCTCATTTGAATGGTTTGATTATGTATCACAAGAGCTCAAGGATGGCGCGGGGGTGGTTGCAGTACTTGTTGGGCCGTGATAATTTAAATGGGCATTTACATTAATTATTTATATGTTTATGTCTTCTTTTTTTATACGGATGGGTGTGGTATGGTAGAATGGATTTGAGGGAATTATTAATGATAAATAATAAATGATAAACAGGAAAATCGGCAAAAAAACAAAGAACGGATTTGTCATCGGGGTGGACGGGGGAGGGACGAAAACCGCGTGCGCGCTGGCGGATTTGGGCGGCAAAATTGTCGCGCGGTCGGCGGCGGGCGGGTCAAGCGTGCGCAACGCGGGGGCAAAATTGGCGATGGAGAATGTTGCCCAAGGAATTTATGATCTCATAAAAAGAAGAAAGAACGCCAAGATCGCCGCCGTTTTTATCGGCTTGCCGGCGATGGAAGAAGAATATAAAAACGAAAAAATCGCGATTATCAACGAACTCAAAAAGCACAAAAAGATTGCCCGCATTTTTGGCGGGAAAATATTTATCGGTTCCGACCAGCTGGTTGCGTTTCGCGCCGGTTCTTATGCCAAGGACGGGATCGTGGCGATTTGCGGCACGGGAAGCGCCACTCACGGATGGAACGGCAAAAAAGAATTTTTGGCCAACAACAAGGGCTGGCTGGCGAGCAAAGGATCGGGGACATGGATTGGCATGCAAATGGTTCAAGCGATAGTTGAAAGTTTGGAAGGGCGCGGGCCGGCCACGATTTTCGCGGAAATGGTTTTTGCCAAATTTAAACTTAAAACTATCGGTGATTTTTTGAAATTTATCTACCAAGACCCGACCGTCAATCTGGCGCGATTGGAGCCGGTGTGCGATCATGCCGCCAACCGCGGGGATAAAATCGCGCGGGAAATTCTGGCATCTGCCGGAAAAGAAATTGCCGGATCGGTTGCCGCGGCGGCCAAAAAGCTTGATTTTGCCGAACAAGTACCGCTGGTTTTCGCCGGCAGTGTTTATAAATCGCGCTGGGTGGCCGACGCCGCGGTAAATGAAATTCAGAGATTCCACGCGAACAAATTCGATTTTGTGTTTATCGACGATCCGGTTATCGGCGCGGTAAAATTGGCTTTGGAAAATATAAAATAATTTTCAATGATTCAATTTCCAAACAAAAGCGGAGAACTATATTTTTTGGCGATTGAAACTTCGTGCGACGACACTTCAATCGGTGTTTTGCGGGCAAAGGAGAACAAGGGAAAACTGGAGAATATTGAGGCGCTTTCCAATGTTGTTTCTTCGCAAACCGAATTGCACGCCGGATACGGCGGAGTGTATCCGTTTTTGGCAAAACGCGAGCATCAAAAAAATTTGCCTTTCGTTTTTGAAAACGCAACAAAGAATTTTGATTTATCAAAATTAAAATTTATCGTCGTAACGCAAGGACCGGGTTTGGATCCGTGCTTGTGGACGGGGATAAACTTCGCGCAAGATTTGGCAAAGAAATACAACCTGCCGTTGGTGGGCGCCAATCATTTGGAGGCGCATTTTTTGGCGAATTTGATAACTTTGAAAATCGGCGAAGAAAAATTTGCCAAAAACTATTTGCCGGCGGTTTGTTTGGTGGTTTCGGGCGGGCACACGCTGTTATTTTTGGCTAACGGCATCGGCGATTACAAATTGCTGGGACAAACCCAAGATGACGCGGCGGGCGAGTGTTTTGACAAAGCCGCGCGCATTTTGGGCTTGGGCTATCCCGGCGGCCCGGAGATTGCAAAATATGCCCAAAAATATTCTAAAAGGGTCGGACCCTTTTTGAATAAAAAGGGTCCGACCCTTTTAGATGCTCCTTCGGAAACCAAAGTCAAATTGCCGCGGCCGATGATTGCCCAAAAAAATTATAATTTCAGTTTTTCGGGATTGAAAACCGCGGTGCTGTACGCGCATCAAAAGCAGAACGAAGAAACGCAAAAATCGCCGGAATATCTGCAAATGATGAGTTTTGAGATCCAGCAGGCGATCGTTGATGTGCTGGTTTCAAAAACGGCGCGGGGGGCCAAGGAATTTGCCGCCAAATCAATCATTATCGGCGGCGGCGTGAGCGCCAATGCGGATTTGCGCGAGACAATGCAAAAAGCGGCTGATGAACTGAATATAAAATTTCTCGCGCCCGGCGCGGATTTATCAATGGATAACGCGGCCATGGCCGGAGTCGCGGGTTACTTTGCTTTTAAAAGGGGAGGGGCGGTTGCCGATCCTGATGATTTAATATCCCAACCGAATTTGGGGATATGAATTTATCTTGAATTACGAAATACAAATCCAGCGAGCAGTTGCGATTCTCCGGCTTGACAAAACATTGTTATGAATATATATTCATAATATAAGGCGTCTTAAAAGGTCGGGATAAATATTTTAATCGATTTGGAATTCTTAATAAGGATTTCAAATAAAAATTATGCCGAGATTTGATCAAACCGGTCCGACGGGCCAAGGTCCGCGCACCGGCAGGGGAATGGGTTCTTGCGGCCGCGGAATGGGTTGGGGAGGCGGCTGCGGTTGCGGGATGGGAATGTGTTTTGGCCGTCGGAGATTTATTTCTCCCAATAATGAAGCGGCGGCGCTGGAGGAAGAAGCGGTGATGCTGGAAGAAGAATTGAAAGCGATAAAAGAGGAAATCGCCGCGCTGAAAAAAGAAAAATGATTGCGGCGGCGAAATGATGCCCCTTTACAAGCAAAGGGGCGTTGTGTTGATAAAAAAGGATTTTGGAGGTATTTTAAACTTATCAATTACTTTGAATTACGAAACCGTTAAATATAAATACTTTTGAAGGGGTCTAACCCCTGCGATTACACAGGGGATAGACCCCAAAATACAAAGCGTTCCGTAATTAAAGCAATTATTAATTATCGCGGTATGTCAATATTATTGGCGATTATTCTGGCGACTTTTTCCATCAGTTTGTGCGTTTGGGCGGCGGTGCTGTTTTTGTATTTCAAGAAAGAGACGCTGGATAAAATCACGATATTTTTGGTGTCGCTTTCCGCGGGGGCGCTTACCGGCGGCGCGTTTTTGCATTTGTTGCCCGAAGCGGCCGAAAAGATTCCGGCCGACAAGCTTTATTTGATCGCGCTGGCGGCGTTTGTGTTTTTCTTTTTTATGGAAAAACTGCTGTTTTGGCGCCATTGCCACAAAGAAAATTGCGCGATCCACACTTTCGGCTATATGAACCTGATCGGCGATTCGGTACATAATCTTATTGACGGGATGGTGATTACCGCGGCGTTTCTGGCCAATCCCGGCTTGGGCGTGGCCACGACCTTGGCGATCGCTCTGCACGAAATTCCGCAGGAGATCGGCGACTTCGGGGTATTGATCCACGCGGGTTTCGGCAAAATGAAGGCGCTGGTGATAAATTATATTGTCGCATTGATGGTAGTTGCCGGCGGCATCGCAGGGTACTTTTTATCTTTTGCGGTGGAAAATGTCATTCCTTATCTTTTGCCGTTTGCCGCGGGAGGCTTTATTTATATCGCCGCGTCGGATTTGATGCCCGAAATCCGCAAAGAAAGAGTTTTGAAAAAATCCGTGGGGGCGTTTTTGGTGTTCTTGTTGGGAATCGCGATAATGTTCGCCGCCAAATTCATCGGCGAATAATAATTATGGTCAGGCCCAGATTGTGCCGCAGAATAAAATTTAATCCGCAAGCCACTCATTTCAAACCGCAAGGGATACCCGTGCGTTGCTTGGAAGTGGTTGAAATGTCGCTGGAAGAAATGGAGGCGCTGCGTTTGAAAAATTTGGAAGGATTGGAGCAAACCCAAGCCGCGAAAAAAATGAACACTTCGCAAAGCACCTTCGCGCGCATTCTGGCATCCGCCCACCAAAAAATCGCCGACGCCCTGATTAACGGCAAAGCGATTAAGATAGAAAAATAATCCTTAATCTTTAACGAAAATCCGCCCCTGTATGGAGCGGATTTTTTGTGCCGAAGGTGGGAGTTGAACCCACACGAGGTTGCCCTCACAGCATTTTGAGTGCTGCGTGTATGCCAGTTTCACCACTTCGGCAAAAAGTTAGGAACCAAAGATAACAATGACATAATGCACCGCCAATCTTCAAATTGATGATTGTAGGGTAGCGTAAAAGGGGGGAAAAATCAAGAGAAAAATAAAATTTAAAATGTAAAAACTAAAAATCAAAATGACAATGTAAAATTTAAAATTATTGAATTCTAAATTTTACATTTTTAATTGTCATTTTTCATTTTGATTTTTCAATTTTGCATTTGCTGAACATTCTTTGTTGGAGCATTTTACTTGCTTGCGCTTGGTGGTAATCATCAGCGCGCCGCATTTTTCGCACTTGGCGCCGGTGGGTTTGTCCCAGAGGGCGAAGTCGCAATCGGGGTAGGCCGAACAGCCGTAGAAAATTTTTCTTTTTTTGGTTTTCTTTTCCACGATGTGGCCGGTCCCGCATTTGGGGCAGGGGATTTCCACATCAAACGCGGGCTTGGCCGATTCCATATTTTCAGTGTGCTTGCATTCCGGAAATTTGGGGCAGGCGTAGAATTTTCCGAAGCGCCCCATTTTAATCACCAGATTCGCGCCGCACTTGGGGCAAATTTTGTCGGTGATTTGGGGAGTTTTGTTTTTCTTTTCCACCTCTTGGTATTTGGCGTCCAGATTGGTTTTGAACGGATCATAAAAATCCCGTAAAACTTTCACCCAGTCGGCTTGGCCGTCGGCGATTCGATCAAATTCTTCTTCCATTTTGGCGGTGAAGCCAATATCCACAATCCGCGGAAAATGCGCCACCAGCAAATCATTGACCATCAGGCCGATCTCGGTGGGTTTGAGCGATTTTTTCTCGTCTTTTTCGATGTAATTTCGCGTCTGTATCGTGGAAATAATCGGCGCGTAGGTGGAAGGGCGGCCGATGCCGTGCGCCTCCAACACTTTGATGAGCGTGGCTTCGTTGTATCTTGCCGGCGGCTTGGTGAAATGCTGGTTGGTATCCAGTTTGATGAATTCCAGCGGTTCGCCGTTAGCCATCGCCGGCAGATCAAGCTCTTCAAATTTTGAGGGATAAACTTTCAGATAGCCGTCAAATTTCAAGGTTTGGCCGTTGGCGCGGAAAATATATTCGGTTTTGTCTTGGCCGGCGGCGACGATATCAACGCTCAATGAATCAAAAACCGCCGCCGCCATCTGGCTGGCGATGAATCGTTGCCAGATCAGTTCATACAGCTTTGCCTGGGGACGAGAGAGGTTTTTATCGGCCAGCGCCATTTCGGGAGTTTGATCGGGATATGCCGGGCGGATGGCTTCGTGGGCTTCTTGCGCGCCTTTGGCTTTGGTTTTGTAAACATTAAAATGGCCGGGATGGTAATTTTCGCCGAAAGTTTTATTGATAAAATTCTTTGCCGCGGACAGCGACTGAACCGACAAATTGAGCGAGTCGGTGCGGTGATAGGTGATCAGCCCCATTTCATACAACTGCTGAGCGGTCATCATTGTCGCTTTGGCGGTCATTTTGAATCTTTGCCACGCGGTTTGCTGGAGGGTGGAAGTGGTGAACGGCCCGGACGGTTTTTTGCGGCTCTCTTTTTTTTCGATTGCCGAAATCGCGTAGGCGGCATTTTCAAGATTTTGCTCAATGGCGATCGCGCGATTTTCATCTTTGATTTCCAGCTTATCAAGGGTTGTGTTGTTTATTTTCACCAAGCGGGCGGCAAATTCTTTTTTGGGCTTGTTTTCGGTGTTTTTGAGAGTTGCCAGAATCTCCCAATATTCTTCGGGATTGAAGGCTTCGATTTCGCGTTCGCGTTCGGCGATCAGGCGCACGGCCACGGATTGGACGCGCCCGGCTGACAGGCCTTTAACGATTTTTTTCCACAAAAAAGGGGAAAGTTGATAGCCGACGATGCGATCCAAAACGCGCCGCGCTTGCTGGGCGTTGACCAGATCAAAATTAATCTCCCGTGGATTTTTGAGCGCTTCTTGGATGGCATTTTCCGTAATCTCGTGGAATTCAATGCGCCGATAAGCCGGGCCTTCAACTTTTTTGGTGGCTGGTTTGTCCAATTTCAATGCCTCAACCAAATGCCACGCGATGGCTTCGCCTTCGCGGTCCGGATCAGTGCTCAAAAATACTCTGTTGGCTTTTTTCACTTCGGCTTTGAGTTCTTTAACCGTGGTTTTGCCTTTGGCGGTGAGGGCGTACTTGGGCGCAAAATTATTTTCAATGTCCACGCCGAAAATGGTCTTGGGCAGATCGCGCACATGGCCGTAGGAAGACAGAATTTTGTAATCGCCCCCGAGAAATTTTTGCAGGGTTTTGGCCTTGGTGGGCGATTCGACAATAATTAAATTCATAAAATAATTTTCAATTTTCAATTTCTAATTTTCAATGAATGAATCAATGTTTCAATGAGTCAAACAGAAAATGCCATATCTGTTTGAAAATTGAAAATTAGTTATTCAGGCAGTATTCTCCGTTGCCCAGATTGCGGATAAGCCCGTTGATCTCCATTATGGGAATCGCGCTCATTACGACTTGCGCGGGCAGTCCGGCGGCGCGGATAATCGCGTCCAAATTAAGCGCGCCCGCCGCCAAGGCGTCCAAAATTTTTTGCTCTTTGGCGTTGCCGCTTTTTACCGCGGATTTTACCGCTATCGCCAATCCCATTATTTTGAGAATATCGCTCGCGCCGGTGCAAGGAAGCGCGCCGTTTTTCAACAGCCAGTTACATCCCGATGAAGACGCCGCGTAGATTGACCCGGGCACCGCGAATACCGGTTTGTGCTGTTTGCGGCCCCATTCGGCGGTGATGAGCGATCCGGATTTTTCCTTGGCTTCAATGACCAATATCGCCAGCGATAAGCCGGCGATGATGCGGTTGCGCCGGGGAAAAGAATAATTGGTGGCGGAAAATCCGATCGGATATTCGCTGGCCAAACAACCGCCAGTATTTACTATTTTTCGGGCAAGGTCAAGGTTTTGTTTGGGAAAAAACGATTTTTCGTCCAATCCGGTGCCAACCACGCCAACGGTGGCGCCGCCATGTTCCAGCGCGGTTTGGTGGGCGAGAGTGTCAATGCCGGGCGCCATTCCCGAAACAACGCAAACGCCGGCGCGGACGAGGCCGCCGACAATATCGTGCGCCGCTTGTTTGCCATAGGGCGAAGGAACCCGCGCGCCGACCACGGCCACGCACGGCGCGGTCAAATTCAACTCGCCGCGCAAGTACAGCTCTTTCGGACGGCTGGGGATGGTGCGCAGGCAATTGGGAAACTCCGCATCCGCTTCGCTAATATGTTTGATTTCTTCCTCCATCACTTTTTTACTATACACCATTTTTAAACTTGCAAAAAATTTCATATGGTGTAAAAGAAAATCAGCTTACTTTTAAAAGGTGATTTGAACCATGAGAAAAAATTGGACGCGAAAATCGCGCAAAGGCAGATCGGGGTTGACGAATGATCGTCTTAAAAAAATAAAAGAGCAAAGAAGGCGAGAACAGGAGGCGAGGGAAAATGAGTAATTTGGAAGCAGCGATTGTGGATGCTTTTATTAGGGAGAATCCCATAAGAATGGAATTATCAAATGGGCCGGTATTGTATGCAAATTTTAATGATTTGCGCGAGATGGTTTGTTCTATGGGCCAATGCGAAGAACAATTTTTATTGGCCGCCGCGGCGATTGCAAAAAGATATGAATGCGTGTTGAATTCATGCGAGCCGGATTTTTTTATTATCGTGCGTCAGCCGAGTGATTTGAGGATGGGAACCAAGATTGATGCCGAAAAGATTTTTGGAAATATCGAAACTGCGCAAAGGGAAATGTATGAGGTTTTTGCGCCGTTGATTGCGATATCCATACTTGACCATTTGCATAATCATTTTCGGGAGTTGAATAAATATGGACTTTTGCCCTCGGTATTAGTAGATTTAAATATTTTTTAATTTTTAGCGCGGCAAAACGGAAAATCGTCAGCCGCTTTTTTGTTGATTTATAGAGAACCTTTATTCTATATTTTTAGCCATAGCTAAATTTATAGAATCAATCATTGCGCCAAACAATTTAATTATCTAACTGTAGCGGAATACTTCGGTTTTCCGAAACTCGTATGAAGAGGGTTTTTATGGAGGGTATTGCCTTGTGCAGATCAACCATTCCTGCGCGGGGCAGGACGCCCAACCCGGCATTATATATATTGCCGAGGTAAAGATGCACTGCGATCAAATGCGGGGGATTGTGGCAGGGATGATTGTCGGAAGTTGAGGTATAAAGACCATTGGCATTATCAAAAGATTTTTAATTTTTTGGAGAATGCGGTCTTTTTTTGTTTTTAAAATGCAAATTTCAAAATGCGGGTTGCCGGGGTCGCACCCCTGCTCCGCTAAAGCTACGCAGGGGAACGACCTCTAAATGTCAATTCATTGGTTGAATTCGGTCATTGATTTTTCGATTCCTTCGGACAGCGCGGTTTCTATGGCCGAGACGGTTAAATCAACAACTTTGTCGAATTCTATTTGCTCCTTGGGGGAGATTTTTTTTAGAACCAATTTGTCGCCGGGGATTTTTTTCAGGGTCGCGGTATGGGGCGCGATGCCGACGCGGAAGCGGACAAAGTTTTTGGTTTTCATTTGGTCAATAATCGATTGCGCGCCCTTGTGGCCGGCGGCGTTGCGGTTTTGGGAAATTTTTATTTTACCAAGAGGGATGTCCAAATCGTCGTTGATAACCCAGAGATTGTCAAACTTTTTGTTTTTAAACAGGGAATAGCGCTTGGCCAATCGCTTGGCCGCGATTCCGGATTTATTCATAAATGTTTGCGGCTTGGCTAGAATAACGGTCTTGCCGCCGAATTCGCCCACCGAAACCATCGCGTTATCCTCGACCATTGCAAAATCGCCAAAATTGTGTTTTTTGGAGAACGCGTCCGCGGCCATAAAGCCCATATTGTGCCGGGTTTGACGATATGCCTGTCCGGGATTGCCCAGCCCGACGATTAGGATAGTTTTTTGCTCCATAATTGAGTAATTATAGCAGAATCGGACGACTTGCGGAAGTTATTTTCTTTTGTTATGATGAAAATATATTTTAACCAAAATTTTCATTATGTCATCGGCAATCAAAAACGCGGGCGAATTTGTTTGGGAAGTGGCCAAGATCGTGATTTTAGCTTTGGCGATTGTTTTGCCGATCCGGTATTTTTTGTTTCAGCCGTTTGTGATACAAGGATCTTCCATGGAACCGAATTTCTATGAGGCGGACTACTTGATTGTGGACGAGCTTTCCTATCGTTTTCGGGCGCCGGAGCGGGGAGAGGTGGTGGTTTTCAAATATCCCCTTGATGCTTCCAAGCGGTTCATCAAGCGCATCATCGGCCTGCCCGGAGAAACCGTGGAGATAAGAAGCGGAGAGGTAATTATCACCGGTACCGACGGCATCGCCCGGACTCTCGACGAACCTTATATTCCCGATGGTTCGCGGGCGCCGGATATGCCGCCTTTTGTTTTGGCGCAAGGAGAATATTTTGTTTTGGGAGACAACCGGCTTTATTCTTCGGATTCGCAAGAGTGGGGAGAATTGCCGGAAAAAAACATCATTGGCCGGGTGGAGTTGCGCTTATGGCCGTTGAACGACATTACACGCGTTAAAATTCCCGCCTACCAGCAATAAAATATAAATTCTGAACAAATTTTGAATAAATTCTGAATTGTGAATTATGAAATTAAAATTTCAAAATGTTACCGGCGCGCACGATATTCTGCCCGATGACTATAAGTATTACGAAAAAATTTACCAAACCGCAACCGAAATCGCGGCATTTTACGGTTTTGACCGGATTGAAACTCCGATTTTGGAAGAAAGCGAGCTTTTTGTCAAAATCACCGGGTCGAGTACCGATATTGTGCAAAAGCAGATGTATGTTTTGAAAACGAAAGGCGGAGATAATTTGGCATTGCGTCCTGAAGGAACGCCGGCAATCGCGAGAGCGTATTTGCAGCACGGTATGGCCAATTGGCCCCAGCCGGTGAAGCTTTGGTATTGGGGGCCGTATTTTCGCTATGAAAAACCGCAGGCCGGGCGATATCGGCAATTTTGGCAGTTGGGATTTGAAGCGATTGGCCAAGGCGGCGCGATCATCGATGCGCAAATAATTCAAATTTATTACAACCTTTTGCAGGAACTGGGTTTGCAAAATATTATTATTGAAATTAACAGCATTGGCGACGCTTTGTGCCGGCCGCAGTATCGCCGCGCGCTGGCGGGATATTTAAAAACCCGCCAGACCGCGCTTTGCGCCGATTGCAAGCGCCGGATCAAGGAAAATCCGTTGCGAGTGCTTGATTGCAAAGAAGAAAAATGCCATTCCGTCAAGGCGCAGGCGCCGCAAGCGGTGGATCATCTTTGCGAAGAATGCAAGAAGCATTGCCGGGAAGTTTTGGAATATCTTGAAGAGATCGGATTGCCTTACCGCTTGAATCCTTATTTAGTGCGCGGCTTGGATTATTACACGCGGACAGTCTTTGAAATGTATCAAGAGGAGGATGCCGGCAAGAGCCGGGTGGCGCTGGCCGGCGGCGGTCGTTATGACGGGCTGATTAAAATGATGGGCGGCAAAGAAACTCCGGCGATGGGCGGCGGGCTGGGAATTGATCGCGTGGTGTTGGCGATGAAGGCCGCCGGCATCAAAGTCGGGGAGCAAAAGAAAGTAAAAGTGTTTCTGGCGCAACTGGGCGGCATGGGCAAGAAAAAATCCCTCAAACTTTTTGAAGATCTCCGCCGCGCGGGAATTTCAACCGGAGAGGCGTTTGACCGCGATTCGTTAAAGTCCCAGCTGAAAATTGCCGACAAATACGGCGCGCGCTACACTTTTCTTTTGGGGCAGAAAGAAGCGATAGAAAACAAAGTCATTCTTCGCGATATGGAATCGGGCGATCAGGAAAGTCTGGATTTGAACACGGCGGTGGCCGAGATTAAAAAACGGCTGAAAAAGTAGCGCGACGGTTGACGAATTGTTAAAATTAAGCTAATCTATGGATTGTGTGTTTTGTAAAATCATTAGTAAGGAAATTCCGGCGAAAACGGTCTTTGAAGACGATTTGGTGCTGGCGTTTGAGAATATCAAGCCGGTGCATCCGGTGCATGTGCTGATTATTCCCAAAAAACATATCGCCAACATCCAAAAGGCGTTGCCCGAAGACGAAAAATATTTGGCGCGGATAATGCTGGCGGTATCCAAAATTGCCGAAATCAAGGGTGTCCATGAGAGCGGCTATCGCTTGACGATCAACTGCGGCAAGGATTCGGGGCAATCGGTGGATCATCTGCACATCCATCTGCTTGGCGGCGAAGAACTTCCTTTTGCCACCGGTTGAATCGATAATTTAACTTATAATTAATTATTAAATTTTATGGCTTTGGAAATCAGAAAAAAACAGCGCGAAAACGCGCAAGTGATGATGCGCCGTTTCCAAAAAGCGGTGCAGCAAAGCGGAATTTTGCTGGAAAAGCGGCGGCGCCAGTTTGCCAAACGGACAAAGTCGGAGAATATGCAAAAGAAGTCCGCTCTGCGCAAAATTGAAACCAAGAAAAAATACGATCTAATCAAAAAAATGCGCAAAGTTTAATGGCGCATTTTTTTGCTTTTAACAATGCTCAAAGATAAAATTAACGATGATTACAAACGGGTGTTTAAAGAAAAAAGGGAAGGCGAGGTTTCGGTTCTGAAAATGCTCAAAGCCGCGGTTTTAAACAAAGAGAAAGACAAAGAATTCGCGGCCAACAAGGCCGGCGAAAGTATTGCCGCCGCCGCGCTTTCGGATGAGGAAATTTTGGATGTGGTAAGCTCCGAAATCAAGAAATTGCGCGATTCTTTGGCGCTTTTTGAAAAGGGCGGCCGCAATGATTTGGCGGATCGGGCGAAGAGCGAGATTGAAATCCTGTTGCGCTACTTGCCCGAGCAATTGGGCGAAGATGAAATCAAAAAACTTGTCGCCGACGCGATTGCGCAAACCGGCGCGGGCACTGTCAAAGATATGGGCAGGGTGATGGGAATTTTGATGCCCAAAATAAAAGGCAAGGCCGACAGCGGCCTGGTCGGAAAAATGGTGAAAGAGGCGCTGTCATAGAAACATATAATCATTTGATCGTACGCTTTGCTAATCACAAAGACACAGAAACAGGGCTCGCCCTGTTTTTTGATTTAAGCGGGGGCATCTGTTTTTTTGGCGCCGATTTGTTAAAATGGAGCAATTAAAATAAAAATAAATATCATCCATGAAAAAAGATCAAAAAGGATTCTCGGCGATAGTGGTGGCAATGTTTGTGGCCGCGGCGACAGTATTGGCTGGCGTCGGAGTTTGGGTTTGGCAAACGCAAATTGCTGGGCAAAAATCTGCGTTCGTGCCCGCGCCGATAGTCCAAGAAACTGAAACCGAAACTTCATCTGATCAAATTGAAAACCCTGATACTTCCACTTGGGAAAGATACCGTTGGAA
>DIFW01000007.1:0-171 GCA_002419295.1 Patescibacteria group bacterium UBA5738
CCCGCCGGCCATTTCGCGCCGGCAAGGACGGCATCGGCCAAACGGCAGGCGGCATCAAACAAATAGACCGCTTCCTCCTTGTTCGCCAGCGTGCCTTTGTAGATTTTATCGGCAATCGCTTGCGGGGCGGAATCGTCATCGGTCCGCTCCAATAAATACAATCCGCCGGGC
>DIFW01000007.1:231-9820 GCA_002419295.1 Patescibacteria group bacterium UBA5738
ATTTTTCAATTCAATCCATTCGTCGCTGTAATTGGCGGCGCTTCCCATCCACGCCACCTCATTGATAATCACGCTTTTGGCGGCGGAAGGCGCGGCGCCGGCGGCTGGGCACCATTCCACCGGCAGAGGTTTTTGCGCCTTGGCGGTTTTTGAATTTTGGCCGCCCGCCGATTCGGATTCGGAATTTTCATAGGCGGTATCGGCAACGCGCGGCTTGATTTCCGTCCACTCCCCCGCGCCGGCCAAACTTTGGCTCAAATTCGCGCCCAAAAACCGCGCGCCGCCCTGCCGCCACAAAATCGCGCCGCCGATCAAAAACCCCGCCAGCAACACTCCGATCGCCGCCGTTTGTTTTTTATCCAAAATAAAATTCATAATTCAATTATACCGCTCTTTCTTTTTTAAACAAAAAACGGGCGCAATGCCCGCCGTTTCAAAGCAACCGCGGATTACAAACCGCTCGCTTCTTTGATTTTCCAAATAGGAATCACCGAAACCTGCCCGGCTTTGTCCACTTGGGCGATACCCAAAATGTTGCCCTCGATATCAAACGCCGGCGCGCCAATGGCTTCGGCGGTTTCGCGGATATTGGTGATAATCTCGTTTTCCGAAATGACGCGCGCGATCCCTTCATTGACAAAAAATTCGCCGCCGGGCAAAATTCCGGCCAAAAATATCCGCTCGCCCAATTTCAAATTTTCCGCCTGATAAAATCCCGCGGTGAATAAACCGGCAGTTTGCAATTTCAAGATTGCCACATTCGATTCCTTGTCCCTTTTCACCACCTCAAAGCCGATTTTCTCTCCGCCGGAAAAAATCTCTGCGGCGCCCGACGGCGGATAAAGGTCGTTTGGCACCGCGGCCAAACCATCGGAAGTGATCGCCACTCCCGACCCGAAAACAACCTTTCCTTTGGCATCGGTGATTTTGATCGCGATTGCCGCGTCCTTAACCTTGGCAAACGCGTCTTTGAGCGCCTTGTTTTCCTGAATAATCACTTCCTGCTTTTCCGCGGTTTGCGCGGGGAAAGGGATTGAATCCTGATAAAAAGGCATTAGCCCCGCGCATTGATGGAACGCCGCCATCCCCCCCAAAACTCCGGCGGCAAGCAAAATCGCGGTAAACGCAACCAATTTGAATAATCTTTTGATCATAATTGTCCTTATCCGTTTTTAGACCAACGCTTTGGCGGTTTTACGCGGTTTTATCGTCCGCAATGAAGGTTGCAATACAATCTCTTCGTTTTCAACATCCACCATCACGGTATCGCCTTCTTTTACTCGTCCGGAAACAATTTGCAAAGCTAACGCGTCCAACACCGATTTTTGAATCACTCGGCGCAAAGGCCGGGCGCCCAAATTGGAATCAAATCCCCGGCGCGACAACAATTCCTTGGCGGGATCGGAAACAATGACGCGAATATTCTTGGCGTTTAACCGCCGGTCAACTTTTTGCAATTCCAAATCAACGATTTTTTTGATTTGTTCCGTTCCCAAATAATTGAAAATGACGATTTCATCCACGCGGTTCAAAAATTCCGGACGAAAGGACTCTTTGAGCACCGCCATCACTTTGTCATGAATTTTTTCTTTGCCATTCTCTTCGTTTTGGCGCGCCGAAAATCCAAGCGCCGTTTCCTTGGCGATAACATCAGACCCAATATTGGAAGTCATAATCAGAATCGCGTTCTTAAAAGACGCGGTCCTCCCCTTGGCATCGGTCAAACGGCCATCCTCCAAAATTTGCAAAAGAATGTTGAAAACTTCCGGATGGGCTTTTTCAATTTCGTCAAGCAGAATCACCGAATATGGCCGGCGGCGAATCTTTTCGGTGAGCTGGCCGCCCTCTTCATAACCCACATAGCCGGGCGGCGAACCCAAAATCCGCGACACAGTATGTTTTTCCATATATTCGGACATATCCAGCCGCACCAACGCGTTTTCATCATTAAACAAAAACTCGGCCAACGCTTTGGCGGTTTCGGTTTTGCCCACTCCCGTGGGTCCCAAAAACATAAACGATCCCAGCGGCCGGTTTTCTTCGGCAATTCCCGCACGAGCGCGGCGAATCGCGTTGGCAATCGCAAGAATCGCCGGTTCCTGCCCCACGACGCGGCGCTTTAAAATATCTTCCAAATTTTGCAGTTTGCGCGCCTCTTCCTCCATTAAGCGCGTCACCGGAACACCGGTCCAGCGCGACACCACCTGCGCGACATCTTCTTCGGTCACCTGCTCTTTGAGAATCGGACGGCTTTTTTGAAATCGCGCCAATTTTTTTTCCGCGGCCTTTAATTCTTTGAGCAATTCCGGAATTTTGCCGTATTTGAGCTCGGCAACGCGCTGTAAATTGGCATTGGCCTCTTCTTTGTCGACCTCAAAACGACTTTTTTCAAGCTCTTTTTTCAGCGATTTGATTTTGCCGATGGTTTCCTTCTCCGAATGCCATTTGGCTTCCACGGATTTCAATTTTTCGTCAATATCGGCCAATTCGCGGTTAATCGCTTTCAATCGCCGCAAATTATTTTCATTGGGATCATTTTTAATCGCTTCGTATTCCACCCGCAAATGCTGAAGTTCTTTGCGCATTTTTTCCACTTCCGTAGGTTCGGATTCAATATCCAAACGCAGAGAACTCATCGCCTCGTCCATCAAATCAACCGCCTTGTCCGGCAAAAACCGGTCGGGAATATAACGCGCGGCCAGCTCCACGCACGCCGTCAACCCTTTTTCGCTGATCTTGACGCCGTGGTGCAATTCGTATTTTTCTCTCAATCCCAATAAAATCATTTTGGTATCCTCCACCGACGGCTCGGCCACGAACACCGGCTGAAACCGCCGCTCCAGCGCCGGATCTTTTTCGATGTATTTTTGAAATTCTTTCAAAGTCGTGGCGCCGATGGCTTTCAGTTCGCCGCGCGCCAGCGCGGGTTTCAAAAGATTTGACGCGTCAATCGTCCCGTCGGCCGCGCCGGCGCCGACAAGAGTGTGCAATTCGTCAATAAAAAAGATATATCTCCCCGCCGCGCGCTCCACTTCGCGCAGAAGCGCCTTGATGCGGTCTTCAAATTCCCCGCGATATTTCGTGCCGGCGATCAACGCGCCCAAATCCAGCGAAATGATCTCCTTGTCGCGCAAACTTTCCGGCGCATTGCCCGAAGCGATGCGCTGAACCAATCCCTCCACAATGGCGGTCTTCCCCACGCCCGCCTCGCCGATCAAAACCGGATTATTTTTGGTGCGCCGGCTCAACACTTGCATTAAGCGCCGGATTTCATTTTCGCGGCCGATTACCGGATCCAACTTTCCTTGTTTGGCGATCAGGGTGAGATTGCGGGTGTATTTTTCAATCACTTGATATTTTGATTCGGGTTCCGGATCGGTGATCCGCTGTCCCCCGCGGATTTTCACCAATTCCTTCAAAATCGTTTCATAATCAAGCGCCCCCATTTCGGGCGCGGCAAACCCGCCGTCGGCAACGATAAATTCCACTTTGTCCAAAACTTCGCGGGCTTTGGTGGGAGTGCCGGCCAACGCCAAAAAAAGATGCTCCACCGAGATGAATTCGTCGCCGAATTTTGACGACTCCTCGCGCGCCCTTTCCAGCACTTTGGCCATATCTTGCGTCAAATAGAACTGGCCGAACGCTTGCGGCGCGGCGATCACCGGCAATTTGGACAATGCCGCCAGCGTCCGTTTGCGCAAATTTTGGACATCAACGCTCATCCGCTCCAGCAAATTCAAAATCAAGCTCTTATCTTGCGACAACAGCGCCGCCAGCAAATGCAGGGCGTCAATTTGTTGTTGGCCTTTTTCGCGGCCCAAATCTTGGGCGTAAAGAATCGCCTCTTGGGCCTTGTGGGTAAAATTCGGAGGTTGACTGATCATAATAAATTTAAAATGAAAAATCAAAATGAAAAATTTTGGAGTTGAAATTTTTTGCAAAAAATTTCAACGATATGCAAATTGATCATTGGTTTTTAATTTTGTTATCGTTCGCCCAGCGTTACTTCCAGCTCAATCTCGCCGCCGGCTCTTAATACTTTTAATTTAACCTTATCACCCGGATTGTATTTTGCAAGCACGCGCGCCAAAGAATCGGTTTGAGCAAGTTTTTGCCCGTCGACTTCCAAAATAATATCTTTGTCTTTCAGCCCCGCGGCTTGTGCGGGCGATCCGGATACCACCGAAGCGATTTTAGCGTCATCGGTATTGATCCACGCGCCGTAATCAACCGGCAGATCATTGGCTTTTTTGACCCCTTCATTGATCATTGAATAATAAACTCCCAAATACGGATAGGTAATTTTTCCCGATGCCTTGGCCTGATCCAGCCCGCGCTTGGCCAAATTGATCGGAATCACAAACCCCACATTTTGAGCGCCGCTGGCAATCGCGGTATTGATGCCGATCACTTCGCCTTTCAAATTCAACAGCGGCCCGCCGGAATTGCCTTCGTTAATCGCCGCGTCGGTTTGAATCAGATCGTCTAAAACTTCGCCGGAGCCGGAGTCATAGGCAACAATAGATCTTTGCATTCCCGAAATTACGCCCACCGAAACCGTGTTGTCGAATTCTCCCAAAGCGTTGCCGATGGCAATCACCGATTGGCCGATTTGCAAATTATCCGAATCGCCCAATTTAACAAAGGGAAACTCGCGCCCGGCGCCGTCGGAAATTTCCATCACGGCGATATCATGGCTGGGATCCGGCGCCAGCACTTTGGCCGAAAATTGCGCGCCGTCGGACATCACCACGGTATATTGCGCGAATGCATCGCTCACGACATGCTTGTTGGTCAAAATCGTGCCGGAAGCGTCAACGATAAATCCCGTACCCGCCCCAATTTGTTGCTCTTGAGTGCCTTTTTGGCGCAACTGGGGAATTTCAAAATTCCAAAATCCGAAAGGATCAAACTCCCGCGAATAATACCGCTCGTAAACGGGCATATCTTTGGTGATAATAATCGACACCACCGCCGGCGAATAATTTTTCACGGCGCCGATCACCGCTTCTTCCTGCGATGTTTGCGCCACATATTCAATTTTTTGCACGGTTTCGCTTTGCGTTTCGCCGGTCGGCGTTATGGAAAAGTTGAAATTTTTCGCGATAAACTCCTGCCCGAAAAACAGCGCGCCCAGCGCGAAACCGGCGCCCAGCGCGAAGACCGCGGGCCAAATATTGTTGGATTTTTTACCGCCCAACGCCGGCAAATTTATTTTTTGCTTCTCGCTTGAATCAAGATCATACATCGACATATTGTTAAATTAAAAATATAAAAATCAAAATGCAAAATTACAATGCAAAATGCAGAATTTAAAAAAGAGCTTTGGCTTCTTCCCAAAATTCCGGCCGGCGGTGATTTTCTTTCATCCAATACCACCATTCGCTTCCCCACAAATAAAATTCGTCCAGCCCCGTGCTTTTGGCAAACGCGATATTTTTTTTGAATTGCTCAATGTCCATCGTCTTGCCGTCGCCTTCGCCGCCGTCGTATTTTTGATGCGCGGTCCACGGTTCGGCCTGCAATTCAACGCAAACCACCCGCTTGCCGAAAATTTTGTTCACAATTCCCGCTTTGGCGGAATAAAACGCCGGAGGCAGGAAATAATCAACATAGACATTCATCTCGGAAAAATAAACCCGGCGGTACATCGTAATGCCCGCGACATCTCCGGCGCGCGCAACTTCAAACCACCACGATCCTTCTCCGCTATCCGATATTACAACGGGTCTTTTGCCCGTGTCAAGCTCCTTGACCAAAGCAACTTCTTTTTTCAAAAATTCTTTATCGCGCCACGGACATTCGCCGAAAGGAAACAGCGGTTCGTTTTCCACTTGCCACGATTCAACCGCCGCGTTCTCTCGATAGCGCGAAACAATCGCTTCCAACATCGCCAAAATCGCGGCTTGCTGTTTTTTCTTGTCCATGCTTTCGGCCCATTCGGGAATATGGCATTCCGGCCAGCGCGGCGTTTTCATCCCGATTGCCAGCATTACTTTCGCGTCCTTTTCGCCGGCGCGCGCCAACTGCCAGTCCAATTCGGAAAAATCATAACTCCCGGGCGCCTGTTCCAACAAATCCCAATGAACAGCGATTTTTATTTTCCTGACTTGCAGATCGTCCAACAACGCCGAATAAAGACGCCTTCCGTCAAGCCCCATTTGCTCGGCTTGTTTTCGCGAGAATACCGCTCCCCACGCAATCCTTTCCGCCTCCGCCGGGCGCCAGGAATAAAAAAATCCCGTCCCCGCCGCCAGCATTAATACTGCTACTCCCCAAATTATAATTTTCTTTCGCATATGGCTTGTTATATTGCATTATACCAAATTTCCTCATCTTTAAAATCAGCCTTATTTTAACAAGCGGCGGTTCTGCCACTAAAATATATGACAATAAAAAAGGCGGCGGCGCGATTTTTAGTTTCTCCGTTTCAATTCAAAATAAAAACGGCAAGACCGGCGGCAATCAAAAGAATGGCGATAATTTTTTGCGCCAAATCCGCCGGCGTGATTTTAACGGCAAACACAACGGGCCAGCGGCGCGCCAAGATCAGCGAAAAAATAAAGATTAAAACATATTGCACGCCGGCCATCGCGTTGATCACCGGCGCACTCGCTTGCGGCGCCAAAGACACGGCAAAACTTTGCGTTAAAAACGCGGCCGCGCCCAGTCCTTGCCCCAAAAAAAACAAAAGATCCGGCTGGCGCTGTTTGTTCCGCCGCGAATGAAAAACCGCCTGCCGCACGGATTTTGACAAGAGAAATGTAATCGCCGCGGCGGCCGAACCGAACGCCATCAGCAAAAATCCGTTTAAAAACGGCAGTTGCAAATAAACCAATTTGGCCAAAACCACATTGGCCGCGAAAAACAGCGGCGCCGCCAAAACAAAAAACAAACCTTCCTTTTTGATTGAAACTCCCCGCGCCATTACCAGCCAGCCGCCGGCAATCAGCAAAGAAAATCCGGCCAGCTCTTTCGCGCCCAGTACCGCCGCGCCGCCGGAAACGGCCGCGGTGAAGAAAAATACGCATATCGGCGTCAAACTGCCCACCGCCGGCACCGCCCGCGAAGCTTCCATTCTTTTTAAGGCGGAAAAATAAAAATAATCGCCGTATATCTGCGCCGCGCCCGCGAAACTCGCCAGTAAAAACAGCGGCGGCGCGGGATTGACCCAAAATCCAAAAGGCAACAGCAAAAGCGCGCCCGCGCTTAAAATACCCACATAAAAAGCGTAGATTCCGGGATCGTCAAGCTTTCCCGCCAATAAAAATTTATCAATCAGCGCCGTGGCCGCGAATAAAGAAAACGCGGCCAGCGCCACGAAAAGCCACACCATGTTTCAAATTAAAAATGTAAAAATCAAAATGTAAAATGACAATTTAAAATCAAAAATTATCAAATCAAAATTCCATTATGAATTTTACCTTAATTTTACATTTTGATTTTTACATTTTTAATTATAATATTCGAAATTTTATCCAAAGACGAGAGTTTTGATGTTGGCAACGCCGTTTTTTTCGCCTTCAATAAATCCTTCCATCGCCGCCTCTGCCAGATAACCGTTATCAATCCAATCGTCAAGCCATTGGCCGATACACCGCAAATCTCCCTGCTCCAAACCAAATCCGGACTTCAACAGCCAGCTCTTGTTGAAATCCTCTTGGGATCCGATCGGCGGCGCGATAACAACGGGAATTCCCAGCGCCGAATAGAAAGACAATTCGCTTGGCTTGGTCCATAAGACATCGGTTTTGCGTAATGCTTTGTTAAAGTGATTGAAATAGGCGGCGATAGAGTCTTGAAACAAAATTTCCAATCCGGTTGCTTCGTCCACTCCCGCTTCACGCGCGCCATTTTCATATAATTTTTTCACTTTTTCATTGATTCCCGCCGACAGAATCAGCTTCACCTTGCCGGCGATAATGCGGTCTTTCAATTGGCGCATAATCGCCAGCCCGATTTCTCCCTGCGCCCCCGCGCCGCCGGCGGAAAACAAAATCGTTAGCGGCCGCCGCGACTTGCCCACCGCCGCGCACAGGGAATCGTTCACCAAACTGCAATACTTCGAAAGATAGACATTGTTGGGATCCAGATTCGCCAAACGGTTCGCCAAATCGGATTTTACCGCCGCGCAATCGCGCTTTTCTTTTGATAATTTGCCAAAAATATTTTCTTCGGGCAAAGGGTATCCCGTTAAAAATATTCTTTTTTTGGGAATGCCGTAAAGTTTGAGCCGCTCAACCACCCGCGCCGTGGGCGCGCAATAATTGATCCGGGTGGACAAAGGATCCTGCGGCGCCCATTGACGGCTGATATCGGCATCGCAAACCACCAGATAAATCTCTTCGGAATATTCAAATTTTTCGGCCATAAACGCCGAAATGAAAAAAGTTGTCACCAGCGGTAGAGGATTTTCTTCCAAACGCTTCACAAAATCGCGCCCCCAGCCTTTTTGAATCAATCCGTAGGTACGGTTGGTCAAAAACGGGGCGCGCGACAAATCTTTCATAGGATAAAAATCAACGATCCGCTGAAAAAGCCGGTCGTAAACGGCAAACGCCGCATGCCCGATCATCGGAATACGCTTGAATTTTGAAATCGCTTCATAGAATCGGCGGCTCTCCTGCCAGATTTTCCGGTCGCGCGGCGGAATCCCCGGATAATCATTGGCATTGATAATCCGACCCTGATATGCCAAACTTTTCAGCGCATGAGCGGTGCGCTGATGGCCGTAACCCATATTCACGCCAACCACCCATGCCTTCCGTGCACGGCGATTTTCGGTTTTCGTTTCCGTTTTCATCTTCAAAGAAAATTTTTTATTCATCCGCCATTCTTACATCATACCAAAAAAAATTTTATTGCGCCAAAATTTACAGGGGTTGGACCCCTGTAATTTGCATTTGCTTTGTGGCGGCAAATAATTATTCGCCCTGAAATTAAAAAGAGAGTATGGCATCATCGGTTTTTCAACCTTTGCCATACTCCTCACTTAATGCCCACACCCTGAGGTCGTAGATTGTGGTCTCGTTCGACCCCAGTTTGTGGACGAGTATATGGTAGTTATGGGGATGGAAACACTCAAGTGTCTCCTCGGAAACGTTCTCCCCGCAGGGGAAATCATCCGCGTCGATGTAGGCGACATAATAGTCGCCTACTATGGTCTCGTTGACGAGATGCCACCCCTCTGGCATCTCTATGCGGCTAAGTTCAGAGGCGATTTGGACCTGCCTTTCAATATTCTCAATGCTTTCATGCTGGGCAGAATGAAAGCCTCCTGTACCTCCTGTGCCTGAAGAAGCGCCCGTTACTCCTCCTGTCCCTACTCCTGCCTCCTCTATTGTTGTTCCAAGCTTAACTGATGCTGTTGCTGTCGCTGCCATTGCCAGAATCGCACTGGCGACCATGATAATTATGGCCAATTTTAGCTTCATGCCCTAACATTAAAGCATATATATTTAATCTTGTCAAGATTAAATGACTTGAGCATAAACCTGCGACGGGGCAAAGCCCCGAGGTATTCCGACGAGTGAATAAACAAAAACGGAGGTCAGGCCTCCACAAAATTCGCGCTTGAAAAAGAAAAAAG
>DIFW01000006.1:0-17913 GCA_002419295.1 Patescibacteria group bacterium UBA5738
TCGAGGTGAAACCTCGCCCAACTTTAATTGTAAAATTCGGGGAATGGGATAAGATGGAAGTATAAATTCACACCGATTATGTCGCGGAGGTTTCGGACATTTTTATTTTCGTTTTTTTTGTTGGCGTTTGCCGTTGGCGCGCCGGCGCTGGCGCTTTATGCCCAAGGCTACCGCCTGAATTGGCCGCTCGAACCGGGTAAAAAGCTGATCGTGAAAACCGGCGGTTTTTTTGTTAAAGTCCATCCCAAACAAAGCGCTATCTATATCAACGGTAAAATGGAAAAACAAACCGATTTTATTTTTGATTTGGCGCTGGTTACCAATTTGATGCCCCGACGGCATTTGTTTGAAATTAAAAAATCCGGTTATCAAACATGGGCCAAGAATTTGGAAATAAAAGAAAAAGAAGTCACCGAAGCCAAAAATGTTTTTTTGTTTCCCGACGGCTTGAAATTTTCCGCGGTTGAGCAAAACATCGCGGATTCCTTGATGTCTCCCGACAAACAAAAAATCGCCTTGAGGTACCAAGATGACATTGGCTGGAGTGTTAAACTTTATGACATCAATCGCGGCATCACCGCGAAACTCGCCGATCAAAGCAATTTTTCCGTTAAAAATCCCGAATTTTCAAGCTGGCAATGGATCGACGAAAAAACCATTGAAGTTTCGGTAAATTCCGGGGAAACCGCCGAGACTTATTCCATCGCCACCGACAAAATTCCGGCGCAAATCATCAAAAAGTCCTCTCCGGAAATAAAAGCCGATAGCGGCGCGGCCGTGGGAATTAAAATGCTTGCCGAAACCGGCGATTATTATCTGGGACAAGACGGATTAATCCGCCAAAAAAACGGCGTTGCGGCGGAGGCGGCGATCGCGGCAAAAATCGAAATCATTCCGGAAGCGGAATATGATTTGCGGATTTTCGGCGATTATTTTTTCGTCAGCGCGAAAAACCAGTTGCTGGCCGCTTCGAAAAACGGCAAAACTTTTGAAAAAATTCTTGATGGGACGGCGGCGGAAATGAAACTGGCGCCGGACGGCAAAAAAATCGCTTATTGTTCCGATTCCGAAATTTGGGTTTTCTATTTGGAAAGCAGAATTGATCCGCCGGCGGCAAAAGCGGGCGATAGAATATTTATCGCGCGGCTTTCGGAAAAAATCACCGATTGCGACTGGTTTAATTCCGATTACTTGATTTTTGCCGCCGGCGACCGCGTCAGAACCGCCGAGATTGACAATCGCGACAAAATCAATTTTGCCGAGATCGCCGAATTTTCAAAAATCGGCGGAGAAAGTTCCGGCGCGGGAAAGATGTTTATGGATCAAGGCAAAAAAATCGTCTATTTGTTGCCCGGGAAAACCCTCTACAAATCCGATCCGATAGAATAATTTTCAACAAAACGGAGTCTCTCCCGTTTTTTGTTTTGGCGCCAAGATGCTCAAATTGAGGAGCGGCGCGAGATCCGAGCGAATCCCCGAGGAGAGAAATCCGATATTTTGATGTTGACAACAAGTTGGATAAATAATATCTTAAATCAAGAAGATGGTAATTCTTATTCTGAATTTCTATGGTAAAAAAAGCCCGCAAATTATTGCTTTATCCCGTTGAAATTGAACCGATGGAAGAAGGCGGTTTTTTTGCGTATTGTTCATCTCTCCAAGGATGCCATGCCGAAGGGCAAACTTACGCGCAAGCATTGGAAAACATCGAAGCGGTGATCAAGGCGCATCTTGAAATCCGCAAAGAACACAATGAAGCGGTTTCCAATGTTTCCTTTCGCGATGGCGCCAAGCTTATTGTTAACCTGCCGATCTTAATCCAATCTTAATGCCCAAATTTCCCGCGGCAAACTACAAGCAGATTTCCCGAGCCGCTAAAAAACTCGGTTTCTACTGCGCACGGAAAACCAAAGGCAGCCATGAAATTTGGCGCCGCGACAAAGATGGCCGGCAAACAACAATTCCCAATCACGGGAACGAACCGATCAAGCGAAAAACTCTGGCCAGCATTTTTGAAGATTTGGGAATCTCCGCGAAAGATTTCACGCAAAATAAATGATTTTTATAGTATTGCCATATTTAACCGACAAATTCCGCCAATTGCGGAATTTTTTATTCAAAACAAAAGAGATGCTCAAATTGAGGAGCGGCGCGAGATCCGAGCGGATCCCCGAGGAGAGAGAGTTTTGCGCCACTCCCCAATTTAAACATCCAAAATTTGAGGAGATCCATCCTCGGTAAACACGCAGAGGTTAACTTTACATCAAATTTTATGTTTCAATTACCGTGCATGGCAGTGCAATTTTGACTTTGCCTTTTTACGCTTCAGCATGCCAAAATTCTACCGCCAGATTCTCTGATTCAGCCCACCATTTTTCATGAAAAAGATTATAATGCCATCTCTCCAAAAATTCCTCCACCCCGTTATACATAGTGCTCCCTTTTCCAAAGGGAGAATAATACCCAGTGAGAGGATACCTCCCTTTCTCGCTCTTTAACCCAAACCATCAAACATCTCATTTTTACAACTTTATTATACACAATATGTTAATTTTGTCAAGTCTTGAACAAACAAGATATTCCTGTTGTAATATCAACCCGTCCTTAATATAAAAGCTCCGATCTTTCAATCGGAGCTTTTTGAATCAAATTGTCTATTGGATCCCTACCGCTTCGCCCCTCGCGGAGCTCGGGACTAGCATTACAGTCGTTAACGCTTCGCCCATTGCGGGGCGCGGCGGGCTTTCTTCAAGCCGGGCTTCTTGCGCTCTTTCATGCGCGGATCGCGCGTTAGGTAGCCGGATTTTTTCAAGCGCTTTTTGAAATCGGCGTTAAACAGCACCAGCGCGCGGGTAATACCGTGGCGCAACGCCTCGGCTTGGGCATTGATGCCGCCGCCCTTGACCAGCGCGGTAACCCGGAATCTGTCGGTGCAATTCATTTTGACCAGCGGCGCTTCGATGATATTTTTAAATTCTTCACCCTTAAAATAGGCTTCAAAGGGCAGGTTGTTGACCAAAAAAACTTTATCGCCCTTGGTGTACAAACGAACCCGCGCGGTCGCGGTTTTGCGACGCCCCACCGCACCGTAGTATTTTTCCGCTTTTTTCTTGGCTTCGGCCAAAACTGCCGCGGGAACCGCATCGGCAGATTGCGGCGCCGATTTCACAACGGGCTTTGCCGCCGGCTTTTTGGCCGCCGGAACTTTTTTGGCCGCCGCGGATTTGGCAACCGGTTTTTTTTCTTTTGTTTCTTCTTTGGTTTCCGCCATATTATTGTTTTACCGTTAATCTTTTAATCATCCGATCGCGCAATTTGTTTTTGGGCAACATGCGGTAAACCGCGCGGCGCAAGACTTCGTCGGGCCTTTCTTCCATCAATTTGCCCATGGTTTTTTCTTTCAAGCCGCCCATATAGCCGCTGTAGCGGTAATATTTTTCCTGTTGCAATTTTTTTCCGGTGATTTTTATCTTGCCGAAGTTTTTGACCACGACAAAATCGCCGGCATCGACATGCTTGGCAAATCCGGGCTTGTCTTTTCCCCGCAAAAGAACCGCCGCGCGCACAGCCAGCTTTCCCAAAGCGGTATCGGAAGCGTCAATTGTGTGAGTTTCCCTTTCCATAATGATTAAGATTTAGATTCTTCCGGCTTATTCGCCTTGGCCCTTTTTTCTTTTTTTTCTTTGGTTTTGGCGGCGGCTTTTGCCGGTTTTTTTTCTTGCTTCGCTTCGGTTTTGGCGGCATTATCCGCGGCGGGACGATCCAGCAATTCAACTATGGCCATGGGAGCGCCGTCATGCAGGCGCGGACCAATCTTGATCACGCGCGTGTAGCCGCCAACGCGATCTTTGAAGCGGGGCGCGATGGAAGCGATCAATTTCTTTCCCGCGGCGGGCGGCAACACTTTCGCCAGCGCTTTGCGGGCCGCCAAATCATTTTTCTTGGCTTTGGTAATCAATTTTTCCACCAATAACGCGGTTTGTCGCGCGCGAACTTTCGTGGTTTTAATTTTTTCCCGCGTGATCAGATTCACCGCCAGCGCGCGCATAAACGCCCGTCTTTGGTCGGTCTTGCGGCTGAATTTTTTGCCTTTAATTCTCTTGTACATAATATTAAATCAAAATTCGATATCTCTTGCTCGCCTGCCGTTTGGCATTTACTCCTGTGATTCAAAAGCGTTTTTAAACAATTCAAAGTGTCCCACCAATATCTCGGCGGCGCGCGAAAACGCGGCTTCGGGAGTGATGGTGCCATCGGTTTCGATTTCAAAAATAACTTTGTCGAAATCCGTGCGGTCGCCCACGCGCATATTTTGCGTCTTGAATCCCACCTTTTTAACCGGCGCGAACATCGCGTCCATCGCGATGGCGCCGATCTCCAGCTTTGTCTTTCCCGCCCGCGCCTCTTTGGACATATAACCCGTGCCTTTCTCAACTTTGATTTCCATTTCCAGCTTGGCGCTCTTTGAAGTGAGGCTGGCAATGTGCTCTTTGGGATTGGCCAATTCAAGCTGGCTGGGAATTTCAAAATCGGCGCCGGTGATCTCTTTTTCTCCCTTAGCCTTCAAAACGCATATTTGCGGCTCATCGCCGGTCATTTTAAACCTCAATTGGCGGATATTGATTATCAAAGAAATCGCGTCTTCGGCCACTCCGGCGATCGTGGAAAATTCGTGCGGTACGCCCTTAACATTAACTTGCGTTACCGCCGCGCCCTCAAGCGAAGACAGCATCACCCGGCGCAGGGCATTGCCTACCGTAATCCCGTATCCCGGATAAAGGGCTTCTATTTCAATAAGCGCGAAATTTCCTTTTCTTTCAATAACTTTTGGAGACAAGGGCAATGGAATCATATTTTTACACCGTGAATCCTCGAGCTCTCTCCCGCCGCGGCGGGAGGCGCTCAGGAAACCAACGGTATTAACATTTATTATTTAGCGTAGAATTCAAAAACGGTACCGATTTCGGCCGGAGGCATCGCCTCTTCCACCGTGGGGTCGCCAACTCTTTTTCCTTCCATTTTTTCCAAATCCAGCGCCAGCCACACCGGCGGTTTGTGCGATTTCAACGCTTCCTTTAATTGCTTGAAATAGGCATTCCCGATTTTGCGCGGCGCCACCGACACCACATTGCCATTGGCAATTCTCCGCGACGGCAAATTGACCGGTTTGCCATTAACCAGAAAACTTTTATGGCTCACCAACTGGCGCGCCGCCGCGCGCGAGGAAGCAAAACCCAATCTGAAAACCACATTATCCATCCGGCTCTCCAAAGAATCGATCAAGGCCAAAGACAAATCGGCAATAACGCTCTTTTTGGAAAGAATCGCGTTCACATAGTTTTTGAACTGCTGTTCGCGCAAATTGTAGCACGCCTTCATCCGCTGTTTTTCCCGCAATTCGCGGCCAAATTCCGACAATGACCGGGCGCGGCGCTTGCCCTTCTTCCCGGGAGTCGTGGGACGGCGCACCATCGCGCATTTTTGATTGTAGCAACGCGCGCCCTTGAGAAACAGCTTCGCGCCGGCGCGGCGGCATATTTTACATTTGGTATTGGTTTCCATGTTTCAAATTCAAAATTTTAATTTTTCATTTTTCAGCTTTCTAGACTTTTCTGGGCTTGCGCGGCTTGCAACCGTTGTGCGGAATCGGTGTGACATCTTTGATCGCGAAAACATCGATGCCGCGCGCCACCAGCGAGCGAATCGCCGAATCGCGCCCGGAGCCGATTCCCTTCACCAAAACCTTTACTCTTTCAACCGAAAATTTCTTGATGATTTCAGCAACGGCTTCGGCCACTTTGGAAGCCGCGAACGGAGTGCCTTTTTTGGTTCCTTTAAAACCAATACTGCCCGCGGACTTCCAGCACAAAACATTCCCGTTTTCATCCGCGAAAGAAACAATCGTGTTGTTGTAGGTGGAAAAAATAAAAACCTTCCCCTGCCGCGCGCGGCTCGGATTTTTCACGGTGTATTCTTTTTTCACCTTGGCCTCCACGGCGTCTCGCTCTTTCAACAAATCCTCTTTATTTTGAACGGCAACATGCTTCTTACCCATCTTTTTGAAACTATTTTATAATTAGTTATTTAACAATATCAACGAAATAATCTTTCCTTTGCTTAAATTCGAATTTCGAAGCGCGAATATTCGAAACAAATTTGAAAATTCGGATTTGTTTCGGATTTCGGATTTCGAAAATTCGAATTTCCCGCGTAATCGCGGGCTATGTCGGACTGGCGGCCGGTTTGCGGCCCGAACCCACGGTTTTGCGCACATTGCCTCTCACCGTGCGGTTATTGGTTTTGGTGCGCTGTCCCCGCACCGGCAAATTGCGCGAATGGCGCATCCCCCGCCAGGAAACAATATCTTTCAAGCGTTTGACATTCATCATCACTTCGCGCTTCAAATCCCCTTCAACATGGTAATGCTTTTTAACGGCTTCTTCAATGGATTTCATTTGTTCGGGCGACAAATCCTTGGCTTTTATCGCTCCATCGATTTTCGCCTCTTCGAGCACAACCTTCGCCGAAGATCTTCCGATCCCGTAGATATAGCTCAGCGCGATTCCGATTTGTTTGTTGTCCGGGATGTTCACCCCGATTATTCTGGGCATATTCCAAAAAATTAAAAGTTTAAACGGAAAATCTAATGTTTCCTATCCTTGTTTTTGCTTGTGCTTGGGGTTTTTTTTGCAAATAACATAAACCCGCCGCGATCTTTTCACGATTTGGCAATCCTTGCAAATTTTTTTAACCGAAGCTCTTACTTTCATTTTTTTAAACGGCCCGGCCCTGCAGGCGCGAAATTAACTCTTAACCTTGCCTCGATAAACTATCCTGCCGCGCTCGTTGTCATACGGACTCATTTCGACCGTCACAACATCGCCGGGCAAAATCTTGATGCGAAACATCTTCAATTTTCCCGCCAAATGACAAAGCACTTCCCGTCCGTCCGAGAGCTTGACGCGAAACTTCGCGTCCGGCAACGATTCAAAAACCTGTCCTTGAAATCTGGGGTCTTTTTGTTTTGTCATTGGCACAATTTACTACTTTATCAGATAATCGTTTTAAAGTCAACTCTCCCCGGCGAAAAACTTTCGCGGCGGGAAACCCAAGAGCTAATCCAAGATTGTTTGTATCTCAATCCGATCCAAATCGCGCGGCACGCTAAACCGCCACGCCGGGGAAAGCTTGATTTCGACTTGCCGCATTCCCGGTTGGTTCATTAAGAATATCTTTGCCTCGTCGGCCTTTTTTTCGGAAAGGCCTTTTTTCAAATCTTCGGAATTCGTTCCCGGATAAACCGTCACGCCCGCCGAAAGATCCAAAGCTGGCAAACCTCCGTCCGCTTCGGAACCGGCATACGAAGACTGGAATTCAAAACTGCTTTCATCGCACAAAAAACCTTCTCCGATTTCGCGCAGAACGAATTCTTTTCCCAAATTTTCAAGATCCGATTTTTTATAGGCGATAACGGACGCTTTGGCCAAAATTTGTCCGTCGATGCGGGCGACATTATCCCCGGCTTTAGCGTTGATTTCCGGCGAACCGATATCAATTTTGATTTCGCTCTCATCGACAATTTCCAATCCCTGCTCTTTGGCTTGAGAAATCAATTCTTTCTTTATTTCTTCTTTTGCCGAATTTTCAATCGCGGCTTTGGCATTTTCCAAATCCTCTTTGGTAACTTGCGAAACGGCATCAAGCGAGCCGCCGGTGAATTTTTCAAACGATTGCGCGTAGATAAAAGTGTATTGCGGAGTGCCGGCCAATCCCGGAACCGAAAATACCGACGGTTCAATATTGTATTTTTCGCCGGGACCGCTGGCAACGGCCTGCGCCACCGTTGAAGATTTGGGCGCGATGACAACGGTTTCGGTGATTAAAAACCACGGCGATTCGCTTCCCTCTATCGCCGGCTGGAATTTTTCCAGCGGCGCCTGCAAACGAGTGCCCTTGACCAATGTCTGCGCATTGGTATAATTATTAAAAATTTTTACCGATCCCTGCGCTTTTCCTTGAGCGTCTTTCGTGCCGGTGGCCGGCGCGTTGCCGGCAACGGTTTTTTCCGCCGCGAGTGAAAATCCCGGGATCGCGCCGCGATCAATATCAATATGCCCGGCGGAAGAATCCACCACCACGCGCATTTGGCGCGACAACGGCGATGTTTCCGGCCGGATTTTGATCACCGCGCGCGCGAATTGAGCGTCCCAAAAATACATCATCGCCAAAATCGCGGCAATAACCGCACCAACCCTCCAAAGCCATTTCTTGAAAAATCCGCCTGTTTTTTCTTGAACGAAAATTCCGCCCGAATTTTCAGCGCCGGCGGCACGGCGGTTGAAAGTGATTCTCGGTTTGACATCTTGGCGCAAGATCGGCTCGGCCGCCGATTCGTCGCCGCCAGACCCGGCTTCCCTTAAACCCGCCGGCAAGGGCATTCTTATCTTTACCGGCTCGGCTTTGGCATCCGCTTCGGCGCAAACCTCCGCTTTTTGCCGCGGCGGGAAAATATCAATTACTTTTTTAACCATAATTTAAAAGAAGATCTCTGTTTAGAGTTTAATGCTTCCATTATAACAAAAAATTTCCCCGGCGCCAATTCAATACCAAAATTGTTTAAGTGTATTTATCCGCGATCGCCGAGGCGGCAAACGAAAACGGTTTAATCATCGGCTCAAACCCGTTGCCGCGAATCAGCCCTGTGACTTCGCGAATCATTTCCCGCGTGGCGCCGCGCTCGCCCACATCGGCATGAATATAGGAAAAATCCCATTTTAAATCATCGGGCGACAAAAGCTTGCGCATTTCCAAAGTTTCGCGCAAAATCAGCGCCAGTTCGCAGGACAACATCACCTCCTGCAAAATCCTTTGCTTGAAATTGTAAAATTTTTTGCCGCCGTAACTGATTTTTTTCAAAAAAAACCGCCCGCCGGCGCCCAACCGCCGCACCACGATCGTGGCGGGAAAATGCGGCTGTTCCAGCGACGCCGAATCGCACCCCACCACAATTTCATATTCCTTGCGCGGTTGTTCATTCATATACGAAAAAATCTCCTCGATGGCATCATCAAAGCTCAAATTCCCTTTGGTCGGATTAAAAAAATATCCATTCTTAAAAATATTCTCGGGATTATATTCTTCCATTTTCGTTTTCTACTTTTTGTTTTAAGTTTTACACTTTAACTTTTGCACTTCCCCGTTTCACACTTCTCCATTCTACCACCCCCGCCCGAATTTTCAACCCAACAAAAAAACATTCCCACATTATTGAGAGTGTGAAAACATCGGCTAACCGATTCTTTGCTTGACAATGTTGATCAATTCTTGTTCTGTTTTATAAATGCCGTGTCGAGAGAAGATTATAATTTTACAATAATTAACATTGCTAATTTGAAAAATAACGCGATAGCCTTTTGATTTACCCGTATTTTCACGCAACGGCACAACCCTGCCTTTATATATTTTCGCGTCTCCAAACCCGGGATAAGAATCAATCGCCGGCGTTTCTTTTAACCCCTTTGAACAGAAAAGCCGTTGCCATGCTTCCAGTGATTCACGCGGCGCAGGAAAGCCGTTTAATCTTTTTAAATCCCTTTCAATGTCATCGTGCCAAACTATATCCATACATTCTAAATTTTGGCCATTTCTCCAAATTTATTGCGATAATAAGCCAAATTATAGTCAATAATACCGTCGGAAGGAGTGGCAATCCACGGCGCCTCGCCATGGCTGGCGTTTTTCATTTCGGTTCCGGTGAATTTTTCCCATTTGCCCGCGATTTCTTCCAACATCAGCAATTCTTCCCGCTCAAAAACATCCACATTAAAATCAACCAGCGCCTCAATGTGCATTTGGTCGTTATAGCCATTGCCAATTTTCCGCCGTATTATTTTGATTTCTTTACCATTCATCTGTTTTAATATTTTTTCTCCCATTCGCGGCACCGGCCCGTTGTCAAACCGCAAATATTCGTCTCCGGTAATGGATCGTCCGTATTTTTCAAAAAAATCAAAATCAAGATAATACAACAACTTCATCATCTTTAATTTCCCAAGCGTGGAATTTTGTATCCTCTTGGCGAAAAAAATTATCGCGTTTTTATATTTTTTTTGGTTTATTTTTCCCATATTATTGCCGCATATTTGCTTACCTCCAGATTATCTGGTTCTTTCCTCCATGTCAACGAATTACATGGTTTGTTTCAATGACATGTACAAAAAAGCCCTCGACTTTCTATGCTTTCGGGCAAAGGACTTCGCGCATTGCACTGTTTATCCTGACGATATTGCCTGCTACCCGACTTTTCTCCACATGCTTCAAGAGCTGATATAGGTTAATACCTAAACAAAAACCTCCAAATTCATACTCCCAAAATACACCAAAAAAAAATGCCATCAAGCCCAACAACAAAAAACATTCCCACATTCTTGAGAATGTGAGAATGTCCGTATCTCCATCCGTATAATTTAAACACGATTTAAATCGTGTTTAAATCGTATTTCGCCCGGGGAAATTAAATTTTTGCCGATGCAACGATGGCGCAGAATTCTTTGGGGTCAAGGGACGCGCCGCCGACCAGCAAGCCGGAATAGCCGGCGTCTTTGATGTAGGAGGCGGCATTTTTGGAATTTACCGAACCGCCATATAGGAGCGGGATTTTTTCATTGGTGATATTGACGATAAACTGGCGCACCACTTTGGCCTCTTCGGGGCCGCAGGCTTGGCCGGTGCCGATGGCCCACACCGGTTCATAGGCAATCATCACCGGCGCGGTATTCAAATCAACGCCTTTCAACCCTTCCTTTATCTGCGCCTCTACAACATCCGTAATTTTGCCGTCAATGCGCTGTTCGCGGGTTTCGCCGCAACAAAATATCGGCGCTAATCCCGCGGCCAGCGCGGCTTTCACTTTCTTGTTGACGGTTTCGTCCGTTTCGCCAAAAATATGCCGCCGTTCGGAATGTCCGACGATAACATAACCGCACCCCGCGGCTTTCAACTGCGTTGGCGAAATCTCTCCGGTGAACGCTCCCGAATTCCGCCAGTGGCAATCTTGGCCGCCCAATCCCGCCGCGCTTTTTAAAATTTCTTTGGCGGTTTCCAAATAGCACGCGGGCGGACAAACCGCCACGGCAACTTTTGAGCTTTTCTTGATCCCCTTTTTATATCCCAAAAGGATTTTCTTGGCCTCAATTCCGTTTTCCGGATTGCACTTCCAATTCGCCACAATGTATTTCATATTTGAATTTTTAATTTATTCCATTATACCAACCATTTGATTTTCCGCAAAAAAACCAACATTAAAAAAAACCATTTATCGCCCAATATATGGATTATTTTTTAATTTTAATCAAACTTTAATATAACTTGACTTATATTTTAGTTAATATATAATTAAAGTAAAATAACCAAAAACTATGATATACAAACGCACAATCAATGACGAAATAATCAAATTTATTGATTTGGACGAAATAATAGTTTTGCACGGCGCACGGCAAGTCGGCAAAACCCATATTTTGTTATGGTTTGAAAATTATTTAAAAGAAAAAAAAGAAGATGTTTATTATATTGACCTTGAAGATTCCCGAAATAAAAAAATTCTTGATGCGGGAGTTGTTGAATTCATTGACCATTTAAAAGAGGAAGGCCATACTCCCAATAATGAAAATAAAATTTTTGTTTTTATTGATGAAATCCAATATTTGGAAAATCCGTCGGAATTCTTGAAATTGATCGTCGATCATCACAAAAATATCAAATTGATCGTTTCCGGATCTTCCAGTTTTGCGATAAAAAGCAAATTCAAGGACTCCCTGGCGGGAAGAACCGTTAATTTTGAAATTTTCAATCTATCATTCGCCGAATACCTTAAATTTAAAAATTATCATTACGATTCCGCCGTAAAAACCAGCGAAAAAAAATATGGCGAATTGAAACTGCTATATAAAGATTATGTGCTTTTCGGCGGCTATCCCAAAATCGCTTTAACCGATGAAACGGAATTAAAAGAAAAACGGCTTCAACAAATCATTGATACTTATGTCAAAAAAGACATTAAAGAATTGGCTAACATTGATAATGTGGAAAATTTTAATAAATTGTTGGAAATTTTGGCGGCACAAAGCGGACAATTGGCCAATATCAAAGAACTGGCCGCCACTTGTAAATTATCGGTGCCAACAATTGAAAAATACTTATTTATTTTGGAAGAAACCTATATCATTAAATTGGTACGACCGCATAGTGGCAATATCCGCAGTGAAATTTCCAAAATGCCCAAGATATTTTTTTACGATTCTGGATTAATGCAAATGCTCTGGCTCAAAAGTTTGCAAAAAGAAATCATCGGCAATGTTTTTGAAACGAGCGTTTTTTCCGAACTTGTAAAAAGATACAAACGGGAAAATATTTATTATTGGCGAACGAAAGATAAAAAAGAAATTGATTTCATCATTAAAGATAAAAACAAAATCATCCCTATGGAAGTTAAAATTAATTTCAAAAACGCAAGCTTGTCGGCAATCAGATATTTTATGGAAAACTACAAACTCAATGATTATAGAGTGATCGGCTTGGATGACCGCGAAAACAAAAAAGGATATGTTTATCCCTGGGAATTATAAAAAAAGCCCGCTCCATTAAAAAGGAACATATTTCAAAAATCCGAGATGAAGCAAAGCCTTAACCAATTTTTCCGATTTTACCGCGGGAAATTTTGGCATGGCATTTAACAACTTAAAGCAAGCTCGGCATCGGTGAATGTTTGCACCAATTCAAGCGAGTTTTCCTCGCACGGAATTTTTTGACCGTCCTTGACAAGTCCCTGAATATGGCACTTGATCGCCTCCTTTAAGTTCTTTTTGGTTTCCTCGATTGTTTTTCCCCAAGTATGGCACCCTTGAAGAATCGGCACATAACCGTGAAAATTATTTTTCCCGTCCGGCTCAATATTAACCCTAAAAGTGTAATTCTTCATAATAATTATTACTCGCAATAATAATTTGAGTATATTTTTTTGAAACGAAATGTCAATTATTAGTATTTCAACCCATAGCTCCCAAAAAACACCAATCAAGCGGCTCCGAACGCCTTTAAAGATACTTTAACCACCGCTACCTTAAAACTTCACAGGAGATAGGAACCAAGACATAAAACATTTCGCAATTCAAAGAAATTAATCAGCCCTGCTAAATTTTTCATTTTTTAAATTACCAAATTACTGTTCGCGCAGGTAGGCGGCGGCGGTTTCGGGTTCGATGGTGGTGATTTCAATACGCATACCCATTTCAAATCCGGCCATAATCGCGGTTTTGGGCACAACGCTCAAATGCCAGTGGTAATGCGAATAATCTTTTTTGTCGCAAGGCGCGGTGTGCAAATAAAAATTATAGGCCGGGTCGCCCAAAGCTTGGCGAATCTTTTTTATCACCGCCGATAATATTTGAGTGAGCCCCTTTTTTTGCGCCAAATCCATATCTTCAAAACGGGGCGAATGAAATTTCGGCGTGATAATTACCTTGAAAGCGGTCTTTGACGCAAACGGGCAAATCGCGGCGTAATCCGCGTTTTCATAAATCAATCTTTGGCGATCTTTGAGCTCAAACGCGGTCATCGCGCAAGAAAGGCATTTTTTGCGGTTCCGCCAATATTTTTTTGAATTTTCCAATTCGCCGAGCAAATCAACATCAATCAAGGGGCTGGTGATAATCTGGGAATGCGGATGCGGCTGGGACGCGCCCGCTTCCGCGCCATGGTTGTGAAAGATGGAAATATATTTCACCAGTTTATTCTGTTTTAATTCCAAATAGCGCGATTGATAGGCCGTGATAATCTCTTCCACCGCGGGAAGATCCATCAAGCCGATGTCTCGATAATGATCGCGGGTTATCACCACCTCGCAAAAACCGACCGCGTCAATGGAGCGATAAAGGGGGCCGATTTTCCATTGGCATATTTTACCGCTTTCAATGGGATAAAGCGCCGGAAATTTATTGGGAATCACCGCCAGCGTCCAATCGTCGGGCAAAATTCCCGGAGAAGCGGTTTTGCCGGCAAAAAAAACCAGCCGCGGATTTGATTCAACGGTTAAGTTGCAAAATGGACATTTCCCCAAATCCATATTGACAATCTGCCTTTGCCGCTTGTATTCTTCGGGGCGCTTGCCGCGGCCGGGAGAAACCACCACCCAATCCTTGGACACCGCGTCATAGCGCAGCTGCGACGGACAGCATATATTTTTTTTCATAGATCGTTATTACTTTACCGTTTCCACCATTAAATTTAACATAAAGCGCCGCGATAAACAAAAAAACGGAGAAATTTTCCGTCTTTAATTATTCTTCCTCGTTTTTGCCGCCAAGAGCGGTCAATATGCGGCAAACGCCGTTAACAATGGCCAAAGTGTGTTCCCAGTGCGCGGCCGGACTGCCGTCTTTGATTTTGTAGGTCTGCTTATCGTCGGCCAAAACGATAGCCGGATCGCCGGCGGTAATCATCGGCTCAATACAAAAAGTCATCCCCTCCAAAATTTTCTGCCCCTTATGCCGCTTGCCGTAATTTAAAATTTGCGGGTCTTCGTGAAGCTTCTTGCCAATGCCATGTCCGCACAAATCCCGCACCACATGAAACCCTTGGCTTTCCACATAGCGCTCAATGGTGTTTCCCACATCGCCGAAAGTGTTTCCCGGACGAGATTTTTTAATACCGTATTTCAACGATTTTTTCACCACCTTGATCATTCGGTGCAAATTCGGATCACCCTCCCCCGCGATCACGGTCGCCGCCATATCGCTGTGAAATCCCTTGTAAACCATTCCCGCGTCCAAACTCACGATGTCGCCGTCTTTAATAATTCTTTGCGCCGAAGGGACTCCGTGCACCACTTCATCATTAATGGAAACGCAAATCACCGCCGGATAGCCGCCCTCGCCCAGAAAAGACGGCTTGCCGCCGGCCTTGGCAATCAAGCTCGCCGCCAAATCGTTCAAGCTTTGCGTGGACGCGCCCACCTTAACCTCTTTTTTTAATTCCTCAAAGATCACCGCCAAAAGACGGCCGCCCTCGGCCATAATTTCAATTTCTTCGGGAGTTTTGATCTTGATCATCGTTTGCGAAAACCGCTCTCTTGCGAGAGCGGCAATTTACATTTCATAAACCTTGAAGCACGGCCCGAGCGCGGCGATAATGTCGTCAAAGACATTTTCCACATATTGATTGGCGTTGATTTTTTTGAGGTTATACTCTTGTTTTTGATAATAATCTTCCAGCGGCCCGGCAGTCTGCTCAAATTCCTCCAATCTGACTTTGATAGTCTCCACATTATCAAGATCACGGTGCATCAAGCGCGAACCATCCAGCGGACAACGCTTCAAATCCGCGTTTTCGGGAATGTAAAGAATTGAATGGCGCATCAATTCGCAAATGCGGCGATTGCTGTTGCGGAAAATTGTTTGCTCCGCCGGCAAATCAAGAAACAGAATATGGATATTTTCTTTACCGTAAAGCTCCTCAAGAAACGGCATTTCAATTTCGGCCTCCGCCAAAGAACGGGGCGATCCCGACAAAATCAGCGATTTGCCCAATTCGTGAATTTCGGCGATTCTTTTATTCATCAAAAACGCCGTAAACTCCACCGAGCACAACACTCCCTTTTTTCTTTTGGCCAGCTCTTCATCCACGGGATATTGGCGCCCGCCGATTTCCACCGCGGCGCCGGGTTTGGCATTTTTGAATTTTTCTTCAAGCACGCGGCTGGTGTCCAAGTTGTAAAAATAAAACTTGGAAGCCAAAAGTTCGGATTGGGTACCCTTGCCGGCTCCCGGAGGGCCAAAAAGCAAAATTGCTTTTTGAACTTGATTGCCGTTGAGATTTTTTAAAGATTCTTTGTTAGAAAGTTTCATATTCACGCATTTGAAGTTGCGCCCTGATTTGGCGCACGGTTTCCAGAATAACACTCACCGCGATTAGAAGCGATGTGCCGCCAATCAAGAAAGAAAACGCATTCACGCCGGTAAAAGGACCGATAATCTGAGGCATTACCGCAATCAAGCCCAGAAAAACCGCACCAAACAGCAAGACCCGATTCAAGATATAGCGCAGAAAATCCGCAGTGGGCTGGCCCGGACGAATACCGGGAATAAAACCGCCCATTTTCTGCAAATTACCGGAAATTTGCTTTGGATTAAAGGTTACCGCGGTATAGAAATAAGTGAACATTACCACCAAGATAAAATAGGACGCCATATAAAAAACGCTGTCAATGGAAAACAGAGAAACAACGGCGCCGGCAAAATTGCCAACCCATCCGCCCGCCGATTCAAAGAATTTTGCCACCATCGCCGGAAAAACCAAAACCGAAAGCGCGAAAATAATCGGAATCACGCCGGCGGGATTAACGCTCAAGGGAAGATAGGTCGAAGTCCCTCCCGCCATTTTCGTGCCTCTCACCCGCTTGGCGTATGACACGGGGATGTTGCGCCGCGCCTCGTTAACCAAAACCACCGCGGCCACCATTACAATCGCCATCGCGAAAAACGCGATATATCCGGGCGCCATTGAGGGATCATAGGCTTCAATCATCTGCCGGATATTGCGAGGAAAATCAGCCATAATGCCGGCGAAAATCAGCAAGGAAACGCCATTGCCGATTCCCTTTTCGGTGACCAGTTCGCCGACCCACATCAACAGCATCGCGCCGGCGGTAATCATCAACAGCGCCGAAAACATTTCCAGCGGCGAATTAAAGCGCAGAATCCTCGCGCTCGGACCGGAAAGCAGAGAAATCATCGCCCATCCCTGCAACATCGCCAGCGGCACGGTGGCAATGCGCGCATACTGGTTGAATTTCGCGCGCCCTATTTCGCCTTCCTCCTTGTACATTCTTTCCAGCGTCGGAAAAATCATCGTCATCAGCTGAAAAATAATAATCGCGGTAATGTACGGCCCCAAGCCAAGCATCACCAGCGAAAATCGATCCAGCGATCCGCCGGTAAACGCCCCCAGCAATTGGAATATCCCAAAATCGCCGAAAAATTGTTTCAACTGGTTGGGATCAATGCCGATGATCGGAATGTTGGCCATCAAGCGAAAAACCACGAACGCTCCCAGCACGAATAAAATTTTATCGCGCAATTCCTTGATCTTAAACGCTTGAATCAGAGTTTGATGCCACATTTTAACAAATTTAATTTTTTATCGCGCCGCCGGCTTTTTCAATCTTTTCTCTGGCCGCCGCGGAAACTTCGCAACCGGAAATATTGAAATTTTTGGAAACATCTCCTTGGCCCAATATCTTCACCCGCGGAGATTTGCCGCCAATACGGCCCACGATGTTTTTTGCCGCCAGAATGGAAGGAGTGATCGTGCTGCCTTTTTCAAACTTCGCTTCCAGCAACGCCACATTGACAATTCTGCCGTCCGAACGCGCCGCGCGGTTGCGATGGCCTCTTAATTTTGGATAACGCTTCAAAACCTCCCTCACGATCGGGCGGAAATTTCTTCCGGAACGCGCGGTTTGCCCCTTGCCGCCATGGCCGGAATAGGTGCCCCTTTTTCCGCCGCGGCCAACGCGTTTCCTGCTTTTGCTTGAAGCCGATTTGGTTAATTGATGTGTTTGCATATTTCAAATTATGAAAAACTATATGCGGGCGAAAGCTTCTAGCCCTTTTCCGCCGGCGCGGTTTCTTTTTTGTTTTCCGCTCCGTTCTTCGATTCTTTTGCTTCCGTCTCGGCGGTAGCGCCGTCGGCGGTGCGCGTCGATTGCAAGCGAAGATATTCAAACGCTTTCATTGTCGCGCGAGCGTTGTTCAATTTGTTTTTGGTGGTTCCCAGCACTTTCGAGGAAATATCTTTAATGCCCGCCAGCTGGCAAAGCAAACGCACCACTCCGCCGGCCATCAATCCGCGTCCCTT
>DIFW01000006.1:17931-18207 GCA_002419295.1 Patescibacteria group bacterium UBA5738
TCATGGGAAATCGTTCCGCCCGACATCGGCACAAAAATCATATTTTTTTTGGATTGCACGGTGGCCTTTTCAACCGCTTGCGCCACATCGGAACCCGATGCCACCCCCAAACCGATCTTGCCCGCCTTGTTGCCGCTCACCATAATGGCGCGAAAGCGCAACCGCCGGCCGCCGGCGCGAGTGTGCGAAACCCGGGAAAGATCCAATAATTTGGAATCAAATTCGTCCTTGCGCGCGGCATCATCGCGCCGCCCGGCGCCCTGCCGGCGGCGATCG
>DIFW01000033.1 GCA_002419295.1 Patescibacteria group bacterium UBA5738
CCGCCCCCGTATTGTTGGACGCGCCGATCAGCTCTTCGGCCAATTTCACCTTCATCGGCTGGCCCTTTTTCTTGCGCGCCGTGCCCAAAAGCCAGCGCACCGCCAGCGCCGTGCCCCGATCCTTGGCCACCGGCTTGGGGACCTGATAGGTCGCGCCGCCGACGCGCTGGGACTTGACTTCTAACAAGGGTCGCGCATTTTCCATGGCCGACTCAAAAACTTCCAGCGGTTCCTTGCCGGTTTTTTCCTTAATGATTTCCAGCGCGCCGTAGACAATCTTTTTGGCGGTGTTCTTTTTCCCCCGCTTCATAATGTGATTGATGATCTGCGCGATCGCCACGCTGTTGTAGACCATATCCGGAGCGATTTCTCTTTTGGTAATTTTTCCTCGAGGCATCTTAAAAATTTAAAATTAAAATATCAAAATGAAAATTTTCGGAGTTGAAATTTTTTGCAAAAAATTTCAACGATATACAAATAACTCCTTGATTTTGATTTTTGATTTTTGATTTTTTAACTTGTTTATTTGGGTTTCTTGGCGCCGTATTTGGATCTTTCCTGTTTGCGTTTGTCCACGCCCGCGCAATCCAGCTTGCCGCGCACCACGTGATAGCGCACGCCCGGCAGATCCTTTACCCGGCCGCCACGGATCAACACGATGGAGTGCTCCTGCAATTTGTGGCCCTCTCCGGGAATATAGGCCGTCACTTCCATGCCGTTGGTGAGCTTCACCCGCGCCACTTTACGCAACGCCGAATTTGGTTTTTTGGGAGTCGCCGTGAACACCTTGGTGCAAATGCCCCGCTTGAACGGCGAAACGTAATCACGCGGGCGGTTTTTCAGGGCGTTAAACCCGAAAGAAAGCGCCGGCGACTTGGTCTTGTGCGCGCGCTTGGTGCGCTTGCTCTTGATAAGCTGGTGAATCGTTGCCATGTTTCAAATTAAAAATAATGAAAATTGAAAAAGTAAAAACAAAAACCTTTCTTGAGACTGTTTTTTTAGCCCAAACAAAGTATTACTATCACAAAAAAAAACAAAAGTCAAACAGTGGCGGTTCATCGGTGTTTCAGCAATGACTGTTAATGCGGCGCAAACGCGATTGCCGCACTAGATCAGCGGGATGCCGGTGATCAGCTGGTATAAAAACGCGACGATCGGCCAGATGACGGGAACGAAGAACAGCAAAAAGACCAGCAAAAAAACAAACCCGTATTTTTGCAGGAAAACTTTGAATTCGTTTTGCGATGCCGGCAAAAGCGCGAACAAAACATGCGAACCGTCCAGCGGCGGCACGGGAACCATGTTGAAAACCGCCAGCACCAGATTGATGATCACCACCGACTGCGCCAAAGCGTAAAAATTGGCGGCCGCGGCGCCGGAAACTTCCGGCCAAAACCGCAAGGCAAGGCCGAAAACCAGCGCCAAACCCAGATTCGCCGCGGCACCGGCGATGGAAACTTTGGCGTCTCCCCATCTCTTGTCGCGAAAATTCAGCGGATTGACCGGCACGGGCTTGGCCCATCCCAGAAGTATCGGCGCGCCGGCAACGATCAAAAATCCGGGCACCAGCACCGACCCGACCCAGTCAAGATGCTTGAGCGGATTGAGCGTCAGCCGGCCCGCGTATTTGGCGGTGAAATCTCCCTGCGCCGCCGCCGCCGATCCGTGCGCCACTTCGTGGATCACCACCGAAAACACCAATGCGATAATTAAAAACGCGGTTGAAATCAATTCCATATTCCAAATTAAAAATCAAAATCTAAAAATTAAGAATGAAACAATCCGTATTGATAATTTTTAATTTTTAATTTTCGTTTTTACTTTTCCAATCTCAATTTTGATTTTTGTATTCTAGCATTTATCCCGCCTCTTGCCAATCGTCGGAAAATATCTTATGATTGGTTCGTCAGCGTTAACGTTTCGGATTTCGAGCATTCGAATATTCGGATTTCAAGAAAATTATGTCCAGAATCTGCCAGCTTTGCGAAAAAAAAGGAATGATGGCATGGAAAAGGGTGCGTCTGCGCGCCACCAAATTCAACCCCACCGCCAAGCGAAAACAACAACCGAATCTGCAGTCGGCCACTTTGCCCGACGGCACCAAAATTGTCGCCTGCGCCAAATGCCTCAAAACCCTGCACAAAGCGAAATAAACTGCCGCGCGCCGAGGAACGAGATATTTCCTTCGCGATACAAACCCGTGCAAAACGGGTTTGTTGGTTAAGGACGTTTTTCAGAATTGCCTCCATATAATACTACCCGTATGGCGCGACAGTTATTTCGGAAAGCGTCCCGAGTCCGGGGAATCGGATAGTGGTAGTCCGCACCCTTGGGGTGGGTGTAGCGGCAGTTCGATTCTGCCTTCCCCGACCATAATATAGTATAGAGGCGACATCAAAAAAATCCTTCATTGATAAGGATTTTTTTGATAACCCTGCGAGGAAAAAGTAATCCCGAAATGAAAGTGGGCGCCGAAGGTCCCCGCCACGGCGAAGAGCCATATCCG
>DIFW01000024.1 GCA_002419295.1 Patescibacteria group bacterium UBA5738
CAACTGTAGCATAACCCAGTGCATAAATTTGACAAAAAACAAAAAATGTGCTTGTATATAAAGAAAGGAGGTAATATTATTTTTAGTAAAAAAGATTTTGTCAATAGGATGTTGGTTATTTTTTCATTCCAGTACATCCAATTCGATGAAAAAGAATTAAAGCTGGCTGTCCAATGGCAACAAAGCGATATCCAGAGAGAAATGGACGAAGCGAAAATGAATTTTGATGTCAGATTCGTTACCAATAGTCTATTGTCATATTTCTTGCTGGATTATCAGTTGTATACATGGAACATTGTTGAGCGCAAAGTAAGCGCTTTGGCAAGAACCCGCATAATTGACCATAACTTGCCGGTGGTTGCGATTTCTGTTGCCGCCGATTGCGAGGGCAGGAGCAGAACCTATGACGGCGTTTATAACGCTCGCATAGAAGATGCTATCCGTGCTGCGGTCAATCATAATTCCCTTCGGATGCAGCCAGAAATGGGGGCGGATTATGAAATAGACCTGCGATTGTTTCTTGACGATTTAAATATGGATATCGGCAAGCAAATAATCGACTGGTGGTGGAGCGCAAGTGGATTGCACGATAAGCCAGGTAGCTTGGTTGAATATGTGGCACCATCCAAGCCGATAGGGAAAAAAGTATTGGTCAGCATTTGGAATGAACAGGTTGAGAAGTTTAAAGAATTACTCGATCCTGTAACCCAATACGAAGAATATCCTGGCAGTTATCACGGCGGGTTAATGGTATATGTTTGAGCATTTTCTTATTTTCTCTTTATGATGAGTGAGAATATGAAAGTGCTTTTATTTTTTACATGCAGTTATTCATTTTTTTGGTGGAGAGATTATGCCTTTTTATTTTGGGCTGATTTTGGTACTATTGGGTTATGGTGATGCCGGCTGTTGAAAAAATTAAATTGGCGGGGCGGGAGATTGGGGAAGGGCACGATTTGAAATTCGCGGTGCTTTATGGTTCGGCGGCTAATGGGAGGGCGAAAGAGGGTAGCGATATTGACATTGCGGTCTACGGAAGATCGGTTTTAGAGTTTGTCGAAATCGTGGAAATTATCAATGAGTTTATGGATGCGTTGCAAGTTAATGAAATTGATGTTAAATCGTTGCATCACGCGGATCCGCTGTTCCGCTGGCAGGTGATGGAGGGCGGGATTTTGCTTTTTGGCGATAAGTTTGATTTTGGCAAATTCAGAACTTACGCGTTCCGCGATTACATTGAGAGTAAAAGTTTGTTTGATTTAAAAGAAAAAATGGTTAAAAAACAACTTAAAAATTTATGAAATATATTGATGAAAACCGCGGGTTTTAATGTGGCGCGGGATGTGGCGCGGGTTCACTTCGCGTTGATGTTCGGGTATCGGCTTTTTTCGCTTTATTATCCGCTGTTTTTGTTTTCACAAGGGCTATCGTTGGTGCAAATTGGTCAGGCCTATCTTTTTATTTATTTACCCATTGCGCTGGCTGCACCGCCGGTCGGGTTTTTGACGCGCTTGATTCATCCGGCGATAATGGTGGTGGCGGGTTGTTTGGGTTATGGCGCCTACGCGCTGGGAATGCTGTTTTTTGGCAATACCGGGGTGATTTTTGCTTGGCAAATTGAGTTGGGATTGTCGGCGGCGCTGTTTTTTACCGCGTCGCGGGCATTATTGATGGCTCATTCAAACGGCGATGCCGAGCGTGGTTTTTCGTGGTTTTATAACGCGCCTTATTGGGCGGGCGCGCTGGCGCCGCTGGCGGGAGCTTTCATTATTTGGAAATTCGGATTTGGGGCGGCGTTTCAAATCAGCGCGGCGATTTGCGTTTATGCCGCTTTGCTGGCGGCGGGAATGTCGGAGCATCCGTGGCGTTTGAATCGCGGCGATTCGCCGTTGCGGCGGTTCGCTCGTGATTGGCGCGCGTCGTTGAAGTTGGCGTTTTCCAAAACCGCGGGCGCGTTTGTTATGGTATCGTTTGCCGTGGCGCTGGTTGAAAGTTTGTTGCATCCTTTTTTCATTTTGTTTTTAAAAGATGATATTGGCTGGGCGAACCAGCAAGTCATTTGGTTCACCGCGATTTCGGCGGCGGTATTTTCCGTTTTTTACTTTTTCGTATTAAGGCGGTGGCAAACCGGCAATCCTCGGCAAAGTATAAAACGCGGAGGTATAATTACTGGGATAGCGACGATGGCGTTTGGGTTTTTTATGCCGGTGCTGTCGTATTTGAGCGTGTTTGCGATTGAATTCGCGCGCACTATCGGCGGATTTTTATGCGGCACGGGCCGGTCGGTGTTGCTGGCAAAGGAACTGGATGGCCGCCCGGCGGAAGGTGGCGCGCTTGATACTATTTTTTCGCCGTTGGCAATCGCGCTGGGTTCGTTTTTGGGCGGTTATGCCATTATTTGGCTGGGTTATCAATGGTTGTTTTTGTTGAGTGGCGCGGTCGTGATTTTTGCGGTTTTATTGAGTTATTCAAAAATTGCCGAAAGATGATCGAAAATTGCCAAAAAACATCAGATGAGTTAAAGTGGAGGAACAAAATGTGAATTCAAACGCCGTAATTTAAAATTTGGTAATTTAATTTTGAATCGCGGTTTTTGTTGTTAATCTATGAAAATTGGCATTGATTTGGGGACGAGAAATTCGCTGGTATTCATTCCCAAGAAGGGAGTGGTTTTGCAGGAACCGTCGGTGGTGGCGGTTGATTTGGATGAGAACAAAATTTTGGCAGTGGGCCATGCCGCCAACGAAATGATCGGCCGAACACCCGACACCATCCGCGTTTACCGGCCTCTTAAAGACGGTGTAATCGCGGATTTTGTGGTGACTCAAGCGATGATCCGCTATTTCATCAATAAAGTTTCGGGCAGATTCCATTTTTTTAAACCGGAATTGGTGATCAGCGTGCCGGCGGGAATAACTTCCACTGAAAGAAGAGCCGTGATTGAGGCCGGAATGAACGCCGGCGCCAAGGCGGTTTATCTTTGCAAGGAGCCGATCCTTTCGGCCATTGGCGCGGGAATTCCCATTCATTCCTGTTCGGGTAATATGATCGTGGATATCGGCGGGGGCACCACCGAGGTAGCCGTGATCTCGCTGGGCGGTATTGTGAATTTTCAATCCCTTCGCGTGGCGGGCGACAAGATGGACGCGGCGATTGCCGATTATGTGAAACGAAAACACAACTTAGCCATTGGTGATCAGACCACCGAGGACATTAAAATGAATATTGGCACCGCGATTCCGGAAAAAGATCCCAAAGCTATGGAAATCCGCGGCCGTGATTTGGTCACCGGACTGCCGCGCAATGTCAGAATCAATGCCAACGAAATCAGCGATGCGGTGCAGGACTCGCTTGCCGAAATTACGCAAACCATAAAATCGGTGTTGCGCGATACTCCGCCGGAACTTTCTGCCGATATTATGGATAAGGGCATGGTGCTGGCCGGCGGATCCAGCTTGCTGGCAAATTTGGCGGATTTTGTGAGCGGCGCCATCGGCGTGCCTTGCGTCCTTGCCGATGATGCGCTTTTGTGCGTGGCCCGGGGAACGGGGGCGGTGCTGGAAAATCTGGATTTCTATAAAAAATCAATAATGGTGAAAAAATAACCATTAAACATTAAACTTTGAACCTTGACTAAAATGCGTTTCTGTCAATGTTCAATGTTCAAAAGTCAATGATGCGTTTGTAATGGTGGGTCATCAAAAACAATTGGATTTTCTTGAGGCGGCGCGCGCGAATGGGCGAATGGGGCATGCCTATATTTTTTCCGGCCCGGAAAAAATCGGCAAAAAAACTGTTGCCGTGGAATGGGTGTCGCGGGTTGTCGGCATGCCGTTGCGGCAGACTTCGGCACATCCGGATTTTTTGTTTTTGTCTTCTTTGTTTGATTCCAAAACCGGCAAGACCGCGCGGGAAATCACCGTTGACCAAATCCGCGGCTTGATCGCCAAGCTTGCGCTCAAACCTGTCCGGGGAAAATACAAAACAGCAATTATTGATCGCGCGGAACTGATGAACGGAGAGGCGCAAAATTGCCTGCTCAAAACATTGGAAGAGCCTCCCGGCGACGCGATTTTGATTTTGGTCGCTTCTGACGCCACCCGTCTTTTTGAAACCGTGCGTTCCCGCTGCCAAACGGTTAAGTTTGATTTTCTGCCCAAAAGCCAAATGGAAGAATTATTCCGAGATTGGCGCGAAAAAAACAAACTCGGCGCCGCGAAGATAGAGGATAAAGAGATTATAAAATTAGCCGCCGGCCGTCCGGGCCGATTGATTGATTTTTTGGAAAATAAAGATGAAATGGAAAAGTGGCGCGCCGCCGCCGAAGAATTCGCGCGGATCGCCGCCGGCGAATTGCCGGAAAAATTCGCCTATGCCAAAAAGATCACCGATGCCGAAAATCCCGAAATGGATTTGAACGAAATTATCGAAATTTGGCAATATCACTTCCGCAACCTTTTGTTGGAATTGTTAAAAACCACGCCGGTATCCGGTTTTGAAAGGGTCGGATCCTTTTTAGAACAAAAAGGGTCCGACCCTTTCAGAGAATTTGAGCTTGGCAAATCAAAAGAAAAAGCGAGCGGGTATTCGCCGGTAAAAATCGCCGCGATACTGAAAAAAATCCAAACCCTGGACTTTGAATTGCGCGCCACCAATGCCAGTCCGCGCCTGTCCGTGGAAAACTTTTTATTGGGTTTGTAATTTTTATGCAAATACAATTCAATAATAATTAATTTTGTCAAGATTAACAAAAGGGGTGGGTGTGGTATATTAAAGATGTTGGGAATAAAGCGAAAATAGAAAATCAAAATACAAGTTTGCAAGAGGTCGTATCCCTGCTTCGCAAGGCTTCGCCGGGGAACGACCCCTAAATACAAAATTCTATGGAGTATAAAGATATTATAAAAAAATTAACGCCGGAATTTGACAAGGCTGTCCAATATTTGGAAAAAGAATTGGGCAAAATCCATACCGGCCGCGCCAGCGCGTCGCTGGTGGAAGATTTGGTGGTGGATTGCTTCGGCCAGAAATGTCCGCTCAAACAGTTGGCGATGATTTCGGTGCCCGAAGCGCGCCAAATCGTGATCCAGCCGTGGGATAAATCCTATTTTGAACCGATTCAAAAAGCCATTGAATCGTCGCAGTTGGGGTTGGCGCCCGCGGCGGAAGGCGCGGTAATCCGCGTTTCCATTCCGGACCTCACCGGAGAATACCGCCAGAATTTGGCGCGGATGATTTCCAAAATTCAAGAAGACAGCCGCCAGGCGATGCGCCGCGCCCGCGATGACGCTTGGTCGCAAATCCAGCGGCTGGAGCGCGCTGGCGAGATCCGCGAGGATGACAAGTTCCGCGCCAAAGATGAACTGCAAAAAATGATTGATGACTACGGCAAAAAAGTTGATGAAGCGGGAGAGCGCAAGAAAAAAGAAATTTCTGAATAAAATTTTCAATTTTCAAACTCCAATTTCCAATGAATTTTCAATGATTCAATGTGCCAAACGGAACCCGGATTTGCGTTTTGTCCGAAACATTGAAATTTGAAACATTTATTGAAAATTGAAAATTGACACTTGAGAATTATTTTAAATGTTTTCAACAATACTTTTGGTTTTTTTTAGTCTGATCGGACTGATTCTTTTGCACGAATTGGGCCATTTTGTTTTTGCCAAAAAGTTTGGCGTCAAGGTGGAAGAGTTCGGCCTTTTTTTGCCTCCGCGGATTTGGGGCAAAAAAATCGGCGAAACACTATATTCGATCAACTGGATTCCGGCGGGCGCGTTCGTTAAGATGCAGGGCGAAGATGACAGCAGTCAAAAAGATTCAACAAGCTTCGCTTCCAAGCCAATTTGGCAGAGGATGATAATCGTTGCCGCCGGAGTGGTGTCGTTTTGGATAATTTCGGTCGTTCTTTTATCGGCAGTGTTTATGTCGGGCGCGATGGAGGCGATTTCGGATGATGATCCCGTTGAAAACGCGCGGGTGCAAATAATCTCGGTGGTTAAAGATTCTCCGGCGTTTTTGGCCGGAATCAAACCCGGCGATATCATTGAAAGCATTACTTTTGAAGACCGCGCGGTTTTGATCGACAAAGTCGCGCAGGTTCAGGAGATTGCCGCCGGCGGTGAGTCGGAGCTGGTTTTGGAAATTGCCCGGCCGGATGGAAATTTAACGATCGCGCTGGCGCCGCGGCAAAATCCGCCCGCGGGGGAAGGAGCGATGGGAGTGGGACTAATGCGCACGGCGCAAAAATCCTATTCTTTTTTTCCCGCCATTGGCAATGGATTTTCGGCGACATGGAAGATGACGATTGAAGTTTTTGACGGCTGGGGCCAGATTATCGGCCGCTTGGTCAAAAAAGAGGGAATGCCTCCCGGCGCTCAATTGGTGGGGCCGGTGGGGATAATGCAAATGATGGCCGATCAGGCGAAAATGGGAATGAACTATTATTTTCAATTTGTTGCGATGATTTCGGTTTATTTGGCGGTGTTTAACGCGTTGCCGATTCCGGCTTTGGATGGCGGCCGCTTGATGTTTTTGGTTTTGGAGGCGATCCGCAGGAAACCGGTTTCTCAAAAACTGGAGCAAACTCTTACAATGGTGTTTTTTGCCGTGTTGATGGTCTTGGCGTTGATAGTTACCGCGCAAGATGTTGTGAGATTATTCTAACCGC
>DIFW01000004.1 GCA_002419295.1 Patescibacteria group bacterium UBA5738
CATAATCGCCGCCTTCCCAGAAAAGATAGCTGTATTCTTTGCCGTCGACTTTGTTCATCAAATTTAACATTAACCTTTTGCGTTTTTGGCGGATATAGATAAATCACCGGCTTCAAAGTTTTTGGCTCGCAGTCAATCGCGCAACTACTCATTGTTTCACCCCCATCGCATTTATAATTTCCGCAAAGAGGCGCGGGCTGGCCACAATCCTCGGGGCAATTGCATTTATCTTCATTGGCGTCGCATACGCCATTACCGCAATTTACGCAAAAATATTTAACATTCGCAGTATTTAAACCTTCGCGACAATTCCCTTGGCTATCAATTTGGTAATAATTATTGATATTAGCCAGACCGGTACAACACTGGTGGCCAGAATCAGGCACACCGTTTAAACCAACGCATTGGCAATCCGCGCCGCAATTCTCCGTAGTTTCGCCGTAATCGCAAACGCCATTACCGCACTTGGTACAAGAAAAATGATAATTGGGATTCCCGCTTGAAGGAAGCCAATTTTGCTGCAAACCGGCGCAACAAGAATATTCATTGGAGTTGATAATTTCTTTGTTTTCGTCCGCGACGCAATCCTTTTTGACGCATAATCCGTTATTGCAACGACAAGTATCGCCCAAGCCCATTATGCAATTTAAACTCATATGCCACTTACTTGAAACGCACTCGCCAAAACCACAGGTTTCCACACATTCTTTATCAAGGGTACATTCTAATTTACTCACGCAATCAATACATTCGGCCTCCTTTTCATTGCTCTCGCAAACACCATTATGGTTGCAAGGCGATACTTCCAGTATCTTGCAATCCGCATCACAGTTTTTTACTGTTTCACTGCTTTCACATTTACCATTGCCGCATAAATCCGCCAAAATCTCTTCTGATTCCTGCTTTTTTCCCGTTTGGCCATTATCAGCTATCTTAATCTCGTTATTATCTGATCCTTTTTTGAAATCATTGTCAATCAAATAATAAATCGCTCCTATAGAAATCACCGCGGCAATTACGATTAAAACAATGCCTATTGCTAATCCGCGATTGTTAAATCTAAATTCCATGGTCTGTTTTGATTAGGTTAGATAGGTAGCCGTACCTTATAAAGCAGTATGATGATTTTGAATATTTACGAAGATAGCTTAAAAAATGATTTACGGCCAAGCAAAAGCAATACCAAGGGTATTAAAGCCATGGCTAAAAAAAGATAAGCAACGGGTAAAACCGGATGATAAAGCGCGCTACTAACAAAAGATAAAACATTAACCAATATCATTAGGCAAACAAGTCCGAACCATCCCGATTTTTTTAACCGAAAAAGATTTTTTGAAAACAGAAAAAACAAACCACTGATAAGAATCAATAAAAATGACAGCGCCCCGTAAAATGCGATTTCATTCAATAGATTGCAGGGAGGCGCCCCATGCGGGCAAAACGAACCGCTAATAAATTCTCTGGCGACCGAAAAAACTACCAAACCAAATATTGCCAGAAAAACCATCGAATCCATTATGCCCCACAAAGCCGCAATCCTTATTTTTAATGGAACAATTTTATTTTCCATAAATTCAGCCCTTTCAAATGGCTAATTATTGAATAATCTATATCTTGTTGGCTACGAATTCCGCGAATTCGGCCAAGCGGGTGGAATAGCCCCACTCGTTGTCATACCACGCCACGATTTTGACCATATTGCCGTTAACTATGGTCAGCCCCGCGTCCACAATCGTTAAATATCTGCTACCGCGATTACCGCCGCGGTAGCAACGATCATCAATCCATCAATATTTTTAAAATCATTCTAAAAAATTAGCGGCGCATTCTTCCATCATTACTTCGTATTCTACTATTTTTTTGCATAATCCAGAATCGTTCAAATTTTTTGCGGCCATAATATAGCAATTGTTTCTTAAATAAAATCCATGATCACTGATCATACCGCATAATCTTTCGCCATCTTCCATATTAATTTTAGCCATAGTCATATAGCATTCATCCCTATGATAATCTCCTATCTTATCGCAAAAAGATGGATCCCTTGTTATTATCGCTCTTCGCGCATACCCCTCGTCCGTAAAAAACAACCCCCACGACAACAAACAAAAAACTATCGGCAAAGCCGCTAAAAAACCATTGGTCTCTTTACCAAATAAAGCATCCAATATCGCCTTAACCAACATAAAAACCAACAACGATCCGCCAAAAAAAGTCGGGACTCCAATTCCCAACGCTAAAACATCTTCAAAAGTATCAAATCCGTCATAGGTCGGAACCCTTAGTACATAAAACCATAAAACCAAAATTGCGAGTAAAATAAAAACCAAGCTTGCCTTGTTGGAGGCAATTATTTGTTTTGGGTAAATTTTGGAATTTAGCATGGTTTTATCGCAACTTGTTAGCTACGAATTCCGCGAATTCGGCCAAGCGGGTGGAATAGCCCCACTCGTTGTCATACCACGCCACGATTTTGACCAAATTGCCGTTGGCCATTGTCAGACCCGCGTCAACGATCGAGGAATAGCCGCTGCCGATATAATCGCTGGATACCAGCGGCGCGGTTTCGCAAAACATAATGCCTTTGAGCGGCTTTTTCTTGGAAGCCAATTCCAAAGCGCCGTTAACTTCAGCGATAGTGGTTTCCCGGCCAAGTTCGCAAACCAAATCCACCGCCGATCCGGTCGGCACCGGCACACGCAAGGCAATGCCGTCCAGCTTGCCTTTCAAATCGGGAATCACCTTGCCAATGGTTTTGGCCGCGCCCGTGCTGGTGGGAATAATATTCAGTCCCGCGGCGCGCGCCCGCCGCAAATCGTTGTGCGGCAGATCAAGAATTTTTTGGTCGTTGGTATAGGCGTGCACCGTGGTCATAAAACCTTTCACGATGCCGAAATTTTCCTGCAAAACTTTTGCCACCGGCGCCAAACAGTTGGTGGTGCAAGAGCCCATATCCATAATATCGGTTTTGGCCGGATTATAATCATCGGCGTTAATGCCCAATAAATACGACGGAACCCTTTCGCCATCCTTTGACGGCGCCGAAATCACCGCTTTCTTGGCGCCCGCGATCAAATGTTTGGCCGCGTCATCGTATTTCGTGAAACGGCCGGTGCATTCCAAAACCACATCCACGCCCAATTTTTTCCAAGGCAAATTCGCCGGATCGGTTTGCGCGAAAATCGCCGCGCGAGTATCGCCCTTTTTGCCGCGCACGATTATTTCTTTTTCCGAAACTTCGATCTCTTTATCCCACTGGCCATAGATAGAATCATACTTTAAAAGATGGGCGATAACTTTGGGGTCGGTGAGATCGTTTACCGCCGCCAGTTCCAAATCCGGATGCTTGTCCAAAATCAATTTAAAAACATGCCGGCCAATCCTGCCCAAACCGTTGATTGCGATTTTTGCCATAGTTTTTTCAGTTATTACCAAAACTGGCGCAAATTGATGCGTCAGTTCCAATGTTTTCGATTTTTTATTTCAGTTTCAAAACTTCATCTATTTGTTCTTTGTCAAAGCCAACGATAATTTTTCCATCGATATTAACAACCGGAACGCCAATCTGGCCGGAAAGTTCGACCATTTCATCGCGCCCCTTCTCGTCTTCGGAAACATCAACTTCCGTAAACTCAACTTTTTTCCCCTTCAAATAATCTTTCAAAGTGACGCAGTAGGGACAAAACGGCGTGGAATAGACTTTTATCATTTTGATTCTTGATTAATTGCAACTTCCCGAAGCGGTTCCCGAAGCCGAAGTTTCGGTGCTAAACATCGGTGCCGGCTGTTCTTCGGACAAAGTTGTGTCGCACTCTTCGGGCTGGCTGTTGAACGCGGCGCAAACAATTTGCTTGAATTTTTCCGGAGATCGCGCTGTCATCGCGTCGGAAGCATCCTTGCCGTTGATGATGATCGTGGGAGAACCCTGAACGGCATATTGCTCGTTGAGATCGCCATTGACCTCAAACTTGGGATAAACCCCGCTCAACCAGGAATCTTTGTCGTTATAATCGGCGGTAACATTAAATTCCTTGTCGGTCGCCGCCACGCAAGCGCTCAATTGTTTTTGATCGATGCCCGCCGAACTCAAACACTTGCCGTAATCGGCCACGCAATCCCCGGTGGTGCAAGCCGAATACTGGGTATCGGCGGTGAAGCACTCCAAATAGGCCGCGAATTTATCGGTTTGCTCTTTTTGAATGCAATGCTGGCGCAAATTTTCATCAATCTCGATTTTGCCGTGCATCGCGTAATTAACGAAATAAATGCCCATATCGGCCTTGTCTTTCAAAAGATTATAGACCGGCAGATACATTTTCTGCGCCTGCAAACCGTAAGGACAATAACTCATCACAAACAATTTCACCTCGGGTTTGTCGCTTTTTTCAATCTCCGCGGCGGCTTTGGCTTCTTCCAGTTCCTTATCCAAAATAATCGCTTGTCCCACGCCATCGGCAAACATCAGCGCGCCGTCTTTGGTAACATAAGCGTTATATTCCTGCCCCTGAATCACCAGCTTGAAAGCATATATCCCGTTTTCCTCTTTCACATCTTTATATTCCGCCTGCACTTCGGGCGAAAGCATATTTTCGTTGATATAACCAATCGCCTTTTGCGCCGCCGCATCGGGTGTTATCGTCTTTCCGAATTTTATCTTCCCCGGCAAAAAGTAAGCGCCCGCGGCAATCAACGCAAACAAAACCAAGCCCCCCACCGGAATCAATATATTTTTAGAAATTTTATTCATTATATTTTTGTTTATTTTATCGACTGCCTCGCGCGAGACATTTAATCAAACGCATAAACGCGACAGATTGATCTTACCGCAAAGCGCAAAACCTTGCAATCTTGACTTATTTGTAATTATTTTGTGTCGCTAAATTCAGATCAATCAGCAAGTTTTTCAGATCAATCCGGTAGGCGGCGCAAATATCTTTTAAAGTCAAATCGCTCATCTCCATTTGCGCCATGGGGCAACTCAAACAAGGAACTTTGTATTTCAATAGCACCTCCTCGCCGCCGGAGAATTCCAAAACTTCTTTTAATGTTGTTTTTTCGGTAAAATCCACCATAAAAAATGAAAATGTAAAAATCTACGCACGAGGCGCATCCGTCCTTTGGCGGAAAAAATCAAAATGACAGTGTAGAATTGTAAAATGTTGAATTATAAACATTTTTAACTTTAAATTGTCATTTTCCATTTTGATTTTTCAATTTTAAATTTATGCCATAGGCAAGAACAGCGCCCAAAATTGCCGTGATCAACTGCGGCCAGCCCATCATCGACGCCAGCGCCAAAGCGACACTGCCGTGCGTGATCGCGGTCAGAATCGCGGCGGCGCTCAATACAAGAATACCGAATTTTGCCGAAACCGCGCCCGCCGCCGCCAGCCAATAATTCGTTTTTCGCAACCGCGAAAAAATCCCCGCCAGCGCGATGTTTGACGCCATAATATAGGGCACCATCGCCGCCATCGCCGCCGGCAAAGTTCCCGCCGCCAGCGCGATCAGGCTGGGAATTACCGCCACCACTGCCGCGGCGCGGAATCCCGCCGTCAAAACCGCCAAAAACAGCGCCGCGTTAACGATCGTTCCCGTCACCAACTGCTGGCCGAACAGCGGCGCGATCGTCGCCGCCCCAATCAGCGCCGCGGTTAAAACCGCTTCTTTTGGCATCGATAATGCTGATAATTTAACCATGATTTCAGTTTTCAATTAACAGTTTTCAATTTTCAATAAATGCAACAATTTTCAATATATCAAACAAAAATATAAATCGCTTGTTTTGTTTGCTCCATTGATAAATTGAAAATTCAATGTCCGCCGGAAGCGGATCCATCCTTTGGCGGGAAAATTGATAACTGAAAATTGGAAATTATTATTTTTTGATTTCGCTTTTTCCTTTTTGCGCGTATCGCGTGTGCAAAATTTCGTGAATTTTGTGTTCGTCGTTTCGCAGATCGTCATAAACGGCGATCACCGCCGGACTCTCGTGGGCGAAACGGATTTGCTTGGCGGCATCGTCGGAATAGAGCCCTTGCGCGCGCTTTTGGCGAATCTCGTCATCCACCGGCAGGGGCTGGCCGCCGCCGCCGATGCATCCTCCGGGGCAAGCCATAATTTCAACATAATCATAAGCCTTGGGATCTTTTGCCAGATCATCCAGAATTATTTTAACATTTTCCATCCCGTTGGCAATCGCGACCTTCAATTTAATTCCTGCGATCTCAATTTCGGCTTTCTTCAATCCGGCAATGCCTCTCAAATTCTTTAAATCGGCCTGCTCCAAATTCTTGCCGGTAATCAGCCAGTGCGCCGTGCGCGCCGCCGCTTCGGAAACGCCGCCCGTGGCACCGAAAATCGTCCCCGCGCCGGTATAAACGCCAAACGGATCGTCGGCGGTTCCTTCGGGCATATCTTTGAGATTGATATTGTTTTTTTGCAAAAGCCGCCCCAGCTCGCGAGTGGTCAAAACAAAGTCCGCCGGCGCCAAACCATTGATTTTTTCTTCGGGTTTGAACGCGTCATATTTCTTGGCGGTGCAAGGCATTATGGAAACCGAAACAATATCTTCGGGCTTGACAGCGTTATTTTCCGCCCAGCGAGTCTTAATCAGCGACCCCAGCATATTTTGCGGCGATTTGACCGTGGTAATGTGAGGAATCAAGTCAGGACGATAAAATTCAACATAGCGGATCCACGCCGGACAGCAGGAAGTGAACATCGGCAAAGGTTTACTTTCTTTAATTCTCTGCACCAGTTCCTTGGCTTCCTCCACCGTGGTCAAATCCGCGGACATATTCGTGTCGAAAACTTTGTCAAAACCCAATTTTTTCAACGCCGCGGCCAGTTGGCCGGTTACCACTTCGCCGTAAGGGATGCCAAACATTTCCCCGATTGACGCGCGGATTGAAGGCGCGAATTGCACCACCAAAGTTTTCCCTTTTTTATCTTTCAGCAGTGCGTCCACTTCATCCACCGCGCTTTCAACATCCAGCGCGCCCACCGGACAATGCACAATGCACTGCCCGCAATAGATGCAGTCCTTTTTGCCGTCATCGGACGGTTTCACGCCGTTTTCGTATCCCCGGCCGTCAATTTCCAAAAACCCGTCGGACTTACATTCGGCTTCATCGCCCCGCTTGGAACCCGTCTGGCGGGAACACATATCCACGCAATTGCGGCAATTGATGCATTTTGATTTGTCCAAAATTATCGGCCCGAATTTAACGATTTCGGGTTCGGGATTGCGCAACGGATAGGCATTCAAATCAGCCTTCAATTCCAGCGCGTATTTCAACAGCGCGCACTTGCCCTGCCACACGCATTTGGCGCAATCACGCCGGTGCTGGCCCAAAAGCAATTCCAAATTGGTCTTGCGTAAAGCCGAAAGATTTTCGCTTTGCGTGACAACTTTCATACCCTCCTTAATTTTTGTCGCGCAAGCGGCCTGCGGCGCGGCGATCCCCTCAATTTCCACCACGCACATCCGGCAATTCGCCTTCACGCACAAATCCGGATGATAGCACAGCGCCGGAATTTCAATTCCGTTTTCCTTCGCTATTTCAAGTATTGTCTGCCCCTCTTTCGCGTCAATTTCCCTGCCGTCAATTGTTATTTTCATAATTTTGTTGGTTATTATCAACCCGTTTTTTCGTTTTGACAAAAAAAATTATTCACAACTATGGCTTAATCAATTTCTCCAGCAAGCCGCCGAAAGAATTGGCCGCGCCTTTGCCGAAAGGGCAGAAGCTGGCCGCGGCCAGCAATTTCACAATATCGCGCGCGCGGGCAATGTCAACCGGCTCCAAATGTTCTTGGGAAAAAATTTCGCGCAGGCGATAAACGCCTTCGCGGCAGGGAACGCATTTCCCGCAGTTTTCTCTGATGAAAAAATTTATCCATTGCAATCCCAATTCGCGCGGATCGGTTTTTTGTTTGTCATAAACCACGATTGAGCCGGCTCCGGACAATGGAATATCCAATTCGTCTTGCATTAAAATCGTCCCGCTGGCGCCGCCGCCCGCCTGAACAAAAAAATCAAATTCGGGCAAATTGCCGGTTTTCTCCAAAACCTCTTTAATCGTCAAATTCTCTCCCCGCTCAAACACTCCCGCCGATGGGACATCTCCGGAAATCGTGTAAAATCTTGTGTTTTTATATTCTCCCTTGTCAATTTTTGCGGCAAAATACAAAGTTTCCAGATTATTGATCAAGGTGGGACATCCGAACAATCCCGCTTGCGGCGGAAACGGCGGCTTGATGCGCGGCTCGCAACGCTTGCCTTCCAAGGAATCCAACAGCGCGGTTTCCTCGCCGCCCAGATAACCGCCCGGCTCGCGCGCGATTTCTATTTCTTTGCCGCCGACAATGCCCGCCAGTTTATCTTTGTATTTGTCAAAATAATCTTTGCGCAAATACAAATATCCCTTGCCCGCCCCCACCGCCTCCATCGCCAAAGCGATGCCCTCAACGACAATTTCCGGCTCGCGTTCCAAAATATAGCCGTCTTTGGCCACCGCCGGTTCGCCCTCGGACACATTGCAAACAACATATTTTTTTTCGCCCCGCGCGTCTTTCACCATCTGCCATTTTTGCCACGCCGGAAACCCCGCGCCGCCCCTCCCCCGCAAACCCGCAGCTTTTAATTTTTCGATTATTTCCATAATTTTAGGAGGCTTTCATAAATAATATCCATAAGATTGGTTGTTAGATTTGTTCCAGATTCCGTTTTTTCGACCGAGTGAAGTTTGAAATGTAGCATTAGCTACATTGAAAATTTCACGACCGAGGAAAAATGGAAGACGGGGCAAAGACGCAAGCAAGATATGGATATTATTTATGAAAGCCTCCTTAGTTTTCAATATTGTTCAATTATACACCCTAATTTTCAACGCGCAACCATCATAGTAATTTTACCCTAACGCATTTCCGCCAAATGATTTTGCAGTTCGGCGATAAGCTGAATGATTAATTTAACCAGGAGCTGTTTAATTTCGGCGATTTTTGCCACAATTTCAGCGCGCGTTGCCGGCTCCAAATCTTTTGGTTCAACCGTGCCGCCGAAAGCGGAAACGCATTCGCCGTCAATGCACATCTCCCCGCCGGCACACTTTAAATTGTCATTGATCCAGTCGGTTCCCGAAGAATTGCAAATCTTGCATCCGGAAATTTTTTTGGGCGTGCAAATTTGGTTTTCCGGCATAATGTTTGAAACAACGCACGCGCCGTTTTCGCAAATTTTGCCGGCGGCGGAACAATCCTCAACATTGCTCCATGCCGAATTGGTAACGCACGCATCATTGGCACAGCCGCCGGTAATAACTTTTTTTTGAAGCGTTTGATCTTTGCAACGATAATCCGAAATTTTCAATATCTCGCAATTATGCGCCAGTTCTTCTTTATTGTTGCAGGAGTTATACCAATACAAATTGCCGTCCGAACATTTTTTATAATCATGGGAAGCGCAATCGGAAACACATGCTCCTTGGGAACAAACTTTGCCCGCCGCGCAACCGCCGCAATCCAGCACGCCGCCGCAACCATCGCTTTGATTCCCGCAGGAGTAGCCCATACCAGCGCAAGTTTTCGGAACGCAAACACTTTGACAAACGCCGTTGGAACACTTTTGGCCGAATGGGCATTTTGAATCGGTGTCCAC
>DIFW01000014.1 GCA_002419295.1 Patescibacteria group bacterium UBA5738
CACTTGCGCGTCCATGCCGTTGCCGGCAATATTGACCCATCCGGGAACAACACACCCGGAACCCGCCGCATTCGCCATACCGGCGGCGGCAAAAACAAAGATAAAAACCGAACTCATTGTGAATAAAAATTTGATGGTTTTGCTCATTTTTTTAATATATTATTTTTTGCCCTTTCATTATAACAAGTATTTTAGAAATTGTCAAGCCCAAAGGAAACCAAAAAAGCCGGATGGCCTCTATCCATCCGCCGGACCGCCCCCGGGATAGAATTCCCGGGGGCGGTCCGCTGCTTTAAAATTCTTCCTAGCGGGTGACGCAGATTTCTTTCGGATTTGCCTCTATCGCCTTTTCATCTTCTGATTTTGGCGCGCAAACCGTGATCCGGCCGTTGGCGTCTTGCAGAACGGTATATTCGGTGCTATATCCTCCCGAACAAGCGGCATCGGCGCAAGCTTTTCCGCCAACCGGATCCGCCGGCAATTCGGAAATATAGGTGGGCACAATGCAATCACGAATATCATAGCCACCGGAATCATTCATCACCATCGCGGTAGCCGGTAGAGTGGTGCTGGCACAATCAAAAATGCCCTTGTTATCGGCAATGTTTTGCCCGATGGCATTCAGGACCGCGTTGACATTGCTCACGCGCTGGGAATTGCGCCCTTGCGCNNCAATGATCACCACCGCCGCCAAAAACGCGATCAATCCGATAACGACCAGTATCTCAATCAGGGTGAACCCCGATTGGTTTTGATCTTTGCTCCGTTTTTTGATTTTGCTTGTCATTTTTTTGACTTTTGTTTTTTATTCTTGATTTTTCGACCTTTAGAATTCCTCCCATTGAAGAATTTTTATTTCTCCGCCGTTGCGCTCGGCGACAATCCGCAATCGGGCAAATGAGTTTTTCCAATCCGCGCGGGCGATAATTTCATAAACCGGATCATTATCCGCGTTGATTCGCAGGTCGGAACACATTTCCCAGACGATCGGCTCTTCATTTTTAGAGATTTTTAAAAGCGCTTGTTCCGCGCATCCTTTGGCCATTTCCCGCGCAACGATTTTGTTTTCGCGGGCAAGCGCGTCAAACCGGCCCCAAAACGCGGCGCGGGAAACCGACACCGCCAGCGCCATCATCACCCCCGAAACCAGAATCGCGGAAACCAGCGCGACATATCCGGCTTGATTTTTAGAAAAATTTTTCTTCATTGCGGCAAACGNNTAAATTTTTGGGAAAATTCCCGGCCGGCGCGGTCTTTGGCGGTTAAAACAAAACTCGCCCGCGCCAGATTTTCCGAAAACAGATTGATTTCAAAATCACTGACGAATGTTTGCGAATTGTTGAGCCTGTTTCCGGCAAGCGTCAACGCGCCGCCGGCCGCGCCAAAGGACGCAATATCCCTTTCCCGTTCAATTTTTGCCAGCAAAAATTCCCCCTCGTGGCGCGCCATCACGCGCGCGTCGTTTTTTCCCATTGTTTCCATCACCGCGAAAATTCCGCCGAACAAACCGGCAAAAATCAATCCGAAAAGAAACAGATAGATCAAAAATTCCATCAAAACAAATCCCGCGTTTTTTCGGGCCGCAGTTTGTTTTTTCATCATTTGGCGGTGATTACCGATAAATAACTTTTACCCTGGCCGTCAACCGACGCGACATACAAATAATTTCCTTCGCAATCCATCGCCACCCCGCCACGCCCGCCGACCTCTCCAGCCTCTTTGGGAAAATCAATGTTTTTTCCTGCTTCAACGACATTTGCCGGATCGGCAATGTTTAATATCCTCAAATCCCCTCCCGAATTTTCCGTCCCCAACAAAACAAACGCCAAATTATCTCTGACAATCAGTTTGTTGGCGCTACCAACGCAAGAGAATGAATGCTGTCCCAAAATTGGAATAAAGTCCGTGGAAACATCATTGCCGGAAAGTATGAAAAAGTCGCCAACCTCGTCCGGCAATCCGGAAATATGGCTGGTGGTTCTTCCCAAATAAATCCGATTGCCAATTATTTTTAATGATTTGCCATGGCCGCCCATTCCTTCTTCTTCATAAAATCCGCCGACCCGATATGGATTGGCCGGATTGGCAATATTCAGGACGGTAAGCTGTTCGCGCCCGCTTTCATTTGAAGAAGTTAAATCCGCCGGATGTGCCAAATAAACATAATCACCTTTTACATAAATATCGTTAATCCCCGCGCCAATTTCAAAACTGCCGACAACAACCGGATTATTTATGTCATTGACGTTGATGATATTAAATTCCGGCCCATTGGCTTTTGCCAACCCCAAATATACATATCCGTTTCGATAAAAAATACTGTTTCCTTGGCCGCTTTTATCAAAAATATTGGGAACTTTAAAATTTGTAATCTCAAAGGAATTTAAATCTATGATTTGCAATTGCGCGCAGTTATAATTTTGCGGACAAGTGCTAAAATTTGAATTATGGTTATTTGCAAAATAGGCATAATCTTTATTTACCGCAAATGAGCCGAATCCATCAATCGTAGTAGGGGCATTATCATTTTTTTTCAAAAGTGCCGGCATTGCCGGATCGCTTACGTCAAAAACAAAAAACGTGGCGTCGGTTTTCGTGCCGGTTTTTTCCATTGCCACATAGAGTTTGTTTTTATAAACATCAACATCGCCGATGGCATAGGTGCTGGACGCGCTTTCGGCAAAGTCGGAAAAATCAATCACTTGTTCCACTTGCGGGTTTTTCCAGT
>DIFW01000032.1 GCA_002419295.1 Patescibacteria group bacterium UBA5738
ACTGCCCGCATTCAAACACTTCGTTCATATTTGCAATTCAGAGATTTGAATTTTATGCACCGCTCTTTGCCATTCTTGCTTCGTGCCGTTTAAAAATCCAACGGCCGCAACCATAATTGAACTTTCGTCAACTTGCGTTTTTTAAAGGAATAAGCATAAAGAAAAATGTTGGGAATCAAAACTAATCCGGCGAACAAAAAGTTTGAAACATTGAACAATTGTCGAATTTCACCGATCATTTAACACTCTCAAGTTATGTTTAAATATAACATACACATAGCACAAACATAATATCTTGGCGGAAAATAAAAGGCGCAGGAGCTATCTGCGCACTATGATTTTTCCGGAGCTGTCCCGCCAGTAAGAGAAAGACCCATTACCCTTTTTACAATTGCATTCCGGACACAACGGCTGGATATTATCTATTGAATCCAACCAAGGAACATCGTGTTGCCGCCCGTAATCTCTTGATATGGCATGGTCTTTTGTCAATTTGCCCTTGCACCCGCAACCGGGACAAGCATACCCATATTTCTCCTTTAAAGCTTCCCATTGCCTCCGGGTATGGCTGCCTCTATAAATTTTTTTACGCGGCTTATCCCCGAAGCGATTGGTACGCTCTTCATATCTTTGAATCGCCTCAAGCCGAGTATTGCAGGCCATTCCTTTTTTAAAAAAGCAAAAAGATGATGCTGCTTTAACCACCTCCTTTATATCTATGGCTGATTTTATTATTTTTGCCGGTAAAAATCAACTTTTTTGCCGCGCCGACGGCGGCGGGAGGTTGAAATTTGGGGCGAAAGGGATTAGAATCAAGGCGGCGAAAGAAAAACAAAAAAGATAAATTATGGATGAATTTTCAACGATATTCAACAACCAGCCGCTCGTCGCAGGATTTTTGGCATGGCTCGCCGCCCAGTTGATAAAACTAATCTTGGCGCTGAAACACGGCATCAGCCGCGAAGCGTTTAAAAGATTTTGGGCCAGCGGCGGCTTTCCCAGCTCTCATTCTTCGGCGGTCACCGCGCTGGCTTCAGCTTGCGGGATCATCTACGGATTCGGCTCCCCCTATTTTGCCATCGCCGCGGTATTCGCGCTGATTGTAATCTATGATGCGTTCACTCTGCGGCGCGAAGCCGGCAAACACGCCGAAATATTGAACGAAATTATTGAAGATTTCTACCGCAACAAAAAACTTGAAGCCAAACATCTCAAAGAATTGCTGGGGCATACCCGTTTTGAAGTGTTTTTCGGATTTTTGCTGGGTATCGCCGTGGCAGTTCTAATTTGCGCCTGATCGGCAACAAAAAAACCGCCCGCGGGTGCCGCTTGAAGCGGTTTTTTTGTTGCCGATTCGCTCACTCCGCCGGCAAGTCGGCCGGCTTATTTTCGGTTGCCTCGGGTTTGAAATTCTGAACGCCAATCTGGATATTTTGAGCAACGATACTGCCGTCGCCGCCCGCGGTACCCGATGCCATCACATTTTTCCCCAATGAAAGATCGGCGGCGGTCGCATCGGTAAAGTTTCCGATTTTGGTTTGTTCGGAAAAGAAAACTATTTTTGAACCGCCGGTTTGCGTTTTTACCGTGATACTGTCTTCGTCAATACCGATAATCTCGCCGCTGGCAATTCCGGCGGCATTGCGACTGCCGTTGGGCGTCTGCGCCCCGCCGCGTTCCGCTTGAAAATTTTTACCAAGCGTCGGCATTGACGCGCTTTTACTTTCTTGATATTTGATTCCGCCGAAAAAAGCTCCTCCCCCAACCGCCAAAACTGCCAAAAAAACAATAATGTTTTTGTTCATAAATTTTTATTTTTACTTTAACTTTAATTTTTGACTTATTATTCGTATCTTAACGCGTTAATCGGATTTAATTTTGCCGCGCGCCATGCCGGATAATAGCCGAAAATTATACCGATTGCCGCCGACACGCCAAACGCCAATAAAACGGAAACCGGCGAAATTTGGGTTGCCGTGTTGCCAAAATGCCGCACCAGCAAACTGGCAATCCAACCCAGAGCCACCCCGGCAATACCGCCCAAAAAAGTGAGCGTTACCGCTTCGGCTAAAAATTGAATCGTAATATCGCCTTTTTTGGCGCCCACCGCTTTGCGCAAGCCAATTTCGCGGGTGCGCTCAGTCACGGTGGTGAGCATCATATTCATAATCCCGATGCCGCCCACCAACAGGGAAATTCCGGCGATGGAAGCCAGCAAAATCGTTAATGTTCCGGCAATGGAAGAAGCGCTGGCGGCGATATCGGCCTGATTCATAATTTGAAAATCGGCCAAAGTTTCATCGGCAATTTTGTGCCGCTCCAAAAGCAAAGCGGTAATATCGATTTCCATCTGATCCAATAATTTCTGGCTTTCTCCCTGCACATTGATCATCCCCACCTTATCATCGCCGGAAATATATTGTTGCGCCGTCGCCAGCGGAATGTAAATTACATCATCAACATTATTCATACCGCTACCCCCTTTGGAAACCGTCACTCCGACAATCCTAAAATCCATATTGTTGAAACGAATCGTTTGGCCGATCGGATCCGCGTCCTCGCCGAAAAGATCTTCAACGACCGCCGGACCCAGCACCGCGACTTTTGCCTTGGAACCGTTATGGGCTTGGGTGATGAAAGAACCGCTTTGAATTTCAACATTGCGCACTGCCGCGTACGGCTCGGTCACTCCGTAAATTGAAGTGTTGGTATTAGCGCCCTTGGCCGTAACTTGAGCCCGGGTAGAATATTGCGGCGCAACGGCTTGAACGCCATAGATTTGATCGGCAATCGCGTTGGCATCGGCCAAAGTGAGGGTCTGCGCGCCGCCCCTGCCGGCGCTCACCTGCTGGCCCACGCCCCGCGCCATTCCGGGAGACACCATCAGCAAATTGGATCCCAGCGATTCAATGCTGGAAGTGATGGTCCCCGACGCGCCTTGCCCGATGGAAACCATGGTAATCACCGAGCCAATACCGATAACGATACCCAAAATCGTCAGTCCCGAACGGGCCTTGTTTGACAGAAGCGATAAAAATGTTTGTTCCAGCAAATCAATGATTTTCATATTTTTTGGCGGTCGTCAACGCCGGCAATGCCGATTTTTTTGCGAGTATTTTTACGGTCTTCCACGATTGATCCGTCGCGCACGGTAATGATTCTGTCGGCATATTCGGCGATATCGCGTTCATGGGTGATTAAAACGATAGTGTGTCCCTGTTGAAAATTCAGTTCTTGAAAAGTTTCCATCACGATTTCGCCGGTCTTGGTGTCCAAATTGCCGGTGGGCTCATCGGCTAAAATTATTGACGGCCGGTTAACCAACGCGCGCGCGATCGCCACTCTTTGCATTTGGCCGCCGGAAAGCTGATTGGTGTAATGGTGGTAATGCTCCGCCCCCAATCCGGCCCGCGACAGCGCCTCTTTGCCGCGCTCTTCGCGTTCATTCCTGTCAAGCCCGGCGTAAACCAGCGGCAGGCAAACATTCCGCAAGGCCGTGGCGCGCGGCAAAAGATTGAAAGACTGAAAAACAAAACCGATTTTATTTTTGCGAATATCAGCCAATTCATCATCGGAATATTTAGCCACATTTTTCCCGTCCAAAAAATAATCACCGCTTGTCGGCACATCCAAGGTTCCCAAAATATTCATTAAGGTTGATTTTCCCGATCCCGATGGCCCGATGATCGCCACGAACTCGCCCTCCTTGACTTGAAACGACACGCTTTTGAGAATTGTTGTTTCAATCTCGCCGGTTTTATAAATTTTAACAATGTCTTTGCACTGAATCATATTTCCAAAATTATCTCATCATCGGACCGCCGATGCCGCCGACATTAAACATTGATGATCCGCTTTTTTGGTCGGACGAAGAAGACGCGGTTTGTTTGGCGCTGGATATCACCACCCGTTCCCCTTCAACCAAGCCACCGGTAATTTCCGTGTTAACATCATCGGATAATCCGACTTCCACGGTTTGCTCGCGATGAGAAACGGCAACTTCCGCCGCCGCGGTTTCGCCGGACGCGGAGACTAAAACATAATTTGAACCGTCGTTGGCGGTTTTTATCGCCGCGGACGGTACTACCAAAATATTTTGCGCCACTTGGGTAATGATCGTTGCCGAAACGCTCATTCCCGGTTTCACCTGTTCGCCGGCCTCATCAAGCGCGATAATCACATCATAACTCACCACTCCCTGGTTCACACTTCCCAGCACGCCCACTTCGGCGACAACGCCGGTAATAACCAAATCTTCTATCGCCGAAAATGTCATCGTCGCTTTTTGGCCGGTTTTGACTTTGGCGATATCGACTTCATTGAGGGTTACAGTCGCGATCTGATTTTCGGTGATAATCGCGGCAATCGCCGCCCCCGAAGCAATCTCATCGCCTTTTTTAACGCTGATTGACGCTACCACCCCGTCAAAAGGCGCGGCAATGGCGCAATCTTGCAAATTTTCAAGCGCGTCCGCCAGCGCTCTTTCTTTTTGCGCCAAAGAAAGTTCCGCGGTTTTCAGTTCAAGTTCATCGGGATCTTCGGTAAGCTTTGCCAGCGATTCCGTTTTTTCTTCCCATGTCCGCCGGCTGTTGACGATTGCTTTTTGAGCGTCATCAATGTCTTGCGACGCGGACAGCAAAGAATTCAAATATGAACTGCACTTGGAGGTGTGGCTTGCCAAAGAAGCAAGCTGGGTATCCGCGAAAGATTGAGTCGTTAGATTCTTGCTGGTCAAAATATCCTTATAGCGCTGGATTAAAACGCTGACCGCTTTTAATGATTCGGCGACGGCTTGCGCCGTTATTCGCGTTTCATCAATCAATTCGCGAATTTCATCTTCCGACGCCGAAGAACGGCTCATTAGCTTATAATTTTCAAAACTGGCATTATATCGCAATTCCGCCCGGCGATAAGCCATAGCGGCATTAGCCGCCAGCTCGCTTGCTTGCGAATCATAACTTTTAACGGCATCCGCGTAATAATCAATATAGGTGGAATTGGACTGTGTCACATATGAACTGGCGCCGGCGACAATATTTTGCAATTCCGCCATCATGGAAGGCAAGTCGGAAAACGCCGCCACTACCGCGCTAAATCCCTGCTGATAGGTTTCCGACAAACTGCTTTGATTGCCGGCCAAAGATTCTTCGGCTTGCGCCAGCGCGTTTTGCGCTTGCATCAAAGACAGATCATCGGGAGGTTCGCTTAACTTTTCCAACGAAAGCCGAGCACTCGCCACCGCTTCCCGCGCGTCTTGAACATCCGCCTTCGCGTCTGAATCGTCAATCCGCGCGATTATATCGCCGGCATTGATTTTTTGGCCGGACGCAACGGCAACTTCCGTTATCAAACCCGCGGTTTTTGATTTCAAGCTTGATTCCCGCGCCGCGGAAATTTGGCCGGTGCCGGAAACCGATTGCATAATCATACCGGTTTCGACCGTGCCGTAGCTATATACCGTTTGGGTCTTGCCGCTATCATTGGGACGAAAGAAATAATATCCCGCGCCCGCCAGAATCAAAATCAAAATCAAAATCAAAAATAATTTTTTGTGGTTTTTAATAAATAATGCCATATTGTTTGTTTACCAATTGATTTTATCGCTAATGCCGAAGGCTTCAACCTGATCGGCGCGGCGATCGCCGACCACCACCACAAAATCACCGGGAGAAAAATCTTTGCCAAACGGCAAGCGCGTCCGTTCGGTAATGGCAACATTAATTTTTTCCTGCTGGCGGTTGATCATAACAAAGCCGCCGTTTTGTTCGCTTTCAATCATTCCGTAATGAATATTTTCAAAGCGCCCATGGCCCAAATCGCGATAAATACCCGTGCCGCACGGTGGTAAATTCGCGGGATCGGGCCGATTTTGCCGCCAATCTCCTTTTGGCGGACAATGCGACAGCGTTGAATGCAGGGGCGTGCGCTCCAACAGCAATCCGCCGGCAACCACAACCAGCAATATCGCCAGCGCCGAATAAAGCAAGGGCAAGCGATAGGCAAAAGCATAGCGCCGCACCAAAACTTCCAATGTAACGATAAAAATCAAAAGCAAAAACAACAGCAACCACGGCAAAGAGGTTAAAAACAAGAAAATGCCCCGCCCGCCGAAAATCGGCGTTACCCAAATTCCGGTTTCGCGAGTGATGAAAACAAGCAAGCTGAAAAAATACAAAAGCGCGGCGGCAGCGATCACGACTCCCGCCAGCCACAAAACGGCGCGCAAAACAAAATATTGCTTGGAGCGCATTTTTAACTTTCCGCTTTCGGCGGCGGAAATTATTTTTTCGCTGATTGATTCTTCTTGTGAATTTTCCATAAAATTAAACCCTCTGATCGAAAATTTTAGATTTGTTTCACGCGCCGCCGTTGTCTTTTACGCCTTTTTTCAACAACACTTTGCCTCTTTGCAAGCGCACCCCGACCGTGGAAACGGGCAAATGCATTACATCGGCAATTTCGCGATAATTCATTTCTTCAAAATAATACAATATCAGCGGCTCGCGATATTTCGCCGGCAATTTTTCAATGCATTTATCAAGCATCCGCCGTAAATCCGCGCGCTCCACATCCCCGTCGGCGGCCTCTTTCGCCGCCGGATGGGGAAAAAACGCGTCAAAATCCACGAATGCCAATTTCTCGGTTTTTTTCTTTTTCAAGGCGTTAACGAATTCGTTATGGGCAATGCGGTAAATCCACGGAGAAAATTTTCTTTTGGCGTCAAAACTTCTGATGTTGACGAAAGTTTTGGTGAAAATCTCCTGCACAATATCCTTGATATCGTCAGGCCGAGAAAGAAATTTCCTTCCGTAACGGGTGATTTTTGCCTCGTAGCGCCTCACCAGCAAAGAAAACGCGTTAACATCTCCCTGCTGAATCCGGCGCGCGACATCTTCGTCGTTTATGTCTTCCATGTTTAAAATAAACAAAAACCGCACTCTTGTTAATACACTGCGGTTTTTGTTTTTATTTCAAATTACGCGGCGCCACGATTAGTTAATTCAAATCTGAAGCGGCGCATTCTTCAAAAATCTTGGGCGGATTGCGGCGCAAGAAATTGCCTTCATGGGAAGCGGTATAATATTCGCCGCTTTCCAATTTCGCGTAATAGCAAAAGAAGCGGGGATAGGGCGCGTTGTTTAAACCGCAATAAACATAATCTTTGCCGCAAATTCCGGCAGAGGCCCCCGAAGGATCTTGCGGCGTCGGCGACAAATCGCCGATTTGGACCGGATAACCGCGGACTTTGCCGCCGCAATCGCCGCCGGACAAGCCGCAAGTATAATATTTCCCGTTTGCCATAAACCACGCCCTCTGCACTTCCGCCAATTTTTGCATATCGGCTTTTCGCTGTTCATCTTTAGTTTGCTCGCCGGCATCAAGCACCGCAACAGTTGTTGTTGCCGCTTCTTCTGCGGGTAGAATATCTTCAACGGCGCTTTCGCTTATAATTCCATCGTCCGGTAAAACCGCCTGATTTCCCTCGTTGGAATTTGTTTCCGGCGAAACCGAAGGCGTCATTTCATTGCTAAAAAGCGAATCCGCCTCATCAACCGCCGAAGAGCCGAAAGAATCGGAGAAATATAAATAAACCGCGATTCCAGCAAAAATCAGCGCGGCAACGCCAAAAATAATTTTAATCATCGGCAAATTTTTCTTGGAACTTTCATTTTTTTCCAGTGCCGAAAAATCATCGGTTGGCCGCGTTTCTTTCAAGGGAGCGGGAGCGGTTTGTTCGGCGGGAATGACATTCCCCGACTGCGCCGCCGCTAAAGCGTCTTTGACCAAGCCGCTCTCCCAGCCGGCGTCGCACAGCGCTTTTTGGACGGCTTCGGGGCTTACTCCCCGTTTTAATTCTTGCTCGACATAAGCCAATAATTGTTGATCCATTTTTAAATTGATTATTAATTATGTTTTAATTATAGCATCAACCATAATTTGAAGTAAACCCTCGAAATCGCAATGATAATTTTGCATTTTTTGTAAATCTCAATCTATCCCGACAATTTCATATTTGATTTTGCCGCCGGGAGTTTCCAGAATTATTTTACCGCCGATTTTCTTGCCGAACACCGCTTCCCCCAACGGCGATTTATAGGAAATTTTTCCCGAAAAAACATCCGCTTCGTCGTGCCCCACAATTTGGTATTTTTCGCGAGAATCGCCGCAAGCCAAAACCACCGTTGATCCGATGCACACCTCATCGCCCGTTCCTTTTTCGGCAACGCAAGCATTGGCGATTGTTGATTTCAATTCGGCAATCCGTCCTTCCAAAAATCCCTGCTGTTCTTTGGCCTGGTGATATGCCGCGTTTTCCCGCAGATCGCCGAAAGAAATGGCATATTTTAATTTTTCGGACAGCTCTTTTCTCTCCGTATTCTCCAAACGATTCAGCTCCTTTTTCAATTTTTCCAGCCCCTCGGCCGTCAAATAATTTTCCATATCGTCATATTATAACTTTTGCGAATTTTGTAAACTGATCATCCCGCTCCCGACCGTCCCGTCGCCAATGTTGCCCGAAGTTATGGCATGTCCCATTGGGGACATAGGGACAATGGGACTGCTGTCAAAAGGCAAGGCAACTTTGGCAGCGGGACGGCCAAAAGGGCGGTTTCAATTTCGGCGCTGGGACGGTTGGTTTTCAATTTCTTGCCGCAATTTCCAACCATTGCCATAACCAACAAGCCCGATATATGACTGAATTGTTTCAAATTTACCATTTTTTATTCTGATATTTTCAAACATTCTCTTTTTGGTCGTTGTCCTTAAAACCCGATGATCCGGAAAATGAACCCAACCGAGAAAATCAATACCCGAAAAGACGGTCCGTATAAAAACCTTATCTGGATGCATAGATAACTTCAATTTTTGCCCTAAAAATTCTCGCATCAACGGTAAAATGTTTTCAACATATGCTCGGTTCCCCGAAAGAACGGCAAAATCATCGGCATAACGAAGATAAAACTCCGCTTTGAGGCGGTGCTTCGCAAACTGGTCAAATTCATTCATGTAAATGTTGGATAAAAGTTGGGATGTCAAATTACCCAAAGGAAGACCTTTGCCTTTGGTGCTTGAATAAAAACTTCCAACAATGGCCGAAACAAGCCAAAGGATATTCTTGTCTGGAATATATTGCGCCATTATGCCTAACAAGATTGTCTGATCGATGCTTGCAAAAAATTTTCTTATATCGCATTTAAGCACCCAAACCGTTTTGGTGTTATTTTTGGAAACAACATTGATAAATTTATTAAACCTACGAAGAGCTCGATGCGTCCCCTTGCCCATCTGGCAGGAATTTGAATCAGCAATAAAAGTTTTAGCAAAAAACGGCGCCAGTTTCCGGTACAGCGCATGATGCAACAGCCGATCCCGAACGCTTGCCGTGTGAATAACGCGCGGCTTCGGATCGGATATCTTAAAGATTCGATATACAAAATGGGCGTATGTTTTCGCCGCAAGCGCGCGGTGAAGCGAAATAATATTTGCCATGAGATTTCGCTCAAAACCCTGAACATCCGCGCGCGATCGTTTTCCTTTTGCAAATTCCGTCCACGCTTCAAGCAAATTTTCGAGCGAAATGATATGATTATATGTATGTTGATATTGAATTCTGGACATATCCATGAAGTACCGCCGCCGCGAATTTTACCGGTTTTGGGCAAGGTGAAAGAATCGTATCTTTTATGGTACAAATTTTATCAGGAATTACCCAAAACACATCGCTACTCTCTGGGCCAGCGCATTGATACATTGTTTATTGAAGTAATAGAAGCAATCGCGGCCGCCAGTTTTCTTTCGCGAGAAGAAAAGCATCCATATGTCCGACTGGCAATCAAAAAAATGGATACACTTCGCGTACTTCTTATGATTCTCTGGGAAACCAAATCGCTTGATAACAAAAAATACATCGCGCTTTCCGTGAAGCTTGACGAAGCCGGCAGGATGCTTGGCGGCTGGAACGGACAGCTATCAAAACAAAACTCTCCCGTGAAAACGGAGGAGAAATGAAGAGAGTTGCGAAACGGCGAACGCGAACCCGTTGTCGCGATTCCACCGGTTGCCGGGCTTGTCCCAATACGCGTTCAGCCGGACGCCATCGTCATTGCGGTTCGCGCCAAGGAGGTTCGGATCGCCATCGGAATTGCGCGAAATATCGCCTATGCCACCACCCCTTGAATACTCTTGGGATTGAATCGAATCCGGCATCGCAATGCCTTAATATCTCGCGCCAAGTATCTTCTTTTTTGAAGTTTCTGCATGCACCGCCCTATCCGCAGCCGTAACCGCGAATATTCCCGACGCATGGATACTGGGTTCGGCGGCGAGAAGCCTTAACCGCTCGCACATTCACCTACTGCCAAAATTGAGTATATCATTATTTTATTAAAAAATCCCAATTCCGACAGATCGAAAAAGGGATAAGGACTAAGGGTCAAAAAACCAAAGTTCAAAGACCATAAGTCCCAAAATCTAAACTTGCGAAACGGCGAACGCGAACCCGCGGCCGCGATGCCACCGGTGGCCGGGCTTGTCCCAATACGCGCACAGCCGGACGCCACCGCCATCGCGGTCCGCGCCAAGGAGGAACGGATCGCCAACGGAATCTTTGATGGGCTCGTGCATTACCACGATCCACCAAAGCCCCATGGCCTCGATCTCCTCATCCGTGAACATCTCACAAATCAGGCACACAACCTCGGCATTCGGCTTCCCAAATTTGCGCTTATCGCCCTCGGCGCGGATATTCTTGGTAATCCGCTCGTCATCCTCAAAGCGTTCTCCCTTAAGGACGGCGACCTCGGTCGTCACGCCGCTGGTCGGTTTGAAAGCCGATGAAAGAAGTACGCTTTTGGCGTAGCTTCCGACACGAAATTCTTTACTCTCAAGGCGTTCAATCCACTGTGCCCCGGTCGTGCCATCAGAAGTGACGGTGAAATAAATCACGCCGCCCTCCTCCCGCCAATTTCGAGAGGCAGAAACTGTTATCTCGCCGCGAAGGAAGGCCAAAGCCTTGTCGTGGCCGCCAAGCATTTTCACTATTGCGTTCAACTGGCCGGCGGTAAGGCCGGCGGATGCGAATTCTTGACTCATTTTTTTCTCCCCTGCCCTGACTCGGGCATTTTTCCTCTAATCCGAGGCAGAGCTATGAACCATTGCGGCCATAGCCAGGAATCCCGATCTCTATCAAGGGACTTTTGGCTATGGCCGATAGCAAGTTTATATTAAGAACAATGCAATCATTAAACACCTATTATTATATTTTGTCAAGGGTTAGACTACATTTATTTAATATTCGCACTTGCACTCGCCCCCGCCAAGCGCCCGGTTGACCAGCACTGTTGAAGATTAAAACCGCCGGTTACGCCATGGACATTGATAATCTCGCCGGCGAAAAACAGATTGTTGATGGTTTTGGAACGCATTGTTTTATCGTCGATTCCTTCCGGCTCCACCCCGCCGGCGGTCACCATTCCGGTCTCGATTTCCAACAATCCGGATACCGTCAGACGCAAATCCCGCATCGCCTCAACCAACCGCCGCCGCTCCTCTTTGGTGACATCGTTAACCGTCTTGGCGGGATTCGCGTTGGCAATCTGCGCGATCGCCGGCGATAATCCCGAAGGAATAAAATCCGCCAAACAATTTTTCAAAATTTTATTGGGATTGTTTTGAAAATTTTCCAGAATGTTTTTCTCCAATTCATCGCGGTTTAACGCGGGCAAGAGATTTAAAGAGATCACTACTTCGCTTTTTCCCGGCAAATCCCCGATTCCGGCGCTGATATTTAAAATCGCCGGGCCGCTCAAACCGAAATGGGTGAATAAAATCTCGCCCGCGGCCGAAATTATTTTCTTTTGGTTCCGAAAAACGGTTATACCGGCGCGTTTCAAGCTTATTCCCGCCAAATCCTTTGCCCACGGTTCTTTGATTTTTATTGGCACCAGCGCCGGCGCCAATTTAATGATCTTATGGCCCAAGGTGTGCGCCCAGTCATAACCGTCCCCCGTGGAACCGGTGCCCGGATATGATTTCCCGCCGGTGGCAATAATATAATTTTTCGCGCCGATAGTCTCGCCGCCGGCAATAATGATTGAAGAAATCGAATTATCTTTTTTGTTGATAGTCGCGACCTTGCGGCCGTAAATCATTTCCACCCCCAGATTTTTTAACCGGCCGACCAAAGCTTCCAAAACATCGTCGGCCTTGCCGCTTCCGGTCAAAACTCGCCGGTTGTTTTCAACCATGGTTTCCACGCCCAACTTATTAAAAAACTCAACACTGTCCTTTGGGCCGAACTCGGAAAACGCGTGGAACAAAAACGGACCGGTTTCGCCATAATTGGCGACCAGTTTGCGCAAATCAAGCTCAAGGTTGGTCAAATTGCATCGCCCGCCGCCGGTCAACAAAAGTTTTTTGCCCGGAGTTTCGTTCTTCTCAATCAAAACCACCCTTGCCCCGATTTCGGCGGCACTGATCGCCGCCATCATCCCCGCCGGCCCCCCGCCAATCACCGCCACATCATATTGTTGTTTATTTTTCATATTGAAACCATACTAGCAAAAAACCGCCCCAAGCGAAAGCAAAGGGCGGTTTTCTCCGCAAAATTTCCTATTCAATCTCGTAAACAAGCGAAACATTTGCCGTGATCTTGTTTTCACCGGTTTGAATATCGGGCGCGGCACCGCCCATGCCTGTCGCCGAATCCATTGATTCGGCTTTGGCGTAATCCAAGCGATAAACCGGCGCGTATCCGCTGTCGCCATAGCTGGTAATGCGTATCAGCTTCACTCCCAATTGCTTGGCCAAAATTTCGGCTTTTTCTTTGGCGTCGTCAATGGCAAGTTTGCGCGCCTCATCCTGCGCCGCTTCAACATCGTCCAGCGTGAATTGCAAACTGCCGGCTTGATTGGCGCCCGCGGCCACCACTTCCTCGATGATCGTGCCGATATTATCCATATTTCTCATTTTCACCGTGAGCGTCTGGGTAACATCATAACCGGAAAGGGTTCTTTTCCCCGAAGGATAATAATATTCTTCATCGATCGCGATTTCGGATGACGGCGACAATGTCGGCGAAGCGGCTTTCACATAATCATAACGAGGATTGATGTTAAAATTCGTGGTTTGCAAGTCTTTTTCTTCCACGCCCAAGCTTTTGGTCACATCGGCAATTCGATTCATTTTTTCGGTGTTGTCCGCCATCGCCTCGGCCACGGTTTTTCCTTCGCTCACCACCGAAAAATTCATTACCGCCAAATCCGGATTCCGATAAATTTCGCCGACTCCCGACACTGAAACGCTCGCTTGCCCGGTATCGCCCCGGCCGATATATTTATTGCTTTTGATCGCGTTGGCCGCCAATGCCGCGACATAAACGATCAGCGCGATTGCCAGCACTCCGCCGACAATCCGGCAAAGACCTTGGCAATTTGAAATTCCGCAAACATTATTGCTTTGATTCTCCATAATTTTAATTTTTTAAATTTTGATTTAAATTTTGATCTTTATTTTTTGCGACCTTTGCTTGCTTTTATTATAGCAAATTTAAAAATCATCAACAAAAAAATGGCAATTGCCATTTTTTTGATTTTAAAATTCGCAAATTCTAATTTTTTTCCGACAAACATGGCCCATTTCCGCCAAACTCCGAACCGCCGAATCCGCCCTCGCGACCATGCCCGCCGCCGGCAAATCCCATACCGACCATGGGCAGATATTCTTCGGAAATTCCGTTGTCTTGCGCCCATTGCTTCAAAGCTCCGCGCTGCGCTTCCATTTTGGTTTTTCGTTCTTCCATTGCCGCTTTGCGCTCTTCTTCGGTCATATTTTTAAATTCGGTCCCGCTCTCGTTTTTATTGACTTCCCGCGCGGTTTCCAATTCCGCTTTTTTGGCTTTGATTGCCGCCGCTTGCGCTTCGGTTAATTTTCCTTCGGAAACCAATTTGTTCAAACGGCTTTCGAATTGCTCTTGGCGTTTCGTTTCCATTTCCTCGTGATTGGCTTGCATTTTATCGCGTTGCTGGTCAAACACCGCCTGCACTTGGGCTTCATCCAAATTAAATTTCTGCGCGATTGCCGCCGCGATGTCTTTGCCTCTCATCGCCGAATCATTGGCATAGACCGCGCCGACTCCGGCGCACGCCGCGCAAAATATCATAATCGCCACGGCCACAATTTGCTTTCTTTGCAATTTTTTCATATGATTTTTATTTTTTTACAAGACTTACGCAATTCCCGCGAAGGTCTAACCTTCGCTAATGCGAGGGTTAGACCTTCGCTTCGCGCTTATTTTAGATTGAACGCGTAACTTTTGTTTTTTATTATTGCTCAACCCGGGTTGTATCTTTTATTACAATTTCCCAAAAATTATATTTCGCGATTCATCGCCATTGATGATTTATGGAAAAACGCCGCCGGTAAAATAAAAAGCGGAATCAATGTTCCGCATCCGGAGGCTTGCCGCTTTTGCAATCCTCATCATTTTCTTCATCCGGTTCTTTAGCCGTTTCAATACGACTATCATTTTCGTCTCTCCACTTATCCATTAAAAACCACCTAGCCTTAAACTAACAAATTATCGCGGCAAACACAACCTAAAAGCCGCGCAACGCGGCGCGGCTTATTTTTGAAAGAATGCGGATTATTTTTTGGTGTGGGCAAGGTGGTATTTGTAGTCGTCATAGTTGCCGAGGTAGCCGGCAAGCTTGCCGTTTTTGACTTCCCAGATGCGGTTGCAAACTTCATTGAGAATGTAGCGGTCGTGCGAAACCAGTACGATCGTGCCTTTGTATTCGGCAAACACTTTGGTGATCACCTCTTTTGACGGCAAATCAAGATGGTTGGTCGGTTCATCCAACAGCAAAAGATTCACTTTTTGCAAAATCAATTCGGCCAGCGCCACGCGCGCCCGCTCTCCTCCGGACAAATCGCCAATCCTTTTTTTCTCCACTTCAAACGGCGCGAACAGCAACGCCCCCAAAACCGAACGCACCCGCTCTTCCGTTTCCGGCGTTTTTGACGCCACTTCATCCAAAATAATTTTCCCGTAGTCAAGCTCTTCGTGCGCCTGCGCGTAATAACCGACCGACGCACGCTCATCAACGACAATTTTGCCTTTCAACGGAGGCATTTTGTTTAAAATCGTTTTGAGAAGAGTGGATTTCCCCATGCCATTATTTCCGATAATGCCGATCTTATCGCCCCATTCCACTTCCAGCTTCCCGTCCAACGAAAACAGAGGCTTGTCTTTGGGGCCGATGGCAACGCCGTCCAGTTTCATCACACTGCGGCAAAGCTTGGTCCCCGCGTTCAATTTTATGCGAATATCTTGAGCTTCTTCTTTGGGAAGTTCTATTCTTTCAATTTTTTCCAATTGCTTGATGCGGCTTTGCACGCCCGCGGCTTTAGTGGCTTTGTAGCGAAAACGATCAATATATTCCTGTTGTTCTTTGAGATATTTTTGCTGGATTTTATAATTCTTTTCCAGCGCCGCGCGGCGCGCCTGCTTTTCAACCACATAATCCGAATAGCGGCATTGGTATTTTTCAATACCATTCTTGGCCAATTCGCAGGTTTTTTCACAAACCCGGTCCAAAAAATAACGGTCGTGCGAAACGCAAACAATGGCAATGCCGCGATGGACCAAAAAATCTTCCAGCCATTCGCAAGTTTCAATGTCCAAATGATTGGTCGGTTCGTCCAAAATAATAAGATTGGGCCGCGCCAAAATCACTTTCGCCAGCGCCAGCTTGGTGCGTTCGCCGCCGCTCAAAGAGGCAATGGAACGGCGCCATGACTCCCTGCCGAAACCGAAATCCAAAAGCAACCGCTCAATCATCCCTTGCCAGCGATAACCGTCGGCGGCCTTGAAATCTTCCAGCAGTTTAAGATAACCGGGAATCTCGCTTTCGGAAAGAGTGCCGGAAGCATCTTTGGCTTCGTAATCGTTTTTCAACCGGATCATTTTTTTCATTTTTCCATCCGCCGATTGAATTTCTTCAATAATCGGGTTTTTCAGCGACTCCCAATGGGTTTCCTGAGGCAAATAACCGATTTTCGCCGATTTATGGATTTCCAAAGATCCATCATCGGGTTCCTCTTGGCCGATGATGATTTTTAACAATGTGGTTTTGCCGATTCCGTTGGCGCCGACAATCGCAATCCGCTCGCGCGGCATAATCCGCAGGCGCGCGGCAGAAAACAGCTCCTCTTTGCCAAAGCTCTTGGCAATATCTTTTAAAATCACCAAGGGCTGGCCGGAAGCGATTTTATCGGTTTTATTTAATTTTTTTGAAATTTTAATTTTTTGTTTGTTATTTTCCATAGCAATTTATCCACCCCGTTTGGCAACAAAAAAACAGGGTTTGATTTTTAGTTTGGAAAAGCAAAAGCCCTTCCGCTGAAACGGACTAAAAATTCCCTGCCGCTACATTAACAATTTGTAATTTTTGCGATCGAAAAATGATTTCATTTTGCAAGTTTTAACACTCTGTGATTATGCAACAAATCTAACAAAAAATCAACACCGACTGGGTTTTGAGCAATAAGGCGTTATCCCGTATAATGATATAATGGTCTAATAACAATGGCGCAAAAATGATAAGAAAACATATTATAAAAATCCGCAAAAATATTCTTGCGGCGGAAAAATATTTTGGCGGGAAACAAAAACTCGGCGTGGCGGCGGCAAGCGCCATTTTAATTTGCGGCGCGGTTTTATGGCTGGCAATGCCATTGCCGCAAAATTATGAAACTGAAATTCCAAAACGGGCCAAATCTTATACTGCCGAAATTATCGCCTGCGGCTATGATCCAGAAAAAGGCGCGGCCATAGAAATCAGGTTCAAGCCCGGCCAGCTTGCGCTTGCCGAATTGCCTGAATATAAAATCGAAGAAATCCCCGGCCAAGCCAAAACCCGCGCGACTTTTGAAGACATATCGCGCCTTGACGGGGATTTTGACTGGGCACAAATTACCGCCAATCCGATGATCGACAGCATTGATTATATTATTGACGGCAAAATTTTGATATTGGATATTTATCGCCGCGGCCCCTATCTTGGCGCAAAAGCCGAAACAAGCGGCTCATCGCTGGCAATCATTTTCCCGGCGGCGGGCGAAAAAAATTATCCGGTAATCTCCAGCCAAAAACCGGCGCAGGAATCTTTTGCTTTTCCGATGCGCCACACTATCGTTTTTGAAGCGGTTTTGCGCGCGCCGCTGGCAACCGCGACGGTTTTTATCAACGAAAAGCCGGTTTCTTTCCGGCAAGAAGAAATCGCGCCCGGCGAGTACCGCTTCAGCTTTGAACAAGATATTGAAATCGACAAGGAATACACCGTGAAAACAATAATCGGCGATCGGGAAAACCGCACCGCGGTCGATTCGTGGAACTTTATGGGACAAATTCCCAGCGCCGCCATTTTGGGAAAAGACCGCTTCAAATATCTGGGATGGTGGGGGCAGATCAACACCAACGGCGTGGCGGTGCGGCAAGGCGCGTCCGCTTTTTCGGAAAAATTGGGAACATTCTCCACGGCTAATCGCGTGAAAGTAATCAAAGAAGTTTTTGGCGAATGGATTAACGGTAAAAATCTCTGGTATCAAATTGACGGCGGAGCATACCCGGAAGCCTATGTCTTTTCCGAATTTATCACGCCAATGGCACAGCCCGTTGCTCCCGAAAATTTCACCATTCCCGATGAAGTCGCCGAAAATGAAAAATGGATTGATGTCGATCTGGCAAAAAAAATACTCACTTTGTTTGAATACGACCGGCCGATTTTTTCCACCTATATCGCCCCCGGACGCGAAGAAAATCCCACAAAAACCGGAACCTACCGGATATGGTACAAACTGGTCAAAGCGGAAATGCAAGGCGGGCCGCCTCTGCACACTTATGCTTACCATCTGAAAAATATTCCCTGGGTGATGTATTACAATTACGACTACGCGATCCACGGCACCTATTGGCACGACAAATTCGGTATGCCGCAATCGGCGGGTTGCACCAATATGACGCAAGGCGACGCCAAATTCATTTTTGAAAACACCCTGCCCGAATTAGCCGAAGGCCAAGAAGAAGCTTTCTCGCGCGACAAACCCAATGTCGGCTACGGCACCGGCACCGTGGTTTATAACCATTATTGAATCCGATATGGATAAATCGAAAATAAATTTATGGTTGCTTTTCGCGGCCGCCGGCATGGCGGTCTTTATCGGTTATGCGGCCTTTGAGGCGGGCTGGACGGAAATCACAGAAACAATCGTGCACGGAAAAAATGTGCCGCCGGAATTCATCGGGAAAAGAATCGTTTTTGTTGCCGATATCCATTGCGGCGAAGGATTCCCTGTGGCACGCATGGGTGCCTTGATTGAACAATTAAATTCACTGAATGCCGATATTGTCATTTTTGGAGGAGATTATGTAAGTCGCAATGGCGAAGACACAAAAGCTTGTTTTGCGAAATTGGCAGGAATCAAAGCGCCGCTGGGAAAATACGGCGTTTTGGGAAATCACGATATTGAAGCCGGAAAAAAAGAAACGATCAGCGCGATGGAAAATGCCGGCATAACTTTATTGTTTAACAACAACCGCCGAATCACTATTGGCGGCGGGCAAATAACTGTTGCCGGAACGGACGAAACATGGTATGGCCTTCCGGACGGCATGAAAGCGATGGAAGGAGCGACCGATTTCACCATCTATACAACCCACGATCCGTCATATTTTGAAAAATACCAAAACGACAAGGCAAAATTACTGCTAGCCGGACACACCCACGGCGGCCAAATAACTTTTTTCGGCATTCCGTTTTCATGGCTGGTCCACCGCCACAAATACCGCTATGAAAAAGGCATCTATGAAGAATCCGGCCGAACCGTTATCGTTACCAACGGCATCGGCGCCACCATCCTGCCTCTGCGTTTTTTCGCCCGCCCGCAAATCAATGTCATCATTCTGGAAAAATAAATCTTTTATTACAAATTTGGTTTGAAAAATCATCCAACGATGAACCAAAAAACATCGCGCCACCGGCCCGCCGTAGTTTATAATCACAAATAACCGAACCGAGAAGAATGCGACTGTAATCCGGCATATTGCGAATTCATATCTGGATTTTGGAAAATAAATAACTGCCGGCGGCCACGGCCAAAGAAGCGGCTCCGGCCAACGCCGCAATATCAAGCGGCAATCCGTAATAATACGATCCGGTCAACAAGCCCCGCAAAGCGTCGACTCCGTAGGAAAGCGGATCAATCGCAGCAATCGCCAAAAGCATCTTGGGCGCGCCCTCAAGAGGAAACAAGGCGCCGGAAAGAAAGAACAAAGGCATTATTAAAAAATTCATTATCAATTGAAATCCTTGCATATCGTTTAAGCGCGACGCGACGGCAACTCCAAATCCCGCAAACAGCAACGCCGTTAAAAACATAATTCCCAGCGCCGGGAAAATCTCAATCCAGCCAATCGGCCCAAATCCCACCGCTATTGAAAGTAACAGGACAACAACGCCTTGCAAGAAAGCGACCGTGGCGCCGCCAAGCGTATGGCCGATCATAATTTCCAAGCGCGACATCGGCGCCACCAACACTTCTTTTAAAAATCCGAATTGGCGATCCCATATGATTTCGATTCCGGAAAATATCGCGGTAAAAATTATCGACATACCGATAATCCCCGGAGCTAAAAAATCAAGATAGTCTCCCTTGCCCGCCTGCTGGAACACCGCTCCCATGCCATAGCCCAGCGCCAATAAAAACAAAAGCGGTTGTCCCAATGAACCGATCACTCTCGGCTTGGACCGCCAATATCGTTTTAACTGCCTTAACCAAAGAATGTATATTTTTTCAAACATAATCGCACTAATTTTTTTTCGAGCCGTGAAACAGCCTCATTCGGCGCGCGGCAAAATCGCCGGCGGATTCTTCGCGAATATGGCTTCCGGTGAGCTTCAAAAACGCTTTTTCCAATGAGTCCGTACCGGTTTCCTGCCGTAATTCTTCCACCGTACCGATTGCCGCGATTTTGCCACGGTCGATAACCGCCACCCTTTGGGCGATTTGTTCGGCTTCCTCAATATAGTGAGTGGTCAAAAACACGGTCGTGCCTTCGGTTCTGTTGAGATTTTTCAAATAAGACCACATGTGTTGCCGAGTTTGCGCATCCAATCCGAGCGTGGGCTCGTCCAAAAAAAACACTTTGGGATGGTGCATCAAGCCGCGGGCGATTTCCAGACGCCGCTTCATTCCTCCGGAAAATTTTTTCACCAAATCATCGCGCCGATCCCACAACTCCACAAACTCAAGGAGCTGTTTGACGCGCCCGCCTCGAATAACCGAAGGAATATCGTAAAGCACGCCGTGAAAATCCATATTTTCCCAGGCGGTAAGCTCATCGTCCAAACTTTGGTCCTGAAAGACAATACCAAACGACTGACGCGCCCGATCGGAATCCCCAATCGCATCATGGCCGCTGATGACAATACTGCCCGATGTGGGCTTTAAGATTGTGGTCATCATCTTGATCGTCGTTGACTTGCCGGCGCCGTTGGGACCCAAAAAAGCGAAGAATTCTCCTTGGCGCACTTGAAAACTGATGTTATCCACCGCCAAAAAATCCCCGAATTTTTTAGTTAAATTTTTAACTTCGATAATCGCCATAATCTATATGATAATTCATCCGCCAACTTTTGCAATCCATCCAATCGTCCCGGCGCAGGGTATAAAAAATTTCTTCAGATATTTTTGCGAGTATCTTTGTCTCAAGTGTCTATCCCTTGCCACCCTTACCAAGGATTTTGCGAGGGATACTTGCGAGCGGTTGGCGCCATTAAAGCATTTAAATTTAATGTTTTTGCAATTCAAAGTTATTTAGCAAAGAAAACTAAACTTTCCCAAGAAATTTTAATCGCAAACAACACGAACAATATTGCCAAAAATTTGAACATGGGAACAATAAGATTTTTTCTTGCCAGTATCGGCCGAAAACGCGAGAAAACAAACACGCAGACAGTAGTTGATATAAACCAGCCAATCTCAAAAACGCCCAGGAACAACAATTGCCCAAATGCCACCGATTGCCGCATCAAAAATGCCATCGGCACGCAAACGGTCAACCAATAAAGCCAAAATAAGCCGTTTGCCGCCATCAGCAAAAATATCTTTTTAAATGAGAACAATTGGTCTCCGCCGCCAACAGTTTTTATTTTCCAAATGCGCCCGGCAAACCAAACCAGGATTATCGCCCCGACAAAAGAAATCGCGTAAAAAACGCCCGGCGGTACGGCAAAAAAAGATAAGACCGCGAGAATAAACAGCGCAATGGTTGATTCCGAAATTATTGCCCATAAAATAACTCGCAGGCTTTTTGAAAATCCGGCCCGTAAAGACTCGGCCATGGCGCTGGTCAGGATTGGCCCGGGCACCGCCCCGCCGATGAATCCGACCATAAACGCACCGGCAATCTGACTCATTAAATTCATGCAATTTTGTTTTAAATAACTATTTTTGATTTTCCCGCAAGAAACCAACATTTCAATATCCCGCAGACTGCGAAATATCAATACCCTCGATTACCGGCATCCCCGCCGGCACGATAACCAAATCGCCAGCGCCGCAATTTTCAACCGCGCCGCCGATCTCAAAGCTTCCGCCGCCCTCCAAAATATAATACGCAAAAATTGATTCCTTTTCGATGATTTTTGTTTGATGCCCGGCTTCAGTTTCAATAATCGAAAATTCAATTTTATCCGTAAGATCTTTTGATTAAAATATTGTTCCTTTAATGCCGACTTTCTCAAACGAATAATTTCCGGGCAAATGAAAAATATGTTCCATGATTTGCTGATTTGATAATTTTAGCGATGGCTAAAAATATCAAATTTAATCGCGGGATTGGATTTTGGCACGGATTTCGGAGATGAAGTCGGGTTTGGAAATCGCGCGGGCGGATTTGGCGCCGCGGTCGCGCACCGCCAGCATATCGGATTGCACCTCCTTGTCGCCCACAACCAAGGTATACGGCACTTTCTCGCCCGCGGCTTTGCGGATCTTGTTGCCCAAGGTTTCGTCGGCGATATCGATTTCAACACGGATACCGGATTGCCGCAATTCATCGGCCAGTTTTTGGCAGAAATCAACATGCGTCTCGCCCACAGACAAGATTTTTACTTGTATAGGCGACAACCAAACTGGGAATGCGCCCGCGTAATGTTCAATCAACAGTCCGATAAATCTTTCAAACGAACCGAATAGCGCGCGGTGCAACATATACGGTTTTTCCTGCTCTCCTTTTTGGTTTGCAAAC
>DIFW01000029.1 GCA_002419295.1 Patescibacteria group bacterium UBA5738
CTTATTTAAATACTGATTTAAATAAGTACTGATTTAATCCAATTTATCGCCCTTGATCCGTTTTTTCAACGGGAAACACGGCGAGAGTGCCGTTATTTTTTTGGATCGCAATCAAAACATATTCGGGCTTCCGGCAATGCTTGCAGGCGCGCCAGCGGCATTTCTTGATCGCAGTTTTCGCATTTTCCATAGGTGCCCGCGACGATCTTTTCCAAGGCGATGTTGATATCCGCCAATTTTTGCGCCAATTTTTTGGCGATTGCCAGTTGGGCACCAAAAGCTTCTGCTTCATCTTCTCTGGTTTCCGCGGCTTCACTGCCAATCTCTTTTTGGTCGCGGGTGAATATCGTTTCCCATTTGGCGGGATCTTCTCCGCTTTGTTCCGCGATTTTTTTCAACTCCGCGGTAATTTCAAGCTTTTCGGTTTCCAACTTACTTTTGAATTCATCTAAAATTTGTTTTTCCATATTTTTAAATTACCTTGAGTTGCGAAACCATTAAATTCAAATGCTTTGAATAGGTCTAACCCTTGCGATTATTCCTCGCGAAAGCTTCGAGGCAAGCGCAAGGGATAGACCCCAAATGCAAAGCGTTTCGTAATTCAAAAAAATTATTTATTGCTTGTTTTAACATTCTCTCGCATTATCGTTTATCCATAATAAAATAAATCATGCTGTTTGTAAAAGGCTACCCGTGATGCTAAAAATATACATTTAAATATATGCATCTATGCATCCATTTTTGGTATTTGCTAAAAACCGCTCTTGGGCGGTTGGGATTTGATCAAATTAGGCTTATGTATAGTCCCTCGCGATTACGCTCGGGACAATTTTTGTCCTGTTATGACAACAGATTTGCTAGCGCAAATCTGTTGCTAATTTGAGGCGAAAATTGCTGCCGGACCTGGATTCGAACCAAGATAAACGGGACCAAAACCCGTTGTCCTACCATTAGACGATCCGGCAAGACTTTTAATTATTTTAATGTATTATCATTGCAATTCTTAATAATTCCCTCTATCCATCCCGTAATTTGCCTATTTAAGTTGGTGCTCTTTTTAACAACGACTCTTAACTGACCGTGATATCCTTTGTTGATATTTTTTCGTTTAGTTTTTTGGATTGGCGTATTCTTAAGATAAATTTTTTGCAACGATTCGGGTTTAATTTTTAAACCAGATATCCACCACTGGCGCGCACATTCACTGTCTGCGGTTCTATGGATAAACAGCTCAAAGGATACATTATTTTTTTCAATATTGCAAATTTTTGATGCGCGGATGCTACAAGGAGCAGGATTCCACGAGGGCGATTTCCAAGGGAAGTTGCGGAATGGGAGAATATTTTATCCGGCTTTGCGCTTCCAAAAGCGCTTCAATGGTTTTTTTGATTTTTGCTTCGCCCATTGCCAGCGTTTGCGCCCGCAGAATTTCAAATTCTTCGTCGGTGAGGCCGACAATCATAAAATTATCATTTTTCGTTTCTTTGGCGCCGGCAATGGTCAGGATAAGCGCCTGGCGCAAATAGCTCAAAAGGTTTTTTCCGTATTCGGCGATGTCATATCCCCGCTGGACGATGTCGTTGAGATAGGCAACGGCTTCACTCGGTTTTTTTTGAGCGATCAATCCGGCTAAATCCGCCGCGGATTTGGTTTCGGTCATTCCCAAAAATTGGCGGATGTCTTGTGCGGTAATCGCGGTTTTCTTTTGGCCGGCAATCATTAAAATTTGCCCCAGCAAACTTTCGGCGTCGCGCACCGAACCGCCGGACGATAAAGCAATCAATTCCAGCGCGGTTTTCTCGATTTTTGTTTTCTCGCTGTCGGCAAGCTTTTGCAACCGGCCCGTGAGTTCAGACAAAGACAATTTGCGGAAATCAAACCGCTGGCATCGCGACATTATCGTGGGCAGGATTTTGTGGAGTTCGGTGGTGGCCAGCACAAAAATCGCGTGCGCCGGCGGTTCTTCTAAAGTTTTTAACAGGGCGTTGGCGGCGTCTTTGGAAAGCTGGTGGCATTCGTCAATGATAAAAACTTTATATTTGAGTTTTGTCGGCGCAAACTTGATGCCTTCGCGCAATTCGCGGATATCGTCAATGCCGCGATGGCTTGCCGCGTCGATTTCAATCAAGTCCATCGCCCGCCCGCTTTGGATTTCCACGCAATTGGCGCACTCATTGCACGGTTCGGCGCTTTCTTTTTCCCTATTTAAGCAGTTTACGGCTTTGGCGATGATGCGCGCCGTGGTGGTTTTGCCGCATCCGCGCGGGCCGGAAAACAAATAGGCATGCGCCGTCTGCCCGCTTTTTATTTCGTTTGAAATTGTTTGAGTCACATGCTCCTGGCCGATGATGTCGGAAAAAGTTTGCGGCCGGTATTTTCGGTATAAAACTAAGTTTTCCATAATCTAAATTTTTAATTTTCAATTTTCAATAAATTTTCAATATGACAATGAATCAAACAGAATACGAATTCACATTTTGTTTGAAACATTAGGATTTGAAACATTCATTGTAAATTGTAATTTGAAAATTGGAATTTTACTTCTTAAATACGATGAATTTGTAGCCGATAAAGTTGAAGGCGAACACGGCCAACACCGCCGCGATCCCTCCCAAATTCGCCCATAATCGGTCCGACAGGGAAAATTGCGGCCCGATTTGGTTGACGATCAAATCGGCAATCAAAACATTGGCGCCCATTCCCGCGAGCGTAATCGCGAAAAACTTGCCGAATTCTTTTTTGAGATTTTCCTTGTTTTTGTCGCGAAACGCCCACAGCTTGTCGGGAAAATATTTCAGCGATGTGGCGATGGCAAAAGATATTCCCTTGAAAATATTGTAGCCCGCGCCGCCGGTGATTCCCGAAGCGTTGATAAACAGCGCCAGCAATCCCAAATCAAGGATGGCGCATGCCGTTCCCGCCAGCAAAAATTTTGCCAACTGATAAATATACGGATATTTTTTGCCGACCAAAGATGCAATCCAAAGACCGAAGGCGGCCATTATCGGGAATACGGCAAAAAGCAACCAAAGCCATTGACCGATAATTCCCAGTTTGCCGCTTGCGCTTTCTTCGTTCAGTAAACCGTGAAAGTACCACGCGGCAACCGCGCCGATTGCCATGGCGATGGCGGTATCAATTTTATTCATTGGTGTTTTTTTGTTGATTTCTTCATTCTAGCACAGACAGAAATCGGCGGTATATTGACAAGCGGATTATTTTTGTTAGAATTGAAATTGAGAAGATTAAGCTTATGGCAATCCATTACTATTCATTTAAAAAATCGGTCTGTTTGTGTGCAATTCTCTGTTGAGAGGCCGGTTTTGTTTGCAAATAATCAGCCAACATGCCAGTTTACCGCGCCTCTCTTGCAAAAGGAGGCGCGTTTTAAAACCGGAAATTAAAATTTAAAACCAACAATAAACACATGAAAATCTTGGAAACGATCGGAAACACTCCGCTGGTGGAAATTGAAAAGATCAATCCCAATCAGAAAGTGAAAATTTATGCCAAAATCGAGGGGGCCAATCCCACCGGATCAATTAAAGACCGCATCGCGCTGGCAATGATTGAATATGCCGAAAAGACCGGCGTTCTAAAAAAAGGAAAAACGATTATTGAAGCGACCAGCGGCAACACCGGCATCGGCATTGCCATGGTGGCGGCGATCAAGGGATACAAAGCGATCATTGTTTTGCCCGAATCAATGAGCGTGGAACGGCGCAAGATGATCAAGGCTTTCGGCGCCGAACTGTTGCTGGTCAAGCCCGAAATGTGGCGCGATGGCGCGGTAGCGATGATCAAAGAAATGGCCGCCAAAAACAAAAAACTGGTGCTTTTAAATCAATTCGACAATGAACAAAATTGTTTGGCGCACTATCACACCACCGGCCGGGAAATTTTGAAACAGACTAAAGGCAAAATTGACTATTTGATCGCCGGATTGGGTACCGGCGGCACGATTACCGGCATTGCCCGCCGACTGCGCCAAAAATATCCGGCCATTCGGGTGATCGGCATTCAACCGTATTTGAATGAAAAGATTGAGGGATTGCGCTCGGTGAAGTCCGGCGCGATTCCCAAAATTCTGGAACCCTGTCTTCCTTGCGGGGATCATAAAAAAAGTTTGATTGATATTGTGGTTGAGGTTCGCGAGAAGCATGCCATTGCCGCTGCCCGCGGCTTGGCCGAAAAAGAAGGTATTTTTGCCGGCGCAAGTTCCGGCGCGGCGATGTGCGTTGCCGCCGAATATGCCAAAAAAATCAACAAAGGCGTAATCGTTACCATTTTCCCCGATCGGGGCGAAAAATATTTAAGCACCGGTATTTTTAATCAATAGCTTCGGCGGATGAGTAAACAAAAAATATGAACAACATACTTGAAGCCATCGGCGATACCCCGCTGGTGGAAATCAGAAAATTGAATCCCAATCCCAATGTCAAAATTTTTGCGAAATTGGAAGGATTTAACCCCGGCGGTTCAATGAAGGATCGCGTGGCGCTGGCGATGATTGAAGATGCCGAAAATTGCGGCGCGCTCACCAAAGAAAAAACCATTATTGATGCGACCAACGGCAACACCGGCATCGGCATTGCCATGGTGGCGGCGATCAAGGGATACAAAGCGATCATCGTATCTCCGGAAAACGCCAATCAAGAGCGCCGCCGCATCATCGAAAATTTCGGCGCGAAAATGATTTTTGTCAAGCCCGAAATGTGGCGGCAAGGCGCAATCAACCTGATCAATGAAATGGCGGCGCAAGATCCCGATTTGGTGGTCTTGGATCGGTTTGCCGGCAAACAGAATTGCGCGGTGCATTACAACACCACCGGCAAAGAGATCGTCAAGCAAGTTGGCGGACCGGTTGACTATTTTGTTTCTTGTATCGGCACCGGCGGCGCGATTTCGGGAATCGCCCGCCAACTGCGGCAAAGCTGGCCGCAAGTGCGAGTAATCGGCATCCAGCCCAAAATTTGGGGCGCGGATTCTCCGATTGAGACCGGAATGTTTCCTCCGATACTGGATTCCAATTTGCCCTGCGGCGACCACAGTAAAGTTTTAGTGGATATTATCGTGGAGATTGGGCAAAGCGGCGCCAATCAAATGGCCGCGCGCATTATCCGCGAAGAAGGTATTTTTGCCGGTCCGGGCGCGGGCGCGGCGATGCTGGTGGCCGAAAAATATGCCCAAAAAATTGATAAGGGCACAATCGTTGTTGTCTTTCCCGACCGCGGCGAACATTATTTGGCCACGGAAATGTTTCATTCTTGAAAAACGAAAAAACAACGAAAAACGCGCCGGCAAAGCGCGTTTTTTAATTTGGAGGAAATTATTTTTCGGCGATTTTGTCGCGCAATTTGCGAATCGCGTCGGCGGCGGCATCTTTGCCTCCCAAGCCGAATGCCAAACCGAATGCCAGCGCGAACATTCCCACAAAGCCGGTAATCAGCGTGCTGATGATAGTTTGCGCCACTCCCAATTGAAGCAAAATCGCCATAATCGCGAAAGTATAAATTGCGACGCGCACGATCGCGCCCAGCAAGTTGCTGTATTTGATTTCCAGTTTGCGCACGGATGTCTTGATTACCTTTTCCAGAATATCAGCCAAAATAATCGATACCACGAAAATTGCCGCGGCGACAATAACATTGGGCAACCATTCCAGCGCGCGGGTTAAAAAGACCGCAAATGCCGACAAGCCCAGAATTTCCACGAAAATCTGCAGAAAAACGATCACCAAAATCCATTTTAAAATCGCGCCCATAAACTCCGAAGGATGAACTTTAATTTCCGCGTTTTCCAATGCGGTTTTCCAGCCGCTTTTTGAAAACAACGCGTCAAAATTGATCCTCTTGAGAATGTTGGCGGTGATTTTTCCCATCGCTGAAGCGATGATCCAGCCGATGCCGAACACAACTATGCCGATTGCCAATTTCGGCAAAAACAGCAACGCGCCTTCCCAAACATTTTGCAACGCCTGCAAAGTGATATATGACCAGTCGTTTATCATATTTTTGATTTATTTTTTAAAACCTTATTTTAGCTTGCGCCAGACTTTGACGCAAACGCCTCAAAGCCAAGACTAAGGCTTTTAGCTTATTACACCTATATTATAATATACTCAATGTAATATTGTCAAGGGTACCTTGCGTAACCCCTCACTGGGGTAGCGCCCGCAGGGCGCGGGATTCTTCCAGCAGTTGCCGGTATCCGGAAAAGAAATTCTGTTTGGAGCGGCGCCAGAGAGAAAGCAAAACTGGATGAAAATTATTACAAAAAAGGAATTAAGATTTTAAACAAAGAATTGGAAGCTGTTAAAATAAAAACCGACAAATTCCACAGTGGGTGGAATTACTGGATATGCCCTTAATATTTTAGGAAGTTAATTTATTACGGTGCCATAGGCTCAATATGCCTCCTCATTCCCTATTCGGCTCGCTCGAAATCTGAAAAATTCGCCGCGCAAATATTTACGCAGTAGGTCTATTTCTTCAAACTATTCTTTGTCGGTAAAAACTATGAGCCGCTCGAAACGGGTTTTTTCCGCCTTATCCCAAGCTCCCGCGCAAGTAACGAGATTGAGATGCGCCTTCCCGTCGCTTGAGCCAAACGCATCCGGAACGGCCTCATCTTTGCCGTATATTTTAACTTCGCGCACAACAAAAGCCGCGGTTGATCCCTTTTCGTCTTCAACGAATATCTTGTCGCCTACGGCCAATTTATATAAATTATCAAATACCCCCGGTGTATTGTTTTTCCAGCCGTAGTGGCCGGCAATAACGGCGGCGCCATTTTCTCCGGGGCGCAGTCCGAGGTCGAACCATGCCACTTCGGTGGGGCTTTTCGGCACATCCATTGCTCCGTCGGAAGTAAGGCCCATCGGAATAACGGCGGAGTCAACATCAATTGTCGGAATTTTAAGGCGCGCCGGCAATTCAACGCTTGCCGGTTCTTCATTTGAGAGAATGGCGGCATTTTCAATAAGCGACGCCGAACCGTCATGGATTAAGTTTTTTGAGATATGAGGCAAAAGAATGGCCGCGAACAGAACAGACCCCGAAAAAAGGGCAACCGTCAACATCGCTCGTTTTGACAGGATTTTCAGGCGCATATATTTCACAAAAATTCGATAACCTCAAACCCCGGATAAAAATTTATCCGGGATTTGCTTGCCCATTTTCTTCCAATATCTTCTAATTTGTTTGCTTTCTTCGAACAAAGTAAAGGGAAATCAAAATCGCCAAAACGCCCGCCGGTATAATAATATTCCCAAAAGCGTTATCTTCATCGGGAGAAAGCCCCGTGTTTGGCAATTTGGGAACGGTGGTCGCGACGACGGTGGCGATCGCGAAATCTTTGGCCGTTAAACCATTGGCTTCTCCGCTCGCGGTAACGGTGTTTACCGTAGTTTCAGTGATTTTTGTTTGACAAGTATATGTCCATGTTTCGGCGGTATCAAGTTTTGAATCGCCGTTCGCGTCGCCGGAAATATATTTTACGGGATTGCATTTATCATCGGTGAGTCGGATATTGCTTAACGCGACTGTCCCCGGGTTGGTAACTTTGTTGGTGTAGGTGACCATTCCGCCTCCGGATGAAAGCGCGAGCAGATTCGGAACTTTTGTCACATGGATCAACGGCGGCACCACCGGAACGCCGACAATGACCGTAGCGCTTGCGATATCGGTCGCGCTTATGCCGTTAGCCCACCCGGTCGCGGTGACAATATTCGTGTGGGTTTTTGAAAGTGTCGCGGAGCAAGTATAGGTCCATATTTCATTTACATCAAGTTTGGCGTCGCCGTTCGCGTCGCCGGAAATCAAAACGATGGGGCTGCAAGTATCGCCCGCCATTTTCACATTACTCACCGGAACCGTTCCGATATTGCGAAGCGTGTAAGTGTACTTTACCGTACCGGGGCCGTTCGGCAAAGCCAAAGGGCTTGGCACCTTCACCACATCAATAAGGGGCGGAACGGCGGCATAATATGAACCTCCGCCGCTTGATTGGGGTGTCGGTACCGGCGCGGTGTCATTATTGGTGATGGTGCAAGTTTTCACATCGCCCAGCGCGAGAGTAATGGTGCCGTCCGCGGCGCAATCGCCGCCAATGACGGCCGTATAGCCGGAACCGAGAGTTTCGGAAACCGTGTGCGGCCCTATCGCGATTGAGTTTGCTACTCCTGATACCACGCTGTTGCCGTCAACGAAAAGCGGAAAATCAGAGATGGTTTTGGCGCCGCTATTATCATTGACAACGACTTTATTCACGACAAGTTGCGGGGCGATATCGTCGTTGGTAATGGTGCATGTTTTGGTTTCGCCGGCCGCGATGGTTCCCGAACAATCGCCGGAACCGGATTGCAAATAACCGGCTGGAACGATCGGTTCCGTTATCGCGTAAGAACCGGCGTCCAATGTGATATCTGTGCCTGATTCAGAACCGGTAAAAGAACTCGAAGAAACATTTGTGCCGGTAGCATTGAGCGTAAAATCGGAAGCAACCGCCGTGCCGCCGTTGTTATTGACCACCGTTTTGACGATATGAAGAGTGGCGGTGGCGGAAGGAGAAGCGGTCGCGCATGTCGGTCCGGAAATGTTGTTGTTGAGCAGTGTCACATCGCCTCCCAACGCCAAAGCTCTCCCGTCCAAAGCCGCGCCACTGCCGAAATGAATGCCGGTCCCGGCGATAATTGTTCCCGCAAATGAACCGCTGGTGATGGTTGCCAGAGTGTTGACTTGCCAATACACATCACAAGCCCGCGCGCCGTTAGTTAAGATAATTGAACCCGAGGATACCAAATCGCTTGATGCCCTTAAAATATATATACCCTGCCCGTTAAGAGTAAGCGACCCGCCATTCAACCGTCCGGCGCCAATATCATAGACCCCGGGAGTGAGAACCAAACCATCAAGAACGGGGCCGATACTGGCGGTTGGAGCTTGACCGGATATGTTGTCGTTCGCGGTTGAAAGATTTGCCTGAACGGCGGGGTTTATAATTGCCAAACCCGGCGCGACTCCATCGGTAGAGTATATTGTGCCGCTCACATCACCGGCGGTTAACGCGGTGATTCCGGCGCCGGTGCTGTTTATTCCTACATCGCCGGAGATTGTGCCTGTTCCAGTAATCGCCGTTTGAGCGATAATGGAAAAGGTTGCCGCCGCTCCCAAACCCGGATCCGTAGCCGCAAGCGTAGCGGTTAATCCGGCCATACCAAGCGCAAGCGCGATACTTAATACGATCGCTGAAACCTTGTTATTTTTTTTCATAAATTTTTATCGAAACCTTGTTATTTTTTTATAACAATTAATTTTATTGATTAAGCGCGGTCGACACACGCTTATTTTAACGCCAAATTATTTTTGGATTCGCGACTATTATCTTTGAATTACGAAACCCGCTTTT
>DIFW01000001.1 GCA_002419295.1 Patescibacteria group bacterium UBA5738
CCGGCCAGGCGAGTTTGGCGTCATTTTTCGGCGGAATCAAAAACCATATCCGCGACACGGCGCGCCGCTGGCTGGGGATAGAAGATTCTCCGGGCAATGATCAATTGTCGATGAATGGCCAAATTTCCAACGATCAAGAATTTTTGGAAGATGATCAGAGGGTTAGACCATCTGAAAATCAGCCGGCGCCAATCGTCCAAAACATTTATCCGGAAAAAGAAATACAAACCAGAGAAGTGCAAACCAAGGAGATTCAAACTATCCACACCAAAGAAGTGCAAACCAAAACCGAAACCATCGTCGTTGACGGAGGAACCAAGGACAGAGTGGAGTACATATCGCGCCAGATGGATTCGGACCGCCCCAATTATTCTCTGGGCCAAAGTTTTTCCTTGCCGTCGAATTTGGTTGGGCGGCGGCTGGGCATCGGCGATACTTCCGACTATGATAATTTCACCGTTGACGAGGATGGCAATGTCAACGCGCAAACTTTGGTCGCGGCGGGCGATGTCACGGTGCAAGGCAATTTCAGCGTTACCGGCGCGCAAACATTTTCCGGCGCGGCGGCGCTAAACGCCTCCACAACGGTGCCGCTGTTCGCGATTGATCAATCCGGCGCCGGCGCCGCGTTTCGGGCGGACAATATCACGCTAAAAGGTTCCACCATTTCCACCAACGATGCCGACACGAATTTGCTCATCAATCCCAACGGCACGGGCGCGGTGCAATTCCACACCGCTACCAACTATATTGATTCAACCGGCAATCTGGTGTTGGACGGCAAGGCGACGCTGGCCGGAATATCATCTTCAAAAGATATTTCTCCGGCAACCGATTTGGGCGCGAGCTTGGGCGACGCCACGCACCGCTTCAACGATATCTATGTCGCCAACATCAACACTTCCGGAATGTCAACTTCGGGGCAGGCGGTGTTCACTTACCAGCCGCTGTCGACGAACTTCACCCAATCCAGCGTTTTGGTGAATCCTTCCAGCGCCATTGCCGGCGCGCCGCTTTTGGGCGTTGGCGTCGCCGGCGTTCAGAAATTTTTCGTTGATCGCGACGGCGCCGCCTATTTCGCCGGCAATGTGGGGATTGGGACGAGCAGTCCGAAGACGATTCTCAACCTTAAAGGGAAATCATTTTCCACTCTTACCGGCACGGTGGCGATAGGGACCGGGCAAGCGTTGGTGACGGGAACCGGAACATTGTTCACCAGCGAATTGGAGGAAGGGGACGCGATTAAAATCGGGACGGAAACATTCGGAGTTGCTTCAATTACCGACGATACCCATCTTTATATTTCCGGCAGATATTTGGGGGAAACCGCTTCCGGCCTGACCGCTTATTTTGACAGCGCGGATTTGTTTGTGGCTGATGACGGCGAAGATAACGAAAGATTCAAGATCACGAGCGGCGGCGAGCTTCAAGTCGCTTCCAGAGGAAAATTCGGATCAAAAAATTCCAACGGATATCTCAATTTATATTTTTGGACGCAGAGTAATTATGCCAATGGTCTTAACACATATAAACGAGGGAACCCAAGCGATATAGATGGCGCGGCGCTTACCGGCGCGGAGCTGGGTTATCATAATTTCTACGGCTGGGATGGTTCCGCTTACGGCCGGGGCGCGTTTGCCATTGCCAAAACTACTGAAGATTGGACTGCCGCCGGCCATGGAACTTCGTATAATATTTACACCACTCCAAGCGGATCAACCGCAAATACTTCCAGATTATTTATTGGAGATGACGGCAGTATCGGCATTGGTGGGATTTCAACAAAATTATCAAGATTGACGGCCAAAGCTCCCGCCGGTTTTAACGCTTCCGGAACGGTGGCGACCAGCGCGGGCTCCGCCGTTATTGCCGGAACGAGTTCATATTTTACAACGCAAGTTGGTATCGGGGACAACATTACCGTTGGTGGAGAAACCAAAACCGTTGTTTCGATAGCAAGCAATTCGTCGTTAACGGTGGATTCTGTTTTTTCAAACGATAATGCCGGCGTCACGATGGCGGTTGCCAAAAGCATTTTCAGATTGGATAATTCAGCCAATGCCGTGAAATTTATCGTATCAAATTCCGGCAATGTGGGTATTGGTACAACGAGTCCGGCGGAGTTGTTGGATGTGAACGGGCGGTTGCGGTTGGCGCAAACCACCGCGCCGGAAACGATTGCCGACAAGCTCTACAATGTTTCGGGCAATTTGGTTTGGAACGGCGTCAATCTCACCGCGGGCGGCGCCCTGCCTTCGGGCGCGGAAGGCCAACTGCTCTACAACAACGCGGGCGCGTGGACCGCGTTCTCCGGAATGTATTGGGATGATACCAACAGCCGCCTGGGCATCGGCACGACAACGCCGAATTACAAGTTTAATGTTGCCGGGGCAAATTCCAGCACGGATATCGGCGACGCGAGTTTGCTGGGGATCGTGAATACCGATACCACCGCCAACAATACCATCGGTCTTGCTTTCGGGCAGGCGAATTTAAGCGGCGCGGTGCAAACCGTTGCCGGCATTGATTTGGTGGGCGTGAGCCATGCGGATGGAGCGCAAAGCGGCGCGCTGGCATTCGCGACAAGAAACGCGGGAAGCTGGGACGAACGCCTGCGCATTGATTCTTCCGGCAATGTGGGGATTGGGACGACGAGTCCAGTGCAGAAACTTGATGTAGTAGGAACTATATATTCACGCGCGGCAACAACTATTGGCCAAACAGTTGAACAGATTCGTATGGGAAGATCGGACTCCGATGTTCGCTATAATTCAATCTATTCAAACGGTCTTCAGGGCGGTGGAGGTGCGGCAAATAATATGCAATTTAGGGTACATGATGGAGGTGTTGCGCCTTTTACTGGGCAAACAACGGTAATGACTCTTTTAGGTAACGGCAATGTCGGTATCGGGACGACTAGTCCGGCGGCGGGGTATAAGTTGGATGTGGCCGGGAATATCAATTCGGCGTTGACGGTCAATCAGGAAACCTATCCGTCGATTAACGCGTCGCAAACCGCGTCTGATTTGCAGAATGGTTCGGCGTTCACCGGCACGGACGCGACAATGGCGACAATGTATCAGGCGGTGCAATTCACCGCGTCGGACGCGCACACAATGGGGGATTTCACCGTCAGGGTTAAGGAAAGCGCGGATATTACCAATACCACGGGCTACATCACCGGCTATATTTACGCCGATGACGGCGGTTCACCGTCAAAACCAACCGGGGCCGCGCTGGCGACAGGCAATAGCGTTAAATTCGGCACGCTCACAACAAGTTATCAAATCTTGTCGATGGGCACGAGCTACACGATGGTAAGCGGGACAAAATACTGGCTGGTGTTGAAATATAGCGCCGCGCCGACGGGCGGCAACATTGTTTTGGATTCGGATGCGTCGTCAAATATGGGCGCGACTTCTGCCGACGGCGCCAGCTGGACGAATACCGATGTTCGCCTGCGCTATGTGATTCGGGGAAGAACCTATTACGCGGGTAATTTCTTTTCCACGAACAGCTATGGTGTCCGTGGCGGTTCCACGAACAGCTTTGGCGTTTACGGCAATTCCACGAACAGCTATGGCATTTATGGCAGTTCCACGAACAACTATGGCATTTATGGCCTTTCCGCGAACAATGTTGGTGTTTACGGCGGTTCCACGAATGGCTATGGCGTTTACGGCAATTCCACGAACAGCTTTGGTGTTTACGGCGGTTCCACGAATGGCATTGCCGGGTATCTGTCCATCAATCCCGCTACCACCGATACCGTGGCGGAGGTGTTGCGCTTGCGGCGGCAAACTTCGGGCACGGCGGCGGACGGCATTGGCGGGTCAATTAATTTTTACGCCGAAGACAGCGCGGGGACGGATGAGCTCACGGGCCGGATTGGCAATCTTTTGACCACGGCAACATCGGGGAGTGAAACATCGGCATTGACTTTCTGGACCAGAACGGGCGGGGCGGCGATTGCCGAACGCCTGCGCATCGACGGGGCCGGCAATGTGGGCATTGGGACGCTTGCCGGTGAGGGCAATCGCCCGGTATATTCGGATTCAAACGGCGTGTTGACCAATTCATCGTCGGATATCCGGCTGAAAACCAATATCGGAGCGATTGCCGACGAGATGGATGTGATCGGAAATTTGAGCAAACTGCGCGGCATTTATTACAACTGGGACACTTCTCTGGACGCGGTCAAGAATCTTGGCGCTCAGCGCGAGATCGGCATGATCGCGCAGGAAGTGCAAGCGGTGATGCCCGAACTTGTCGGCCAAAACGCCAGCGGTTATCTGTCGCTTGATTATCCCAAATTCACCGCCTATTTGTTGGAAGTGGCCAAAGCCCAGCAATCGCGGATTGACAATATAAGTTTGCAGTTGACCGAGCAAGGGTTGATAAATTCCACCACGACTGTTGATTCGGCGGAAGAATCCGAAAACAGTTTGCTGGCCAAGGTGAGAAATATCTTGGAATCTTTGGGGCTGGCGATTTATGATGGCGCGGCCAGCTTGCGAAGGGTGGTGGTGGAAACTTTCAGCGCCAAGACCGCGCGGGTCGAGCAATTGGAAATGGTGGATAAAGCGACCGGAGAAGTCTATTGCACTTGGATCGAGAATGGCGTTTGGGAAAAAACCGAGGGGGCTTGCGGCGACGAACCGGCCCAAAATACGGGATCAAGCGAATCGCCGGAGACAGGTTCCGCCGCCGGAGATTTGGAAGATAACAATGGCCAGTCTTCAGACGAAGGCGATCCCGCGCCTGCCGGCGATTCTGTCGAGAACACGGGGTCTTCCGATAGCGCCGATGATGAAGAAGACGCGCCGGAAAATGAAAGTGACGAAAGCGATCCGGCAAGCGAAGCGGCGCAAGAAACGATTGATCCCGCCGCGGACGGCGAAGAGCCGGAGAAGGATGATGAACCCGCGGATGATACAGTTTCGGAAGAAGTATCTGGAGAAGAAGTATCCGAAGAAGAAATATCCGAATCTGTCGAAGAGAGCGAAGATGTTTCCGAAAACGGGGAAAGCCTTTAACGCGATTTTGGAAGTCTGATCTTCGCGCCATCCCTTACCGCAAACTTGTTGAGGTTTGACCTCAAAATACAAATTCTCGAGGTCAAACCTCAACAAATTTGCTTCCCGGTGAGCGGTTGCCTCCGGGAAAGTTTGACTTTTATTTTTTTGTGTGATAATAATATTCTGTTTGGGGGATATATAGTTCCTGAATTTTTAATTTTGATTTTTTAATTTTAAATTTGTTAAGATGGCAACCATTCATCAGCTTATCAAACAGAAAAGAACCAAGCGGGCGCACAAAACCAAATCTCCGGCTCTCTCTTTCGCTTTCAACGCATTGAAAAATCGTCCGAAGGATTACGCGTCGCCGTTCAAGCGGGGCATTTGCACCAAGGTGTTCACGGCCACGCCCAAAAAGCCGAATTCGGCGTTGCGCAAGGTGGCCAGGGTGAAATTGACCAACGGGATGGAAGTTACGGCTTATATTCCGGGCGAGGGCCACAAATTGCAAGAGCATTCCATCGTTTTGATTCGCGGCGGCCGGGTGAAGGATTTGCCGGGCGTGCGCTACCACATCGTGCGCGGGAAACTGGATTGCGCGGGGGTGGAAAAACGCAAACAAGAAAGATCGAAGTACGGGGCGAAAAAACCCAAATAAAAGTAATCCAAAAGTCAAAAGCAAGGAATAATTTATATATCGTTGAAATTTTTTATAAAAAATTTCAACTCCAAAATTTTCCATTTTGATATTTGATTTTTCAATTTTTAAAATGCCTAGAGGTAAAATTACAAAAAGAGAAATTGCTCCGGACTTGGTTTATAACAGTGTCGCGATCGGACAGATTATCAACCACATTATGAAGCGGGGCAAAAAGAACGCGGCCAAGAAGATCGTTTACGGTGCGTTGGATATTATCAAAGAAAAGACCGGCAAAGAACCGCTGGAGGTTTTTGATACGGCCATGGAAAATGCGCGTCCGTTATTGGAAGTCAAATCCAAGCGGGTGGGCGGCGCGACCTATCAGGTGCCCAAGCCGGTGGCTAAGGAGCGCGGCACTGCTTTGGCGGTGCGCTGGTTGCTGGATACCGCCCGCAAAAAGAAGGGACAGCCGATGAAAGTGAAGCTGGCCGAGGAATTGATCGGCGCGGCCAATAACACGGGTGCGGCCATTAAAAAAAAGGAGGACACGCACCGTATGGCCGAGGCCAACCGAGCGTTTGCCCATTTCCGATCCTAGAATTAGCTCCGGAAAGCCGATGCGCGAGTTTTTCGGCTTTTTGCGTGGGAAATGTATTTGAATTCCATAAATAATTAAATTATGTCTCGTCAAGCCCCTCTTGAAAAATATCGCAACTTTGGCGTGATCGCCCACATTGATGCCGGGAAAACCACCACTTCCGAGCGAATTTTGTTTTATACCGGCTTGTCCCACAAGATTGGCGAAGTGCACGAGGGAGCGGCGATTATGGATTGGATGGCTCAAGAAAGAGAGAGAGGGATCACAATCACCTCCGCGGCAACAACCTGTTTTTGGTCGCCGGGAGAATATTTGAGCAAAGAAAAAACCAATCAGCATCAATTCAATATCATTGATACTCCGGGACATATTGATTTCACCGCCGAAGTTCAGCGGGCGTTGCGCGTTTTGGACGGCGCGGTGGTGGTTTTTGACGGGGTTGCCGGAGTCCAGCCGCAATCCGAAACTGTGTGGCGGCAGGCCGACAAATATGCGGTGCCGCGCATTTGTTTTGTCAATAAAATGGACCGGACCGGCGCCAGTTTTGAGCGCAGTTTGCAGTCGATTTGGAAAAAATTGAATCCCAATGCGGTGGCGGCCAACATTCCGATCGGCGAAGAGGACAAGCTGGATGGTGTGGTGGATTTGCTCAAAATGAAAGCGTTGCGCTTTAAGGGCGCCAACGGACAGGAAGTGATTGAGGAAGAGATACCGGCGGAAATGGCGGCGGCGGCCAAAGAATGGCGTGCTAAATTGGTGGAAAAAATCGTTGCCGAGGATGAAGAATTAATGAATAAATATTTGGGCGGAGAAGAAATCAAGATAGAAGATTTGCGGCGGGTTTTGCGCACTGCGACAATCAAAGGCAATATTATTCCCGTTTTTTACGGATCTTCATTAAAAAATACCGGCGTACAGCCGGTGTTGGACGCGGTTTGTTATTATTTGCCCAGTCCGCTTGATTTGCCGCCGGTTAAAGGTATGGAATTGCAGGGCGAGGGGGAAATTTTGCGCCATTCCGACGATAATGAGCCGTTCACGGCGCTGGCGTTTAAAGTGGCGACCGATCCCTATGTCGGCACTTTGACATTTTTCCGCGTTTATTCGGGGTTTCTGAAAAAAGGATCTTACGTGCTGAACGCCACGACGGGCGAAAAAGAACGGATCGGACGGCTGTTGCGGATGTATTCCAACGACCGCAAAGAAATTGACGAAGTGCGCGCCGGCGATATCGCCGCCACCGTGGGTTTAAAAAACACTTCCACCGGGCATACTTTGTGCGATGAAAATCATCCGATTATTTTGGAAAAAATAAGTTTCCCGGATCCGGTGATTGACATTCGCGTTGAGCCGAAAACCAAGGCCGATCAGGAAAAGATGGGGCTTGCCCTCAAAAAGCTTTCGGATGAAGATCCGACTTTTCGGGTTAAAACCGACAGCGAAACCGGAGAAACAATCATCGGCGGTATGGGCGAATTGCATTTGGATATTATCGTTGATCGTATGAAACGGGAATTCAAAGTTGATGCCGAAGTGGGCCGTCCGCAAGTGGCATATAAAGAAACCATCAAGATCAATGCCGAGGCGCAAGGAAAATTCATCAAGCAGTCGGGCGGCCGCGGACAATATGGCGATGTCCATATCCGCGTTGAGCCCAAAGAGCGCGGTACCGGTTTTGAATTTGTGGACGAAATCAAGGGAGGCGTGATTCCCAAGGAATATATCAATCCTGCGCGCAAAGGCATTGAAGAAGCGATGGAAAAGGGTGTTGTCGCCGGTTATCCGATGGTGGATTTGAAAGCGACTTTGTATGACGGATCTTTTCATGAAGTAGATTCTTCGGAAATGGCGTTTAAAATTGCCGGTTCCATGGCATTGCAGGCCGCGGCCAAAAAGGCCAATCCGGTTTTGCTTGAACCGATTATGAAATTGGAAGTGACGGTGCCGCAGGAATTTTTTGGCGACGCGATCGGCGACATTTCTTCCCGCCGCGGAAAGATTGAAGACACTCAAGATCAGATGGAATCCAAGATTATTAATGTGAAAGTGCCGTTGTCGGAAATGTTCGGTTATGCCACCAACTTGCGGTCGTTGACGCAAGGACGGGGAACATTTACGATGGAATTTGACCACTATGAAGATGTGCCCGCGAATGTGGCGCAAGAAATCGTTTCGGGAAAAAGAAAATAAATTAAAAAAACATTTGACTTTTCTTTAGAAATGAGTAATATATAGTTGTTGTCTATTCGCGCTTATTAATTTATAAATTATAAAATTAAAAAATAATTAAAAATCTATGGCAGAAAAAGAAAAATTTGTGAGAGGAAAATCTCACTTGAATATTGGCACTATCGGCCATGTCGATCATGGCAAAACCACATTGAGTGCGGCGATTTTGCATTCTTTGAGCCTGAAAGGAAATAAGGTGGCGATGAAGTCAATCGACCAAATTGATTCGGCTCCTGAAGAGAAACAGCGCGGCGTGACGATTAACATCGCGCATTTGGAATATGAAACCGACAAAAGGCACTATGCCCACATTGATTGCCCGGGGCATGCCGATTACATCAAGAATATGATCACCGGCGCGGCGCAGATGGACGGCGGTATTTTGGTGGTGTCGGCCAATGACGGCGCGATGCCGCAAACCCGCGAGCACATTTTGCTGGCGCACCAAGTCGGTTTGCCGGCGATGGTGGTGTTTTTGAACAAATGCGATATGGTTGATGATCCGGAAATGATCGACTTGGTGGAATCCGAAGTGCGCGAATTGTTGAAAAAATATCATTTTCCCGGAGACGAAATTCCGTTCGTGCGCGGTTCGGCGTTGAAAGCGCTGGAAGGGAAGTCCGCCGATGACGAAGCGGTGAAAGCGGTGATTGAATTGATGAACAAAGTTGACGAATACATTCCCGAGCCGGTGCGCGACACCGAAAAGCCGTTCTTGATGGCCGTGGAAGATGTGTTTTCCATCGCCGGACGCGGCACGGTGGCGACCGGCCGCATTGAAAGGGGAATCGTGAAGGCCAACGAAGAAGTGGAAGTGGTCGGCATCAAGCCCACCGTTAAAACCACGGCGGTTTCGATTGAAATGTTTCAGAAAATTTTGGATGAAGGGCGCGCCGGGGATAATGTGGGCATTTTGATGCGCGGTTTAAAGAAGGAAGATGTTGAACGCGGCCAGGTGCTGGCGAAAACCGGCTCAATCACTCCCCACACGGATTTTACCGCCGAAGTTTATATTTTGACCAAGGAAGAGGGCGGCCGCCACACTCCGTTTTTCTCCGGCTACAAACCGCAGTTTTATGTGAGAACTTGCGATGTCACCGGCGAAGTGACTTTGAATCCCGGAGTGGAGATGGTGATGCCCGGAGACACGGTAACCTTTAATGTTAAATTGATCAATCCGATCGCTTTGGAAGAGAAATCAAAGTTTGCCATTCGCGAAGGCGGCAAGACCGTCGGCGCGGGAGTGGTGACAAAAATCGTCAAGTAAATTAAAAAGCAATTCCGAAGTGCCATTGTCAGCGAATGGAAACAGGAATTCAAAACCAGCAAGATGGCAACCGCGACCACAAAGAAAAATAAGGAAACAAAGGAAAGCGCTCGTCCCAAATTGAGAATAAAGTTGAGGGCCTATGACCACAAGGTGATTGATAACTGCACTAAGCAGATTATTGAAACCATCAATCGCTACGGCGCCGAAATTTTGGGTCCGATACCTTTGCCGATTGAGATTCATAAATACACCGTGAATCGATCGACATTCGTGCATAAAGACGCGCGCGAGCAGTTTGAGATTCGGGTGCACAAGCGCTTGCTGGACATTGTGAATCCGACGCCCAAAATTATTGATTCTTTGCGCAATTTGACATTGCCCGCGGGCGTGGACATTGAAATAAAAATGTAAAGTTTGCCCTTGCTTTGCCGGACCATCATATAAAAATCAGTGAATATAGCCATTTGAGAAAGCCGGGCTATGCCCGGTTTTCAATTGCCTTCAAAAAGATTATGAAATTCATTTTGGGAAAAAAAATTGGAATGACGGAGATATTCGCTCCTGACGGAAAGAAAACGCCGGTAACCTTGATTGAAGCCGGGCCGTGCGCTTTGACGCAATTGAAAACCGAAAAAAAGGATGGCTATTCTTCGGCGCAAATCGGTTTTGAAAAGATTTCCGAAAAGAAAATCAAAAAAAGCTCCGCCAAGAAACCGTTTCGATTTTTGCGCGAGTTCAGGATTGAAAGCGGTTTGGAGATGAAAACCGGCGATATTGTGAGTATTGCGGACTTCAAGGAAGGGGACAAGGTTAAGGTTGCCGGAATTTCCAAAGGAAAGGGGTTTCAAGGCGGGGTGAAGAAACACGGATTTAAGGGGCAACAGACTTGCACTCACGGCACCAAGCATGAATTGCGCAATTTCGGGTCGGTGGGTATGGGCGGCGCGGCGATTCGCAAAGGCAAAAAAATGGCGGGAAGAATGGGCGCCCAACGGGTTACCGTCAAAAATTTGATTGTTGCCAAAGTTGATCCGGAAAATAATTTGCTGGCGCTTAAAGGCGCGGTGCCGGGGAATAAGGGCACATTATTGGAAATCAGAGGATAAGAAATGAATGATGAACGATAAATTATAAGTGATAAATGATAAATGATAAATTATAAATTATAAGTGATAAGTGATAAGCTATATTTGAATTTTTAATTTATTTTTGAAGGTTAAAATAATTTCATGGAAGCCGCAATCTATAATCAAAAAGGGGAAAAAACCGGAACGATGGAGTTATCCAAGAGCTTGTTTGAGGTAAAAATCAACACAGACTTGGTTTATCAAGTGGCGGTAACGCAAGCGGCCAACCGCCGGCAGGGCGCGGCGCACACCAAGAATCGCGGGGAGGTTTCCGGCGGCGGAAAGAAGCCATGGCGCCAAAAAGGCACCGGCCGTTCGCGCCACGGATCGACTCGTTCTCCGATTTGGCGGCATGGCGGAGTCGCTTTCGGTCCGCGGAACGATAAAATTTACGGCGGCAAGATTAATAAAAAAATGCGGCGCAAGGCCTTGGCGATGATTTTGTCGGCCAAAGCGGCCGCCGGAACGATCACTTTGCTTGACCGGTTGGAAATTTCCGAGCCCAAAACCAGGCGAATGGTTGAAGTTTTGGGGGCGGTGCGAAAGATAAACTCCAATTTTGAAAAAGGGAAAATTCTGATTGCTCTGCCCGGAGTTGAAAAAACCGCGATTCTCGCCGGCAGGAACATTCCGGGGGTTGAGACCATTGAAGCGGCAAAATTGAATGTGCTTGATTTGCTTAATTCCAAATGTCTTTTGATGCCGGTCGAGTCGGTGGAGGCGATTGAGAAAACCGCGAAAATTAAAAAATAATTATGGCGATTACCGATATTTTTAAAAAAGAAGCCCCGCGGAAAACCAAGGTTCAAAAGATTGCCACGAAAGAAAAGAAACCGGCGGTTGAAAAGAAGGCCGCGGACAAAATCGGCGATCGCGCCGTGCGGATTTTGGCGGGCGCCCATATTACCGAGAAAGCGTCCAATTTGTCCGATGACAATCAATATGTTTTTCGCGTGGCCAAATCCGCCAATAAAAAAGAGATTGCCCGCGCGGTGGAAGAATATTATCAGGTGAAAGCCGTCGGCGTGAATGTGGTGAATGTGCCCGGGAGAAAGCGGCGCAGCCGCCGGGGGATATTTTTTGAGCCCGGTTATCGCAAGGCGATCGTAAAAATAAAAAAAGGGCAAACAATTGAGATCGCGCCCAAATAGAATCGCGGCGCGTCCCGTATTTGATTTATATCGCAACGAAAAAATATCGCTTTCGCGAATAATAATATGAAATCAGTTTTAACCAAAAAAAGGCCGGAAAAACATTTGCTCAAGTCCCTGAAAAAAAATTCAGGCCGGAATTTTTCCGGACGGATTACCGTGAGGCATCGCGGCGGCGGCGTGAAAAAAATGTATCGCGTGGTTGATTTCGGGCAGGAAAAGATGGGGATCGCGGGAAATGTCGCGGCGCTGGAATATGATCCCAACCGCACCGCTTATTTGGCGCTGGTTGAGTATCGCGACGGGAGCAAAAAATATGTTTTGGCGGTTGACGGCATGGCGGCGGGGGATGAAATTATTTGCGATCGGGAAGCCGAGATCAAAGCCGGCAATCGGACGATGTTAAAAAACATTCCCGTGGGTACCGAAATTTGCAATATTGAATTACAGCCGGGTAGAGGCGGGCAGATGGTGAGATCGGCGGGCACGGCGGCGAGAATGATGGCCGGCGAAGGCAAATTCGCCCAGTTGCAGATGCCTTCCCGCGAGATCAGAAAAGTTCCGGCGGATTGCTTCGCGACGATCGGGAGAATCTCTCATCCGGAGCATCGTTTCGAAGATTATGGCAGTGCCGGCGCGAAAAGGAGAAAGGGATGGCGGCCTACCGTCAGAGGCACAGTGATGAATCCTTGCGATCATCCGCACGGCGGCGGCGAGGGTAGAACCGGCATTGGCTTGAAAAGAGCCAAAACTCCATGGGGAAAGACCGCGATGGGAGTGAAAACGCGCAAACCCAAAAAATGGACCGCCAAATTGATTATCAAGCGAAGAAGCAGGAAAAAATAAAAAGATAGCGTTATTCTAAAAAAAACAACATGGCAAGAAGCATTAAAAAAGGCCCCTTCATTGATGAAAAGTTGATGGAAAAGGTGAAGAAAGGAGGTGTCGGCCCCATCAAAACTTGGTCGCGGCGAAGCACTATTGTTCCGGAAATGATCGGGTTGGTTTTCGCGGTGCACAACGGAAAGGAATTTATCACGGTCAAGCCCAACGAGGATATGGTGGGGCACAAGCTGGGAGAATTTTCTCCGACGACCAAATTCCATCGGCATGGCGGCAAGATGCAAAAGGAGCTGGAAGCCAAACAAGCGGCGCCGAAAAAATAATTAAATTTGGAATATGGCAATCACGGTAAAATTAAGACAATTGAAAATTACTGCGCGCAAAACCCGCATGGTGGCGGATTTGGTGAGATACAAAACAACGGCCGAAGCCGAAGCGATTTTGAGCTTTACTCCCAACAAAGCCAGCTTGCCGTTGTTGAAGCTCTTGCGCTCGGGGATGGCGGCGGCGAAAAATACCCACAAGCTAGATCCGAAAGATTTTTATATTTCCAAATTGACGGTTGACGACGGCCCGATGCATAAGAAAGTTTTTCCCCGTTCGCGCGGCCGCGCCGATCGAATTGAAAAACGGACTTCGCATATCACCCTTACCATTGACAAGAAAGTTCAAGAACCCGCCGTTAAAAGCAAGCGGCGCGGGAAAAAAGAAGCATAAATCTTAAATTTTGATTTTTTAACTTTTAATTTGAAACATGGCTCACAAGGTTCACCCAAAAGCATTCAGAATAAAGGATATTTCCGGATGGTATTCGCGCGGATATTACGAAAAAGAATTCCCCAAATTGTTGGAGGAGGATTTCAAATTGCGCGAATTTCTTCACAAGAGATTGGCCAAGATCGGGATTTCCGAAGTTGAGATTGAAAGATCTCCGGGAAAGATTAATGTGGCGGTTCTTTGCGCCCGTCCGGGGCTGATTATCGGACGGCAGGGGCAGGGGATCGAGGAATTGCGCAAAAAATTGGAGAAGAAACTTTTTGGAAGCGTTAAAGCGAAAAATAATCCCGATTTGCGGGTTGAAGTGAGAGAAATTGCCAATCCTTGGGCGTCGGCGGCATATATCGGCCAATCGGTGGCCGCGCAGATTGAAAAAAGAATGCCCTATTTGAGAGCGATAAAGCAGGTGATTGAGAAAGCGATGGGGTCGCGGGAGGTTCAGGGGGTGAGAGTACAGCTTTCGGGAAGATTGAACGGCGTGGAGATCGCGCGCACGGCGTGGCTCACCAAAGGGCGTTTGCCGCGCCAAACCATCAGAGCCGATATTGATTATGCCATCACCGAGGCGCACTGCACTTATGGCGTGATCGGAATTAAGGTTTGGGTGTACAAAGGAGAAAAGCAAAAATAATAATCTGGAATATGTCTTTATTGATGCCAAAAAAAATCAAACATCGCAAATGGCAAAAAGGCCGCCGGCGCGGAATTGGCGTTTCTTATCGCGGCGCGGAATTGAATTATGGCAGTTTTGGCCTTAAAGCGATGGAAGAAAGATGGATAAGCTCCCGCCAGATTGAAGCGGGAAGGCGCGCGATTTTGAGATATTTGAAAAAAGGCGGCAAATTGTGGATCAGGATATTTCCGGACAAGCCGGTGACGAGCAAAGGCGAAGAAGTGCCTTTGGGCGGCGGCAAGGGCGGGGTCGATCATTATGTATTCGTGGTGAAACCCGGACGGATAATGTATGAGATTGACGGCATCAAAGAAGAAATGGCGCGCCAGGCGCTGGAAAAAGCCGGAGATAAGTTGCCGATAAAAGCGAAATTCGTGAAGAAAGCCTCCTAAAATAAATCCAAAAAAAATGAAAGTTGCCGAACTGCGCCAAAAAAGCGGTCAAGATTTAAAGAGTTTGTTGCAAGAAAAGCTGGTTAAGCTGGCGGGGCTTAGGTTTGATCTGGCCGGCGGCAAAACGAAAAACTTGAAGGAAATCCGCCAGATAAAATTGGATATCGCGAGGATAAAAACTTTGCAAAAAGAAACCAAAGAGCAATCGCCGGCCGCTTTAACGAAAGACGAGGCGCGATTAACCGAAAAAAATTAAAAGTTAAAAAATCAAAGATCAAAATTAAGGAATTATATTTTGGTGTTTAAATTTTGAATTAGATATGAAACGTCAATTAACGGGAAAAATTGTTTCTGATAAAATGGCTAAAACCGCGGTGGTTCTGGTTTGGCGCGTTAAAGAGCATTCAAAATATCACCGCCGCTATCGCGTGAGTAAAAAGTATAAAGCCCACGACGAAAAAAACGAGTTTAAAATCGGCGATGTTGTGGTAATAGAGGAATGCCGCCCCATGTCTTCGGACAAGCGCTGGAGAGTGGTGGAAAAAATCGCCGAAGAAGCGCAAGAACCGGCCGCGCGGGAAAGCGAAAAACAGGAAGCGGGCGAAGACAAATAAAGAATAAAGAGACAAGCGCGCGCGAACGCATTGCATTTTTTTTGAATTTATAGTATATATAAAAAGTTGCGGCGATTTTACGCCCGATTCTGAAGTTAAGCATTTGATTTATGATTCAATTGAGAACAATGTTAAAAGTGGCGGATAACAGCGGCGCGAAAATCGTCCAATGTTTTCATGTTTACGGCGGCACGGGCCGCAGATACGCGGCGGTGGGCGATGTGGTGATGGGAGCGGTAAAAGAGTCCGAGCCGCGCAAGGCGGTGAAAAAGCACGATAAAGTCCGCGCGGTGATCGTTCGCCAGAGAAAGGAATACAAACGCGCCGACGGCACATATGTTCGTTTTGACGACAATGCTTGCGTGATTTTGGAAGGCAAGGGCAAAGAACCCAAGGGGGGCCGTATTTTCGGGCCCATCGCCAAAGAGCTGAAAGCCAAGGGTTATGATAAAATTTCGGCAATGGCCGAAGAGCTTGTTTAATCGGCAAATTCCATGAAGATTATTAAAGGCGACAATGTTTTGGTGATATCGGGCAAGGATCGGTTGAAGACCGGCAAAGTTTTGAAATCTTTGCCCAAGGCCGGCCGGTTGGTCGTGGAAGGAGTGAATATCGCCAAAAAGAGCCAGCGTCCGCGCCGGCAAGGGGAAAAGGGGCAGATTGTTTCTTTGCCCAAACCGATTGACGCGTCAAATGTGAAACTGCTTTGTCCCAAATGCGCCAAGCCGGTTCGGGTGGGATATAAAAAAATTGCGGGTGAAAATTCCGGACAAAATCGATCGGTGCGCGTTTGCAGAAAATGTCTTGCCGAAATCTAATTTTTGAGATTTTTGAACATGATGTCCTTACAAGAAAAATACAAGAAGGAAGCGGTGCCGGCGTTGATGAAGCAATTCGGTTATTCCAACGCGAATCAAGTCCCGCGCATTGAGAAAGCGACGATCAATTGCGGTTTTGGCAAGATGGTTTCGGGTAAGACCAAAGAAGAACAGAGAAAGATTCAAGAAGCGGTTACCCGCGATTTGACGCAGATTTGCGGCCAGCACGCGGTGGTTACCAAAGCGCGCAAGTCAATTGCCAGTTTTAAGATTCGCGAAGGCCAGAATATCGGCGCCAAAATCACATTGCGCCGTTCCCGAATGTATGATTTTTTGGAAAGAACGATTACCGCCGCGTTGCCCCGTTCGCGCGATTTTCAAGGAATTTCGGCAAAAGGCGTGGATCAGGACGGAAATTTGGCTTTTGGAATCAAGGAGCACATTGCGTTTCCGGAAATTTCTCCGGAAAAAATAAATTTTATTTTCAGTTTTGAAATTACCGTTACCACGACCGCGCGCAATCGCGAAGAAGGGCTGGCGCTTTTTCAGGCGCTGGGATTTCCCGTCAAAAAGATTGAAAATGAAAAAGTAAGAATGAAAAAGTAAGAAATAATTCATATATTGAATTTTAAATTTAAAACATGGCCACAAAAGCGCAAATTGCAAAATCAAAAAGAACGCCCAAATTCAAATCACGAGTAGTGCGCCGATGTTTTCGTTGCGGCAGGAAGCATGGCTATATGAGAAAGTTCGGTTTGTGCCGCATATGTTTCCGCGAGGCGGCCAACCAAGGATTGATTCCGGGAGTGGCCAAAAGCAGTTGGTAATAAAAAAATTGAAAATGAAAAAGTAAAAATGAAAAATTAAGGAATAATTTATATATCGTTGAAATTTTTTATAAAAATTTTCAACTCCAAAAATTTTCATTTTCCCGCCAGAGGCGGGTGCGCATCAGGCGCAGATATTTAAATTTTAAATTTGAAACATGGATACAGTCGCAAATATGTTAACCGCGATCCGCAACGCGCAAGCGGTGGGAAAGCCGATGGTGGCCGTTCCTTATTCCCGCTTGAAATACGATATCGCCAAAATTCTTGAAAGAAAGGGGTTTGTCGCGTCGGCGGAAAAAAGAAGCCGCAAGATCAAAAAAACGGCCAAGACCGCCCTTTGCTTGGAGATCGGTTTGAAATACGCCGACAATGTTCCGGCAATTGCCGGATGCAAGAAAGTTTCCAAGCCCGGGCAGAGGATTTATGTCGCGGCGGGCGGCATTAAAAGGGTCAAGCAGGGGCGCGGCATCGGCGTTGTTTCCACTTCCAAAGGATTGATGACCGAATACGATGCCAAAAAACAAAATATCGGCGGAGAGATGCTGTGCGAAGTCTGGTAATATAATATATAAGTTAAAATTTGAAACATGAGTCGAATCGGTAAAAAACCAATAGCGATCCCCGCGGGGGTCCAAATAGAGATTTCCGGATCGTTGGTGAAAGTGAAGGGCGCCAAAGGAGAATTGGCGCGCGATTTCGGCGCGCAGGTTTCGATTGCGCGGGAAGAAGAGTTGTTGAAAGTTTCCCCGGTTAATCAGACCAAAGCCGCGCGGTCAATGTGGGGAACGGCCAGAATGCATTTGGCGAATATGATTGAGGGAGTTAGCGTTGGTTTCTCGAAACAATTGCAAATTGAAGGTATCGGCTATCGGGCGGCGACGGAAGGAAATAATTTGATTTTAAATATGGGATTTTCGCATCCGGTGGCAATCGCCGTTCCGGAAGGCGCGGTTTCCAAAGTGGAGAAAAACATCATCACGATTTCCGGTTGCGACAAGGAATTGGTGGGCAAGGTGGCGGCGCAGGTTCGCCGAGTTCGCCCGCCGGAGCCGTATAAAGGCAAGGGAATCCGTTATGTCGGCGAGAAGGTCCGCCGCAAAGCCGGCAAAAAAGCCGGAGGAACGGCCAAATAAGAAAAAGCCCGAAAAGACTATGAGCATCAGCAATAAAACAAAACATAAGGCAGAAAGAAGAATCAACCGCCATCGCCGGGTGCGCGCCAAAGTTTTTGGCGTTGCGTCAATGCCAAGGCTGTGCGTTTTTCGCTCAAACCGGCATATTTTCGCTCAATTGATTGATGATAAGGCGGGAAAGACTTTGGCGGCATGCGATGATTTGAAAATGCCGGAGACGGTTAAAAAGGAAGTAAAAAACAAAGAATTGTCGGGGAAGGGCGCCGCGGCGTTCGGCGTGGGCCGCCAAATCGCTTTGAAGGCAAAAGAACTCAAGATTGACCGCGCGGTGTTTGATCGCGGCGGGTATCGCTATCACGGACGCGTCAAAAATCTGGCGGAGGGGGCGCGGCAGGAAGGGTTGCAATTTTAACGAATAAAGGATTAAAAAATAATCATTATTTAATTTGAATCATGGAAGCACCAAAAACAACCCAAAACAAGGATGTGCCGGCAAAACCGGAATATAAGCCGTTTGGCGCCGAAAACCGGCGCGGATCCGGCGCGCGCGGACAGGGCGGATCGCCAAGATTTGGCGGCGGCGGGCGTTTTGGCGATCGCCGCC
>DIFW01000010.1 GCA_002419295.1 Patescibacteria group bacterium UBA5738
GTTTGAATGCGGGCAGTTGCGCCCGGGGGCGGGGAGTGCTAGAATTTTTAATTGGAAAGAAAGAAAATAAAAGTAAATTAAATTATGGCGGAAGGATATTTGGACAACGGGGTTTACTGGCGGCATGGCAATTTCAAGCCGGAGCGGGAAACATTAGTCTTTGTGCATGGGCTTTCGGGAAGTTCTTCGGCGTGGGTTCCCTACGAATCAAAATTCGGCAAAGATTACAACTTGCTGTTTTTTGATTTGCGCGGGCACGGCAAATCGGTGAAAAAAAAGGATTTTGATTATTATTCTTTGGAATTTATCGCCGATGATATTTTCAATCTTGCTCGGAGGTTTGGGCTGAATAATTTTATTTTGGTGGGACATTCTTTCGGCGCGCTTTTGGCGTTGGATTTCGCCCGCAAGCACCAGAAAATGCTTTCGCAGTTGATTTTATTGGCGCCAGATTACCGCATCAGCAAAACTTTGCGCGCCAAATTGGCGCGGCCGTTTTTGGAGCTGGCCAAAATTGTAAGCCCCATGCCGTTTGAAGAAAGAATCGGCATCCATATTGATTATAAAAAATTTTTTGGCACCGGGGACTGGAATCCAAAAAGAATTTGCGCGGATATCAGAAACACTTCTTTGCGCGTTTATTGCCATTGCCTGCGGCAGGCCAGCAAGATTGACGGGGAAAAGATGGTCGCGAATTTGAGATTGCCGACTTTAATCATACACGGAAAAAAAGATACGGTGTTTCCATGTTCGGATTCGGAGAAGCTGGCGAAAAAAATTCCCAATGCCGATTTGCGGATTTTGCCCGATGCCAATCACATTTTGGTGATTAATAATTTCAAAGAAGTGGCCGGCGAAATTGAAAAATTCATCGAGCGGCGAAATTGTTAGACCCGCTACTTAAACATTTGGATTTCTTTTTCGGAAAGGTGCCGCCATTTGCCGTCGGGCAAATCTCCCAAAACGAGGGATGCGGCGCGGATTCTTTTTAATTTTGCCACGGATTTGCCGACTTTTTCAATGATGCGCCGCACCACGCGCTTTTTTCCCGAATGGATGGTGATGCGGTAGCGGTTGGGGCCAATCTGTTCAAATCGATCGGGACGGATGAATCCGTCTTCCAGGGAAACTCCTTTTTGAATGCTTTTTATTTCCGCCGCCGACAATGAATGATTCGCGGAAAGCTCGTATTCTTTTTCCATTTCGTAGCGGGGATGGGTGAGTTTGAGTGTCAAATCGCCGTCATTGGTCATAACAATCAGTCCCGAAGTCATTTTATCCAGCCTGCCCACCGGCCAGACTTTTGGTTCTTTGGGCACCAACGCCACGATAAGTTTTTTCGCGTGGGGGTCTTGTGCGGTGCAGGTATAACCAAGCGGCTTGTTCAGTAAATAGTAAACCTTATTTTCTATTGCCAGAATCTTTCCCCGATAGGCAACCTTGTCTTTTTCGGGATCGATTCTGACGGCCGGATTGGCAATTTTTTTGCCGTTCACGGAAACCAGACCTTGTTTCACCAAGGCTTCCCCTTCGCGGCGCGAAGCGATTCCCGCTTGCGAAAGATATTTTGAAATTTTGATTGTCGCGGCGGTCATTATATTAAAAAACGCAGTTTTTTCTGCGGAATTTGCGATTTAAATTGATTCTACCGGATTATTGCCACCGGCGCGATAAGGCGCGCGTCAACCAACGATTCGGCTTTTTGCGCGACTATTTTTTCAATCATTGAAACGGTTTCGTTAATTTTTCCTCTTTTGTTGATGACAACATGATCGTAGCGATCATGATATTGCCACCACATTTCGCGGTCGCGCGCCAGCTTGCCCAAAAATTTTTCTTCGGATGCGTTTGGATCGCGGCGGAAATATTGTTCCCGCAACTGATCCCAGTCTTCGGGGGCGATATAGACGGTAACGGTTTTTTGCAGGATGCAGTCGGCGATTTCGGGCATATTTTCTTTGACGATTCTTCTGATATGCGCCATCGCGTATTCGTCAATCTGCCAGATCACATTTTCTCCTTTCAGTATTGATGAAATGGATTCTTTGCTGGTGCCTTTATATTCTCCGGGGCGAACTTCAATATATTCCAAATATTTTCCATCTTTAATCCGCTGTTTGAATTCTTCGTTGGTGTAAAAATTATGGCTTACGCCTTTAACTTCTCCCGCCCGCGGCAAACGGCTGGTGTCGGTGACGATTTTATGGAATCCGGGATTCCGTTTCAAGAAAAGGTCCTTGGCGGTGTCTTTTCCCACGCCGCTCGGTCCGGTAATGACAAGTAAAATGCCTTCGCATTTGGCGCAGTTTTTTTGCGATAAGAATTGAAGGAATTTTGCGAACATAATTAAAAAAAACAACCTCCCCGCATTTAACCACGGGGCAAAGACATTTCAGGGGGGTTGTTGTCAATCGTTATCTTTCCTTTCGCTATATTACTCCATTTTGCTCTTTTTTAAAAAGTATGTCAATAGCCAGTTTTGTTTGTTTTTGCAAAAAATCCGGTATTTGCTAAATTGATTCTATGGATGGAACACGAAGAAAAGCGATCAAAATAATCGGCGGAATGTTGGTATTGGCCGCGCTTGCCGCGGTTTTTGCCGACATTTATGTTTTTTGCGCCGGTTCGCGCGGCATTTATGAAACGATTCAAGATTTGCCGCCGGCGGACGCGGTTTTGGTGCTGGGCGCGGCGGTTTACCGCGATGGCCGGATGAGCGCGGTTTTTGCCGACCGCGCCGCGACCGCGCTGGAAGTATATAATCATGGATCGGCCAAAAAAATATTGGTGAGCGGCGATCACAGCAAAAATGATTATGACGAAGTTAACATCGCCAAGAAATTTTTCATTCAAAACAATGTCCCGTCCGAAGATATTTTTGTCGATTATGCCGGATTCAACACCTATGACAGCGCCCACCGCGCCAAAGAAGTTTTTCAGGTGAATTCGCTGATTGTGGCGACGCAAGAGTTTCACTTGCCGCGCGCGTTGTATTTGGCGCGGGAGGCGGGGATCGAGGCATACGGCATTAAAGCGGACCGCCGCCTCTATAATTTGGGCGTCTATAACACATTGCGGGAAAACGGAGCGCGAATAAAAGCGTTTTGGCGCGTGATTTCCGGTGCCGCTCCCCGTTTTTTGGGCGATGCCATCCCCATTACAGGCGACGGCAGAGAATCGTGGGACAGATAAAAAAATCAAAATTCAATGATAAATGATAAATGGTAAATTTCTTTGAATTACGAAACCCGCTTTT
>DIFW01000017.1:0-121659 GCA_002419295.1 Patescibacteria group bacterium UBA5738
ATAACAGTGCAAAACGGCAAAGCATTTTAAAATGGAAATGACTATTGTTTACTCGCGTTGTTCAACTGAAGACCAAGCCTCAAACGGCATTAGCATTGATTCCCAAGTAAGAATTTGCACCGATGAGGCAAAAAGATTGGGCTGTAATAACATCAAAATCATCAAGGACGAAGGAAAATCCGCTGGAAATATGGACAGGCCGGGACTAAAAGAAATTATGAGGTTATGCGAAGAAAAGAAAGTAAAACGAATTATTATGTTAAGCGGCGACCGTTTATCAAGAAAAATGGAAAACCACTTATTTTTACGCGGATTTTTCAAAAAACACGGCGTTGAAGTACATTACACCTCGCAAGCAAATATCGACATCAACACCGCAATGGGAATTATGATGGATAACACTTTTGCAAATATGAGCGAATTTCAAAGGTTGCAAACCTCTGATAAAACAAAAGCTTGCCTTACGCAAAAGGTGAAAGAGGGATGGTTTCCGGGCGTTGCGCCATTGGGTTACAGAAATGTTGATAATCCCAATTACCGGAAAGGCGAAATTTCAAAACGGATTATAATTCCCGATGACGACACCGCTCCCCTCGTTCAAGATATGTTCGACTTATACGCCACCGGCGACTATTCCGTTTATACGCTGGCGGAGGAAATGGCACGGCGCGGATTGAAATCAAGAAAGGGAAAAATGCTACACCCAAGCAAAGTTTACGAAACATTGAGAAATCCGCTATACATCGGGGAATTGCACTGGGGCGGAATCGTTATCAAAAAAGCAAAGCACACGCCAATAATAAGAACATCCCTTTTTGAAATGGTAAACCGCACCATCGCCGCTCATAATCATAATTGTTGCCGAAAAAGGAAATACCAGTTTTTATTGCGCGGCTTCGCTTTCTGCGGCGTTTGCGGACGAAGATTAACCGCCGAATGGCACAGCAAAGCGTCCGGCATAAAATTCGGCTACTACCATTGCCCGAAGCGGGAAGGTTGCTCAAATGCTTATAATCAAGTCGGCGAAATGGAAAACCAAGTAAAAGAACAATTCAAAAATATCCAATTCAGCCAATCATTCGTCAATCTCATAGTTAAAAAGGCAAAGAAAATTTTGGACGAAAAAAGACGGCAAATCACCGCCAAAAGAAAACTTTACCAAAACAAAAGAAACTCGCTGGAAATCAAAAGAAGCAATGCGGAAGACAAGTTGTTAAAAGGAGTTTTAAACGATAATGATTTTACGAGAATCCGGGAAAACATCCGGGAAGAATTGGGCGCGGTTGAATATCAGCTTGACGCGATAGAAGAACAAAGAGAAACAAAAATTGACGAAATCCAAGAGATATTGCGGTTTTCCCGAAACATCTATGACGCTTACGATAAAGCCAATTACATCCTAAAACGGCATTATTTGAGCCTATTTTGGGAGAGATTCGATATTAAAGACAAAAAAATCATTAAAGCGATACCAACCCGATTATTCCAAACTTTGCTTGAAAACAAGCAAGTTATAATAACGGGCAAATGGGGTGACTAACGGGATTCGAACCCGTACTGAAGGCTCCACAAACCTTCGTGCTGCCATTACACCATAGCCACCATAACAAAACGATATTACCTTATTATTTTAAAAAAATCCAGCCCGCCTCATATCTTGCATTTATTTAAAAATTGATATTTGAAAATTGAAAATTTTTAATCAGTGCCCCTAGCAGGAATCGAACCTGCATCTACGGCTTAGAAGGCAGTAGCTTTATCCATTAAGCTATAGGGGCGCGAAAAGATTATGGCCTAATTTTCCGCTTCCGTCAAATTTTCCGCTTCCGCGCCGAAAATAACTCCGGATTTATCAGGAGCGCGAAAAACATCCGGATAAAGCGATTCGTCGGCGCGGAGATAATCGGCGCGGCGGCGGTTGATGGTCTCAAACACTTGGCGATATCTGTCGGCGGCGGCGGAATCAAAAAGATTCTTATCGGCGATTTCGTCTTGCGTCCGCGGCAAATCCGCGTTTTTTTTCAAATCAAAGAAAATCGCGCCCGACAACAGAACAAAAAGCAACAACAAAACAAAAAACGCTTTATACGGTTTGCGCGCGATTTTTTCAAAAAAATCGCGGGCGCGGCCATTGACACGATCAATTTTTGGGTTTGACATATATTTTTAACAAAACGCGCGCAACAACCCCGCCTTGCTCCGAAAGTCGATCGGCGGGACTGCCGGCCAAAGAAACATTCACGCTTTCAATCTCAGCCAAATAGGGGCTATTTTCCATTTTTTCAATAAAACGCCACACTCCCGAAGAATCTCCCGAAAGGTTCATTTCAATTTTTAAAAACGATGCGTCTTGCGCCAACGGCAAAAATTCAACGCCAACGCCGGCGGTAGCGGCGGCGCTTTCCAGCGCGTTAATCATATCAAGCGGCATCGCGGCATCCGCAAACGCTCCGGCGGCCAAATCCATCATAACCTTCTCATCCCGGGCAAATTCAGAAAAAAAGCGGGCGGCGTCAATACGCCGGTCATACGCGGCGGCCAGCGCCTTTTGACCGCCGATCTCCAGCGCGATTTTCTTTATGTTCGCGATCAGCGGATAAAAAACCAGTCCCGCGGCCAGCGCGAAAAACAAAAAAAATGCGGTGATAATTATATTTTTATTTATTTTCATACTGAAAATTAACGCTGAATTTTATGTCGCGAGCGGCCAGCCAGCTTGAAACCGGAAAAACGATGTTTGAAAAACCGGGGCGCTGTTCCAAATTGCGCTTGAATAATTCCAGAGCACTTCTGTCGGGAGACAATCCTTCCACGGTCGCGCGTCCCGCGGCAAAAGAAAAGCTCGTAAGGGAAATCGTCGAGGGCAAACATTCCGCCGTTTGCAAGAAAGCGGCGGTAGCTTTGGTTTGTTTGCCGTAAGAATCTTTCATTTTGGATATCAGCGCGTTGTTTCCGGCAATCTGTTTTTCAACCGATTCAACATTGTAAATTTTCATCAGCGCCATTTTTTCCGACAGCAAAATTTCGGATGTTTTCAGCCGGTATTGGTAAAAAACCATAATTAAGAACAACAACGCCAAAAAAACCAAAAAAGCGGCCGTAATAATCAATCCGACAATCGCCGCAATTTTTGCGGATTCCTCTTTTTTTATTTCTTTTTGCCGCGAATAAGGCAATAAATTGATCATTTTTTTATCTTTTTCCCAAGCGCGCGTTTAGCGGGAGCGGGCATTGGCACTGAATGTTTTTCATTGCATTTGAAAGAAAAATTTTCCGCGCCGAAAGTTTCAATTTCCAGCGCCCGAAGCGCCAATCCGGCAACCACGGCGTATCCGTGAACGCCGTTCTCCAAAAATCCGGCGGTTTTTAGGCGATGAATATCAGCCTCAATCGGCAAAACCAGCCTTTCAACGGCAACACCCAGTTTCAAAGAAAGAAACCCATCAAGTCCTTTTAAATTGGATCCAATTCCGCAAACTAAAATTTTTTTAAATTTTTTTTCTTCCATTCCAAATTTTTCGTGGGTTTGATAGTAATGAATGTATTTTTGAATTTGCTGGACAAAATCAACCAATCCGGGCACCAAAGCTTCAAATATCTTCTTTTCTTCTCCGCCGCCGCTATCCGGCGAATCGGCAGAATGGCGAAACTCTTCTATTCCGCAATCCGACTTTAAAATTTCGGCCCGGCGGGCGTCAACGCCAAGCGCCGAAGCGATTTTTTCCACAAAATAAGTGTTTGAAATCGGAGTGGAAAAAACCGCCCTGATTGAATTCCGGGAACAAAAAATAACGCTTGATTGCGCGTCGCCGATTTTGATAATTACCGCCGGCGATTCAGAATCGCAATTTACCCGCGCCGAGCGCGCCGCGGCTTGAGATTCCAATTCCATCGCGATCGGCGACCATCCGGCGGCATCGCAAACGCGAACGCGGGAATCAACAATATCTTTGGGCAAAGCCGCCACCGCCACCTCGCAACGATGGCGCGATAAGCTTTTTGACGGTATAATCTCAAAATCAAGATAGACTTTTTCCAGCGGCAAAGGAATATGGTTTTCGGATTCAAAAACGACGGCGGCCCGCAATTCTTCGGAATCGAGCTTGGGCATTTCGATTACCTGTAAAAACGCTTTATTTTCCGGCAGAGAAACCACCGCATATCGTTTTTTCTTTTTTCCGGCGGCGGATTGCTCTGCCAGCTTCTTGAGCGCCGCAGTTAAATCCGCTTCATTTTTTATTTCGCCGTTTTCCACCGTGCCGTTTTCCAAAGCCAAACACCCGGCAACCGCGACGAACAAGCGGCCATGTCGGCGGCCCAAGCGCATCATGCGGACATGGGTATCGGTGATTTCCAATCCGTAAGCGTCTTTTTTTAAACTGAGAAAATCAATCATAAAAAGCATGGGTGCTTTACGCTTTCAGTTTAATTGATTTCCCGCCAATTTACAATTTTAAAATCAGGATCCGTGTGGGCCACGAACGGCGGTGCGTTATACAGCTGGTTTGGATCAAAGTAGGTGTAGCGCTGTAAATAGCCCGACGCGATCTGCCCTGTTTCCGTATACACCCATTGCGTCCCCACACGGCCCTCGCTGATCACCGAACCGTAAATTCTCAATATATTCTTGAAATTGCCGCTATAATGATTGCGGCCGAATTTTCCTTTCTGGGCAACGATAATCGCATGCAAGTCCAAATCATTTTCGGAATTTTTGCCGATTAAAACATTCCCTTCGGCAATAAGCGCCAACCCATCCTCGCTATCGTTTGAATAGACAATATTTTTGTTCAAATAAATGTCGGGATCAATGTTGTCATCCTCAATTAAATTCGCCGCCGCCAAAGTAACCTTGCCTTTTACCGCTCCTTCCGGCCAAACATTATCTTCAACATAGATCGCCGCGCAAGCCGATGGAATGGTGTAAATCGGCGTGGTATACGGAGATTGATCGACGATTGAAAAATCCCCGGGATTGATCCCAAGCGAAGTGACGATATAAACCTCCACCGTGCCGTCGCTTTTAAACACAAGATGGTATCCTCTTCCGGTCTTATCGGGGAAAATACCGCTGTATCCAGGGATGGTTTTTGATTTTGGCAAGTAGATGCCGCCGCCGGCATCCGCGGCGGTTTTTATCTTGCTCAAATCGGAGGTGATCGAATTGAATTCAAACGACGGTAAATTCATCTTAAACAAACTCGTTGTCGGATTGGCCGTGGTGGCAAACACGGCCGGACAAATACATCTGCCGCCGCTCACCTTGCGGCAACCGTTAGCGGTCGGGCAATCGCTGTCGCAAACATTGTCATCATTGTCGGGATTGCCGTCATAACACATAAATTCCGGAAGACCGGCAAGCTGGGCCGCGCTTGAAACCGTTGACTGGTTGCGGCCGTCCATTCGAATCCCGCCGTTGGACAAATAAGGGCCGTATATTTCGTGATCGCCGCCAATCCACACATTACTGTTGAGAACATAGGAATATTTCGCCACCGATTCGCGGGCGTAAACCACCCTGATCGTCCGCTTTATCGCCGGAAACTTCTCCGTGCGGCCAACGGAAGTAATCGTCCGGCTGATCGTTTGTCCGCACATATTGGAATTGGCAACTTCAATTGAATACCGGCCGATGGTCGCACCGCTTCGGTCGGTATAATCAAACGAACCGGTACACCCGGCCTCAACTCCGTTGTTCAAGCACCATCGGTAATAATCAATTCCGGCTTCGGCGATATTCAGCGATTCGTTCCACGCGCTTTTTTGTTCGATCGCGCGCAACTGAATAATAATATACCCCAAAAGTCCGGCCAACATCATCAGCGCGATTCCGCCAAAAACAATGATATAAACAACGATCGCTCCTTTATTCGCTTTAAAATAATTTTTCACCATAATTCATAAAAAAGTTTTCTTGAAATCTAGTCTTTCAAATTCCTTATCTGCACCGTTTGCCGCAATTCGTAGCTGTTGGGCGATTTTTCCGGCTTGACATCAATAATCATATTCAGTCCCACCGCCCGGGTATTGACCAGAATATTCGGGTCGTTTTCACCGATTTCAATTCCGTTTTTGTCATAATAAGTGAAAACCGGCGGCGCGTTGCGCACAAAAGAACTGATGCCGGTTATTTGCTCGTTGGCCGGCGGATAAGATACCGGATTTCCGGCGGCCGGATCGGTAATACCGCGCTTCAATTCGTGATCGACATTTGGGATTTCTTTTGTCCAAAAAAAATCAAAGTTCGCTTTCATCGAAAAAGAATTCCATGAACATGACTTGGTAACGCTATCGCTGCCGTCCAGGGTAAACAAAATTGATCCATCCCGCGCCGCATCGGTAACATCAAAAGTTTTCAATCCTTGCCAAGACACGGAGCAATTGGTGCAACTGTCGGCGCTATAACGGCAAATATCCGCCAATTTCGCCCCGCCGTCAACGGAAAATTCGGAAAAACGCGCCGAAGACCCGCCAAAATAACTTCCATACCGGCCGCGAGTTGACACTTTCACTTCCGCAAATTTCAATGTTTCGCCGGAAAGCAAAAAGTTGTCGAAGAGCACACTGCAAGCGCTACCGGTATTTACCGCGGTGCAACTCCCCGTTTCGGTCCCGGATTGCACCATCGCCAAAAAATATCGCACCCGCTCCACCGCGCCGTCGCCGTCAACATCGCCATAAAAAATAAACTCTTTGCCGCCGCATTTTTCCAACGGATACGCGCCATTGTCGGCATCGCGCGCCTGGCGAATCTCTTTGGCCATAATATCGGCGGCGCGGCGCGCCTCGTCCACCGCCACCGCTTGATCCATCGAGTGTTCTTGCGAACGATAGAGCGTTATGATAAACGCCGACATTATTCCCCATAAAATTCCGAAAATTGCAATCGCCATCAATGTTTCGATTAGGGTAAATCCGTTTTTAGTTTTGATTTTATCGGGTATCATATCATTTGCGTCGGCCGTTAATCATCTTCGCGGACAATATCCGCCGATTTCACGGTTTGTCCCGAAATCGTAACACTGCCCGAATAATTTTCATATCCGTAGGACTGAATGTCAAGAGAATACACTCCGTTTTCAAGCGGCATAAAATACGCTTGGCCGCTGGCATCGGTGATTCGCGAACTGTCATAGCCGTTAGCGGCGTTCACGAGGCGGACGGTCGCGCCGAAAATCGGCGACAGCGCGCTAATATCGCTCACCGACAGCAAAAGCGAATTTTCCGGCGCCAAAAACAATTTAACCGCCGTTGGAGATCCGGACACGGCGTTGACCGGCGATAGCGGATCAACTCCGATCACTTCAACGGTACTGCCGGCGGCGGTTGAAAAATAATAATTATCGCTGTCCATATCAACCAAATCAAGATGGCCGGCGGCGTCAAGCGCCAAATCCTGCGAATACTTATAGACATCAACGCCTCCGTTTTCACCGATTGTTTTTGTGCCGTGAAGATTGAAAATCGCTCCGGCAGTCGGTAATCCTTCATTTGAAACCCAAGTAATTCTCCAATTATTGATTTTTGGAGTTGCCGATTGGTCCGCGGTGGAAAGATCCGCCCTGATTTTCAATCTTTGGTAATCAATCTCCTGCGGTACATTGGAAAGATTTATCGGCGAATCGGCTAATCCAACGCTGTTATTGCCGATATAGCTATCGGACACCGGCGTCCATCCGGCGCCGTCAAAATATAAAATTTGGTATTTGATATCGGTACCGGCGGGTTTGCTCTGCTCAAATGTGAACTCTTCCCACCTGACCAAATTTCCCGGCGCAATCTCCGTTGAGATTGCACTGCCGCTTTCCGAATACGGCGCCGGACCGGGCAAACCGATGGATTCGCCGTCAATTTCGACGCCATTCAGTTCAACCATGGATTCGTTTTCAAAAGTATCGCTGAAATTGTCAAAGCCGTTTGGAGATATTCCGTCAATTGAAAGCGCCGCCGCTGGATCAATCAAGAAAACTTTTTCCGAAACTTTCCCGTTAAACACACCCTTATCCGGATCGTCGGGATCGGTCAATTCGTCCGCACCATAAGTGCGGGCGCTGTTAAACCCCGATTTCGCGACTTTTATCCGATAAGTTCCTTCTCCCAAAGGAAAAGAATGCGCTCCGCTTTCGGGAATCGCCGAGGATAAAACATAATTGATATTATTGATGTCATATACTTCTATGGACGGAGACGGCACCACATTCCCTGTGGAATCAAAAACTTTCACCGCCAAAATGCCTCCCGGCTGGTTGGTGCAAGAAAATGATTCTTGTGTTTGATTCCCGGGAGCAATATTGGTTGATAAAACAATCTCTCCGGGATACATGCTGTTCCAAGACACCTTGACAGTCGCCTTTTTATAATCCCAAATGCACGAGTCATCGTCGATATCGTCCAAACCATCCCTTGAATCGGAAACAAAAACCACCGATGTCGCGATCGTATATTCAATTCCGTTCATTGTTTCCGTTGCTATCGGATCAAGCTCGCCTCTGGCTTCGGGAAGCGCGACCGTTCCCGTCAGTCCCACCGAACCATAATCAAGGCCGCGGATCATTTCCACGCGGCCATTGGCGATTGCCATTGCCGCCGCTTTCGCTTTGCTAACCCATACCAATTTCATCCCCAATTGATAGGCGCCAAAAATACCAAAAAACACAATCGCCGCCAGCGCCGTTCCCACCAGCACTTCGATCAAAGTAAATCCGCGATTATTATGGAAATTAAACATTTTATTTAAACGGCGTCCATCATTGAATACATCGGCTGGATCATTGATATCGCGAAAAATCCCACCGCCGCGCCGATAACGATCATCAACATCGGCTCCACCACCGCCGCGAAATTTTTGGTTTGCTCATCCACTTCATTCTCGTAAAACTCCGCCAACTTGATCAGGATGTTGCTGGTTTCTCCGGTTTCCTCGCCCACGGCAATCATTTGAATCATTGTCGCCGGATAAAGGTGCAGATAATCCGCGATCGCTTCGGAAAATTTTTCGCCTTTTTTAACGCGCGATTCAATATTCAACAGCGCCGCGGTATAATTGCAATTGCTCACGGTATCGGAAGTAATCACCAAAGCTCGAGGCAAGGAAACTCCCGCTCCGATCAGCGCGCTTAAATTGCGCAAAGTATACGCCGAATTGACATTGCGCACGATTGACGAAATTGCCGGAAATTTCAGCATTGCATCGTCAAATATTTTTTTGCCCTGTTGAGTTTTGATCAAACGCGAAACCAAAATAACAATAGCCACAACAAAAATAAGAACCGCCCACCAATAAGATTCGGCGAACTTCCCCAGCTTAATGATAAATTGAGTGGTAACCGGCAGGTCTATTTTCAATTCCTCAAAAGTTGCCGCCAATTGCGGCACCACGGTAGCCAGCATCAATATCCCGATGCCGATCATCGCGGTCAAAATCACCGCCGGATACACCAAAGCGCCCTTTATCTTTGATTTCAACGCGTAATCCTTCTCCATCTGGCCGGCGGTAATGGCCAAAACATTGCCCAGCGTGCCGGTTTCTTCGCCCACTTTGGCCATACTGCGGAAAAAATCGGAAAAAGTTTCGGGATACTTGCCCAATGCGCCCGAAAAAGAATCTCCTTTCGTCAAATCATCTTTCACGCGTCCCAAAATTTTGGAAAACGAGCCGCGCGACGATTGTTCGGCCAAAATACCAATTGCGCGAGGCAAAGAAATTCCGGCAGTGATCATCACTTGCAAATTTTTGCAAAAAAATATTTTATCTTTCAAACTTGCCGCGCGCGCGGTTAAAAACGAGAACTTCAGGCGCGTTCGCCCGCCCCTGTCGGCGCGCGCCAAAATGAACCCCTCTTGGCGCAAGGCGCGCGCCAGCTGGTATTCATTTTCCGCCTCCCGCACGCCTTTCAACTCTTTTCCGTCAATTGACTTTGCGTGAAAATTAAATTGCACCATTGAATTTATTCATCCGCCAGAATACCTCGGGGCTTTGCCCCGAGGTAGTTTATTTGAACCAATCGGCAATCATGCGGACCAGCTCTTTGAGCGCGCCGTTTTCAATCATCGGCGCCGAGTTTTCAACCGGCGCAAAATTATTTTCAACGGCCGCGGGACGGTTTTTCAAATTCGACGGAATCGAACGGCTCACGCTGGCTTGTCCGGTGTTTTCAAGTTCAAAATTAACAATCCCCGAAAAATTTTTCGGATCAACCGCGGCAAAAAACAATAACGCGGCCAACACGCCGGAAATCAGCGCGCCAAAACGGCCGTATTTAAAAGTGTCGTTCGTTATTGTCGGGCGCGGCGGCGGAAAAATTTGTCCGGCGGAAAAACCGGCCCGGCGCCGATTGGGAAGCGGCGGCGCGGCCGCACCGGCGGCAGTGCAAAAATTTGCGACGATCGGACGCGGCGGCATCACTCTTTCCAATTCCGATGGCGGCGCGGCATATGCGGCAACAGGCATTATCACGCTTTTTTTGGCCTCTCCCGCCGCGCGCCAATCTTCAACGCGCTTTTGATATTCATCCAGCCATATCCGGGTGGTCATCCATTTTTTTCCCAGTTTGATGGATTTTAATTTTCCCTGCCGCGCGCGCAACCGCAAATAGGGTTCCGAATATGAACATAATTTCGCCGCTTCCAAAAGTGAAATATATTTTTGATTTTTGCTTTCCTCCATAGTTTGATTATAATCTGATTCAACAAAATAAACTACCCTGCCGCGAGGCGGACAAATCTTTTTGGCAAACGAACAAAAAACAATTTATTATTCGGTAATCACGCGCAAAACTTCTTCAATGGAAGTTTTGCCTTGCGCCGCCTTGATGAAGCCATCTTCGAACATTGTCACCATACCTTCTTTAACCGCGAGATCGGCTACCGCGTCGGCAGTCGCGTTTTTGACGATTAAATCCTTGATTTTTGATGTTACTTGCAAAACTTCATGAATGCCGATTCTGCCCTGATAACCGTCGGGGGACTCTTTGGACGGCCGCGGGCGCCGGAAAGGAATTGTTTTCCATGTTGCGGAAGCCTCCGCAACGCCTTGCTCTTTTAGAATTTTCAGAATTTTGGCCGTGTCGCAATAATTTTTCAAATGCTCCAAATCGCTGTCTTTTAAGAAGTATTCGTCTTTTGAATCCGCCAGGCAACGGATCAAACGCTGGGCGATAATCACATCAATCGTGGACGCGATTAAGAACGGCTCGGCTTTCATATCAATCAACCGGGGGATGGCGCCGGAGGCAGTGTTGGTGTGCAAAGTGGACAGCACCAAATGGCCGGTAAGCGCCGCGTTAATCGCCAGCGCCGCGGTTTCGTTGTCGCGGATTTCTCCCACCATGATAATATTCGGATCTTGCCGCAAAAGAGTGCGCAGTCCCGACGCGAAAGTAAGGCCGATCTTGGCATTAACCTGCGTTTGGTTGACGCGCGGCATTTGATATTCAATCGGATCTTCAATAGTGGAAATATTCACTCCCGGCTCGTTTAAAATATCCATCATTGAATAAAGAGTGGTGGTCTTGCCGGATCCGGTGGGGCCGGTCATTAAAATCATTCCCATGGTTTTGTGCAACGCGCTCTTTATCTTTTCCAAGCCATGGCCGTAAAAACCGAGTTTTTCCAAGGGATAAGCTTTGGCGCCTTCCGAAAGCAATCTCATCACGATTTTTTCGCCGTGAAACACCGGCAGAGTGGAAACCCGCAGAGAATATTTCCATTGATCGCTCTCCACTTTGAATCGCCCGTCTTGCGGCAAGCGGCATTCATCCAATTTCATATTGGAAAGAACTTTAATGCGCGCCACGATTCCGGACGCGGCGGCTTTGGGCAAAATCATCGCATCGCGCAGGATACCGTCAACGCGATAGCGCACGATTACCTCTCTTTCTGTCGGTTCAATATGAATATCCGAAGCGCGTTCCAAAATTGCATGCTTGACCAGAGTGTCCACAATTCTGATCACGGGCAAATCTTGCGCGGCTTTTTTCAAATCGCCGCTTTCCGGTTCGGCGCCTTCTTCCGCCATCGCCCCCGACATACGCATCGCCCCCTCCTCCGCACCGCCGGTGTCAATTGCCAAGTCTCCGACTTCGGCCATCAATGTTTTTTGATAGCGCAAGATTGCGTTTTTTATTCCTTGAGAATCCGCCAAACGGGGCAAAACCGGCAATCCTGTGGTTTTTTTTATTGATTCAATAATCCCCAAATCTTCGGGATCAAGCATCGCCACCTCCAAAAAATCGCCGGTCTTGCGAAATGCCACAATATTATTGGCGCGCGCAACCGATTCAGGAATCAAATCCAGTATCTCGGGACGGATGTCCTCCTTTTCAAGATTGACAAAAGGAATCCCCAAAATATAACCTTTCAGCTTCACAAGCTGTTCGGCATCAATGAATTTGCGCGATATCAAAATATCTTCCACCCGCACGCCTTTCTCTTCGGCTTGTTGCGCGCACGAATCAAACTGGGCGCCGGTAACGATATCGGCATCAACCAAAAAATTCTTTAATTGCTGGGGTTCTACTCTCATATTTTAAAAAACGCCGATTTTATTTTTCTCCGCCCAAGGTTTGTTCAACGATATTGGCAATGTTTTGCAAGCTCTGTTCGCTTTTAACCAAGTATGTCGTGATTCCCATCTCCATCATCTTGCTCACATCGCTCATTTGCGATAAATTGGTCAAAACTATGATCGGGATGGATTTGGTTTTCTCGTCTTTTTTGAGGTCCTCCAAAACATCAAAGCCGCTCTTTTTGGGCAGAATGATGTCCAGCAAAATCAAATCGGGCGGATTCTGGCGCGCCAAATTGACGCCCAGCTCCCCATCAAGCGCAGAAATAACGCGATAGCCATTGGCTCCCAAAAATTCGGAAACCGCCTTTTGCATCACCGCCTCATCCTCAATGAAAAGTATATTTTTCATAAAATTTAAAATTTACATTTTTTTATTGGTTGCCGCCGGCAATTTAAACCAAAATGTCGTGCCCTTTCCCTGACAGCTGGTAAAGCCGATTTTGCCGCCGGAGTGATCAATAATATTTTTGGCAATATAAAGCCCCAATCCCGAACCGCCGGTTTGATAGCGCCGCACATTGTCGGCGCGGAAAAACTTTTGGAAAATATATTTTTGATCTTCTTTTGGAATGCCAATGCCATTATCAATAACTTCGCAAAAAACGAATCTGCCTTTGCCGTAGATTTTGACCAACACTTCGCCGGGTTCTTTTCCCCGCGCGATATCGCCGGAAGCAAAACCGATATAGCGAACGGCGTTGTAAAGCAAATTCTCCAATACTTGCAAAACCTGAAAAGGATCGCCGTTCACTTGGGGGGTTTTATCGGCAAAATCCGTTTTTATTTTTACATTTGACGATTTTGAAATCGGCTCGAATTCCTTTACCAAATCGTTGGCAATGTTTTGCAGGAAAAAATTTTCTTTTTTTAAAATCAGTTTGGTCGCCTCAATACGCGACACCGTTAACAGCTCGCTCACCAGTTTTTGCATCCTTTCCAAATTCTCCTTTAAGATTTTAAAATACTCTGTTTGCTTTTTCTCAGCATTGCCCAATATGCCGGAAGTAAGAATTTCCACAATCCATTTCAAATTCGTGAGTGGGGAACGAATTTGATGGGAAACAATGTTGACAAATTCGGTTTTTAAGCGATTTGCTTCGGCCAATTGCTCAAAACTGCGCACAATAATAAAAGAAATGATAAAAATCGCCGTTGCCAAAGAAATCACCACCAGCATTAACTTCTCGGGATCGCTGTCATAACGAATACCAACAAAATAAGCGGTAATCATCGCCACGACATTAACATTGCCCATCACCAAAAAAAGAAACTGCGGACATTGGCGCAGAGGCAAATTATATTTTCGGCACTGCCCAATTACATTTATTTGATCAAAAAAATTTTTAAAAAATCGCTTCATTGAAAAATTATTTTTAGAGCGCCAAACAACCGCCGATCTTGAATACCGCAATTATCATTATAATCGCAAATTATGGTTGACGCAAACGCAATAACGCGATAGGATATTCTCGCCGGGGTGTAGTGCAACGGTAGCACGAGTCCTTTGGGAGGATTTAATTCCAGTTCGAGTCTGGACACCCCGACAGAAGAAATATAATCGCGAAGAGCGCCTTCGCGAACCGAAGGCGGGCATGGTGTAGCAGTAGCACGAAACCCTTCCAAGGTTTCGGCACGGGTGCGAATCCCGTTGCCCGCTCAAATTAAAAAAGCCTTTTTGGGGCTTTTTTAATTTGAGTGCGGGACGCCCCGCAATAGAACGGTCCGCCCATATCGCATGGTTGTTCTATGTTTATTTTGCAAACTCGGTTACCCGCGTTTCGCGAATTACATTCACCTTGATTTCTCCGGGATAGCGCAATTCCTCTTCAATGCGTCCGGCGATTTCTTTTGCCAATTTTTGCGCCTGCCAATCGTCAATCTCTTTCGGACGGACAAACACCCGGATTTCGCGTCCGGCCGAAAGCGCCCACGCCTTTTCCACGCCTTCAAATCCCTTGGCAATCGCTTCCAACTCGCCCAAACGTTTTAAATAATTTTCCACAGTATCTTTCCGCGCTCCGGGACGCGCTCCCGAAATTTGGTCCGCCGCCTGCACAATCATTCCTTCGACGCTTTCGTAGGGAAAATCTTCGTGATGCGATCTCATCGCCGCGACCACCTCCGGCTCAATATTGAATTTCTCCAGAATTTTGACGCCGATCTCCACATGTGTGCCTTCAATCTGCTGATCCACCGATTTTCCGATGTCATGGAACAACCCCGCTTTGCGCGCCGTTTTGACATTGGCGCCGATTTCCGCGGCAATCGCCGCCGACAAATGGGCAACTTCAATTGAATGAAGCAACGCGTTTTGCCCATAACTGGTGCGGTATTTCAATCGACCGAGCAATTGGACCAGGCGCGGATTCAATCCCAAAACATTGGTATCATAACAAGCCTGCTCGCCGGCCTCCTTAATCTTGGCGGCAATCTCTTCTTCGGCAATTTTCACGGTTTCTTCAATGCGCGCCGGCTGGATGCGCGAATCCTGAATCAGTTTTTCCAGCGCGATTTTGGCAATTTGCCTTCGCGTGGGATCAAATCCCGAGATCACCACGGTTTCCGGAGTTTCGTCAACAATAATCTCCACGCCGGTTAAGCGTTCCAATGTGCGGATGTTCCGGCCTTCTTTGCCGATAATCCTTCCTTTAATATCATCGCTGGGCAGGCTAACCACCGAAGTGGTCATCTCTTGAGCCTGTGAAAGCGCGAATTTTTGAATCGCTTGCGCCAAAATCTCCCGGGCGCGCCGTTTAAATCCTTCAATCCCCTCGCTTTCCAGCCGCCGCGTTTTTTCCAACAAATCTTTGGCGTAATCTTTTTCCAAAATTTCCATCAATTCCTTGCGCGCATCTTCTTTATTCAATCTGGCAATACGCTCCAAGCTTTCCATCGCTTGGCGATGCAATTCTTCCAAATTTTCTTTCAAAGATTTTAATTTTTGCACTTTTTCGCGCAAGCCCTTTTCCTCGGCTTCAAACGATGCAACCCGCTGTTCCAAGTTGCTTTCGCGCTTTAGAATCAGCATCTCGGTTTTGGCAATCTCCTTCTGGCGCCGGCTGACTTCCTGGCGCGAATCTTCCATCATTTTCTGGGCTTTTGCCTGCGCTTCATCCTGCAATTTTTGCGCTTCAATTTTGGCTTTCGCCAGCTTGCCGGCAATATTCTTTTCAATCGTGCCGGCTCTTTTCTTGGCAATCGCCTGCCGCGCGAAATAACCCGCGGCAGCGGCGGCGCAAATCACCAAGATCAATGGGAAAATAAATAGCAAATCCATAATCTTAAACATCCCGAAGGCCACGGCGCGTTTTGGCCATATTTTGCTTCCAATTCAAAACCGACCGCAAAACAACTTCGCCGCGCATGAACTCACGAGATATTTTTTAAAACTATCGGCAAGTTAAATTGGCACCTCTTCCCATTTGGGCAACGAACGCGCCCTGAAAGAAATATCCATACAATTTTCCCTGCCGGCGTTATCAAACAATTTCAATTCGATTTTGTTGTCCTTGCCGATAATCAAATCCTCAATTTCGCCGTTCGCGGTGGCAACAACTCCGTCGATCGTGAACTTCCAATTGTAATTAACGATCGCGCTCGCCTCTTCCGAGCAGGACGAAACATCTTTGACATACAACACGCCTCCTTTGGCAATCCTCTTGGTAAAATCCGCTTTACCGGCCGCGCTGGTGCAATCTTGCCAATTCGTGCTTTCGATATATTCTCCTTCTTCGTCATATGGATTGTCAAATGTGCATTTGAAATCCGCATCTATCCCTTTTTTGATTGTAATCGCGCGCGTGGCAGTACTGCTGTTTCCCGCGGCGCAATTTGAACTCACGGTATCACTCACCGTAAGCGACAGGGTATAATTTCCCGGGACTATCTTATTGGCAAACGCGCCCAAATTGATCGTTTGCCCCGCACCCGACGCGAGATAGCTGTAAGATGCCGGTCCGCTCAACTGCCAATACGCGCACGCAACATTGCCTTCAGAAATATCTTCGACGGAATAAATACATATCGGACATTGTTGCGTCGGCGGATAGGCAATCCATGTCGTGATCGGACTATTGTCGCACACACCATAACTGCACGAACTGCCGCCGCACTCCATCTTGGCAATCGGCCCGAATGATGCTGTTGTAAATACCTTATACGGACCGCCGGCGCCCGCATCCGCGCCGTTGAAACTCAACCAACCCAAAACCATATCCGACCAGGCCCAACCATAAAAATCACCCGTTGCCGGATCAATGGAAACGCCGTAATTCGCACCGCGCAAACTAACGCATCCGTCCCAGCCGCCGCCATTAGCCAAAACTTTAGCCCAGCCACTCACTTCATGGCGACCGCCCCCGCCGGCAGTCGGGCTGACTTTTGCTTGACAAGCGCTCCCCGAACACCCGTCGCAACCGGCCGTATCCGACACATTAAACGAAATCCAGCCGATATGCTCCGACCAAGCATGTCCTGACATGGTCCACGCGACTTGATCGATATTGACCCCGTAATCCGCGCCCCCGCCGGCACCCGAATCCGCGCTATTGAAACTCACCCAGCCGATATTCTCCGACCAAGCCCAACCGCGGACATTATGGCTTGAACCGGCAGACACTTGATGAGCGGAAAACACACCCGCAAACGCGAAAATCGCGGCGGCGCAAACCAAAAGAACACGATTTTTTTTGTTCAAAATAATTGGCCGCGCTGATGCCGGATCGGCGCAACGCGAACGATTAGAATAACACATTTGCAATCTAACCTTTACTACGCCTTCATCATACCATATTTCTTTTATGGCGCAATCCCCAAACCCAAAAATCCCGCTTTCGGCAGGATTTGTTTTAAGCCTTCCAATTTTCGGCCGCGAGGCCTCATTATCTCGTTTTTACGCCTTCGTTTGTATCACTTCATCAATAATCCCATATTCTTTGGCGCTGTCGGCGGTAAGATAAAAATCGCGATCGGTATCAAGGGTGATTTTTCCGATTTTCTGGCCGGTATGTTTGGCAATGATATTGTTTAATGATTCTTTGATGCGAATGATCTGCCGGGCGTTGATTTCAATATCCGTGGCCACCCCTTGCGCGCCGCCCGCCACCTGATGCAACATAATTTCGGCATTGGGCAAAGCAAACCGCTTGCCTTTCGCTCCCGCCGCCAACAATACCGCGCCCATTGAGGCGGCCATACCCACGCAAACCGTGGATACCGGACACTTGATATATTGCATCGTGTCGTAGATTGCCAGTCCCGCGGTCACCGATCCGCCCGGACTGTTGATATAAAGCTGAATATCCTTTTTGTCGTCTTTGGATGCCAGAAACAAAAATTGGGCGATGATGGCATTCGCCACCACATCGTTGACCGGCCCGCCCAAAAATACAATTCTTTCTTTGAGCAAACGCGAGTAAATATCATAGGCCCGTTCGCCATATTGGGTTTTTTCAATAACGGTAGGAATGAGATTCATAATTAATGTAAAAATGAAAAATCAAAATGGAAAATGACAATTAAAAATTGTAAAATGCCAAGTTAAATAATTTTAACATTTTACATTGTCATTTTGATTTTTGATTTTTACATTTTAAATTATTATTTCTTGAAATTTGTTTCAAGGAGCTGAAAAACTTTTTCGGTTTGCAACTCTTGGCGCAGATAATTTTTGGTTTGAGCGTCATCTTCGGCGCTTGGCGCGGCTTGCCCGCCGCCGCCGCGAATTTTTGCCATTGCCGCGGCAACCTCATCATCGCCAATTTCAATTTTTTCAACATTGGCAATCTCCTGCAAAATCAGAAAATTCTTGATTTTCGCTTCGCTGTCTTTGGCGATGTCATTTTTGACTTCTTCTTCGGTCTTGCCGATTTTTTTAAGGTAAGCGGCAAAGTCCATCCCCGCCATCCGAAGCACTCTCTCTTTGAATTCCTCCATTGTTTTTTGCGCTTCGCCGCGAATCAGCACCTCGGGAATTTCAACCTCGGATTTTTGCGCCAATATATCCAGCAGATTATGCCGCCAATGCTCGCGCTCATGCCGCTCCTTCTCCATTTTCAAGCGTTTGATATCTTCTTCGGTTATCTCCGGCGCTTTGAATTCCGCTTCGGCGGCAATTTTTTTATAATCGGCCAGTTGCGGACGCGGATAGACCGCGACCACCGCTTTATATTCCAGCGGATTGCCCGGCGCCAGCTTCAAGATATTCACCTCCGGATAACCCAACGGTTCTATCCCGTTCTCCGCCGCCGCCTTGGGAAACGAATCTTCAACCGCGATTGCCGCGGCGCGATCCAATATTTTTTGCGCGCCGACTCTGGCTTCCACCATTGCTTTTGGCGCGGTTCCTTTGCGAAACCCGTCGATCTCGACTTCTTTGGCAAATTCCTCCAATGCGCGGCGTTGAAATTCGGCCAAACTTTCAACCGGAATTTCGACATGGATTTCAACTTGCGATTTGGGAAGTTTGGTGATGGTGTATTTATTCATTTTTTTTATTTTTTTTGGCCTTGGCCGCGGTTTTTTTGGATTTATCGGCTTTTTTCGCTTTTTTTTCTTCTTTCTTGCCTTCTTGCTCTTGTCCTTGTTCGCTCTTCGGCGTTTCAACTTTTTCTTCCTCCGGCGCCGGCAAACTTTTCGGCTCGCTTTCGGTTATTTCATCGCCGGGTACAGACAATCCGGCGCCAGCAGATTCCTCTTGAATTTCCTGTTCAATCTTGGCCAGCGCCTCGCCTAAATTTTCCGGACTGCGCACATCAATCTTCCAACCGGTAAGCTTTGCCGCCAAACGAACATTCTGGCCGTCTTTGCCGATTGCCAGCGACAACTGATCGTCGGGGACCACCGCCAACGCCCGATTTTTGGGCAAAATCCTCACCTCCATTATTTTTGCCGGCGACAGCGCATTGGTGATATATTTTTGCGTGTCATCGGAATATTCCACAATATCGATTTTCTCTCCTCCCAATTCGTTGATTACCGCGCTCACCCGCGTGCCTCTCTGTCCCACCGCCGCGCCGATCGGATCAATCTCGGACACCGTGGAAGCCATCGCGATCTTGGTGCGCGAACCGGGCTCGCGGGCAATGGATTTTACCAACACTTGTCCCGCGGAAATTTCGGGAACTTCCAGCTCAAACAGCTTAGACACGAATTTGGGATAGGCGCGCGATAAAAAGATAATCGGCCCTTTGGAAGTTTGTTCCACTTTGAGGACGAACGCTTTCAAACGCTGGCCCGGCCGGTAAAATTCGCCGGGAACCTGCTCCTCGCGGTTAAGAATGCCGGTGGTCTTGCCAATGTCCATATAAGCCGAACGGCCCTCAATCCTTTGCACCGTGCCCGAAATGATCTCGCCTTCTTTGAGCTTGAAATCGGCAAAAATCGTTTCTTTTTCCGCCTCGCGGATTTTCTGAATGATCACCTGCTTCGCGGTTTGCGCCGCGATTCTGCCAAAATCCTGTTTGTGTTCCAAATCAATTCTGATTTCGTCCCCCGGTTTCGCTTGAGAATTTTCTTTTTTCGCGTCCTCAAACATAATGTGCTTTTCCGGATTGAATCTCACTTTTTCCGCTTCCGGACCGGGTACGGCCCCGCCCGCCGACGCGGACTCGCTTGGCTTTGCCGTTTCCCCGTCCGCGGATTTCATCGCTTCCAACTCCGCTTCGGAAAAAATCATCGTTTCATCCACCACAACTTTCACTTGCCAAAAATCCGCCTGCCCCGTTTTGGTATCAAGCTTGGCTTTGATTATCTGGCTTTTCTCGCCGTATTCTTTTTTGTAAGCCGCCGCCAGCGCGGTTTCAATGCTTTCAATAATTTTTTCCGCCGCGAGGCCTTTTTCTTGCGACAGCTGGTTTACCGCCGACGCGAATGATTTTAAATCCACGATAGTAAATGTAAAATTTAAAAATTAAAATGAAAAATGATAATTTGCGCCATAGGCGCATCCGTCCTTTGGCGGAAAAATATTAAATTGAATGAATTTAAAAATTATCCAATTCTAAATTTCGCATTGTCATTTTGATTTTTGATTTTTACATTTTAAATTAAAACTAATGTCCGATTTTCATCGGACTGCCTTGATAATAACACCTCCTCCCGCCAGTGTCAAATCACCCGTTCTTTTTGCTGGCGGTTTTCCAACGCCAACACCCGCTTTTCCAACGCCGAAAATTCATCATAGTCCACTTTGCGTTTGAGATCTTGCTTGATGAATGTTAAATCTTTTTTAACGATTTCCAAATCACGCGAATTAGCCACCGTTTTTTCACTGACAAAATCAAGTTTTTCTTCCACAATATTCAATCTATTATCAATGCCGTCTAAGCGACGATTGGTATCAATATGCCCCTCGGCAATCAACTTGATTTGATCATCCAAATTTTCAACCAAAACACCAAAATGCCGCTTGATTTCACCGGTGAAAATCGCGATTTTTTCATCAGTCCGTTTACTGATCGCGTCAATCTTTGCATCGGTTTGCTTACCCATTTCAGCAATCTTTGCATCCGTTTGTTTACCCATTTCAGCAATCTTTACATCGGTTTGCTTGCCCATCGCGTCGATCTTTGCGTCGGTCCTTCCGGACAAGGCATCAATTTTTTGGTCAATTTGCCGGCTAAAACCATCAACCTTCCCGTCTGTTTTCGCGTATGATTGCGCCAACTCATTCAGTTTTTCCAAAATTGCTTTTGTTTGATCATCCATAATTTTGTTTAACGGTTTGATTCTATCATCCCGGTCAATATCTTGTCAAAAACTTGCGCACCCTTGCGCACCCGGCTACTCGCCGGAAATTTCAACTCTCGCCGTGCTGAAATTCCAGAGGGTCCAACCCTCTGAAACGGAAAAAGGCCAACCCCCCTTTTTATATATCAGGGGCGGCATTTGATGTCCTGCAAACAGCCGTCGTCACCGTATTTTACCGGATCGTAATTGGGCTGATTATTTTTACGGCAAGCAAGATATTTTTCCAAAAGTTTTTGGTCAATCGCGCAATCCGGATTTTGCGCGCGCATAATCGCGTTTTCGGCTTGATCGGTTTCAGACACGCACCGGTATTCTTCAACACATCCGTTTGGGCCGGTTTTCGGCTCAATCTGCCCGGCGCATCGGCTTCTTTCGGTTGCCGCCGGTTCAGCGACATAGGGGCATCCAGCTACCTCTAAACACTGCGGCGTCCATGCAATGCCGCTCTCTTCCGCCGCCACGCCTTTCAATTGCCACTGCGGCCCCTGCTCGCTCTCAAATTTCACATACACCACAAAAGGCAGATTGACTTCGTTAATTTTTTTTGCCACGCAAACATTGAAATATCCGTCCATATTCGTAGTCTTGCCGACAATTTTAAATTTGGTGCAGGGGACAACCGCAGCGGCGTCCTGGCCCTGGTAAATTATTGAATAGTTTCCTTTCGACCGGCCGAAAACCACATCTTTTAAAATTATAGGAGCACCCGACTGCCAATAATCTTCATCGTTGAAATTCTTGCCCGCGGCGATAAACAATTCACTTACAAACAGCGGCACATTCATATCGTTAAAATATGGAATCGCATCGTCAAACGCCAAGCCTTCTTCATTGGTCCATGTGCTAAGACCCAATTCGCCGTTATCTTCATATGCGGCAAATTTCGCATATTGGGTATTGAACCGGTTGTCCGATGATGCCAGTTTCGCGACGCCCAAATAAGCGGCACTGCGAATGCAATTTTGTTTTCTTTCAAAAAAATAAGAAAGGGTGATGTTTTGCCCGGGGCCAAAATTCTTCAACTCGTAATCAAGGCGCAAAGGCGCAATTGTTTCCGGTTCCGGCGGCGCGGGCGGCGTTTCGTCTCCGTCCCCAACGGTTGGTAAGGATTTATTGCCATCGGAAGCAGGCGGTTTTGGCGCAGACAGCCGGAAAAAACCGGCCGCAACAGCGATCGCCAGCAAAACAACAGTAAGCAAAATTAAAATTTTTGTTTTCATTTTTTGTTTTAAAAAGGGTCGGACCCTTTTGATTTTTTTGGCTTTTAAACGCACTCACTGGCCAGCGATTATTTTTTCCAAATGGATTTGGCCGCTTTCCAAAAATATTTAGCGGCGATCAACAACACCATACCGTAAATCGCATATTGTAAAATATCCAGCAAGAAAATTACCAGATTGACGCTGATATTTTGCGCGATCCGGTTGAATCCGCCGACTGTGTTTTTCACCACCGCTTGCCACGAATCCTTAATACCCTGCCAATCAAAATATGAATTGTCGCGGGCATAAACATTAAAATAGGTGTAGTCGAGTTTATCGGTCTGCATTAATTTTGACCGGCGCAACTGTTCAAGCTGGGCGGCGGTATTTAGCCGCTCCTGCGTCAATTGCTTGATGGTATTGATCTTATTGTTAATGACTTTGGACAGAGTTTCGGCGTCGCTCTTTTCCGTGGCCAGTTCCGACACTCCGTCATAGGCAGTATTCGCGCGATCCAAGGTGTCCTCAATTACCGCCAGTTTCTTTTCCAAAATATCAATCTGGCCGGTGTAGTCCTCGAGCCGCTCCCGGATCGTGTAAATATTTTCAGTAACATCTTTGGGATTCAAGCCTTTGAGAAAGCCCAATATTTCTTCCACCCTGGCGCGCTGGACCTTGAAAGTGTAACGGCAATATTTGTCGGACTCAACGGCATTCTCAAAAACCACCTCCGAGCGTGGCTTGAGCCCGCCGATGGCATTGCAGGTTTTTTTGAGATCGCGGCTTTCGTAATCAATATGATATTCGGCCGTCTCATAATTTTCGGCGGTGCCGCCCGCGCCGCCGCCGTCATCATCGGCGAGGCTCGCCGCGTTTCTGAACGAAAAAAGACCGGAGATTCCGCCGCCGCTTTCCGCCATTGGCAAAGACACTTGCGGCGACACCGACAGGGCATTGCCGGAAACGGCGTAGTTTTCCCGACATTCGGACGCTTTATAATATTCCGGCGGCGCAGGCGATACGATCGGCAACGCGGTTCTCGAAAGATTGATCGCCAAATAAATGCCCGCCAGTCCCAAAACCGCCAATCCAACGATCTTGATTGTTTTATCCGTTTTCAAAAATTCGCCGATTCTTCCAAAAAAACTTGTTTTTTTCTGCTCCATTTTTTTGCCGGCACTATCGCGGCCGCCCGCCAAAACAACGGCTTTGATTTCGCCTCCGCCATTTTGGTCCCGATACAGCGGCATAACACCGGCGTTTTTATTATCTAATAATTCATTTTAAACGCTGGCAAAATATTATCAAGAGGTTTAAAAAACCGCCGAAAAAATCGGCGGCTTTTGGGTTGTTTTTCAAGCACCTCCTCCCGGCCGCTTGAACCAGCATTGTCTGGTGCCGAGGTCCGGAATCGAACCGGAATCTGATGATTTTCAGTCATCCGCCGTGACCGACTTGGCTACCTCGGCGATAAACAAACACAAAAATCGCAAACACCAATTTAATAGCAAAATTATTAACTTTTGTCCATTATTTTTATCCCAGCCATTCTTTTTCCAACTCTGCGAATCTGCCGTTTTTTATGCTTTCCCGGATTTTTTCCATCAGGCGGAGCATAAACCATAAATTATGGATCGTCGCCAGGCGAAAATAACTTAATTCGCGCGCGTTATGCAAATGATGCAAATAGGCGCGGGAGTAATTTCCGCATACCGGGCAATGGCAGTTTGCGTCAATCGGATCGCCGTCGTTTTTATATTTCGCGCCGGAAATGTTGAGGCGGAATTTGTTGGCCAAACTTCCGCCCGATTCCGGCAGGATGAATAAACATCCCCGGCGGGCATTGCGCGTGGCGGCCACGCAATCAAAAGTGTCGATTCCTTGCTCCACAGACTCGAAAATATCGTCGATCTCGCCAATTCCCAGCAAATGCCTTGGTCTGCCGTCCAATTGCGGAATCACCCAATCAATAATTTCGTGCATATCCGCTTTTGTTTTTCCCAGCGACCCGCCAATGGCAATCCCGTCAAAAGGCAGATCATTGATAAATTTCGCGCTAATATCGCGCAAATCCTTGAAATAACCGCCCTGGATTATGCCGTAGATTGCCTGGTCTTTATTGTGGTATTCCAGCGATTGCTTGGCCCAATCGTGAGTCCGCGCCATCGCGATCTTGGTATAATCATAATCCGAAAGCGGCGAGGTGCACTCGTCGAACGCCATAATGATATCGCTGTCCAGATTGGATTGGATTTCCATCGATTTCTTAGCATCGAAAAAATGCCGCGATCCGTCATAGATTGATTTAAACTCCACGCCCTTATCGGTAATCTTGGTGAGATTTTCACCTCTTGGCAAATCCTGTTGAGGTTTGACCTCAACAGTCTCTTCGGGGAAAAAATTGCCGATCTTGCCGATGTTGTGCTCGCGCGCCAAACCAAGGGAAAACGCCTGAAAGCCGCCCGAATCCGAAAACAAAGGCAAACCAAAATTCATAAATTTGTGAGTTCCGCCCAATTTTTTGATCGTTTCGTCGCCCGGTTTTAAATGCAAATAATAAGTGTTGATCAGCGCGCATTGCGCGCCCAGCATTTGAAGGTCGGATGAATCCAAACCGCGCACCGACGCCAAAGTCCCCACCGGCACGAAATATGGCGTTTCAATATCTCCCCGGCGCGTATGGATCGCTCCCGCCCGCGCCCGCGAATTTTTATCCTGTTTTATTATTTCAAATTCAAACTCGGCCATATACGCAATCGCACAGGATTAACCTGTGCGATCTTCAAATTATCTTAGGGTGGACCCGGGGAGAATCGGACTCCCGTTTCTACAATGCGAATGTAGCGTGCTACCACTCTACTACGGGCCCAATGCGCGATTACGCGCAATTTTCAATAATCAATTTTCAATTTCCAAATAAATTCAAATATCAAAATTAAAAACAAAATGCCGGCTAAAGATACTTTTTCAGTTGTTTCAGCGAAGATATTTTGGTGATTGCCGGATCATCAATTTCAATATTTCCCTTTCTATCAAGCAAGATCGGTTTGATGCCCAGCGCCCGCGCGGGCAGGATGTCGTTTTCCAAACTGTCGCCCACCATCGCCGCTTCTTCGGGATCGGCCTTCATTTTTTCCAGCACCGCCAGAAACGCTTTCAAATCCGGTTTCCGCACCCCGCCGATGGTGGGCGAAAAAATTTCAAAATGCCGCAGTTGGGAAATCCCCGCAATCGCGAATTTGGCGCTTAAAGTCAGAATCACCTTGTCTTGAGGAAGGTCAAGCGCTTCTTTGGCATCGCCAAACAGTTTGCAAACCAATTTTCTTTCCAAAAACGCGGCCAGCGCTTCGCGCCGGTCAAGTTCCAAAACAATCCCCAGCTTTTGAATGATCTTGTCGGCAACCTCTTGCCAACTTTTGGCGTGCGAAAAATAATCCGGCAAAACTTCGGACAGTTTCGCGGCCGCTTTTTCTTCGTCAACCGGCAAATTGAATTCTTTCAGCTTTTCAAACACCCGCCGATGCGCGGCGGGATCATAATACCCCAAAGTGCCGGAAAAATCAAAAATAACAAGCCGTATCATTTTAACATTGTTGGCATCTCCCACCATACCAAAAACCCGCGCTTTCTTCAACCTTGACATTTTCCCAAAAATATGCTTATACTAAATCCGAGGTGAATCTTGTGAATAAATTTGTTGGTTTTCTGGTGCTCTTTCTGATTTTTATGAGCTCTAGCGCGCAATCGGTGGAATACAAGGTGGTCGAAAAATTCTCTCCCAACATCCCAGGAGAATATATAACTGCCTATATTGGAGCAGTAGTAAATATATGGCCAGTAGAGAATGTCACAGGACCCAAAGTCATGCAATATTTTTTTGAGAATGGTATCACAAACATGACTTATATCTCCACGAGAAACGAGCCAATCTTTGGCATCTACAATGAATCAGATATTGAAGAGGTGGCATCTGCGATAGACCTTCAGAGTAAAAATCCTGTTATAGACAGAGCCTTCGGTGGACCATGTCTAACGACAGCCAATGAAGATGGAAAGATAATCATCAGAAGGGTGCTGGTTAAAGATAATGATACCGGTAAGATCAAGATGATTTTTCTGCCCACATAGGTACCGCAAGGTACTTCTTTTTTTACGCGAATTTTACGAATTGGTGAAAAAGAAAAAAGATACCGCGCCGATAAAAGCGGCGCCGGGAATGGTAAAAAACCAGGCCCAAACGATATTTAGCGTCACATTCCAGCGCACCGCGCTCAAACGCCGGGCGGCGCCCACTCCAGAGATGGCGCCGGTAATAACATGCGTGGTGCTCACCGGCACGCCCAGATGCGTGGCCGCGAAAATACTGATAGCACTGGCGCTTTCGGCGCAAAAACCGTCCAAGGGTTTCAATTTGGTGATTTTGGATCCCATGGTGCGCACAATGCGCCAACCGCCGCTCAAAGTTCCCAAGGCGATTGCCGCGTGCGCCGACAAAACAACCCACAAAGGAATCGCGAAAGTTTGAAGATAGCCACTAGTATAGAGCAGGCCGGTGATAATGCCCATGGTTTTTTGCGCGTCATTGCCGCCGTGGCCCAAACTATAGGCGGCGGCCGAAAACAGCTGTAAAATCCGCGACCATTTGTTGACGCCGCTGGGCGTGCGCCGATAAGCCGCCCAGGAAGAAACAACTTTAAAAACATAACCCAATACCAGTCCGATCGTCGGCGCCAAAATGATGAACGCGAGAGTTTTGGTCCATCCGCCGGCAATGATCGCGGTAAGGCCGGCATGAGCCACAGCCGCGCCGGCGTAGCCGCCGATAAGCGCGTGCGACGAACTGGTGGGCAAGCCGATATACCAAGTGAACAGATTCCATCCGATCGCGCCGATCAAGCCGCAAAAAATGACCATCGGAGTAACGGTCTTGATGTCAATCATGCCGGCGCCGATGGTATGGGCCACCGCGGTGCCAAAAATCGCGAATGCCGCAAAATTAAAAAACGCGGCCCAAACGACCGCCTGTTTGGGCGATAGCACTCGCGTGGATACGATTGTGGAAATGGAGTTGGCGGCATCGTGCATGCCGTTGGTGCAATCGAAAATCAACGCAGTGGCAATTATGAGAACAATAAATAAAAATTCCGGAGTCATATAATCGCTTGATGACCAAACCGCCAAACTTGAACCTACTGATTTTTGATCATAATGGATTCAAACATATTGCCGACATTTTCACAGCAATCAATGGCATTTTCCAAAGTTTCATAAATCTCTTTCAACTTAATCACTTCCATCACCCGGCGGCAATCCGCGCACGGAGAATTCATCAATCCGCCCAGCGCCCGGCGATTGATCTCGTCGCCTTCGTTCTCGAGCTCGTTGAGCCTGGCGCACCTTTTATGCAGACTGTCGCGGTATTTTTTAACATCCTTGATTTCCTTGATTCCTTCTTTGATTTCGTTGGCGGCGGCGGCGATAATTTTCACATATTCGGCAATTTCGTTGGGGAACGGAAGGGAAATTTTGTAAACATAGAGCCGGTTAACCGATCTTTCAATGAAATCGATAATATCGTCAAGATTTTGCCGCAAAAGATCAATGTCTTCGCCTTCCAGCGGCGTGATGAAATTCTTGCGCAAATGATCCATAACCTCGTGGCCCACGCTGTCCGCTTCCCGTTCCAGATTTTTCAGATTAAGCCAAACTTCTCTAAGATTGTGGCCGTCATTCATCAAAACCGACAATATATCCGAAGCCTGACCGAGCAGTTCGGCTTGTTTCTCGAAAAGCTGATAAAACAATCCGTTTTGGGGAAATAAACTCACCATATTTTTATAAAAAAACCAGCCGGCAAGGGCTGATTTTTTATATATGTTAGAATTTTTTTAACAAGATCACGGTTTTTTTCTTCTCCACCTCCAAAATACCGCCCTCAATCTCTTTTTCAATTTCTTTGCCGGCGGTATGGATTTTCATCCTGCCGGCCTTCAAAACCGAAATCAACGGCGCGTGATCGGGCAAAACCGCAATCTGGCCGCTTCGCGTGGGCAGAATTATTTTTTCCGCATCGCCGGAAAATTCAATCCCCTTGGGCGTAATAATTTCCAAATCCATAATTTTTAACTTCCCATTACTTCTTCAATGCCACCTTTCATATAGAAATCCGATTCGGGACGATCGTCAAACTCGCCGGAAATTATCCTTTCAAATCCTTCAATGGTCTGTTCAAGCTTCACATATTTGCCGGGCTTGCCCGAAAATACCTCCGCCACGAAAAACGGCTGGGTCAAAAACTTTTGTATCTTGCGCGCGCGATTGACGGTCAACTTATCTTCATCGGATAGTTCTTCCACTCCCAAAATGGCAATGATGTCTTGCAATTCTTTATAGCGCTGGAGTATCTGCGCCACGCCCGAAGCCGCGCGATAATGCCGTTCGCCCACAATGTGGGGATTTAAAATCGACGAAGTGGTCGCCAGCGGATCCACCGCCGGAAAAAGGCCCAGTGACGCCACATTGCGGCTCAACACCAGCGAGGAGTCAAGGTGGGAAAAGATCGCCACCACCGCCGGATCGGTATAATCGTCGGCGGGCACATAGACCGCTTGCATCGAAGTGATGGAGCCATTCTGCCCGGAAGTGATTCTTTCTTCCAATGATCCCATTTCGGTAAACAATGTCGGCTGATAGCCCGTTTGCGATGGAATGCGCCCCATCAGCGCCGACACCTCGCAACCCGCCAGGACAAAGCGGAAAACATTATCCACAAACAGCAACACATCCTTTTTTTCCTCATCGCGGAAATACTCCGACACCGCCACCGCCGAAAACGGCACCCGAAAACGCACCCCGGGCTGATCCGACATCTGGCCGAAAAAGAGCACCGTGTTGTCCAGCGTTTTGCTTTCTTTCATTTCCAAATAAATGTCATTGCCCTCGCGCGTTCTCTCGCCCACGCCGGCAAACACCGACACCCCTTTATGCACTTTGGCGATATTGCGGATAAGCTCTTGAATCAGCACCGTCTTGCCCACGCCCGCGCCGCCAAACAATCCGATTTTGCCGCCCTTGGGCATCGGGCACAGCAAATCCAGCGCCTTAACCCCGGTTTCCAAAATTTCCACTTCGCCCTTTTGTTGGACATAATCGGGCGCCTCGCGAAACACCGAATAGCGATTCTCGCTTTTGACTTCGCCCATCCCGTCAATGGGATTGCCCAGCACATCAAAAAGGCGTCCCAGCGCCGCTTTGCCCGTGGGTACCGTGATCGGCGTGCCGGTATCTTTCACTTCTTGTCCGCGCCGCAACCCTTCAGTGGGGCCCATCGCCAAACACCGCGCGGTGTTGCCGCCCAGATACTGCTGAACTTCCAAAATCAATTTCTTGCCGGAAACTTCAAGCGCCCCTCCCAATGCCGGCAATTTTCCTTCTTCAAACTCCGCATCCACCACCGGACCGATGATTTGTGTAATTTTAGCCATAAAAATTTTATAAAATTTTCAATTTTCAATTTTCATTGAATTTTCGATGCATTAATGAATCAAACGAAATGCGTATTTATATTTTGTTTGCAACATTGGAATTTGGAATATTCATTGAAAATTGGAAATTTCTTTTTATCCAAGGACTTCTTTCGCCGATGATATTTCGCAAACCTCATTGGTAATTTGTTCCTGGCGCGCTTTATTGTAGGCCAGCGTCAATTCGCCCACCCGTTCCCGCGCGTTGTCCGAGGCGTTGCGCATCGCCGTCATTCTCGCGGAATGTTCGGAGGCATTGCTCTCCAAAACGCACTGGTAGATCAAATACATCACCAGCTGGGGAATAATCTCTTTCACCAGCATATCGGCCGACGGTTCAATTTTCGTTTCCGCGTTTTCGGCGGCATCTTCGGCCTCGCCGGCAAACTCTTTCAATTCATCCCATTCCAGCGGCAACAACTGGATTGTTTTCGGATTTTGGCAAAAGGTGGAAATAAAATCGGTCCAAATCAGATAAACGCGCTGATAACGGTTTTCAATATAGGATTTGATGATGAAATCCGACATCGGTTTTATCTCTTCCAGAGAACCGAAATTGCCGATGCCGGTTAGAAAATGATCAAAATTCCTTTGCCGTTTTTTAAAAAACGAAACCGCTTTCTTCCCCACCGGTAAAATCGCGACATTTGATTTTTCTTCCAATTTTTCAATTTCCTCTTGCGCGCGCTTCAAAATATTCTGATTGAACGATCCGCAAAATCCCCGGTCCGAAGCGATTACCACCGCCAGCGCGTCGCGCAATTTCCGCTTGCGCAAGCGGACCTTGTCTTTCAGGGTCGGCTCCATCCGGCGCACGAGCCGCCCCATTCTTTGCGCGAAAGGGCGGGAAGCCAGCGCGTATTTCTGCGCCTTTTTCATCTTCAACGCCGACAGCGTTTCCAGCGCGCCGGTTAATTTCCAAATGTTGGAAACCGATTGGATTTTAAGACGGATTTCTTTTAATTCCATTGAACTTTGGATTTAATTTTTTGCCTTCTTGGCGTTCTTGATCACTTCCTCAAGCTTGGCTTCAGCGTCGCTGTTTAATTCCCGGGTCTCGCGAATTTTCGCCAAAATTTCTTTTTCGCCAACGCCAATTTCTTTAAGCAAATTTTCTTTAAATTCGCCGATTTTTTCCATCGGCACATCGTCCAAAAATCCCTTCACTCCGGCAAAAATCATCGCCGTTTCTTTTTCAAACGACAACGGCCGCAAATCAGCCTGCTTTAAAAGTTCGCGCATGCGCTTGCCGCGCTCCAACAGCTGGCGCGTTTGCGCGTCAAGTTCTTCGGTAAATTCCGAAAATCTTTCCAGTTCTTGAAATTGCGCCAGATCAAGCTTGAGCGTCCCGGCCACTTTTTTGACCGCGGCGGTCTGGGCCTTGGCGCCCACGCGCGACACCGAAGTCCCCACATCAATCGCGGGGCGCTGGCCTTTATAAAAAAGCGCCGAATTCAAAAATATCTGGCCGTCGGTAATGGAAATCACATTGGTCGGAATGTATCCGGAGATATCGCCGGCTTGAGTTTCCACGATCGGCAACGCGGTGAGCGAGCCGCCTCCCAATTTTTCCGAAAGGCGCGCGGCGCGCTCCAGCAGGCGGGAATGAAGATAAAAAATGTCGCCCGGATAAGCTTCGCGGCCCGGCGGACGGCGCAGAACCAGAGAAACCTCGCGCCATGCCCACGCCTGCTTGGTTAGATCGTCATAAACCGCCACCGCGTCTTGTCCGTGATCGCGGAACCATTCGCCCATCGCGCACCCGGTGTAGGGAGCCAAATAAAGCAAGCTGGCCGGATCGTCGGCAAATGACGCCACCACAATGGTGTATTCCATCGCGCCAGCATCTTCCAATGTTTTTACCAAACGCTTGATTTTTGATTTTTTCTGGCCGCAAGCGACATAAACGCAAATCGGACGATTCTTTTCATTTTTTTGATTGATAATCATATCAATCGCGATCGCGGTCTTTCCCAATCCCCGGTCGCCCAGAATAAGTTCTCGCTGTCCGCGCCCGATCGGCACCAGGCTGTCAACCGCCAAAACTCCGGTGTGCAACGGCTGGTCCACCGGCTGGCGGTCAATCACTCCGGGGGCAGGGCGTTCGATCGGGTAGGTTTCCTTGGCGCCGATCGGCCCCTTGCCATCAACCGGACGGCCCAGCGGATCCACCACGCGCCCGACAAGCTCCGGACCCACCGGCACGGAAATCGTTTTTTTGGTGCGTTTCACCACATCGCCTTCCTTGATGGCGTCATCCGGCCCCAAAACGATAATGCCGGTTTCATATTCTTCCAGATTAAGCGCCAACCCGAAAGCGCGCGCTTTTTCAAATTCAACCATCTCAAAATTTTCCACATTCATCAGCCCCGATGCCTTGACCACGCCGTCGCCTACTTCAACCACATGGCCGATCTCGTCAATTTTGGCCGATGGCGCGGCGGTTTCCAACTGGCGTTTGAATTGTTCTATTTTGTCCATAAAATTTCAAATTAAAAATTTTTTCCAAGTTGTTCCAATTGCCCTCTTATCGACGCGTCAATCAAATATTTGTCCGTGGCGGCGATAAATCCGCCGACAATTGACGGATCGATCCTCACATCGGCGTCTTCGCCGTTCTCCATCCGGCCCCCCAAAATTTTTTCAAGTTTGGCGGAAACTTCCGCCGGTTGCTCCCGCGCGAAAACAATTTCAAATTTCGCCCGTTTTTTCATTTCCCCCAAGGCATTACTCACGATTTTTCCCAGAAGGTAATCCCTTTTCTTGGCGCGCAAAACCTCTTTCAGGCGCAAAATCACTTTTTTTTGCTCGGCGGCGGATTTTCCAAAACATTCTTTGATCAATGCCGCGGTCCAAATTTTAATCGCTTTTTTACTGTTCATATCGCAAGATAATCTTGGTGCTATAATTCCGCGGCCAGCTTCTCAATCAATTTCCGATCTTGGTCTTTGGTGAGTTTTTGCGCCAAAAATTTTTCCGAAACGGCCATTGCCAAATCAAGCGCTTCGCGGGAAAGCCGTTCCCGCTCCCGGCCCCGCTCTTTTTCCGCGGCGGCGCGCGCGTTTTCAACTATCCGCTTTTTTTCTTCTTCGGCGTCGGCCAAAATCGCGGCGGCATGGCTTTGGGCTTTTGTTTGCGCTTCGGCAATCAGCTCCTTGGCCCTTTTTTCGCCCGCCGATTTCACTTCCTCGCCCAACGCGCGGATTTTTACCAGCGATTTCTCCGCTTCTTCGGCCTTGGCCACTCCCGACGCGATCTCTTTGCGCCGTTTTTCCAAAATCGCCAAAAACGGCCGATAGGCGTATTTTTTCAAGATCACCGCCAAAACGATAAAAGTGGCGATATTGCCGATTAAAATTCTGGGATCAATGCCCAAACCTCCTTCCATAATCTTACAAATTCCAATTTTCAAATTCCAATTTTCAATGAATGTTCCAATTGAATTAATTTTCAAATAAAATGCCAAATTCGCATTTCATTTGCAACATTGAAACATTGTGATTTGATTGAAAATTGCTTGCCCGCCGTAGCCTTGGCGAAGGCGGGAAAATTGAAAATTGAAAATTACTTTTGCGCTCCATGGTTTGCTCCGCCGATTGCGCGGCAAACCGCGGAGAACAAAACTCCGCGAAAACTAAATGAAAATAATAATCAATGCCACCACCAGCGCGAAAATCGCGATGGCATCCGTGAACGCGATGGCCAAAATCATATTCGTGCTGATCTTGCCCGACGCTTCCGGATTGCGTCCAATCGCCTCCATCGCGCCCTTGCCGATCAAGCCGATACCAAATCCGGGGCCGATAGCGCCAATGCCGATCGCCAGCGCCGCGGCCAATTGCTTCATTGTTTCCAGTTCCATGTTTTTTTAATTAAATTTATCAATGATAATTTATAATTTATCATTCTTTTTTGACCTTTTTTCAAGAAACGGTAAAATTACTTGCTTAACCTCGATAATCACCGCGGCAAACCCCGCCAACAAGCATACTATCACAAACAGCGGCATTGTATCAAATTTCCGGTCAAGCCACAACCCCAAAATCAGAAAAACTATCAAAGGAATCGCAATCAAAAAGCCCAATTCCAATCCCAACACCATCGCCCGCGCCAACATATTCATAAATTTAAAATGTAAAAATCAAAAATCAAAATTACAATGTAAAATTTAAAATGTCTTTGTATCTTTAATTTTAAACTTTAAATTGCCATTTTCCATTTTGATTTTTTAATTTTGATTTATTACGCATGCGCTTCCGTAGCCGTTGAATAAAACACCACTACCAGCGATGAAAATATAAACGCCTGCAAAAATCCCACCAGAGTTTCCAATCCCAAAAACGGCAGAGGCACTAAATATGCCAGCGACCAGTGGATGCCCGTGGATACCACGATCAACAGAACCTCGCCGGCGAACAAATTGCCGAAAAGCCGCATTGACAGCGAAATAATGCGGGTAAATTCGCCCATCAGCTCCAACAGCCCTACGAACAACAACACCGGACTCTTAAAATTAAAAAACTTGCCCAAATACGGAACAAGCCCCAAATTTCTCAACGCCAAATAGTTGACATAAAACATCGACAGCGCCGCCAAAGCAACGGTGAAATTCAAATCGGAGCTCGGCGCGCGCAAAATGGAAAACGATCCCAATCCGGGAATCAACTCCACCAAATTGGCCGCCCAAATGAACAAAAATAAGGTCATCGCGAACGGAAAAATTTCCAAAGTTTTTTTGCGCGAATTGGTAATGGAATCGCAAAAATTCAAAAATGTTTCCAAAATGAATTCCAAAAAATTCTGGATTTTGCCGGGAACAATTTTCGCCTTCGCGAAAACCAACGGCAAAAACACCGCCAAGCCGATTGCCAGCAAAATCATCCAAAAACCGGTATTGGTAACGGTAATGCCCCCGATTTCAAACGCGGCGTGCGCCGCCACGGATATTTCTTCCATAGATTTCGCTAAATTCTCGCTTCCTCAAAAAAACGCACCCTCCTGTCGGGTTCAGTTTAAATCTACTCCTTTTACCCTCCAAAGTCAACAATGTGTATGTGAACTTAGACAAGTTTGAGTATTGCACAACGCAAGATGAGCCCCAAAATTATCACCCCCCATATCATCCGCCTCTTGCGCTTTCGGAAAACACAAAAAGCAGGGGTTCAACCCCTGAAAAATTCAAATATTATGTCAATATCCAATTATCCGATAAAATGCCTCATCCCCTATGAAATCCCAGATCCGCGGGGTTGGCGCCGCCGGAAATTCGCCCGATTTGGCCGCCGAGCCGTTCAAATTTCCGCCGCAATTTAGCGACTTCGTTCGCCAGCGCGATTGTCTCGCCGTCCATTTCTTTTTTAATATGTCCCTTGGACCAAAAATCCAGCACCAATTTGCTGTCGCCAAAAATTTTTTCCATCCCGGTTTCCAGCGCGATTTGCAACGCGTATTTGCACGCCAAAAGCTCGCCGAAATTATTCGTCCGTCCGCGTTCAAGCAGGTAATGGCCGCGCGCGCTCAATTCGTCTTCGGGCAAAACCCGATGAAGCAAGCCGTGCCCCCGGCTGTCGGTAACGCTGATTTCCACGCCGTTGCCGCCGCCCGTGCCCGCGTCAAAATAAATCCCCGGCTCAAGAGCAATGTGCTTGGTCGCGTAATCCGCGCCCGCGTCCAGCCATCGCCGCGCCTCGCCTTCGCTTTCAAACGACTTGTATCTCGCTCCCGATTGCCCGCCCACAATCTCGGCGCACTCGTTCCAATTGTCCGTGACGCCTTTTTCATCCCCCGCTTTATACGCGTAAAATTTCTTCTTGGCCATAATAAATTACTTTTTTCTTAATCTTAACCGCATAAATAATGTGAGTCCGTTGGCAAACAAATATAAACTTGAAACAAAAATAAACGGAATATCTTTCAAGATCAACAATCCGTACAACCAAGTAATGCCGTTTGTCGCCACCCAGATAAAATAAGACGACACATTGGCGCTCGGTTTCCCGCGCCAAAGGTCTTTTATCGTCGGCCAATAAGCCGCCACCCCGACAATCCCGGTGCTTCCATACGCCAGCGTAAGCGCTTGAATCAGAATATCTTGCATAAATTTCAATTTACAAACAGATTCCAATCGTAAATGTTTTTTAATTAAAAATTATAGGTCTTGTTATTTCTTCTGCCAATTTCCAATACAACAATACCGCCGCTTGCATCCAATCGGTAAATTATTCGAATTTCGCCTTTCCGAACCCTGTAAATGCCATCCCGTCCTTTCAATTTTTTCCAATCCAAACCGTCAAATTGCCCATTCTTCATCTTAACCAGCAAACCATCAATGGCTTTTCTTTCTTTGGACGATAATTTATCCAAAGCTTTCCGAATTTTATCAACCATATTCAAATACGAGATAAAATTTCATCAATATGAACACCACCCTTTTTGATTTTGGTAAAATCAATCGCCGTTTCCCATAAACCCTCGTCTTCATCCGCGGAGGATATTCTGAAAACTGGCTTTGACTTCCTGACCACGACGAAAGACCCGCCATTTTTAACGGCGTTAATATAAAAATCCGTATTTTCGCGCAATTCTTTAAGGCCGATTATTTGATTTTTTGTTTCCATAAAGTTTATCTTAAGATTAACTTTAATTTACCCCATGCCAAAGTTTATGTCAATCAGAACATTTCATTTGTCGAATTTGATGAAATAGGTTTTGGGCTTGGATTCGGCTTCCAATATCTTTTTCCATTCGCCGTCGGCTTCCGAAACTCTTTTAACAACCCCGGCCGCGCGAAACAGCGGATCGACCGCGCGCGACTTGCAAGCGACTAAGACATCATAGTCGGCGGGATCGTTTCTGAATCCGATTTTATTGTTCATCCGGTCGAACAATTTTGACAATTCCCCGTCCTTGTCGTGGAACCGCGCGATCTTGGCCAGCGCTTCCTCATCCGTGGAATACAAATCGGCCTCGTTGATATATCCCTTTTCCAGCGCGTAACGCAGATAATCGCCCACCGCGCGGAACATTACCGCGGAAAACAGACCGGAATAATACCTCGCGTTCATTTTAAAAAACATCTTCGCGAAACCTTTGGCGCTTTCAAAGTCTTTAAAAACCCATTTTTGCTTTTCCGCTTCCAGATTCTCCAAAAAATAATCCGCGCTTTCGATTTCGCCGAAAACCCGCGCGGTGCGCAGAGAATAATCGATGCGGTCCGCGCAAAGATCGGGCAAATCGGTTTCTTCAAGCGGGAAATTGGTTTGGTCAAGAATATATTCCGGATCGATTGAATATTTTTTCAGTATCGACGGAATTTCCGACCGCCGCACGAATTCATCGAAAACATTATCCTGATGGCTTTGCTCGGATTCCGATCCCGCAGCCAAAACATAATCCACGCAATGCGAAAACGCCGAATGCGACGCATCGTGGATCAGTCCGGCAATCTGTTCTTCGATTGGTGCACCATAATTTTTCAACAGCAAATAAACCCCCATTGAATGTTCAAACCTACTCTGCTCGGTTCCCGGGTAGAAAGGCGTGAAGTATCCGGCCTGGTCAATCTTTTTCAGCCGCTGAATTGTCGGACAACCGACCAATTCCAATATCGCCGGATCGTTAATCTCCGTTTTTCCGTATATTCTGTCGATATATTCCATATTTTTCTACTCGCAGTTGCTTTCGCAATCAAAAGATTTTTGCGGATCGTTGGCAAAATCGGTTTCGCATTTTTGGACGCAGACTTTGCACGCGTCAAACGCCGCGTTCTTAATTTCTTGACAAACGCCGTCAACAATGCCGCAATTCACATAACGCAGACATTTGTCGCCCAATCGATATTCCATGGTGCAAATTTCGGCCGGATTGGACCCGCATTTAATGTCCAAGCCATGACAATTTTCCCGGCCGCAAACTTGATCGTCGGGCGCCGCGCCGACATTATTTGTGCCGTCAACACCGCATTTTTGCGTGCGGAAAAATTCCCATTCGTCGCATTCGGTGGCATCGGGCATCACGCAAACGCCGTATTGCCCGCCGTCGCCTTCGCGAATCTCCAATTTGCCGCCTTGATCGATACAATAAACCGATGCCGGATTGGCCATGCCGGCATTCGGCGCTTGCCCGCCGCCGTCCGGTGCCGGTTTTTCAACGGGTGCTACATTTTCCTTGTACCAATTTTCGTCAAAGCCCATTGCCGCGCAAGACGCTTTGGCGCGGCATTGGATTGAACTGCAAACCTCGCACGGCGGGCAAACAACGCATTTTTGCGGGCAATCTTGGGGATCATATTGATTGCAATAAATTTCATCGGCGGCCGCATCGCCGCCGCCGTTTTCCATTTGTTCGGGCGCTTCAACCACCGGCGCGTTTTTCCCGGGCGCGAAAAATATCGCCAACGCCCCCAACAACATTACCGCCAAAACAAAAACCAAAACCTTAAATATTGTCTTCATATATTTGAGAGTGTAAAAAAACTATTTTCAGAACGAAATTTTCAGATTTCGAGCGAGAAAAATGAGGAAGGAGAAGGCATACTTGGCTTAAAGTCTGCCGCCGACTGACGAATTTTTCGTAGCCGAAAGATGGAAATTGCAGTTGAAATATAGTTTTTCTACGCTCTCATTTATTTTAAAAAAATTCTAAATGGCGCGCCAGCGATCAAGCTCGGGTAAAGTCGTCTCGGCCACGGCGCGAGCCTCGGATTCATCCATTCCCATTTTTTCCACCGCGATCTTGACTTGCGCATCAATAAATTCCGGCAATTCAACTTTCGCGGTAAACTCACCGTCCTGCCAGCAAAATTGGCAGTACTCCTCGTTTTTACTTCCATCGGCATTGAAACCGAAATCTTCCGCGGATTCCATCGGCATGCCGCAACTCTGGCAAATTTTTATTTCCGCAGTCATAAATTTATTTTTATTCTTTTTATTTTTTTATTATTACCGCCAGTATATCAAAAAATCTCCGTTTTGTAATCAAAGCCAAAACCGCCCTGTTGCCGCTTACATATCTTCCATAACCGGGATATCGGCGATAAATTCCGCCGGCAAGCCAAGATTTTTGAAATAATCAACCATGGCAATACAAGCAAATTTTTCCGTGGAATAATGCGTCCCGCCCAAAAGATTAATTTTGCGTTCCTGCGCGAATTCATGAGCGGCGCGAGAAATTTCATTTTTGACGCTAATGCCGGTAAGCAATGTTCCAACGCCATCGTCAGCCATTTCTTGGAGCGCATCCACGCTGTTACCGCCGCCAGCAACCACCGCCACAATTCCATTGCTGATTTCATCCGAACCATATTGGTAAAAACCAACCCTGTGCCCCGCCGCCATTTCAAATTTATTTTTTAAATCATTAACAAAAACCGAATCGGTTTTGCAAAATACTCCGCACAACCCACCCAGATAGGGCGCAAACGGCTTCCCAATCTCAACCCCCAGCGCCCGCGCCAATGACGCACTGGTGGAATAGGGTCCAAAATTGTCCAACGGCACATGAAAATTGAAAATTGAAATTTTTCCATCCCTAAATTCGGCCAGCGGACCCTTGTTCATCGGCGAAAATGCCACCGCGTTTCTGATGTCCCAAACCATCGGATGATGCACAAACAACATTGCATTGGTTATGTTATCATTCAAAATTTTTTCCATCACCGAATTTGAAGGGAATACCGCGGTGTAAACTTTCCCGACTTCAACCGCAAAATCGCAAACCAATCCCATTGACCGCCGCTTGAAATTGTCGCTCACAAATTCCCCCAAGGATTCCATATGCCGCCACCAATCATCGCTCATCTCCGGCCGCATAAAGTCCCTTTCCAATTGTCGATATAATTTATTCGCTTCCATTTTATATTCAATAATTATCTTTCATCTATCGCGCTTTTAAAAAATCCGACAATTTTTTAAAACCGGTTTCTTTATTCTCCCACCATATGATAAATCTACAGGGGTTCAACCCCTGTATTTAAACATAAACATTTAAAACCAGCCCCTATTATTTCTTATATAATTGGCTATGGGTTCCAAATAGAATAAAAAACGCATCTCCATTTAAAGATTCTTCAAAAATCGCGCGCCAATCGCCGCCTGCATTAATACTGCGGCATCCCTGGAATTTTCCTTTTAACTCATGGTTATTGAGAATCGGCGCATGTTTATTCCGTTCAAAAACCATCAAGCGTTCTTTGAGAATCGTTTGAATAGCCGCGGGCGCTTTTCCGTATTGTTTTTTAAACTTATTGCTAAAATCAACGCGCATATTTTTTACCCTTGCCATCCAACCATTTTATCGCTTCTTTCATGTTCGAAAACGAAGGCGACACCTCGCCCATGGCTCTTTCCCTTTCCACCTCGGCCATTTGTTCAATAAACCAATCCGAAGGTTCTTCCAAATCAATATCTATTGATTTGTCCCGCACAAGCTTGCGCAATGAAATATTCAAAGCGTCGCTCAAGCTTATCCCCATTTTTTTGACGACCGCTTGCGCCTCGCTTTTTAATTTTTTGTCCACTCGAAAATTAATTACCTCGCTCATATTGGTTTTAATTATAATATATACAATATAATTACATTGTATATCACCGCTCAACATTGTCAAGAACTGCCGCTATCCGACGGATTCGCTTTGGCGACGGCAAATTTTATAAACCCGATTGTTTCATTTTGGCATTCCATTTTTATTCCATAACGCCAGCTTTCGGCGGTTTCTACCAAATCTTTCCATCGCGGATATTCTGATTTTGCCCATTCGGCCGCGGCTCTTTCGGCGGCAAAATTTCGGTCAGCATCGATCGCGGAACATAAGAACACTCGATCCTTTCCGCCCATTGATTAAATTTTTGTTCGGCCGCCTGATGCAATTTTTCGATTTTATCGATTTGATCGGGTTGCGCCAGTTTTTCCAAAACCGCGGCCAAATCAATGTCGCTGCGCCCCGAATCAAAATCGCCATACGACAAAGAACCGGTGAGATAAAAACCGGTCAAATCGCCGCCGAAGATATTTTGGACGCCCCGCGCCAAAAAATCCAGCAAATCGTCAATATCGCGATATGGAACAATGAAATTATTCGGTAGTGGCGCCATCAAAGTGTTCGTCGTCGGCCACCGCTTCTTCTTTGGTGGCATGAATCACTCCTTCGCGGTGTTCGGCGGGAGAATAAATCGTGTAGAGTTTCAAATCCTCGCCGCCGGTGTTGATCACATTGTGATTCGCGCCCGCGGGCGCGATCACGGCAAAATCACATTCCACTTGGTATTCGTTACCGTCAATTATCACTTTGCCCTCGCCTTTTTCAAAGCGAAAAAATTGATCATGCGTTTCGTGAACCTCCGCGCCGATTTCTTCGCCGGGTTTTAGGTTCATCACCACCAGCTGGCTGAATTTGCCGGTATAAAGCACCTTGCGGAAATTTTCATTTTCTTTTGCCGCGTCTTCTATATTGGTTAAAAAACCTTTCATATTTTTGTTTTTAATTATTTATTCTAAACCCTAACCTTTATTTAACCCTAACCCGTTATATATAATTTGTCCATTTTTATTTTCTTTCCAAAACGGCGAAACCGGCTAAAGCCGCGTCGGCGATAAAATCTTCCAGCATGCTTTGATCATCTTCGGTTTGCGCTTTGTTCAAATAAAGATTGTATTGGCGCTTGTTTTCCTGCAAAATCACCGGCGGGGCGTAATCACGGCGCAAAAACATCGCGTACATCATCAGCCGCCCCACCCGTCCATTGCCATCGGAAAATGGATGAATTTTCTCAAATTCGGCGTGGATTCGCGTTGCCAGAGAAATAATATCTCTTTCTTTCGCGTTAATTTTTTTGGCCAATTCATCCATCAAAACGGGAATTTTTGCGTAATTCGCGGTGGGAACATTGGCGCCGACTATCCGCACGCCGTGGCAACGCCAAAGCCCTGCGTCGTCGCGGATGCTGTTCATCAAAATCCCATGCAACTTCATAATAAATTCCTTGTCAATCTGATTTTTTTGCGCCGCGTGGCTGAACATATATTCCATCGCAGTTTTGTGATTTTTCGCCTCTAAGTGTTCAATCAATGTTTTGTTTGGAACCGTGACATTATCAAACAAAATGGCCGCGGTTTCATCTTCATCAAGCGTGCTTCCTTCAATGCGGTTTGAATGATATGTGAGCTTCAAAATAAATTCATCGCGGATATCAGGGTTGTCCAAAATTGTTTTAATTATTGACGAATATCCGTTGCTTTTCCGCGCCAGTAACTTTTTTTTCGCTTCCAGATTTTGATCGGGAATTTCTTTTTGGCCGGTGATTTGGCGATAGAGCCGGTCAATCTTTTCTTCGGCACCCTTGCGGGGAGTCGCGCGGCCGTTAATCCAGCGATTCAAAGACGCAAAAGTCACCCCCAATTTTTGCGCGGTTTGCTCTTGCGTCATTCCCGACGCTTTTTGAATCAATTTCAATTTTGCTGATGCATCCATAGTTATTGGATCATTATTCCGTATTATAATCCAATTTTATGAAACTATATATAGTTTGTCAAAATCTGCAATCTTTATATAGTTTCATTATTTAATCTTATTTTTTACAGAGTTGGCTGTGATTGCTAATGAATCCAAAATAAACATCACCATTCGCAAAAGCCTCGGGAGGAGTCGCAGGGGATAGACCCTTAAAATACAAAACTCAATAAACGGGTTCCAATAATTCCCGTTTTGTTTCTATTGCGCCGACACATCGGCCTGCATTTCGCGCTTCAATTCTTCAAGCCGTTGGCGCATTTCCTCATCGGAGGGACGGCTTTCCTCGTCTTCGGCTTGCATTTCCAATTGTTCCGCCAAAGACGCGTCTTTGGCGCGCGCGGACGCGGATTCTTTGGCGCGATAATCTTCCATCAAAACAAATGCTTGCCCGTAGTCAACAAAATCACATGTGTAATTATAGCGGCCGGAAAAACTCACCCCGTCGTTGACTGCCGGAGTGTCGCAATCGCCGTTATAAATGACCCTGGCGGAATCCGCCGAAAAACCGCTTGCCGAAAATCGGGAATTCAAATTCACCGGCAAGCAAAATGTTTTGGCGTCTCCCCGGTCGTTCTCATTTCTTTCTCCCGACGCGCTCATCACCGCGCCAAACATATCAGTATTAATCGCCACCCAATCTTTTTGTTTGCGTTCGGGCGCGGGAAAAAGCGTGTTGGCCGAATAATCCAAGCGGAGAGGCGCGGTGTTTTTTTGGTAATATTCGGTTGTTTGCCCGCTTTCTTTGATCTTGACCGTGCCAACCCCCGGACCAACATCATATCGCGCTTCTCCGTTATATTGATAATCAATCATCCGCCCCAAGACATAAATCCTGTTCTGCTCTTTGTCAAACAAGCTGATATCATCCGAAGAATAGTTCACCTCGCCTCGCTCGCCGCCCATAATCGTGCTTTTGTAGGTGCCGGTGATTTTTTCTTTACCGACGCAAAAAGAATATCGCTCCGTGTTTTTCAATTCTTCAAAATAGAGATTGTCGATTTTTTGGGCGGTTTGGCGGCGCTCTTCTTCCACTTCCGCGTCCGATTGTTTGAGAAAATCAAATTCATTGCTCGCCAAATATACTCCGCCGCCGATAAGCCCGGCCGCGGCAATCCCTCCCAAACCGATTAAAAGTTTTTTATCCATAATTTTGGTTATAACCCGCAAACATCAGTCATTGCCTCGCAATCAAAAGCGGAAATCATACATTCCACTTTTGCCGCGTTCCAGCCGGCGCATTCGTCCATGCAAGACGACTGCCCCTCTTCAAACAATGCCGGGGTGGCATTGGGCACCAAGCTCAAACATTTTGAAACATAACTGCCGCACGCCGCCTCGCAATCATTGCTCGGATTTATCGGCTCGGGAGCGTTCATTTCCGGAATTAACGCCGACACCAGCTCGGGAATGCCGGATAAATCCTGGCAAGTTCCGGCCGCGGCAACTTTATTTTTCACTTCCTCGCTCCAACCGGCGCATTCGGCCGCGCAATCGGCGGATTGCGTCAAAGAAGGGCAGATTGATTCTGCCTCATCGCATATTTGAACGCACCGCGAATCCGCCGCCGCGTCCGGCTCTTTTTCCGATTTTGGCAAATTGCCGGCAAAATAAACCGCCCCGCCGATAACCAGCAGAACCCCCGCTCCCAAAATGATTTTTCTCATAATGTTTTTATAATTTATCAAATCCGCCATTTAGATTGGTTAAATGCTTTATCTTTTATAGGATATATTCACATTTAACTTGATTGTACTAAAAAATCGCCCAAAGAGCGATTTTTCTTAAAGTAACCACTCGCTGGGAAGCAAATTCGTTGAGGTTTAACCTCGAGAATTTCCATTTTGAGGTCAATCCTCAACGAATTTGCGGTAAGAGCTGGCGCGAATTTGGAGGTCAACCTCTCACAAGCCGAGGATTGACCTCCAAATTCGCTATCTTTACTCCCCTATTTCTTAAAACATCCGGATCGCACATCCGTGGCCGATTCCGATGATAAATCGTCCTGGCGGAGGGGGCGAGATTCGAACTCGCGGTGGCTTTTGGCCACAACGGTTTTCAAGACCGTCTCCTTCAGCCGCTCAGACACCCCTCCTCGTCTTGCCGCGGCTTCGCGCCGACAAAACATTTCATCCTTACTAAACCATTTTAAACGCTAAAAATCAAGATTTTCGTTTAAAAAATATTTTCAACGGCGCCAGCCAGAAAGCGCCCAAAACGGCGGCGGCAATTGCCGGGATAATATCGGAAGCGGCGATCGGATCAAAATGGAAAACGCTTCGCAACGCCGGAACGCACAATACCAAAGTCAGCGTGATTAAGGTGGCGAGAAATATGAATCGAAACGCTTTGTTGCCATTGGCAAAAACCTTGAACGGATTGCCGGAAGAAAGATTAGCAATGATTAATGACAAATTGGCGATAACGATGGTTAAAAACGCCAGCGCCCGCGTTTGCCCTTCGCTCCGGCCCGACCAGATGGCGAAAAGAAAAACCAAAAATACCGCGGCCAACACTCCCAAGCCTTGCATCAAACTTCTCAAAATCTCTTTTCTGCCGAACAGCGGCTCGTCCAATTTTCGCGGCGGCCGGCTCATTACATTTTCATCTTCGGGTTCGGCTTCAAACGCCACCGAACACGCCGGATCAATCACCAATTCCAAAAACGCGATGTGCGCCGGATAAAAAACCACCGGCATTCCCAGCGCCACGGGCAAAAACGACATTCCCGCGATTGGAATGTGCACGGCGAAAATATAGCTGATCGCTTTTTTAATGTTGTCAAAAACCGTCCGGCCCATCCGCACCGCGGCCACGATCGACGCGAAATCGTCGTTCAACAAAACCAAATCCGCGGCTTCGCGCGCCACATCGGTCCCCCGCTCGGCCATGGCAATGCCCACATTGGCGGATTTCAATGCCGGCGCGTCGTTCACACCGTCCCCGGTCATCGCGATAACAACCCCGCCTTCCTTAAACGCGTTGATGATCAGCATTTTTTGTTCGGGTGCCACGCGCGCGAAAATATTCACCGTTTTCAAACGCTTATACAACTGTTCATGACTGAAACTGCCAAGATCGTCGCCGGTCAAATATTCATCCGGATTTTTAAGCCCGACCGCGCGCGCCGCGTACTGCGCCGTTCCCGGATAATCTCCGGTGATCATACACACGCGGATTCCCGCGTCATAACATTCTTTTATCGCGCGCGCCGCCGACGGCCGGATCGGATCGCAAAATCCAAGCAACCCCACGAACTCAAAATCAAAATCATGCTGGCCGCAATCCGGCAATTTTGTTTTTTCCGCGCTCGCCGCCGCCACGGCAATCAATCTCAATCCTTTTTCAAGCAACGGCTTCATCCGTTCTTCAACCGCCGCCTTCTTGGCGCCGCTTAAATGGCAAAGATCGATAATCGATTCAGGCGCGCCCTTGGCCGCCACCACATAACGATCGCCGTCACCCGGCTCCCAAACATGGGAAAGCGCCAAAAGATTTCCGGCAAACGGATATTCCTTAACCAGCTTCCATGATTCTTGCAAACGATTAACCGAGAACAGAAATGAATCTCCCGTCCTTTTTATTTCTTTTTCCAGCGGATCAAAAGGGTCCGACTGGCTCGCCAGCATCGCGTATTCCAGCAATTTTTTAAAATGGTCGGGCAAATCTTTTTCGCCGCTCTCATATTCGGCAAGATCAATGTTGGCAACGCCCGACGATAACTCCTGCAACCGCATTTGGTTTAGCGTCAATGTGCCGGTTTTATCAACGCACAAAATATTGGCCGCGCCCAGCGCTTCGATCGCGGACGCGTTGCGCGTTAAAACTTTGCGCTTGGAAATGCGCCACGCGCCCAGCGCCAAAAACACCAGCATCACCACCGGAAATTCTTCGGGCAACATCGACATTCCGATGGTCAAGCCATACAAAATGCTTTGAAGCAGTTCATTGCTGGAAAGATATCGGAACACCACCGCCAGAAAACACAATGACAATCCGATAATCCCGAATATCCTGGCCAAACGCCCGGTTTCCTTGCTCAAAAGAGTTTCCCCTTCTTTAATCCCCTGAAGCGATTTGCCGATCTTGCCCATTTCCGTCGCCGCGCCGATCGCCAGCGCCCGCGCCAAGCCGTGGCCGCGGGTAATCAATGTCCCCGAATAAATAAACGGCTGGCTGTCACCCCCCGGGTGATGCGCCGCGGCATCTTCTTTGCCGTCCCAAATTGATTTGGCCACCGCCAGCGATTCTCCGGTCAACAACGACTCGTCAATCATCAGATTTACCGACTCCAAAACCGCGCTATCGGCGGCCACCCGGTCGCCTTCGCGCAAAACCAAAATATCGCCGACCACCACTTCTCTTCCGGCAATGCGGCGCGGCGCCCCGTCGCGAATCACCAGCGCGCGCGGACTGGAAAGATCGCGCAACGATTCCAAAGCGCGCTCGGTTTTGCGCTGCTGGTAAAAAGTTATCCCCACGATAAACGCCACAAAAACGGAAAGCATCAATGCGTCCCGCGGCTCGCCCAAAAAGAAATAGATCGCTCCCGCGGCCACCAAAATCAAAAGCATCGGCTCTTTCAAAACCTCAACGAATATCGCAAAAAATCCGCGCTTCCCCTGCGCCGGTATTTCATTATAACCATCGGTTTTCAATCTTTCCTCAACTTCCCGGGAAGACAACCCTTTTATATCTTTCAAATTATTTTCCATTTTTCCATTCTAAAGTAAAAAACGATTTTGCGAAAGCAAAACCGCCTCACTTAAAATTCAGAAGGTTTCAGAGGGTTAGACCCTCTGAAAACAAAGCCCGCCTTCGCATAAAGCGGCGGCGGGGTGAAGGCGGGCGTTAGTGAATGAGTTTAGAACGGTAGATTGGAAAACAGTCGGTATAGAACTGGAAAGACTTAATCTCGTCCCGATAAGATAAAACGATAAAAAAGGAAGTCCCTGATGAATAAGAAATTGTTAGACCAATAAGCGTATAAAAAAAAGAAAATAAATTAAAATAAATTTATTCCTCTAATGCTTCAATAGCCTTTTTTGCTTCGAAGACTGGCAAATGGAGTGCCTTGGCAATAATTGCCGCGCACGATAGAAGTTTACCATCATTATGCTCTATGACTTTTGCGAGCAGAATATCCGGCAATCCGTAAATACTCTCTATGTCACCTTCATTGTATTTACTATTGATTGCGGTGCAAATCCAAGAAATCAGAACCAGCCTTTTGAGTGGACATATGCAAAAATATAAATCATCTATTTCTTTTATTTCTTCGCCGTTTATTTTTTTTAGAACCTAAAAGCTTCTGCCTTTCCATTTCTGATTCAACAACAAATTTTCCTATAAATTTGCAATCTGGATATCTTGAGCAACCCGCAAAAGGCCTCCTTTTGCTATATTTTTTAATAATACGCCCGCCTCTATCAATTTTATCGCTATTGCAAAGAGGGCATTTATCACCGACCTTATATATGCTTCGACAAATAATAATTGACATTGGCATTTGCTATATTAAGCGGATTTGATTCTGCCAAACTTTACCTGGCCAATCCATTACAAAAACCAACTTGCGCAAAAATCATTGTTTCCTATCTGGAAGATGTTTGTATATTTTGGTTAAAATCATAAAAACAACGAACAAAATAAATATCACAAAGAAAAAAGTGTCGTGCGTTATAAACTTGACGAATATATCCCAAAACATTTTTAAAACTAGAAACTGAATTTTGACAAACTCCGGATATCTAACCCAGAAAAAAATACCCAAAAGGGCGAGAGTTAAAACCCCAACTCCCAGTATCACAAATCTAAAACTTTTTTTATTCATATTTTTTAGACAATTAGGCGGTTTTTCACCCTAATTATAACATTTTTGCCAAAAAATCCACCCGATTGCTTTAATTTCATACATCTGACACAGAGATATAATACCTTACCTTTCCCGCCCGACGGATGCCAAGCCATGCAAAAAATCCGCGCGGCGGCGGATAAATAAACGCAATACATAGTTGAAACCAAATTTATCGCGCTAAATGTTGGGCAAAACTTGCCTTCGCATAAAGCTACGGCGGGCGAAGGCAAAGTTATGTGGTAGACTACAAAGAGCGTAAACGAAAAACATTCCGCAATTTGCGGAATGCTCCAAAATTCACTACTGGGCGGAACACTAGAATTAAGTGCTAATAATTTAAAGGTGTTTTGGATAATTTTGGAAGATCTTTGATTAGGGCACGTGGGTCGGCACTAACGTGGTAAAATATTTATCAAATTCTGAAACACCGAAGAAAGATTTGATGAGATTATTTTTTGAGTATCTGGAAAGCTATTAGGCAAATTTTGTGGCACGTGAGCTACGAATGTATTTCTCATTTTAATCATGTATCGAACAATTTCCTCATTTTTTAGTTGTTTATATTGTTCGTTAGTTCCGTAAGTATTTTCAAACGAGGAGGTATTAGTTTGTTTGTCAAAAAGACCAGCTACGCGCACAATTAAATAATCCTGAACTATCCTATGCAAATCTCCTATAGGGTTAGGATTAATAGGATTGTTTTGTTGCATTGCCCGTATTGGCTCAATATTAAGTTCTTGGAGTTTTTTTAGCGCAATCTGACAATTCTCGACCAAATACCTTAAATGGACATTTATAGTTGTTGCATCATTCATTTGGGTCACACGATAAAATTTTTCGCTGGCGGAGGAAGTGGGATTCGAACCCACGGACGGCGATTTAGACCGTCAGAGGTTAGCAACCTCTTGCAATGCCGCTATGCGATTCCTCCATTATTGGTAATTTTCCTTGAAAAAGCTTCAAAAGCTCCTGTTATTTCCAGTAATAAAGATACATCGTAATAACGAATAGTGCAAGTGCCTTTATAATTCTTCCTTTTCATATTTTTTGTTGGGTTCGTAAAAGTAGTTTTGTAAAATTGATTTTTTGATATTTTTAGTTTATTGCTCCAAAAAGCTGTCATCTCTGTTTCGTTATGCGTAGTATGGAGCTGTAAAGAAACGCGAATTTTATCCTCTTTTGGATTATATCCAATTCTAAATAACTCAAGAAAGGTTACAACTAAACCAACATCACTATTTGCAAATGCAATAAAGTTGCTCGATGGATATTTGGAACCTTCACACCAATAAAGAATACTGGCAAACAATCTTGCTGTTCTGGAATTTATTTTGATATTTCGCGCAACGCTAGCTCCTTTGGTCTTAGCATTTTCATGCTCTTTTCTTGCTCTTAATTGGTATTGGTTATCATCCAATACAATATCTTCACACCATCGCGAAATTGTTGTTTTCCCTATGCTTAACCGTTTCGCTATTTGGCCTATTGATTCTTTTGATTCCCTTAATTTTCTAGCCTTCTCAACAATATCATTTTGATAAAATTTAAATTTCATTGATATCAATATAGCAAAATTGGTAAAAGTTTACAACCTGTTATGATATCAATGTCAAGCAAGCGGCGGCCGCTAAACGCGGAATAATTCGCGGGCGTTTTGGTTGGCGGTAGCAATCAAGGCTTCGGGCAATTCGTTGCGAATTTGAGCAACGCGCTGGGCGATAATCATTGCGTTTTTGGGTTCGTTGCGGCCGGACAACGGGGGCGGGGCCAAATAGGGGCAATCGGTTTCCAGTAAAATCCGCTGGCGCGGGATTTTTTTGATAACATCGTCTAGATTCATTTTAAAAATTATCCCGTTTAATCCGATGCGCAATCCCAAATCCAAATATGCCGCCAATTCGGCGGTGCCGCCGGTAAAACAATGCAGGACTCCGGCAATGTTTCCGTTTTTCTTGAACTCTTGGTGTAAAATATCAATCATTTCCCGATGCGCCATGCGGCAATGGAATATCGCTGGCAAATTCGTTTCGCGCGCAAACAACAACTGCCGCCGCAAAGCTTCTTTCTGCGCCGCAACCATTGCTTCAATCTTGATATTGGTTTTGGGTTTGTAATAACAGTCCAGCCCGATTTCTCCGATCGCCGCAACTTTTTTTGATTCCGCCAGCGCGAAATATTTTTCGGCGTCAAAACCGTCTTCGCAAAAGTCTTCGGGCAAATCACGCGCAATTCTTTTTTGGCAAGAAAGATTGAGCGGATGCAAACCGATTGCCGCCCAAACCCCCCGTTCGCGTTTTTCCGCGATTTCCACCGCCAATTTTGACGACGGGAAATTCGCGCCCACATTAATCATAAAAATCCCCTCGGCAAGGGAATCTTCAATCAACGCTTCGCGGTCATCGTCAAACGCCGCGAAATTCAAATGCGCGTGAGTGTCAATAATCATAAAAACATCTCAAATTCAAACCCCATATCCAAAAAATCAACCAACTTTGATTTTTTATTTGTATTTGATTTTTAAAATTGGCGGCATTGAAAGCTTGTGGGTATTTTGCTTTTGGCGATCCAAAATCTTTTGCATTTTTTTAGCATCAATATTGGCCAAATCGCAAACCTCCGAAGGCGAGAATCCTTGCGCCATCAATTTCAGCGCGGTGTCCAGCCGAAAATAGTCCAGCCCCAATTCTCTCTCGTCGGTCTGGCCGGGCCACAGCGCCGCCGTGGGCGCGGCCTCCATCAATTCGGAAGGAATTTTCAAACGCTCGGCCATTGCGTAAATTTCGGACTTGAACAAATCGGCAATCGGCTCGATATCCACGCCGCCGTCGCCATACTTGGTGAAATAACCGATTTCCAGCTCCGTGCGATTGGTAGTGCCGATCACCATTCCTTTTTTCAGGTTGGCAAAATAATAAAGCGCGGCCATGCGCAGGCGCGGTTTTAAATTGCCATAAACCAAATTGCCGCCATTGGGCAAGGCCTTGGCGAAAGTTTGCAAAACTTTGTCCAAATAAATCTTCTGCGCTTTGAATTTGAATGCCGCTTCCAGTTTGGCGACATTTTTTCCGAACGGGCAACTTCGCACAAACGGCATCCAGACAAAAACCGCTTTTTTGCCCAACGCGCGACCCAAAATCACGGCCATCACCGCCGAATCAATGCCGCCCGAAACTCCTATCACCGCGCGCGTCAACCCCGCGCTTTTCAGCCGTTCTTTGACAAACGCCGCGATTTTATCTTCGGGCAAAATTTGGCAATCAGCGATTTTTTGCGCCAATCCTTCATTTTTCAAATAATCAAACACCGCCGACGGCACCAAGTTTTTCCATTCGGATCCCGCCGCGATGGTTTGGCGCACCTGCGTGGCCGACAGATTGTCGCAAAACACCGGCTGGTTGGCGGCCTCAATGCCGATTTTTTCGGCGCACGATTTGGCCCAATCATTTAGCGACACCAACACCGTTTCGGCGGCTTTCAAACCGGTGATTTCCAGCATTTTTTGCGTCCATGCCGCGTCATTATAAAAATCCGGCAAACCGAAAATCTTGAAATTTTTAATTCCGGCTTCTTTTAACGCCGCTTCCAAAATTTCTTTCCGTTCTTTAAAATCCAGCGGATTGTTGACCTGCCCGTATTCCTGCATACTGCCGATCACAATGCTAACCTCGCCCATCTGACCCAAAATCCACTTGATCGCCTCCAAGTGCCCGTTATGGAACGGCTGGAACCGCCCCACGAACACGACTTTCTTCCCTTTCGGGATGGTATAATCTTGGTTTTCCATAATGTTATATTCTAATCCAATAAGCGCAAATTTTCAATTTTCATTTAATTTCCAATGTTCCAATTTTCAAACAAAAGGCCACCTGTCGTATAAAACACAAAGTAAGCCAATTTGTTAAGGTTGTGTTGAGGTTTGACCTCAACACACTCAACATAATTATAAAAAATGCCCACTTCGTTAAAAAATTGAAGTGGGCCTAATATCGCTTTTTCCGATAGATTCTTTCTGCCCGTTGGCGACGATCTTCGTCGCCAAGAGAAGGAATTTCTAATTCATACTTCAAGGGCGGATTTTTATCCGCAATACCGTTGGTAAATTTTGCCAAACCATTCACCGGATTAAATTGAATTTTATATTCAACGCAATCCGGCAAAAAGTTTGGCTACAAATTTTTAAACAACTAAAAACCCTTCTTTTTAGGAAGGGCTTTTTATTTGGAACAAATTTTATTTTCTTTAACTTGCGCCAAACAAAAAGCCCTCCTTAATAATAAGGTCCATGACCGGCAACAACACAAAATTGTTTTCTCGCGTGATTTGATTCATGGAATCTCTTAATGCTTATCACTTATCAAAACCGCAAAAACTTGTCAAGCCCAAAAACCATTATTCAAAAACAATATCTTTTAGAATTGCTTTGCCGTTTTTATCCACCATCACTTTGGCAAACGCTCGTTGCGCGCGCATCTTTCTCTCCAGCGCGGCGCCCGTCCCCTCGGGAATAAAATATTCTTCAATGCCGTATTCAACCGCAATTCCGGCACCCCAGGAATAAAGATAATCAATATTGCCCCTGATAAATAACCCTTGTTCCGGTTTTTTAACGCTCGCGCTTTCGGCAACCCAATAATCGCCTTTTTTCGCGAGAGAAACATAGACCGAATCATTTCTTTTTAATGACGCTCCTTCATCGGGGAAAAAATCTTTTTTGATATTGGATATTTCATAGCTCAACACCGCGTAATCCCCGCGAAGCGGATCGCGCGGATCAAACGGCTCTATCGGCAACAGAACTTCGGTTCCTCGCGCCAAAATGAAAGCGTTGGAAGTAATCAAGCCAAAAGCAATTGCCAATTGCGCGACAATCGCGATTAAAAATTTGGCGGACTTGGGAAGATTGGTTTTCATTGGTTTGATTGGTTAATTTGAGAATTGATTGATCTCGTCAAATAACGCCGGCCGCGCTCCATTCCCCAACCGATGGCAAACAACATAATTCCGGCCACGATGAAAAATACGCTTTTGTCCATGAATTTGAAAAACCAGTCAAAATATTTCACCGCCGTAAAAATTAACAACAACAGCGTGCCAAAATTAATCATCCAAATTTCGCGCCGCAAATAGCCAGCAAAAATCACGCCCAAAATTTCGAACAAAAGCGCAAAATTAAGTACTGCCGCCCAAAACAACCCCAACGCCGTTAACTGGCGTTTAGACTCAAAAAGCGATTGATCAGGCAAGGCGGCCAATAATCCGAAAATGAAAAACAAAATTCCGGCAAAAGTCGCTTCTTCCACCAAAACAATTTTTTTAAAACAGCCATACAACAATGCCATCGCCACCATCACGGCAATAACAAATAATGAAATTACATTTTGCCAAGCATCAAAAATTCTGTCGCCGCCAATCATTTCCTCAAGCACGAGGAGGCCGGATCGGGTGGAAAAAACAAACAACAAAAAATTCACCAATATCAAGCCAATAGACACCCACGCGACGCCGAAGCGCTTCCAAGCGCTTTTGCCCATCTGCCAGAAACCGGCGACATACAGCAAAATTGCCAACCACATCAACCCGATCGGCACCGCGAGCCCCCAGACATAGATACCCTCCGGCGGTTGCCAAAAAGCCGTTTGCGCCGCCCACCAAACAAGAAAACCGATAACCCCAATCGCGGCGGCATAAACCGATTTTCCCCAGTAGGCAAGCGCGCCGAAAATCAAAATCGCGGCCAGCAGAACAAGCCGCCACGAAAGCGGACTGCCAAAATTATTGTTGATCGCGTAAATCATATTCGCCAGCGCCAAACCGCCCAAAATCAAAAACCACTGGCTCATCGCGTCTTTTGGCGATAAAGAAAGCTGGAGATACCAATTGCTTTCATCCAATTCCCGACCATGCCGCCGCCGGCGGCGCAAAAACGCGCCGATAATCAAAATCGGAACGAAAATTAGCGAAATAATATAAAATACCATTGATACCATTGACCAAATCCATGAATCCATAAATTTTATTTAAATTAAATTTTAATTTGTCGCGAAGACATTAAAACAACGCGTCTAATATCTTTTGGGCGATTCGTTTAAAAACTCCCGGCGCAATTTGAATCCGAAAACCAAAAACGCGATTGCCACGACCAATAATAAAAGCCACGGGGTTAAAAACAAAGGATGGTAAATATCGCGCGAAAACAGGCCGAACGGATACCAAACCAGCCCCACAAAACCGGCAAAAATCGCCAGCCAGCGGATTGACGCGATTTCCAACGCCCAGGCCGCGAATAATGCCCCAAGCCCCCACCACAAGAATCCGTCGGGCCAATAAACGCGAGTGTTATACATTTGCGCCGCCAAGAAAACCGCGCCGCCAAAGATTATCGAGCCCAAAAACAGCATCGCCTCGCCGGACTTTTCCAAACGCGATTTTTCGCGCAACACCCAGCCGAGCGCGTCAACGCAAACCATGGAAAAAATCACCGTCATCATTTTGCCTTCGCGGGTCATTTCCTGCCAGTTGGCGGCAATAAAAGAGAATATGCCCAAGCCGATCAGAATCGCGCCGATGGTCGCCACCACGCGAACAGTTTTCTTTTGCGCCTCTTCTTTGGCATCCTCATCTGAAATCGCGCCGATCAGACAATCTTCAATCTCTTCGATTTTCAACCCCTGATCCAGCAAATCGCGATAGATTTCTTCTTTTGGCTTGCCATCTTTTAACGCTTGTTTCGCGTATTGAGTATGATTTAATGCCATATAATTTATTTATTCAATCACTTGCTTTGACTACCTGCTACATTGTTAATTATACAAAAAATAAAATTCCAACACAAACAAAAAAGTTGAACAAATGTTCAACCTATCGACATCGGCAGCACAGGGACGCTTTGCCCGAAGCCACCGCATAGTAAGACGCTGCCTCCCAAAATGCCTCGCGCAGGCAAAGGAGAAACTCGTCCCAATTCGCCGCTGGCGGCAAATCAACCGCGTCACGACCGGAACACCGCTCATCTCGCACAATGCAAACAAGCAAATTTTCTTGGATGAAAATTTCCATCCGTAAACCGGCGGAGATTTCTATTATGGGATTTACAATCCTCTCCGCGGTAATACGGTGGCGATAATCTCTTCCTGAAAAATACGCCACCCTAACAAAAGGATCGGAAGAAATAATTCCTCGAGAGTCAACAACTATACTACCGACGCGCAAGCACCGGCTTACATCTTTCCACCCTTTTATTCTCATTGTTTTCATTTTTTTATTCTCCTAATTTTTAATGATCAGCACGGAAAACAAGCGTTTATAAAAACAAAAAAATCTCGTTGTCCGAGAATTTGCCATTTGCTTTGAGCGTTATCAACAATTCAAATCAACCGCGCAAACGAAAAATTCCCGAACTCCGAGAGGGGCTAAAGAAAAAGTTAAAATTTGGATTGTTTAACGCGGTCGGATTGCTCATCTTCAAGTAGTTATGTTCAAGCTATGTTCAAATATAACCTTGATTATATTTGAATATATACAAAATTTATTCTTTGGCGTCAAGGCGCGGGAAAAGAACGCCGCGGTTTTCACCGACGAGCAAGCCTTTTATCTTCGCGGAAGTCCGAGGAACGAACGGCTCGATCAATTCGGCAATATCGACAAGCAACAACAGCAAATCGCCCACCGCGGCCGCATCTTTGGTTTTCCACGGCTGGGTTTTTTCTATGTATTTGTCGCCAAAATTGATAACTTTCCAAATCGCGGCCAAGGCTTCGTTGAATTTATATTCCGCCAGCGCGGCGGCAACCGCGTTTTTCGCGATATCAATTTCGGCCTTCACTTCCGGATTGAGCGCGGTTTCCACAGACATTGACGCGCCGATTTTTTGAGCGATTGTCGTCACCCGCGCCGCCAGATTGCCGATGCCTTTGGCCAAATCCGCGTTATAGCGTTCTTCAAATTTTTCATAGGAAAAATCGCCGTCTTCCGTGGGCGGGAGTTCGCGCAACATAAAGTAGCGCGTCGCGTCGGTTCCGTATTTATCCACCAATTCCGCCGGATCGATCACATTACCCAATGATTTTGACATTTTCTGGCCGTTGGCGGTGATAAACCCGTGGATGAAAACCTGTTTGGAATTAGGCAACCCGGCTGACATCAACATCGCCTGCCACATCGCGGCTTGCTGGCGCAAATTATCCTTGCCGGCCACTTGGATGGCATTGCGATTTTCTTTTATTCCCCAAAAATCTGCGAACTTCTTTTCGTTCTCGGGCCAACCCAAACAAGAAATATAATTCACCAGCGCATCAAACCACACATACATCACCTGATTTTCATCGCCCGGAACCGCAATCCCCCAAGGCATTTTTTCTTTGACTCGCGAAACGGAAAAATCCTGCAATCCGCCGGCCACAAAATTCTTAATCTCGTTAAAACGGCCCGCCGGCAAAACAAAATCCGGATTTTTTTCATAAAAATCCAAAAGCGGTTTTTCATATTTTGAAAACCGGAAAAAATAATTTTCTTCTTCAATAATTTCAATTTCTTTATTGGGATGGATCGGACACCGGCCGTTGACCAGTTGCGAATCGGTGATTTCCAATTCGCAACCCACGCAATATTTGGCGCGATAGGTTTTTTTGTAAATATCGCCGTTCTTTTCGCATCGCTTCCAAAACTCCCGCGCCGCCGCGATATGATGCGCGTCGGTGGTACGGATGAAATTATCAAACGACAAATCAAGTTTTTCTTTTAACGCCAAAAACGGCCGCGCGGAATCATCGCAATACGCCTGCGGGGTTTTTCCAAGCTCGGCGGCGCGTTGATAAATTTTAGCGCCATGCTCGTCGGTACCGGTATTGAAAAACACCTCTGCTCCTTGCGAGCGATGCCATCGCGCCAAAACATCCGCCTGAATGATCTCCAGCGCGAAACCAATGTGCGGTTTGGCGTTCACATAGGGCAAAGTGGTGGTGATATAATATCTTGAAGCCATAATAAATAAAACCTTATCAAAATTAACGCCCCCCTTCAAGCACCGCGACAAATTCGCCCTTCAAAGGGTCTTTTTTTATTTTGGCGATCACTTCGGCGATCGTGCCGCGATAGATGGTTTCAAAGGTTTTGGTCAATTCTCGGCAAACAACGAGGCGACGGGTTTTGTCTGGATTCAATTCGTCGATTTCGGACAGGGTTTTTAAAATTCGGAAATTGGATTCGTAGAACACCGCGGTGAATTCGTTTGCCAGCAGGTCTTCAAAGTATTTTTTGCGTTTGTTTTTCGCCGGCGGGAAACCGGCAAACATAAATTTGTCCGTGGCAAAACCGGAAACGCTCAACGCCGCGATCGCGGCATTCGCGCCCGGAACGGGAATAATTTTAACACTATCGCCGAATTCTTCCACCACCGCTTCCACCAGCCGGTTGCCCGGGTCACTGATACCGGGCGTGCCGGCGTCGGAGACCAGCGCCAAGTTTTTTCCCTCCTTCAGCAATTTTAAAATTTCGCCGGTCTTTTCTGCGTCCGAATGCTGGTGGTAACTCAACAGCGGCTTTGCGATTTCATAATTATCAAGCAAAACTTTGGTCACGCGCGTGTCTTCGCACAATATCAAATCCGCGCTTTTCAGCGCTTCAACCGCCCGCAATGTCATATCGTCCAAATTGCCGATCGGCGTCGCCGCAATGTATAAAATCCCGGACATAATTATTCGTTTAATCTTTTATTGCGCATCAAATAATCCCTTACAAAGTCGTATAAAACACCAAACAAAGGAATCGCCAAAATCGCGCCGGCGACTCCCCAAATCGCTTTTCCGGCCAAAAGCGAGAGTAGCACCAATATCGCGGGAAACTCAATGAATTTCTTTGAAAGCAAGGGAATCACCAGATTGTTTTCCAATTGCTGGATTATCGTGAAAATCGCAATCGCGGCCGCCGCCTTTTGCCACGAATCAAGCAACGCTACCAGCGCGATCACCGCGCCCGAAGCAATCGGGCCGATAAACGGCACAATATCGGCCACTCCCGCGAAAAATCCCAGAAACACCGGATAGCGAATATCCAGCGCCCAGCATGCCAGCGAAGTGAACACCCCCACCGCCAGCATTCCCGCCAAACGCACCGCGAACCATCCCGAAATCTTCACTTGCGCCCTTCCCCACCAATCTAAAACGATTTTTTCCCGTTTGGCTGGAATGGCCAGCAAAATAAATTTTTTAATGCCGGCGGCCTCCAAGGAGAAGAATGCCGCGGCGACGATTATGGTGAATGTCGTTAAAATGCCGCCAAACAATACGCCCAGCGACCCGATAATTCCCGAAGACGCGCCCACCATCCAATCGCGGACCGCGGCGACAAACGCGTCCATGCTTTGGAAAATCACAAATCCCATTCCCGAAAGAAACGGCGACACTTTTTCGAAATAAAGCGGGAACAACTGTCCCAATTGCTGGGTCTCAATGGCAAAAATCGGCGCGAGCCAATAAATTCCCGCCCCAAAAATTCCGAAAACGGAAAAATAAACCAAAAACACGGATGCCCCGCGCGGCACTTTCAATTTTTCCAAAAAGTCCACCGCCGGATTGAAAAGCACGGAAATAATCAACGCAAAAAGCGCCAGCGACAAAACCTCCCGCGCCAAATACAGCGCGTATCCCACCGCCAATGCCAAACCGATCTTTGCCAGCATTGCCCATGAAACATCAATTGTTTTTTTATCTCCGCCGATTGAAAACATATTCTTTGATTATAGCGCCTCTTCGAGTAAATCGCGAAACCTTGATTCGCCGCCATAAGGTCCGATCACCGCCAAATTCAACTTTTCGGGTTTGAAAATATCACGCGCCGCCTCTTGAATATCATCAACGGTCACTTGCTTTATTTTCTCATAGATTTCCTCAGGTTCCAATATCCGGCCTTCCAGCAATTCTTGCTCGCCGTAGAACAATCCTTTGGCATGGGACGATTCCAGCGCGATGGCGCTCCTGCCGGTGTAATTGTCTTTGGCCCGTTGCAATTCCGCCGCCGAAACTTGGCTGGCGCGAATTTTTTTAAATTCCCCCAAAATCACTTTGATGCCCTCATCCAGGCGATCGCTGTTTAAATTGGCCGTCGCCGCCAGTGAACCAGAGTCGGGATCCATTGACAATTCCGTGTGCACATCATAGACCAGCCCACGCTTGAATCTCACCTCTTCCATCAAGCGGGAAGAAAACATTCCCCCCAAAACGGTTTCCAGCAATTCCAGCGCCCGGCGACGCGGATAACTGTAGTCAAACGCTCTTACCCCCAGTGCGATCTGCGTTTGATTAGTGTCTTTTTTATAAATCAAAACCTGCGGCGTTTCCTGCTTTTCCGCCACAGCGGCTTTTTTTGCCGGATCTTTGGCGGCAAACCGCCCGAAATATTTTTTTGTCAATTTTTCAGCTTCATTTTCGTCAAAATTGCCGGAGACGCAAACAACTGTGTTTTGCGCCGCATAATTTTTGTCCCGGTATTCCAAAAGCCGGTCGCGGGAGATACCTTTAACCGTTTCAATCGTCCCGACGATGTCCCGCCCCGCCGGCTGGTCGCCGTAAAGCGCCTGGTTCCAAACCGTCCAAATATGACGCATCGGGTGGTCATGAAACATATTGATTTCTTCAATGATCGTTCCCCGCTCTTTTTCAATTTCTTCGGCCGGCAAAACGGAGTTCAAAAAAATATCGGCGACCAAATCAAACGCCGCTTCAAATTTTTTGCTTTGCACCTTGGCGTAATAACCGGTCATCTCCTGCGAAGTAAACGCGTTGGCAACGCCGCCCAGCCCGTCAATTTCCGAAAAAACAGCCATTTCCGTCAAGCGCTTTTTGGTGCCCTTGAATTGCAAATGCTCCAGAAAATGGGAGATACCGCTGATCTCTTTGGTTTCGTATTTGGAACCCGTACCCACCAGCGTCAAAACCGTTACCGTATCGGTGTTCGCGGAGTTTACCGTGATCAGCCTCAACCCGTTGGGCAATGTTGTTTTTTTATACATATAATTTACCGCTGAATAATTAACGAATGTATTACTTTAAAATTTTTACGCTTATTTTTCAAAACCGCCAATAACCCAGTCAAATTCACCCTGCCAGTTCCGGTTCGGACAATTCCATCCCGGGCTTGCCGGATGCGGCCGGCCGCTGGTTTCCATATCAATGATCCCCAAAACAAAGAATGCTCCTCTGGCCGCATCACAATTGGCATATCCGGCGCTGTAACGATGATAACAGTAACCATAACATCCGGTGCCGGATCCCCCTCTGGGGTCTGTCGGCACTTGTTTCAGCAACCCTGCCGTTTCCAACATGCCAATGAACGGGCTGTTATTGCCGTCATTACATGGCCCTTGGTCCCATCCGTCGCAACAAGCATCCGATGAAATCGGCGGGAACCCTCCGTATTGGACATTATACATCTGCAGTGCCAGCACAATTTGCCGCATATCACTCACCCGCCGCGCGTCGCGCGCTTTTGCACGGGTATCGGTCATCGCCACCAGCACCATCCCCGATAACACACCGATGATGGAAATCACCACCAAAAGTTCGATTAAAGTAAACCCGTTCTTGCTTGCCAAATTGGATTCAAAGGGAAAAATCATCTCTCTTTTTAAAATTACCCGATAATCATTTTTCGTAATGAAAATTATTTTTGGCGCATCCCGACGGTGATCACGCCATAATTAACACTGCTCGGATTGGTACTGCCATAATTAAAAAAATATCCGGACGGATAATCCGTACCGCTCACGGTGCAAGGACAAGTCCGTGTGCCGGGAGACGCCATATTCGGTTTTTCAAGGCGATAAGAAAGCATGTACCAATGCCCCGAACATCCGTAACCGGAAGCGTAATAGGCATAAAGATAGGTGCTGGTCGTTGTCCACGGATAATTAACCGGATTGGTGATCGGAGTATTAACCGGGTCTGCGGGCAAACTGATATACGGCGCCAATTGCGTTTTAAAAGCGTTCCAATTAGTCTCATTGTTGCTGATTGTCCAGCCTCTTACCGGATAGGTGCCCTTCTCCGCGTAATACAATTCCAGCGCCTTGCGGATTTGAGTGATGTCGTTAACCCTCCGCGCGTCCCGCGCTCTGGCACGCGCATCGGTCATCGCCACCAAAACCATCCCCGACAGCACGCCGATGATGGAAATCACCACCAGAAGCTCGATCAGAGTGAAGCCGTTCTTGCCCGGGTTTAATCTAGCAAAGAACTCCGGCATTACAACTTGCCCCGCAATCACGCAAACCGCCGGTACCGGCAAATTTCATTTCTTGCAAGACATATTAATTTTCTTTTTTGCATCCTTATCATAAAAATCCGGCTTATTATAAACACTCAATAAAACTAGTTTTTCTTGGAAATGAGAAAATCATAAAACTCTCGCCGGATAATTACTTATGCTTATATTCCCAGATAACCGCATTGGCGGCAAGACCCGCCGGGAGGACAATGAATGGCAGATTTACCACTTTCCCAGGCCGCCCATTTCCACCCTAGACAATCATTGTCATTATTCGGAAATTTATCCGTTTGAAATGATAATTGATAAGCCCCATTGATAGTATTCACTGGCGACGGCAACCAATATGATCCGGGAGAGGCATAAATATATGTCCAATAAACGCGGCCAATGTCTCCGTATGACGGATCTTTAGGGATTTGCTTTAGATAAGTTACCAGCGCGGCATTGACGCTGTCGCTGCCATGCGGACCGCCGCCCCAACATTCTTCCGTGGAAGGTATCCCAAGACACACGATTTGCCCGCCCGTACCCGGATATGAACCGTGTTCGGCGGCATACATTTCTATCGCGGTTCTTATCTGCCGGATATCCGATACCCGCCGCGCGTCCCTTGCCTTTTCCCGAAACCCCGTCATTGCCACCAACACCATCCCCGATAACACACCGATGATGGAAATCACCACCAAAAGTTCGATTAGGGTAAAACCTTTTTTGTTCGATTTTAGTTTGGCAAAAAAATCCGGCATTATGCTTTACTTAATGAATCATTTCCCCGGAAACATCGTAATTAACGGTTTGGTTTTTGGCGTTCTGCTGATAGAAATAATATCCCCAAAACGCGACGGTCAAAACCAGGCACACAATAATGATAACGATCTGAATTTTTTTCTTTTTCGCGCCCCGCTCCAAATCCGGCGGCGGGGCAATCTCGGTTTGCGGCTTGGCAGTATAATCGCTGAAATCAATGCCTTTATTTTGATTTGAGTCCATATTTTTGAAAATTATTTTTGCACCATACCAATAGTAAGAGTGCCGGAATAATTATAGGTGCCATTGGGACATTTTACCCCGGGAGATACAATACTACCCGGTTTTTCTATCCTGGCTAACAACATATACCAATGCCGGGTGAATGAAGCATCCGGGACATAAGTGCCCGTTCCCGTATAATAACTATAAGTATAAACATCGGCAGTATACGCATGTCCGGAAGAAGGCGCGTTGATCGGATCTTTGGGAAGGGCGATATAAGGCGCCAGCGGTGTCACCAGCGCTTGCCACGCGGCCGCGTCGTTGCTACTTCTCCACCCAATTGCATTAGGATAGATTGCGTTCTCCGCGTAATACAATTCCAGCGCCTTGCGGATTTGGGTAATATCGTTCACCCGCCGCGCGTCGCGCGCTCTGGCGCGCGTATCGGTCATCGCCACCAAAACCATCCCCGACAGCGTGCCGATGATGGAAATCACCACCAGAAGTTCGATCAGAGTAAAACCATTGGATGGTTTTAACTTGGCAAAAAACTCAAACATTCGCCCTCGCCCCGCGGTCACGCAAAACCCGACTTCGCCGAATCCGGTTTCCCGCGGCACAAATTAACCTTTCTTCATCCCGAATATAACCCGCGCTTGACATAATCGGCAAGCAAATTCATCTTCACGCGCGTCTGCGCCATAGTATCGCGATCGCGCACCGTGGCATCATCACCGGCAAGCGAATCAAAATCCACGGTAATGCAATAGGGCGTGCCGATCTCGTCCTGGCGGCGATAGCGTTTGCCGATATTGCCAGAATCGTCAAACTCGCACATAAATTCCTCGCGCAACGCTTCATAGACTTCCCGCGCTTTGGCGACAAGTTCGGGTTTGTTTTTCAACAACGGGAAAATTGCCGCTTTGATCGGCGCCAATCTCCGGTCAAACTTCATCACTGTGCGCGTCTCGCCGTTAACTTCCTCTTCGGCATAAGCTTTGTCCAAAAACATAAAAAACAGCCGGTTCAAACCCACGGAAGTTTCCATAATGTGGGGAATGAATTTTTCGCCGCTTTGAGGATCGGCATAACTCAAGTCCTGCCCGGAAAATTTGGAATGCTGGCTCAAATCCCAATCGCCGCGCGCGTGGATGCCCTCCACTTCCTTGTATCCGCCCAGCGCCTTGAAATTATATTCAATGTCATACGCTTCGGAAGCATAATGCGCCAATTTTTCATGCTTGTACCAGCGGATATCGCTTTCATCCATCCCATAATTCAAATACCAGTTCCAACGAGTTTGCTTCCAATCATTATATTTTTCTTTCATCATCGACGGATGCAAAAAATACTGCATCTCCATCTGTTCAAACTCGCGCGTGCGGAAAATAAACTGCCGCGCCACGATCTCGTTGCGAAACGCCTTGCCTACTTGCGCGATACCGAACGGCAATTTCACTCTGGCGGTATCCAGCGTGTTTTTATATTCCAAATAGATGCCGCCGCAGGTTTCCGGCCGCAAATAAACCACATTTTCTTCGCTCAACGCGTCGGTGGGAGAGCCCAGATTGGATTTGACCATCAATGAAAATCTTTTTGCCGCGGTTAAATCCGTCGATCCGCAATTGGCGCATTTGAGTTTTTTTTCGCTCCGCAGTTTGTCCAATTCGGCATTAAGAAATTCCAGCGGCTGTTTGTCCGCCGACACTCCGAATTGCTCCAGAATATGATCGGCGCGCCAGCGGGCTTTGCATTTTTTGCAATCAACTTGCGGATCATCAAAACTGTCCACATGCCCGGAAGCGAGCCATGTCGTCGGATGCATAAAAATCGCGCTGTCCAAACCCACAACATCGTCGCGCAACTGCACCATATGCCGCCACCACGCGTCGCGAATGTTGTTTTTCAAGAGCGTACCGTAATGGCCATAGTCATAAATCGCGGCAAACCCTCCATATATTTCCGAGGACGGAAAAACGAATCCCCTTCTTTTGGCCAACGAGATGATATTTTGCAAATAATCCATATTTCAAATGAAAAATTTAAATAGATTTTCTAATTTGTTTTTGGCTGGACGATGCCGCTGTTTTCAACCAGCGCCGGATCGGAAAGCGAGGCTGTGTCAATGGCAGGGGCGATTGATTCCAGCGGAATACCAGTCCAACCGTCATTGCCTTTTATCACCGCTTGGCCGATGATCCCGGCGGTGCCGCCGATCTGGGAATTCATCGGCGTTACCGCCACTTGAAATGAAATGTTAAGCGGATTGGAAACCAGCCCTTGTCCCGCCGACATATCGCCGATGGTCCAAACGATTTCCCGGGTCGTTTGATCATATGCCAATTTTTCGGCTTGATTCTCGGGAAAAATCTTGCCGGCGGCCAATTGCGCCTCCGGCGGCAAAACCGCGCGCGCGCTCACCGCGCCGACATTCGAATAATAATTTTTCACTTGCCATGTAACCGTATAGGTTGTCGGCGCGCCGGCCTGAGGCGGCAAAGGCCCAGTATTGCCGAATATCTCATCGCCATAGAACGCCTTTTGCGTTAATTCCAATTTGGAGCTGATTTTGGTGGTGAATTCCTCGCGCGCCGGACCGATCATTATCTTGTTGGTAAGTTCCGGCCGATTCAAACGGCTCAAATCGTCTTTCAGCTTCACCCAGAATTCCGCTTTTCCTTCGTCCATCACCGGCAGATAGGCCAACCCGTTGTTCTGCCGCCAGTCGAATACCAGCGAATTGTTGCCGGTTTGGAAATTACCGGTTTCTGATTTTATCGTCGTCAAATCATACAAATCACCTTCCAGATTATCGATTAAGACCAGATTATAAAGCTCGCTGTCGCTCACATTTTTATAATAAATCTCGTAATGCAACCACTCTCCCGGCTTGGCGGTGTAATTGGCGTCGCCGTTGATGGTTTGCCGCAACGCGACCGTGGGCTTGACGATTTTGGTGCCTTTTTCAATTTCTTTCAACTGCATATACTGGCCGTCTTTCCAAATACCGATGCGCGCCCGAAAAACCTTTCCTTCGTTCAAAGACCCGGAAAGCCGTCCGGAGACATCAATCGTACCCGACTGGTTTTTATTCAATACCGGCACCACCCATTCGTCTTTATCGAAAGATTCCGGCGTTGAATGCGAAAATGAATACCCCGCGGGATAGTCCATATTGACGCGCAAATCGGTGAGAAGCCAATCCACATTGGAAAAATAATTTATCTTGAAGCGAAAATCTTTGTCGGCCTCCACGGTGGAAGCAATATCCATATCCAAATCCAAAGGCACCTCTTTCATTATTGTGGTAAATGTCGTCGCCGACTCAAAGCGCGCGCTCAAATTTTTCGGCTGGTAGGAAAGCACCGCGCTTGCCACTCTGGCATCGCCGGCTTTTCCCACCACGCGAAATTTGAAAGTGAAGCTTTTTTCTTCTCCGGGATAAATCGCGCCGCCCAGCTTTTCGGATTCAAGCACTTCTTTGGCAAAGATTTTATCGTCTTTAACCGAAAAATCCGGCGCCGTAAAAATCAGATTGGGATTTTCCAGCCGGAATTCGCCGTTGTTTTTGTACTTCACCACATATTCCACTTCCTGCCCCAAAACCGCTTCGCGGGGACCGAAAATTTCCAATTTCAATTCTTCTTTCGAGTAAATGTTTTTGCGCCAAAAACCATAACCCACGGCGGCAATCACTAAAACAAAAACGATTAAAATTTTAACAAATTTGCTCATTGAAAATTTGATGATTGCTTAATAAAACTTTTTTGGATTCAGGCTGTTTACTCCGGACACAAAATTGCGCCTGCTTTCAGAATCATACTTAAGTTTTTTAACCTCATCGGAAGTGAAGCTTCGGAGCGACGGATGGCTCCACCTGCCCTCTTTCACCGCTGTCTGCATAGATCTTAATTTATCTCCTCTCACCCACGCATCACCGCTCCCTCCAAGAATTCTGGCCATCGTTTTTTTCGCTTTCTCTTTTGATGCAAATGATTCCGGAAGTGCTTTTCCCCACGATTCCGCCAGCGCCGGCGCGATTTTTTTCAATTGCTCCGACCCCTGCGCGCCATAATATTTTTTAATTTCTTCTTTAGTTTTTCCGGATTTTTCTTGTATTTTTGGAGCAATCGTCTTGGCCTTATCTGTTGTTATATTGGAACGACTGCCGCCAAACCGCGATGTCGGGCGATTTAAAAGATCCCCGCCTTCGGAGAACGAATGACCCAAAACATTTTCATTCTCGTTGCTGTTTTCCGGTTTTGTGCCGCCGCCAAAAAAATTTCCAAAGATTGACATCGTGCCGTTAAATTAAAAAATTGCAAACAGTTTAGACAAAAACAAGGCATACAAAAGGACATAAAGCCAACCCTGCCCGGAATTTATTCTGCGCGAAAATCCCGAAACTGTCAACAGCGCGGCGGCGGCGGCAAGAAACGGCAACGATATATCCAAAACCGCGCCATCAACCGGCAGAGGTGAAAACATCGCGGCAATACCGGCCACCAGCAATAAATTCACCGCGACGCCGGAAAAGACATTCCCCAAGGCCAATTCATATCTTTTTTTGGCGATCACCGCGAAGCTCCCCCACAATTCGGGCATTGCCGCAAAAATCGCCAGCGCCGAAACCGCCAAAATCGAAGCGGAAACCGGCAATAAATCCGCGGTTCCGGCAAGCGATTCAATCGTGAAATTTGCCGCGATCGCCAGCAAAAGCACACCGCCCAGCCCAAGAAAAACCGCGGCGGGAAAATCCTTGGCGCGGCGGTTAAACCCGCGGCTGAATCGCGCCCCCACCATTTCGACTATGCCCGGAGTACTGCCGAATATCGACGGCGTCACGACATCCCGCGGCGTAAATTTGCGGACGCGCCCATGTGAAATTAAAAATACGGCGCAAGCCGAAAACGCGGCCAGCATCAGCAACCCTTCGCCGAAAACAATGATTCCATCAATGGCGCAAAAACAAAATATCGCCGCGGCGGCTACCAGAAGCGGCGCGTCGGCATCCGTACATTCGCGATTGATCGGCAAATTTTTGGCCGCGATCGCGGACGCGCCCGCCACCAGCAAGATATTGGCGATCGACGAACCCAAAAGAACCGGCAAGACCAACTCCGGCCGGCCGGTTAAAACGGCGGCAAGGGCCAGCGCCAATTCGGGCAGAGCCGCGCCAATGGCAATCGCCGCGAATCCCGCCGCGACATCTTTGCTGAAAAACCGCGCGGCGGCGGCGGAAAACAACGCGGCGCCTTGCAACAGCGCGACCACCGAAACGATAAATATGAATAGCCAAATAAAAATTTCCACGGACAAAATTGAAAATGTAAATATCAAAATGGAAAATGACAATGTAAAATTACAAAATGTCCAGCTCCCGACATTTTAACATTTTAATCTGTCATTTTGATCTTTCCGCCAAAGGACGGATGCGCCTTATGCGCAGATTTTTCATTTTTACATTTATTGTTAGTTTAGCATTTTTTTATCCCCAGCCAAATAGGCTGTCCCGCGATCTTGGCATCAACCGCCGCCGCGGTTTTGTCCGGTTTTTTAAACTCTAAATCGGCCGCTTTGGTTTCTTTGGCGATTATGAGTCGATTTTTTTCAATCACAACCCTCAATTCGCCTTCGGCAACGCAATAAACGGCAATTTTATCCGCCGGAGTAAATTTGGCGGTCTTGCGCAATTCCTGGATTTGGCGCATAGTTTCGCGGACACTGCCTTCCTCTTTCAATTCGGGCGTGATGTTCCAATCAATTTCAACCGGCACTTTCAATTCCGAATTGAATTCAATGGTTTTCACATTTACTTCGCCGGCCAGAAGATCGCGCAATTCGCCGCTCAATCCGCCCGCGCCGGCGATAACCAGCTTTGCCAGCGGCTGGCGCACCTTCACGCCGCGCTTGGCGCGTTCGGCCAAAACCAGCGCACAAACCTTGCGCGCCCGCTCCATTTGCGCTTCCAATTTCGCGTCAATCATTTTTTTATCCGCCTCCGGATATGCTTCCAAATGCGCGGATTTCGCGTTGGCAAAATCGTTCCCCGACAAATCTTGCCAAATCTCTTCGGCCAAAAACGGCGCCAGCGGCGCGCAAACTTTGGCAAATTCGGCCAAAACATAAGCGAAGATTTTTGCCGCTTGGTTCAATCTCGCCGCGCTTTGCGGATGTTGCAAGCGCTTGCGCGAACGGCGCACATACCAAAGCGACAGATCGTCAATGGCAAACTTTTCCGCGGTTCTTGCCGCGCGGGTGATATCATAAGCGTCAAGACCGGCGGCGATTTTCGCAATCTCTGAATGCAAGCGCGACACAATCCAGCGGTCAAGCACATCCGCCGGCGCGACAGACACGGGAGCTTTGATTTTCGGCGCGTAAGTTTTCAAGAATATATGGCAATTCCGCAAAGTCATCAAAAACTTATTCTTTGCCAGCGCCAAATCTTTTTCGTTGTACAGCTTGGAATCCCCCGGATCATTGACGGTGTAAAAATACCACCGCACCGCGTCGGCGCCGTATTTTTCCACCATCTCCCATGGATTCACCACATTGCCTTTTGATTTGGACATTTTTTCGCCTTTCTCGTCCAACACATGCCCCATTGACACCACATTTTTATAGGGCGCGCCGAATTTCAGCGCCGTGGACAGCGCCAACAAAGTGTAAAACCACCCTCTCGTTTGATCAATCGCCTCGCAAATGAAATCCGCGGGAAAAGCCGCCGGCGGCAAATCTTGCGACTGGCCCTTTTGTCGAGGCCAAAATTCTTGTGCAAACGGCATCGCCCCCGAATCCAGCCAGCAATCCAAAACCTCGGCGGCGCGCGCCATTCTTTGCCCGCATTTTTCGCAAATCGGCGCGACTTCGTCGATAAACGGGCGATGCAGGTCGATTTCCATGTCATCGCCAAACGGCAATTGCTTAAATTCAATTTCACGGGACTTGCCGGTATCGATTTTTTTGATTTTGCCCCGATAACGGCCGTCCAAAATTGCCGGCGCGGACATCCCTTTGAGCGTGTGCTCCAACATCGTCAGCGGCAATTCGTGGGATACCAAAACAATATTTTTACCTTCGTATTTTTTATCAATCTCGGCCATTAATTCATACATCCGGCGGCGAATCATCACCAAACTTTCGCCTTTGGGAGGTTTGGCGGCGAGAGGATTTTTTTTTGTTGATATGTAATCCCAAAAATTCTTGGGGTCTTGGCCGTTGAAAATTCCCACATTGGCTTCGCGCAATCTTTTGTCATAGATGATTTTGGCGCCGGTGGTTTTTGCGATGATTTGCGCCGTTTCTTTCGTCCGCAACAAATCCGAGGCGATAATCAAATCTATTTTTTCTTTGGCCAGTTTTTTTGCCGAAACCTCCGCTTGTTTTCCGCCTTTTTGAGTGAGCGGCAACGGATCGGCCTCCGGCCAGCAAGAAGCGATTTTTTTAACTTGCCGTTGAGAGTGGCCGTGGCGAAAAACAAAATATCGGTTCTTTGAATATTTTTGTTCGAGCAAATCGCGGACCGAACCAAAAACTTCCCGATGGCCGCAATCGCATTGCCACACCGGCAGAGGCGTGCCCCAGTAGCGGTCGCGCGAAATCGCCCAATCTTTCACTTCGCGCAACCATTCGCCAAACCGCCCTTCTTTCAAATGCGGCGGCACCCAATTTATCTTTTGGTTGTTTTTGAGCAAATCATTTCTCAACGCCGTCATTTTGATAAACCAGCTCTTTTTGGCATAGTACAGCAATGGTGTTTTGCACCGCCAGCAAAACGGATAATCGTGTTCATACGCTTCGGTTTTAAAAAGCAATCCCTTTTCTTTTAAATCGGCGATGATCAAGGAATCGGCATCCTTGACAAACATCCCCGCCCATTTGGGAACATCCGGCAAAAAACCGCCGTCTTCGCCGACATTCAAAATCACGGGGAATACCGGCGCGCCGTTTTTTTCCCGTTGGCGGTTTTCTTTTTTGATCACTTCCATATCTTCGGCGCCGAACGCCGGCGCGATATGGACAATTCCCGTACCGTCAACCGCCGACACAAAGTCCGCAGCAATCGTCTCGTAAATGATTTTTGATTCTTCGGTTTTGACCGGAAACGGCGCCCGATACCGCAATCCGATCAAGCTATTGCCTTTTATATCTCGGACAATTTCGTATTCGCCGCCCAAAACTTCAACGCGGTCTTTGGCCAAAACCAAACCGCCGCTCTCTCCGTTTCTTGGCTTCGCCAACACATAATCCAGCGCCGGATTCACCGCGGCGGCAACATTGGCCGGCAATGTCCACGGCGTAGTGGTCCAAACCAACAGCGCAGCATTTTTAAATTCCGGACTAACAAGGGGAAATTTGACATACACCGAAGGGTCTTTCACTCTTTTGTAGCCCTGCGCCACTTCATGGCTGGATAGCGCCGTACCGCAACGCGAGCAGTAGGGCAAAACTTTGTAATCTTGAAACAAAAGCTTTTTTTGCCACGCGCGCTTCAAAATAAACCACACCGACTCCATATACCGCGCGTCATAGGTGATATAAGGATTGTCCAAATCCAGCCAATAGCCGATACGCTCGGTAAGTTTGCGCCATTCGCCAATCTGCTCAAAAACCGAATCGCGGCATTCTTTATTGAATTTTTTAATGCCGTATTTTTCGATGTCTTTTTTGCTGTGAAGGCTAAGTTTTTTCTCAATTTGCAATTCCACCGGCAACCCGTGCGTATCCCATCCGGCGCGGCGCCGGACGCGAAACCCCGCCATAGTCTTGTAGCGGCAAATTAAATCTTTGAAGACCCGCGTTTCCATATGGTGTATCCCCGGGCGCGCGTTGGCCGTGGGCGGCCCCTCATAAAACACAAAATCCTTTTTGCGCCGAGGCGTTCTTTTGACCGATTTTTCAAAAATCAAGTTCTCTTTCCAAAACTTGACGATATTTTCCTCATTTTTGTTGAAATCCTTCTCCATAGTATTTATTCAACTTCTGCTTCATATTAGCAAATCCTCCCGATATTTAAAGACCTTATCGCATTCTGCGGGAACGGTCTTTATGGCCGTTCGCATTATATTATATCCAACCCCGCGGACATAAATACAAAATACAGACAAACAGCAGACCTATTGAATTCTTGCCTGTTTTAAAAAATTATTTCAACACTTCCGCGTCTTCTTTGATTTTTTCGGCTAAAATCATTTTCACCAGCGACTGATAGGGCACATCGCGGCGATTAGCCATTTCCTTCAAGCGATAAATCATATTTTCCGGCAAGCGGATGGAAACACTGCGCAAGGAAGGATTCAGATTTGGCAAAACGGAATTGGTTGGCGCGTCGCTCCAATCAATATAATCCGCGCTGTCATGTTTTGCCCAGAATGCGCGCTCTTCGTTTTCATCTTTAAATTTGGGAATCTGTTTTAAATTATTTTTTTTGTTCATATTGTTTTTGATAAATAATTTTTTCTTTTTTGCTCATCGTCCTTGCCGAAATGATTCTAATTTTATTTTTTCTGATCGTAAACGCTTCAAAAAGCAATCTGTTTTTATTGGTTTTTCCAAGCGCGTAATAACGAACTTCATCCTTGCCGGAATGTTTATCGTCGGATTGAAGCAAAAGCGGCCGGTTGAAAAAAATTTCCTCGCTTTCCCAAAATGCCACCCTGTGTTTTCCCCAATTTTTATCAATGTTGCCGCTATCCCAGTCAAATCCAACAATTTCGGAAAAATTAAAACCTCTCATTTGATTATGTATATTTCCATTATATACAACCCGACAAACCTGTCAATAGCGCAAACTCGTCTTCGCTTCCAACGAAAAACGGATCCGAAAGGATCCGCGGTTCCGTTATTCGCTTGTCGGTTATCCCGCCGCGCGGGCATCGCGCCCATATCAAACCCGCAAGGTAAAATGCCAACAAATAAAAAATAAAAATGGCTGATATTTATTCCATTTTTAAAATTTGCGCGCCGCGCTCAATGCGCCGCGCCGCCAATCGGCAGACAATTACGCCGCCGGAGTCGCCGGGTCGGTAACCGGAGCTATTGTCGGTTCTTCGGTGGCCGGAGCGGCCGGGGTTGTTCCTTCGTCGTTGTACATTGTTTTCAACAAAAACCTTGATTTTTCGCCAAAAATGGGCGGCTTTGGCGCAAAAATTTCAATCTCTGTTTTTTAACCCGCCAAAGGCAGGACGCGCCCCTCGCGCAAACTCAACTCTCGTCAAGATGTCTTCATACTAATCGCAACCGCAACGGCTTGTCAACCCAAAAACGCAAAAGGCTTGAAAAATAACGCAATTTATTGTAGAGTTCCAATTATGATTAACACAAACAAAGAAATATCTAAAAATGACGAGAATTGCCCCGTCACGATAAATCCTCCGCGCACCGGAGAAATTATCAAGGGCAAAGTGATCGTTCAAGAGCGATCGGCGCTTTATGTTGACTTGGGCGCGATCGGCACCGGCATTGTTTACGGCAAAGAATTCCACGAAGTCAAAGACCGCCTCAAAGACATTGGCGAAGGCGATTCGATTTCGGCGAAAATCGTGAGCTTGGAAAACGATGAAGGCTATATCGAACTGTCGATCAGCGGCGCCACCCGCAAGCTGGTTTGGGATGAATTGCGCGAAAAACAAGAAACCCGCGAGCCGGTAACCGTTAAAATCGGCGGCGCCAACAAAGGCGGGTTGATGGCAAAAGTATCCGGCCTTCCCGCGTTTCTGCCGGTATCCCAACTGGCGAGCCATCATTACCCCAAAGTAGTGGGTGGCGATCCGGATAAAATTTTAAAAGAACTCCAAAAATTCGTGGGAGAAGATCTTTCGGTGCGGATTTTAAATTTAAAACCGAAAACCGGCGAAATTATTTTGTCGGAAAAAATGGCGGAAATGGAACAGCGCGAAGAACAATTAAAAAAATACCATGTGGGGCAGGATATCGGCGGCGCCATTACCGGCGTAATGGAATTCGGTATTTTTATTCGTTTTGATAATGATAGCGTGGAAGGGCTCATTCCCGTGGCGCAAATTCCCGAAGAAGCCAAGAAAAACCTTTCGGAAAACTTCAAGATCGGCGACAAGCTTAACGCGCGCATTGTTGAAATCGGCAACGGAAAAGTGTTTTTGTCGCTTGCGGATCGCGGCGAGGCCCGGTCTGAAGTTTAATCTGGCAATTGCCGAACGATGAATTCTTTTTTGAAAAATTTCGTATTCGCGGTTTTTTTGCTGGTCGCCGCCGCCGGCCTTTTTTCAATGTTTTCACAAAAAGAAGAAGCGCCCAAGGAAATCTCATTGTCGCAATTGGTCGCCGATATCAACCAAGGAAGCATCAAAGAAATCACCGCGACGGGAGGATCCTTGAAAATCGTCTACGAAAACGATGAAAGCGCGACCACGAAAAAGGAATCCGATTCTTCGATCTCTCAAACTTTGGTCAATATGGGCGTTGCTCCCGAAAGCTTGGCAAAGATTAATTTACAAACCAAAGAAGACGACAGCGCGTGGATATGGCTGGGGCCCCTGCTCTATAGCGTCTTGCCGTTATTGATCATTTTGTTTGTTTTCGCCATGATTTTTCGCCAGGCCAAAGGCAACGCGATGCAAGCGTTTGATTTCACCAAGGCCAAAACCAGAATATTGGGGGGCGCGGATCAAAAACAAAAAACCACTTTCAACGATATTGCCGGACTGAAAGAAGCCAAAGAAGAATTGGGTGAAATTATCGATTTTTTGAAAAATCCCGACAAATATTTGAAAATGGGCGCCAAAATCCCGCGCGGCGTCTTGCTGATGGGCTTGCCCGGCACCGGCAAAACATTACTGGCCAAAGCGATCTCCAATGAAGGCAATGTGCCGTTCTTTTCCATTTCGGGATCGGAATTTATTGAATTATTCGTGGGCGTGGGCGCCAGCCGCGTGCGCAGTTTGTTTGAACAAGCGCACAAAGTCAAGCGCGCGATAATTTTTATCGATGAAATTGATTCCATCGGCAAAACGCGAGGAGTGGGCGCCACCGGCGGCCACGAAGAACGCGAACAAACCCTGAATCAAATTCTGGCCGAAATGGACGGCATTGAAAGCGGCGAAGGCATTATTGTCATGGGCGCCACCAATCGTCCGGAACATTTGGACCCGGCGCTCCTGCGCCCGGGAAGGTTTGATCGGCGCATCGTTTTGGATTTGCCCGATGCCGGCGATCGCGAAGCGATTTTAAAAATCCATTGCCGGCAAAAGCCTTTGTCCGAAGATGTCAATCTGACAGAAGTGTCGCAACGCACGCCCGGATTTTCCGGCGCCGATATTGCCAATGTGGTCAACGAAGCGGCGTTATTGGCGGCAAAACGGAACAAAAATCAAATTTTTCAAACCGAATTTTTGGAATCAATAGAAAAAGTTTTACTGGGACCCGAGAAAAAAAGCCATTTGCTCTCCAAAGAAGAAAAAAAGATTGCCGCCTATCATGAATCCGGGCACGCGCTGGTTTCCTCAACATTGCCCGATAGCGAACCGGTGCGAAAAATCTCCATTATCTCGCGCGGGATGGCGGCGGGATACACTTTAAAAACTCCGAACGAAGAAAAAAAATTGCGCACCAAGAATGAATTCATCGCCGAAATCGCCACCCTTTTGGGCGGTATGACTGCCGAAAAGTTGGTTTTTGGGCAATCATCCACCGGCGCGTCCGACGATTTGAAACAGGCTTCCAAAATCGCACGCAAAATGGTGAAAGAGTACGGCATGTCGCCGCTGGGCCCGATTGTTTTCGGACAGAAAGAAGAACTGGCTTTTTTGGGCCAGGAATTTGAATCCAACCGCAACTATTCCGAAGAAATTGCCGCCAAAATTGACGCCGAAGTGGCAAAAATTATTCAAGAAGGCCAAGAAAAAGCAACCAATATCCTTTCCGAGAAACGGAATGTTCTGGAAAAAATCGCGCAAAGATTGATTGAAAAAGAAACCATTGAAAAAGAAGAATATGAAGAGCTGGTGGGAATTATCGCCAAAGCCAAGCCGGCAGAATAGGCAATCGTCCACGACGATTGCCACGGGCGTGTAGCTCAGTGGTAGAGCACGGCTCTTATAAAGCCGGGGCCGATGGTCCGATCCCATCCACGCCCACAATCTCGAAAACAATCGGGCAGTTGGCGCAGGGGTAGCGCACTACTTTGACATAGTAGGGGTCACAGGTTCAAATCCTGTACTGCCCACCCTTTGACTTTTAAGCGATTTTAGTTTAAAGTGATCACTTGTAAGATCAAAATTCAATTATTTAGAATAATCAACACCATGGAAAAGAAAATCGCAGAATTCGCGCAATCGGGCAAAAAACAGGATTTGCCCCAAATCAAGGCCGGCGACACCGTGCGCGTGCACCAAAAATACACCGACAAAGGCAAAGAAAAAATTCAAATCTTTGAAGGGTTGGTGTTGTGCCGCAAACATGGCAACGAAACGGGAGCGGCTATCACCGTGCGCAAAATTTCTTCGGGCGTGGGCGTGGAAAAGATATTCCCCCTTCACTCGCCGGTCGTCGCCAAAATTGAAGTCGTCAAATCGGGAAAAGTCCGGCGCGCCAAAATTTATTATATGCGCACCGCTAAAGGCAAAAAGTCTCGCTTAAAAAGAGTGGAAGCCAAACCCGCGGCAAACTCAACCGCCAAAGAATAACCCAAAAATCAAGAAGCCTAACCGCTTCTTGATTTTTATTGCTTTTGCGATAAACTACCCACTATAAACTATTTACCACCCCGTTTCACGGGATTTGAGCGAGTGATGGAATCGGCAGACATCTGCGTTTGAGGGGCGCAGGCCGCAAGGCGTGAGGGTTCAAGTCCCTCCTCGCTCACAAAGAACAGTTGATGAGTAATGGAGTAAAATACTATTTCCCGGGCGATTAGCTCAGTTGGTACGAGCGACTCGTTTACACCGAGTAGGCCAGGGGTTCGAATCCCTTATCGCCCACAGCAAATTAAAAAGGATGGGATGTTTAGCCAAACATCCATTTTTTATTGCGTTCCCAATTTAAAAATGGTATAAACAGGATGTTGCCCAAACAGCCTGTTTTTTGTTGTTTTTCCGTTTTGTGTTTCGTCTCGGATTTTGATATTCGAATTTCGGATTTCCCGCCGGAGGCGGGTTGGAGGGGTGTTCCGAATGGCAAGGTACCGCTCTCGAAAAGCGGCGGGCGCAAGCCCTTGCGAGTTCGAGTCTCGCCCCCTCCGCCTCAATGATAATTTAAAATTTTGCGCGCGCGCAAAACAATTCATGCAATTTTTTCCCAAAAAACAAACCGAAGAACCGCAGAATGTTGAAGAAATTTTGGCGGAATTTAAAAAGGTAAAAGACAAGTGCCAAAAACTTGCCGCGAAAGTTGACCGATTGGAAGAAAAAAACCGGCAGAACATCAATAAAGTCGGCGTGGTCCGGTTTAATCCGTTTGAAGGATGCGGCGGCAATCAAAGCTTTTCTCTGGCCATTTTAGACGATGAAAAACGGGGGGCGGTGATCACCAGCTTATTTTCGCGAGACGGCAACCGCGTCTATGCCAAACCGATTGAAAACGGCGCGTCAGCCTATCCCCTGTCGGAAGAAGAAAAGCAAGCAATCGAAATCGCGCAGAAACAAAAATAACAAATTTTCAATTTTCAATTTCTAATTTTCATTGAATTTTCAAACCATCAATGAGCCAAACGGGATACTTGTTTGTATTTTATTTGAAACATTGGAATTTGAAACATTTATTGGAAATTGAAAATTGGCAATTTAAAATCATTTTAATGACTTCCAAAACCAACTTAATAACTCGGCCGCCGGTGGTCGTAGTGATGGGCCATGTGGATCACGGTAAAACATCCATATTGGATTATATCCGCAAAACTCATATCGCCGATCGCGAATCCGGCGGCATCACCCAGCACATTGGCGCGTCGGTTGCCGAGTTTAAGGGCAAAACCATCACTTTCATCGACACTCCCGGCCATGAGGCGTTTTCGCAAATGCGCGCGCGCGGCGCGAAAATCGCCGATATCGCGGTTTTGGTGGTTGCCGCCGAAGAAGGATGCAAACCTCAAACCAAGGAAGCGGCGGCGGCAATCAAAAAAGCCGGACTGCCCGTGATCGTGGCAATGAACAAAGCCGATTTGCCGCAAGCAAATATCGACAAAGTAAAACGCGATCTGGAAAAAGAAGATCTCTTGGTTGAAGATTGGGGCGGCAATGTGCCCGCCATCAGCGTTTCGGCAAAAACCGGCCAAGGAATCGATGAATTGCTGGAAATGATTTTATTGGTGGCGGAAATGGAAAACTTCCAAGCCGATTTGAGCGCGGCGGCGGAAGGAATCGTTATTGAATCTTCTTTGGACCATCGCCGGGGGCCCAGCGCCGCGATTTTGCTTCAAAACGGCATCCTGAATTGCGGGCAGATCATCGGCACCGCTTCAACTTTCGGCAGAATAAAATCATTGGAAGATTTTTGCGGCAAAAAAACAAACCGCGTCGAGCCGTCTTTTCCGGCAGTGGCAACCGGTTTTGAATCCGTGCCGATCACCGGCGAACCCTTCCGCGCGTTCAATACCGTTCAGGAAGCGCAAGATTTTATAAAAAGCGCCGCGGCAAATCCCGCGGAAACGGCGGAAAATCAGGAAGGCCGCAAAATTTTCAAAATTATCGTCAAAGCCGATGTTTTGGGAACATTGGAAGTTTTGCGGGAAACCATCGGCCAAATTCCGGCAACCGGCGATGTTTCCATCGAAATAATCGGTGGCGGCGCCGGAGAAATAAATCTAAACGATGTTAAAATGGCAAAGGGAGGCAATACCACAATCATCGGATTTAGAGTTAAAATCAATCCCGACGCCAAAGCGATGGCCGAACGGGAGAAAATCCGCGTGATGAATTTTGATGTTATCTACGAAATGATTGAATGGTTGCGCTTGTATATGGAAAAAATAAAAACGCCGCAAATCTCGCGCAAGGATTTGGGCAAATTGAAAGTTTTGTTGAGCTTTTGGGCCGATAAAAACCGGCAGATTGTGGGCGGGAAAATTGTTTCCGGAGAAGTGAAAAAAGGCGTGAAAATAGAAGTTTTCCGCAATGAAGAATCAATCGGGCAGGGCCGCTTGATCAATCTGCAAAAAAACAAGAAAGATATCGCCGCCGCCGGCAAGGGCGATGAAGTGGGGATTCTCTACGAAGGGCGGGAAAAAATCCAAGAGGGCGACCAATTGGTGTTCTATATTCATGAAAAAAACCTCTAATATGTCCGAGCACCGGATTGAAAAAATAGAATCGCTTCTGCGCCAAATTTTGGCCGAAATGCTCCAGCGGGAATTCATCCCTCCCGCAGGCGCGATCGTATCGCTCACGCAAGTGTCCGCCAGCGGCAATCTTCAAGAAGCCAAAGTTTATATCAGCATCATCCCCGACTCCGCCGCCGAACCGGTTTTCCGACGGTTGGCGCGCGGCGTTCGCTTTTTCCAAAGCGCCGTCAACAAAAAATTAAAAATGCGCCCGGTGCCAAAAATCATATTTGTCCTTGACCAGCAAGGCCGGCAAGCGCAAAATGTGGAAACCATCCTGGAACAATTGAAAAAAAACTGATTTTGTATTAAATTCTACTCATCCCTCGCCGCTCATTGCTCATCAACTATCCCATGGCCAGGTAGCCAAGCAGTAAGGCAACGGTCTGCAAAACCGTTATGCATGGGTGCAATTCCCATCCTGGCCTCCAACAAATTTAAAATTGTAAAATCAAAATTCCGCAAGGAATTTTGCCTTAATTTTTAATTTTGATTTTTAAACTTTAAACTTTCACGCGCCCGGGTGGTGGAATCGGCATACACGAGGGACTTAAAATCCCTTGGGAGCAATCTCGTGTGGGTTCAAGTCCCACCCCGGGCACCAACGAATAACTAAACTTAAAGACTAGCGAATCAATAATTGCCATTACCAAAAAACCGCCCCTCGCATACGCTCGGGACGGTTTTTTGTTCGATATTAAATTTTACTTTTCCAAAACTTCCACATAGGCGTATTTCACGCCGAAGTTTTTCGCTTGCTCATAGGTGGGGAACCAAATGTCAAAATGGTAGCCGCCCTTTCTTTGGTGCATCCTGTCTTGGACCGAAAACACTTTGTCCCCGAATAATTCAGGAATCCGGATTTCGGTACCAAAGGGCAAGCCGTTGTTGGCCACAATGCCATCACGGACATAAGTGCCGTTGGCAGTGATAAACGGCGTGCTGTCGGTCTGTTCCGCAGTACTGGAATAGGCGGTTAAAACCACCCTCATCCGGCGCGTTGCCTCCTTGTCCGCCGCCAAATCATTGTTTTTGGAGCAAACATTCGCCGGAGTTTTAATTTCCAAAAATACCGCCCGGGAAATCATCTTGCCGCAAAATTTAAATTCCTCGGCATTCCCATAGGCCACAATCTCCTGAACCGGAGCGTCCGGCGGCGAAAACAAGCTCTCTTGCGCCTCCACGCCGCTGAAACGAAGACCCAGCCACAAACCGTAAACGGCACCCAAAATGAAAACGAGCAAGCTTCGGCTTAAAACCGGCAAAACAAAACGGATACTCATAATTTATTCGGTCATAGATGCCTTTCTATACCGCGGTTAGGGTTTAAATCCTCCTCGCGTTCATATTGATTCAAAATGAACGCCAAACCCGCCTTATTCATCGCGACGCCATCAATTCTATTCTAAAACCAAGAATTTGTCAATACCCGCGCAAGCTCAAAAGTGCCAAAAACATTGACATTTTAAATTTGACAAAATTTAAAAAAAGACGCTAAAAAATGCCAATTCGCATCGCCGGGGCGCGAACAAGCCGCTAATCCGGCCAATAAACTGCGGCTAACGATTGCAAAACAACGCTTTTGTCGCTCCACGGCAGTTTTTTGCCGCCGGCCACGCACATTGATTCCTCGCACCCCTTGCCGGTGATAATCACTCTGTCGCCGGATTCGGCGGATTTTATCGCTTGATTGATCGCTTCTCGGCGATCAATGATTTTTTTAACGCCGGTATCGTTGCCGGCGATTTCATTGATAATTTTCAACGGATCTTCATCATAGGGGTCTTCATTGGTAACAAAAACCAAATTACAGTATTTTTTAGCCAACCCTCCCATAACCGGCCGCTTCCACTTGTCCCGGCCGCCGCCGCAAGCCCCCAACACGCAAATCAATTTTCCCTTAAAATCGGATTTCATCGTTTGGTAGGCCTTTTCCAGCGAATCGGGTGTCACGGCGTAATCCACAAAAACTTCAAACGGGTCAACGGACATTCTCTCCATTCTCCCGGGAATCGTTTCGATTTTTACCAACGCATCCCTGCAGACTTTCAGAGAAATATTTTGTGAACGGGCGACACAGATCGCGGCCAACGCGTTGTAAATATTAAATTTTCCGGGCAATCGCAAATTAAAACGGCAACCGGTAGCTTCAAAGGAAGAACCGGCGGAAGAAACCGCCAAATGACGCGCGAAAATATGGCCGCGATCATCATCCGGACGGTCGTCCGCGGCAATCCCGTAAACATATTTTTCGCGCGCGAAAAATCCGGAGAAAAAACCATAATTGGCGTCATCGGCGTTTAAAATATGGATTTGGCGGCACGACGCGAAGAGATTGCCCTTGGCGCCGCGATATTTTTCAAAGCCGCCATGCGATTCAATGTGCTCAAGGGAAACATTGGTGATAACCGCGGCCGTAAAATCAATAAATCGGTGCCGGTACTGCTTAATCCCTTCGGAACTCACCTCAACCACCGCATATTGGCATCCGCTATTCGCGGCATCGCGCAAAAATTTTTGCAACGCGAATCTGCCGGGCATGGTCATTCTTGACTGATTCTTCCATGCCTTGCCGCCAACCCTGAATTCAATCGAAGAAGAAAGCGCGGGGTTTTTCCCCGCCTCCGACAAAATCCGCGCGATCATCATTGCGGTGGTGGATTTGCCGTTGGTGCCGGTCACGCCGATAACTTTCAATTTGCGTGAAGGAAACCGGTAAAAAATCGCGGCGGCGAACGCCAACAAAAAGTGGTAGCCGCCGACAATAAATCCGGGCATTATTTTTTTAGCCGCCGTTTTGATCCGATTTAGAATCGCCATATCGCCAATTATAGCCAAAACGCTTGCAAAAATCAAAAATTATGATATAGTTTGCTTTGTCGGTCTTTAATTTTCCGATATTCCCGTTCTTGGCGGGATGCGCCCGGGCGCATAATTTTAACGCAAAATATGCCAATCATAAAGTCAGCAAAAAAAGCCCTGCGGCAAAATGTGGCGCGGCGCAAAAAAAACAAAGCGTGCAAACAAAAAATCAAATCGCTGGTAAAAGACGCGCGCACGGCGATTGGCGGCAAAAACGCTTCAGAGGCGCAAAAAAATTTGCCGGCCATCTACAAAGCATTGGACAAAGCCGCTAAAACCGGAGTCATCAAAAAAAACACAGCGGCAAGAAAAAAATCGCGCATTACCAAACTAATTAAAAAACTCTCCTAACAACGAGAGTTTTTTATAAGGCCGCGACCAACAAATCCAGACCGGCGAGAGCGTCTATCTTTCCGGTTTTGATGTCAAAATCGGCTTGGCGAATCAAAAAATAATCTTTCTTTAAGCGCGCCGCTTCAAAGCGGCGCGCTTGCGCGACGGTTTTGGCAAAAACATAAGGGTGCATTCCCAATCGCCGCGCTCCCGCGGCGGAAAAATTTTTGACCAAAAGCAAATTCTTGAATTGTCCGGCGATCATCGCCAGAAGATAAAGAGGATGATCGCCGCGGGCGATGTGGCGCCGGATCATTGCGATCGCCTCTTTTTTGTTTTGTCCGGCCAGCGCGTCAACGGTTTGAAAAATGTTATTTTCAAAAACCGCGGAAATGTTTTTTTCAATATCGGCGGAAGTAATTTTGCGGCCGGCGGCAAAATTGACCAATTTCCTTATTTCATTGGCAACAAGCCAAAGATCGTTCCCCAACCGGCGGGCCAAAAGCGGCGCGATGCCGGCGCTTTCCGGACGGCCCAAGGCGGCAAGCTCCGCCGCAATCCACTGCTCCAGATCCGCACCACCCAAAGGAATAAATTCTTGGACTTGTCCGGCCTTGGAAAGCGCTTTCAGAAAGCGATCCGCTTTCAAAACCTTGCCCTTTTGGCAAAATAAAATGTTATTGGGTGAAGCCGAAATTTCACCAATCCTGCCAATAATCGCCTCTTTAAATTCTTTGCTTGCAATTGGATTTTTGACAATGAAAAATTTTTTGGCGGCAAAAAGCGACGGTTGGAAAAAAGCGCGGAAAAAATCATGCGCGGAAATATCTTCCGCGTCAAAGACCGCAAAGTCCGATCCCTTTGACCGGTTTTTGTATTCGGAAACTATTTGTTTCATTTTCCGGCCAAGCCGGAGAGTGTCGGCGCCGTAAAGAAAAATCAGCATCGTGTCCCGATTATTTGAGAATATTCCTCACTTTTTCGATAATCTCGCCGGGAGTAAAGTGCGCCTTAATCAAGTAATCCACGGCCCCCAAGCTTAATCCCTTGTCCACATCTTCTTTCTGTCCCAAATTTGACAGGATGACTACCGGAATTGACGCGGTGAACGGATCTTCTCTTTTTTGAGTTAGAACTTCAAATCCGTCGATGCCGGGCAAAATCAAATCCAAAAGCACCAATTCGGGATGGCCTTCTTTTATCTGGAGCAACCCTTGCTCCCCGTCAACCGCCTCCAACACATCATAGCCTTCGTTTGACAATTTTTTGACGATCAATTCCCGCAGAAATTTATCGTCTTCCACAATAAGAATTTTTCTTGGCATAGGTAATAAAAACAAACTATTCCCCGATGTATTTTTGAATTTTATCAGCCACCTCTTTGGGATCAAACTCCGTCTTAACCAGCCAATCGGCCGCTCCCAGTTCTTTTGCTCTTTCCAGCTCAAGCGGCTGGCCGGAATTGGAAATGATGATCACCGGTATTTTCGCGAGCTTTTCATCTTTTTTCATCTCCGCCATCACCTCAAACCCGCCCATGCGCGGCATCACGATATCAAGCAAAACCAAATCGGGCATATTCTCCCTCATTTTCTCAATTCCTTCCTGGCCGTTCATCGCCAACGCCACATCATAACCGGCGGCATCAAGCTTTTTGCTCAAAAGCTTGATGATCAATTCCTCGTCTTCGATTAGTAAAATTTTTTTCATAGCCTTTTGTGATATTATAACCCTTGACGCAAAAAGAATCAAATCAAGCCTCAATCAGCGGATCTGGGGCGGGCGGCAAAGTAAAAGAAAACGCGGTTCCTTCGTCTTTTTTGGAAACAAAGCCGATACTGCCGCCGTGGGTTTCCACAATATTCTTCGCGATAAAAAGCCCCAGCCCGGTACCTTCGGTTTCCGCTTTGATCGCGTTGGCTCCGCGAAAATATTTGGTAAAAACCCGATTTTGCTGCTCTTCGGGAATGCCTATCCCGGTATCTTTCACCTCAAGAAAAACCATCCCCTCTTCTTCACCGAGAGTAACAAAAATATTGCCGCCGGCAGGCGTGTATTTCAACGCGTTTTCAATTAGATTTGAAATCACCAGCTTGATTTTTTCAAGGTCCACTTTCACCGGAGGAATAATCGGCGAAATTTTCTCAAAATTTAATTTCAATTTCTTTTGCCGGGCGATATCTTCATAATTCGCCATTAAGCCGGCGACAACCTCTTCCATATCCGCAATCGTCAAAGTGTAAAGATGGCGGCCTTCTTCAATACGCGTCACATTCAACAGATCATTGATCAAGTTGATCATCCTTTCGTTCGATTTGTATGTCTTGTCTAAAAATTCTTCCTGCTCTTCGTTGATCGGTCCCAAATCGCCGTCCAAAATCATCCGCAGTGTCCATTTAATCGCCGAAATCGGCGTGCGCAACTGGTGTGCGGCGATGGAAACAAATTCGGTTTTCATTTTTTCCACCATTTTTTCACGGCTGATATCATGCACGAGCAAAATCGTACCGATTTTTCCGGCGTGCCCGGCAACCTCCAAAACGCTTACTTCAAAAACATTTTTTTCATCCAAAAATAATTCTTTGCGCGAGATATTCGCCAAGCCGTCGCCCATCAGCTTTCCCAGCAATTTAAGCTTGGGCGCGCGAAAACATTCGGCAATGCTTTGCCCGGTCATATTTTTGCTTTCTATGCGGGTAATGCCAAAAAAAGATTCCATTCGGGGATTAATCAGCGCCAACCGGTCGTGATGGTCAAAAAACATCAGTCCGTCCGCCAGAGCGGTGATTATCGCCAAAGTTTTTTCCTTTTCTTCTTCGGCCCGGCGGCGCAAATCTTCCATATCTTCAAGCATATTCATCAGCGCCATGCGGGAATTCTCCGATTCTTCCACTTTTTGCCGCAATTCTTGGGTGCGCGCCTTCACCTCCTCCTCCAACCCCGAAGCAAGGTCCCGCAACGCTTTTGTCTTCGCATTGACTCTTATTTCTAAAATATTTTTGGCTTCTTCCAATTGAGATTTGACCTCGTTGAGTTCGCGAATTTCATCGGCGCGGGAAGGCAAAACCGGCTCCGATTCGTTGCCGGAACCTTTCGCGCCGCTTGGGAACACCGCCTTTTCGGGGCGCGGAATATTGTTTTTATCAATTAACGGCTGGTTCATTTTGTTTTTTTTCTTTAACCATTGCCGCTTGCAATCGCGCTATCTCTTGTTTTAATTCCATCATTTTCAGTTCGCGGCCAACGGTAATTTTTTGGAAAATTTCCAAATCTTTGATTTTCGATTCAAGGTCTTTGGTGCGCTCCGCCACCCTGTCTTCCAAAGTTCGATTCAATATCTCCAACTCTTTGGTGCGGGCGCTGACGCGCGCCTCCAAAGCCGCGTTCGCTTCTTCCAAATTGACTCTGGCATGCTCCAGCGCATGGGTTCTCTGCGCGACTTTTTGTTCCAGCGCTTCTTTTTCGCGATATTCTTGAACGGTGCTTTGCACCAAAACATAGCCAAAAACGCAAAAAAGGATAAAAAGCACGATTAAAAGCGCTTGTTGCCACAAAACCTCCACAAAAATAGGCATCACCAATAAACTCGCGCCCATCAATCCCACAAAAACTTCCACCAAAATAATCTTGATGCCGTACAATTTATCCCTTATCGCCCGATAAATCGCATACCCCAGAAAAACGGCAATAATATAATCCGCAAAAATCGCAAAAAAACCGATGTATCCCCAAAATTCTCCGCGCGCCGCACCGATAATGTTAAACACCAGATTAAACAGCCCGAAAATCGCCGCCGGCAATAAAATTGCTTGAGCTTTTTGCCGATTTTGAAGATCGGCAAAACGGCGGTTGCGCGACAATTCTCGAAAAGATAATGCCAGCGTCGCGGCGGCGGCAATCGCATATGGCCAAAAAAGAGGTCCGGCGGCAATCCATGAAGCAACTGAAAAATTTTTGTCGAAAAACGATTCGGCGGCAATCAAAGGAGTGAAGGACGCGGCGAAGAAAAACGACCAAACCGCAATGTTGATATTGTTTTTGCGCCGCTGTTTTTTATCAAGAGGATTGGCCGCGGGAAAATTCAAAACAAAAGAATAAAACGCGGCGAAAAAAATCGCCAGCAGGGCATATATCCCCCGGAATACCCACAACGATGCGGCGGAAGCGATTTCCAAAGGAAAAATCACTCCGGATTGCGCGCTCAAGAAATCAAAATCAATCCAAAGTAAGACATAAAAAACCCCCGCCAGAAACAACCGTCCGGAACGAGTGCGCCAATTGGCCGCGTATGCCCATAGAATTAATTGCAATCCCGCGACATTGACCAGAAAAAACAGCAACTTGCCGATCAGCGCGAAAATATTAATTATATTGATAAAATCCATCTTCGTTGAAGATATGCTTTTATAATATCATCAAACGCGTGCGGCGAAAAGAAACCATGGATTAAAACAGCGTGCCGTTGCGTCCCGCGCCGTTTTGCGGCAAGCGCTTGGCAACGCCGGCGAGACCCAAATCCAAAAGCGCGGCGGCGGGCATTTTCCCCGCGAAATTTTTAAACGCGCATTTTTCCACCACCGCGCCCACGGGCGCATCGGCAACCATCAGCGCCAATTTTTGAAATTGCAAAATTTTTCCCCGGTTTTGCACAAGAATTTCTTTGATTTTTTCTCCGCGAGCGCGGTTTCCGAAGCAGAAAGGCTCCCGAGATTCTCTAATTTCGACAAACGCGTTTTCCAAACTGCCGCATTGTTTCAAAATTTCAACCGCCGCCTTGGGACCGATCCCCGGGGCTCCGGGAATATTGTCCGAAGCATCCCCCGCCAGCGCTTTTAACGCCGGAATTTGCGCGGGCGCAACACCAAAGAATTCTTTCACCTTTGCCGCATCGTACATTACCGCGTTTTTTATGCCGCGGTTGACAATAAACGCTTTCACATTTTCACCCACCAATTGCAAACTATCGTAATCTCCGGTGAGAATATAAAAATCAATCGGTTCTTTTTCAGATTCCTTTTGCGCCGCCGCGATCACCGAGGCGATCAAATCATCGGCTTCAAATCCGGCAACAGCAAACGCCGCGATTCCCAAATCCGGCAACAAATTTTGAATGATCTTCAATTGCGACACCAAATCGGGCGCGGTTGCCGGCCGCTGGGCCTTATAGCCGGCAAATTCTTTGTTGCGGAATGTTCCGCCTTTGGTGTCAAAACAAACCGCGAGATAAGCGGGAGAAAAATCCTCCACCGCGCGCAGAAGCGCCAGCATAAATCCATGCGCCGCGCCCACCGCCTGCCCCTTTTTATTGGTCAGCGGCGGCATCGCGTGAAACGCGCGGTGCGCCACGGAATTCCCGTCGATGACCACAAATGTCTTGTTTTTCATTGCTTTAATTTTAAAATTCCGCCAAAAGGCGGCGAGTTTTGGCGCCGGCGATTTCAAAGCTTATCGCCCGCGCGCTTTGAGGTAAAAATTCCGCGGCGACTTGCGGCCACTCGATTGCGACGATATTATTTTTGTCGTTTAAAATCTTCTTAATGCCCAATAATTCCAGATCGTCTTCGGCGCCAAGCCGGTAAAAATCAATGTGATAAAAATTTTCACATCCATTGCCCGGCAGCGAATATTTTTTCAAAATCGTAAAAGTGGGACTGTTGATCGTTTCCTTGATCCCCAGACCGGCGGCGAACCCTTGGATAAAATTGGTTTTACCCGCGCCCAAATCTCCGAACAACGCCAAAACGCGCGCCGCCGCGCCGGATTTTTCTCCCAGAATTTTTCGCGCCAACAATCTCCCCAGCCTTTTGGTTTGGCCGGGCGACTCGGAAATATAAATTTGTTTTTTGTTTTTCATCGAAAAATTGACTTTTGCGCGGGAGTGGGATAATTTGAATAAACCCCCGTTATCCATTCTGTCATATTTATGGCCATAACTCAAAAAATAACTCAAAAAATCGTCCTGCCGCGAGAATTGATTGATTCAATGAAAACCGATCTGGTCGGACTGGAAGCGTTTCGCGCGAAAATTGAAGAAATGTTGCGCGATCCGGAAAATACCGTCACTCAAATTATTGAAATAATTCTGGCGGGCGGCATTATTTTTGATTCTTCAGACATTCATATTGAGGGCCGGGAAAACGACGCCAAATTGAGAATGCGCTTGGACGGCGTTTTGCAGGATGTGATCTTATTTGACAAAAAAAACTACGACGCGCTAATCTCGCGCGTAAAATTACTTTCGGAAATGAAGCTTAATGTGAGCAACCGCCCCCAAGACGGCCGTTTTTCCATCGCCGCCGGGGACAATTCCGTGGAAATCCGCGCGTCAATTCTCCCCACCGAGCATGGCGATTCGGTAGTGATGAGAATTTTAAATCCCAAAAATCTGATCAATCTGGAAGAAGCCGGATTGCGCAAAGACCTTTATGAGATGTTTCTGGAACAGATTGGACGGCCCAACGGCATGGTTATCGTCACCGGACCCACCGGATCGGGCAAGACCACCACGCTGTACGCATTTTTAAAAAAATTGCAAAGCCCGGAGGTGAAAATTGTGACCATCGAAGATCCAATTGAATATCATTTGGAAGGCATTTCCCAAACCCAAGCGGAGCCCGACAAAGGATATGATTTTGTTTCCGGATTGCGCGCTATCGTGCGCCAAGACCCGGATGTTATTCTGGTAGGTGAAATCCGCGATTTGGAAACCGTGGATATCGCCCTGCAAGCCGCGCTCACCGGCCATTTGGTATTCTCGACCCTGCATACCAACGACGCGGTCGGAGCAATCCCCCGCCTGATCAGCTTGGGCGCCAAGCCGTTTAACATCGGTCCGGCGATCAATATGGCCATTGCCCAGCGCCTGGTCCGGCGCGTATGCCCCGAATGCGCAGTAATGGAATCCCCCTCCGAAGCGGAACTGGCGGAAATCAAGGATGGCTTGTCCGCCGTTATTTCGGAATTGGCCAAAAAGGGGATAGAAATTCCCGTGCTGGACGAAAACTTCAAAATCCCCCGCGCCAAAGGGTGCAAAAAATGCGCCGATACCGGCTATCGCGGAAGAATCAGCATTTATGAAGCGTTTAAAGTGGATGATGAAATCCAATCCTATGTTTTGGGATCGCCCACCGTCCCCGGCATAAAAGAAATCGTGAAAAAGAAGGGAATGCTCACGCTCTATCAAGACGGACTGATTAAAATCGCGCAAGGCATCACCACATTGGATGAATTAAAAAGAGTGGCTGAAAAATAATGGAAAATTTAAATATCAAAATGGAAAATTTTGGAGTTAAAATTTAGCTTTACCAAATTTTAACGATATATAATATCCTTAATTTTAATTTTTCCCGCCAAAGGACGGATGCGCCTCGTGCGTAGATTTTTACATTTTAAATTTCAATTAAAAAATCCCGGGATCGGGAGTCAAATTGGTTCTGCGCCCAATTTTTAGAATTTCCCGAGGTATACCCCAGCCGCAGCCAGGATACCCATCGTAAAAAATTCCAGACTCCCAATCTCGAGATTCTCGTTTTTGCCGTTGCTCTCGCAAAACGGCGCGTTTTCTATTACCTGTGCATTATAGTATATTTGGTTTTTCTTGTCAAGCCCCCATTACAAAAATCACGGAACAAGAAAGAGTTGACTAAACAGGGTTTTTGGTATAGTGTGAAAGCACAGGACGCAAAAGATGATTTTGCGATGATTTTTTGTGTCGAATTAACAAATTAAAGTCCGACTGCCGGAATTTGAACGCCCGAGATCATCGTTTCAAATTTTGCGCTTCGCGCTTTGAGCTTATCATTTCAATGTCAGGACATTCTCACGCCAAAACCATCGCCCATGCCAAAGGCATCGCCGACCAAAAACGCGGCGCCGCGTTTTCCAAAATGGTGCGCCTCATCACCGTCGCCGTAAAAGACGGCGGCGCCAATCCCGAAACCAACGCCCGCCTGCGCATGGCGCTGGACCAAGCCAAGGGTATTAATATGCCCAAGGACAACATTGAACGCGCGATCGCCCGCGCCACCGGCGCCGGCGAGGGGCAAATATTTTCGGAATTTTTGTTCGAAGGTTACGGCCCCGGCAATGTCGCGCTTTTAATTGAAGGAATCACCGACAACAAGAACCGCGCCGTTAACGATGTGAAAACCATTCTAAACCAAAACAACGGCAAGATTGTGGGCGAAGGCGCCATCCGCTGGATGTTTGAGCGCAAAGGAATGGTAATTGTCAAAGTGGAAGACCAAGCGTCGGAAAAACAAACCAAAGAAAATTTGGAAATGGAAGCGATTGAAGCCGGCGCCGAAGATATTTATTGGTTTGAAAATGTCTTGGAAATACGCACCGCGCCCGAAAACGCCGAAGCGGTGAAAAAGGCGCTGGAAGGAAAAGGCGTCAAGGTGGAGTCATTTTCCCTGTCGTGGCTACCCAAAGAAGAAATTGAAGGCGACGAAAAAATTAAGGAGCAAAACGAAAAACTGATAGAAAAATTAACCGACAACGATTCGGTACAGGAAGTCTATTCCAATTTAAAAGATTAAAAATAAACATTGAGCTTAACCCTTATTAAGCTTTGACAAAAAACATCAAAAAGCTCCGCGCTAGCGGAGTTTTTTTGGTATTTGCATTTTTCTATGCAATCGCCCACATTTGATTAACCGCAAAGGGCGCGCACCCACAGATGCAAATCAAAATTGAGGTTGTTGAGGTTTGACCTCAACACAAGATAAAAAATAGCAGAGTTAAAGTTGCGATACTATTCGCAAATACTCTGCTACGATAATACTTTGCAATAACTGCGGAGTTATTCCGAAATTGCTTGCAAAAGAAACGAACACTGGATCATTCAACCTGTGTGCGGCAGTAATTTGGGGCAAGGTATAATTAACAAAACCTGCCCCGCATGTAGTAACCACCAAGCAACTACTTTTATCGGGGCTTATCACATATTCAATGCTATTTTCCCCACCATCCGCATTAGTAAAGGTGGTAATATCTACTACTACTTTTACCATCAAATCACCATAATAATTTTGCCATATTTTTAACATTTTGTCAAGATGGCTATCTGTGCGGCGCAAGCGTATAATGAATAATAAAATCAAAATACGAATTTCAGTTTGCAGGGGTCGCACCCCTGCGATTACGCAGGGGAACGACCCCCAAAATTCAATAATTTATGATAATTTTAGGTATTGACCCCGGGTTGGCAACCACCGGATTTGGGGTGGTATGTCCCATTAAAACCGGCGCGTCCAAACTCAAGTGCGTGGGATATGGCACGATTGATACCGCGCCGGATATGATTTTGCCCGAGCGGTTGAAAAAGATACACAATGATTTGGGCCGGGTGATCACGCAATACCAACCCAAGGCTTTGGTGATGGAAAATGTTTTCTTTTTCAAGAACGCCAAAACCATTGTGCCGGTTTGCCAGGCCCAAGGAGTTATTTTGCTCGCCGCGGCCAAAAAGGGCCTGCCGGTTTACCGCTACACCCCCATCGAAGTCAAAATGACCATCACCGGGTTTGTGAAAAGCGACAAAAAAGATGTTCAATGCGAAATTCGCAAAATCTTGCGGCTGGAAGAAATTCCCAAGCCCGACGACGCGGCCGACGCGCTCTCAATCGCGGCGACATATCTTATTCGCAGTTTAAATTTGTAAATTTAAACTGCGATTTTCAATTTATCAAAACAAAAAACCGTTGAAATCAAATTTCAACAGCTTTTTCAATGGGTTTCCAACAGATTTATCAATATGTTATCCACAACTCGCAAAATTCAATAAAATGTTTTTGCGGAACCCTGCGAGCGCGACGGCGCGAACACGAGGAATTTTTCTGCAGAAAAATATCCGTGTTCCGCAAAAACATTTTATTGAATTTTGCACCGCCGAACAACTTATGCAACCTTGTAGAATTTTGATTTGCCAATTTGGACAACCATACCCGGCTTAATTTCAATCATTTCTTGCCAATCGGTTTTTAATTCACCGCCTACCTTAACTCCGCCTTGTTCGCACAACCGCCGCGCTTCCCCCTTTGATTTTGCCGCACTCAGCGCCACCAGCAAATCGGGAAGATTGAGAAAATTTTCTTTGACGGCAACCGTTGGAATGGTGGTCGGCAATTTGCCCTCCTGCGCCACCCGGACGAATTCTTCTTTGGCGCCATCCGCCTGTTTTTTGTCATAAAATATGGCCACGATCCGATGCGCCAAATCCATTTTAACATCCCGCGGGTGAACAATTTCTTTTTCCGTTTTTAACTTCAATTCGGCAATCTCCGTTTGCGGCGCGTCGGTCAGCAATTCAAAATAATTCCACATCAAACGATCGGAAACCGCCATAACTTGAGTAAACATTTTCGCCGGCTCTTCATTGATGCGAATATAATTATTCACCGATTTGCTCATTTTTTTAACCCCATCGGTACCAATCAGCAAAGGCACGGTCATCACATCTTGTTCGGGACGGCCGAACGCTCTCTGGACTTTGCGGCCAAACAACAAATTAAGCCGCTGGTCATAGCCGCCCAATTCGATATCGGCAGAAACCGCCACCGAATCATAACCCTGCAAGAGCGGATACAAAAGCTCCAGCATGCTCACATCCAAACCTTCTTTCAGGCGCTTTTGGAAATCTTCGCGCTCAATCAAGCGCGCCACGGTAAAACGGCCCGCCAAATCCATCAAAAACGACATCGGCTTTTGACCAAACCACTCTCGATTGTAATGTATCTCGGCTTTATCAATATCAATCACCTTCGAGGCTTGCCGAATATAATCTTTCATGTTATCCCGAATTTGCGCCTCGGTCAGGGCGGGCCGCGAAGTCGTCCGGCCCGAAGGATCGCCGATGAGCGTTGTGAAATCGCCGATTATCAATACCGCGGTATGCCCCAATTCCTGGAATTGCGCGAGTTTGCGCATCGCTACCGAATGGCCAAGATGAATGTCGGCCGCGGTGGGATCGATGCCGAATTTAACGCGCAACCGTTTTCCCGAGGAAAGTTTTTTGGCCAGAGAATCTTTATCGATCGCCTCCTCCACTCCGCGCGCCAATATTTCTTTAATTTTTTCCGAATCGGTGTTTATCTCCATATGGTTTTATTCTACAATAATAAATTCAGATAACAAATAATCGATAAAATTTCAATATGGCAATCAAATTCATCAATTTTAAAAAACAGCGCGCCGGCGGAAGGAAATTCGCGCAAATTTTGGGAAAAATTTTAGCGGCGGGCATTGTTTTGGTATTGGCCGGCGCGGTATTGGCCGGCATGGTTTTCATTTATTACACGCGCGACTTGCCGCGTCCGGAAAAATTTTCGGAAAAAACCACCATCCAATCAACAAAAATATACGACAGGACAAAAACATTCCTTCTTTATGAAATCTATGGCGAAGAAAAACGAAACTGGGTCACTTTCAGTGAGATTCCCGAACCAATGAAAAAAATGGCCGTGGCCGCCGAAGACAAAAATTTTTATAAAAACAATATTGGTATTGATATCGAGGGCATCACCCGTTCGTTTTTGAATTATTTTAAAACCGGCAAAATTACCGGCGGATCGACAATCCCACAACAATTGATCCGCTCCACATTTCTCACCAACGAAAAAACCGCGGAAAGAAAAATCAGGGAAATTATTATGGCAATCGAGTTAACGCGCCGCTACTCAAAAGATGAAGTTTTGGAGTGGTATTTAAATCAAGTCCCTTTTGGCCAAAACACTTACGGCGTGGGCGCGGCCAGTATCAATTATTTCAAAAAACGCGTCAACGAACTTGATTTAGCCCAACAAGCCACCTTAATATCTTTAATTCAATCACCATCCTACTATCCCAATCATTTCGATGAATTAATGAATAGAAAAAATTATGTCTTAAACCGGATGGTTGAGGATGGGTATTTAACTCCCGAAGAATCCGAAGACGCCAAAAAAATAGAAGTGAAATTTGAAGAGAAAAAAACAGAAATGAAAGCGCCGTATTTCACCCTCTGGGTGAAACAATCCATGGAACAAGAATACGGAAAACAATATCTTGAAGAGGCCGGACTCACGGTAATCACCTCGCTTGATTGGGAAATGCAACAAACCGCCGAAGCTACGGTTCGCGACGGAGTAAGAGCCAATTACGCCAATTACGCCCATAACGCGGCGTTGGTGGCGCTTGACCCCAAGACCGGCCAAGTATTGGCAATGACAGTGGGAAGCGGTAATTATTATGACGATCCCTATCCAAAAGGATGCAATCCGGGAATTGATTGTTTATTTGATCCCCAATATAATGTCGCGACAATGGCCCCGGGCCGGCAACCAGGATCATCGTTTAAGCCGTTTGTTTACGCCACCGCTTTTGAAAAAGGATATTCCGACACCAGTATTGTCAACGACACGCCAACATGTTTTGGCAAATGGGGAGGTGAAAACTATTGCCCCAGAAATTATACCGGAACATTTCAAGGCCCGGTAACATTAAGAAAAGCGCTTGCCGGATCTCTAAATGTTCCCGCGGTACAAGTATTGAATTCAATGGCGGGATTAAGCGACAGCATCGCCAAAGCTAAAGAAATGGGAATCAGCACCCTTAACAACCCGTCATCCTTCTATGGCCTTGCTTTGGTTTTGGGAGGCGGTGAAACCACTTTAATAGATATGGTATCGGCCTATGGCGTTTTCGCCGCGCAAGGACAGCGTATACCGGCAAACGGGATAGTTGACATTTTGGACAGCAATGGCTTTTCAATTTACAAAAACAACCAATCACCCCAAAAAGTTTTAAGCCGCCGCAGTGCCAATTTGATTAGCAGTATCCTTTCAGATAACAATGCCCGCGCTTATATTTTTGGCGCCAACTCGCCGCTTTATTTTCCAAATTACGAAGTGGCGGTCAAAACCGGCACAACCAGCGATTATAAAGACGGCTGGATTATCGGCTACACCCCCTCTGTCGCCGCCGGAGTTTGGGCGGGAAACAATAATAATGAGGCGATAAAAAAAGAACCGGGTTCGGTGGTCGCCGGTCCAATATTCCATTCTTTTATGGAAAAAATCCTTCCTAAATACCCAAAAGAATATTTCCCCGCACCATAAAAAACAATCAATATTTTTTAATCGGCATTATAATATAAATAAAATCGGTTTCATTGTTGAATTTCAACAACCCCGGCCCGTCATCTCCAGAAAATTCAAAAATACATTCATCGTTTTTTAAGGCGGATAATCCGTCAATTAAAAAACGGCAATTAAAAACAATCGACATATCTTTTCCGGACGCGGAATTTATTTTTAATTCACCCTCATATTCCCCCAGCTCCGCGGAGTGGCTTGAAATTTTTATTGATTTATTTTTAATTGAAACATTAAAAACCACCTCGCTGTTTTTTCCCGCAAAAATACCCGCGGGTTTTAAATGTCCCATTATTTCTTTTTTGGAAAATTCCGCCGATGCCGCGTATGAAGCGGGAATTATCGCCTGATAATCGGGAAAATCACCATCGATAAGCCGGCTAAAAAACCGGATTCGCGGCTCGTCAATATCCGCGCCATTAAACAAATCTATTGTTATTTGATTACCAGATAAATATATGTTTATATTTTTTGAAATATCTCCGAATATCGCGATAATTTCGCGCGCCGCCCTTGCGGGCAAAGTTATTGCGTAATCTTTGGAAATTTTATTTGACGCGGTAATGGGAATAGTTTTTTCTCCCAACCGAAAACTGTCAGTGGCGACAAATTTTATTTTATTGGCGCCAACAACCATATAAACCCCGTTAATTTCCGGTTTCACCGAAGAAACTCCGGTAAAACCAACAACACAAGACAACGCTTGGCAAAACAAATCCGCGCGAACGCTAAAAAAATCACCATCACCAATAAAGGGAATCACGGGAAATTCTTCCGCGGATAACCCGTTTAAATTTGTTTTTGTTTTTCCGTCAATAATGGAAATGGAATTTTTTTGGGTTTCAATTGTTAGTGTTGGTCCGGGAAGCGATCCTATTAAACTTGATAAAGTTTGAGTTGGTAAAACAATCGCGCCATCCTCTTCAACTTTAGCAAGAGTTTCCCATAGCACCCCTGTTTCCAGATTGGTCGCGGCAATACCCATTGAATTATTTTCAACTTTTAACATAATATTTCCCAATATGGGTAATGTTAAATCTTTTCCTGTAACTTTTTCAACATAAGAAATCGCTTTTTTGAGTTTTTCTTGTAAAATTTTAACTTTCATTTTTTTATTGTTATTTTTTAATTTAATTAAATTTTAAAATAGTATTATTAGTTTGTGTGGATAAATTAATTTTTTAATCATAATCACCTTTAATTTTTACGATTTCTAATATGTTAATTTGTTTGTGGATATTTTTGTTGAAAAACATAACTCGTTTTTTAGTTGTTTATAATTAACATAATATTACCATTTTTTCCTGCGCCAAATAACAACTTATCCACACACAACACAAATTAAGAATTGTAAATTTTATTTTTTAATAATTTTATTTCCTCGCAAAAATCATCATCATTTTTCATTTTTAAAGATATTTTTTTATAGGCGTGCATTACCGTGGTGTGATCTTTATTTCCTATTTTTCTGCCAATAAATGGAAAAGAAGCGTTAATTTCATTTCTTAAAAGATACATCACCACTTGGCGAGGCGTAACAATTTCTTTTTTGCGCGAGTTCGATAATATTTCTTTTTCTTTTAAATCGTAAAAATTGGCGGTTTCTTGGATTATTTTTTTAAAATTAATTATTTTCTTCGGGTTTATGGACGACAAAACCTCTCGGCACATTTCAGGAGTGGTGGTTGTGTTTTTAAGTTTTGAGTGCGCGGCGATTTTAATTAACGCGCCCTCAAGTTCCCGCACATTGTTTTGGATTGTTTCGGCGATTGCCGATAATATTTGGTCTGAAAAAGAAAGTTTCAGATATTGGCATTTTTCTTTTAAAATTGCCATTCTGGTTTCAAAGTCGGGCAAGCTGATGTCGGCGATCATTCCTCCTTCAAAACGGGACCGCAAGCGATCGGAAAGCTCGGTGATGGCTTTTGGTGGACGATCGGAGGATAAAACTATTTGCAGGTTTTTGTTGTGGAGGGTGTTGAATATGTAAAAAAATTCATCTTGAGTTTTTTCTTTTCCGGAAATAAATTGAATATCGTCAATGATAAAAACCGCGGTATTGAGATATTTGGCGCGCAAATCTTCAATTGTGCCGCCGCGGATGGCATTAATAATTTCCGTGGTAAGTTTTTCCGTTGGAACATATTTAACTTTTTTATCCGGGAATTTGTTGGCGACCTCGTTGCCGATTGCTTGCAGTAGGTGCGTTTTTCCCAAACCGACGCCGCCGTAAAGAAAAAGAGGGTTGTAGGTTTGTCCCGGTTTTTCCGCCGCCGCGCGCGCGGCGGCGTGTGCCAGCTCGTTATGCGGACCCACAACAAAACAATCAAATTGGTATTTCGGGTTGAGGTTTGTGTTTTTATTGAATGAAAATTCTTCAAAACCCAGCTGTCCCCCGATTTGAGGATTGCGGCGGGATAGATTTTTGTTTTTTATTGACGGGTCGGGTGCGATTTGCACCACCTTGAAAAACACTTCTCTGATTGATGTATCAAACTCTCTTAAAAACGCAATCATTTGTTTGCGGTATTTTTGTTCCAGCCACTCTTTTGCCAGACAATTGGGCACGGCGACAACCGCCTCCCCGTTTTCAATTGAAATGATCATGGTTGATTTAAACCATGTGGCGAAAATCGCCGGAGAAACGCTTAATTGTATTTGGGCCAGTATCGATCGCCAGATTACTTCATTGTTGATCATATTTTTGTGGTGGTTCAGTCGCAGTTCTTAATTATAGCCCGACATTTTTCAAAAACAATAAACCGTAAAAATGGCAAAATTTACTCAAAAAAATTCTCCTTCTTTTTTTCAATCGCGATTCTAGACGCAATTTTCAAAATTAAGCCCAAAAAACAACAATAAGAAACAAATAGCAAAAAAGGGCAAATTTTTTGCTTGTTTAAAACTTGTGGAAAACTATGGGTAAAATGTGGATAAAAGCTAGAAATAAACGCTATTGACACAATATCATTTTTTACCAAACATTTGCAAGCGGTTGTTTTCGGCGCTTGCTTTTTTGCGTGATTAGTATACAATAATCGTGTGATAATTTAATGATATGAGCGTAACCTATCAGCCCAAAAAAAGGAAAAGAAGCAAAACGCATGGATTCCGCGAACGGTCAAAAACCGTTGGCGGACGCCGTGTTTTGAAAGCAAGACGCGCCAAAGGGCGGAAAAAGCTTTCGGTTTAATTTTTTATGTTGCCGCCGGCCAATCGTCTAAAAAAAGAAAAAGAAATAAAGCGCGCGCGGGCCGGAAAAATGATTGGAGGAAGCGGATTACTGGCGTGCCGGGCGGCGGCAAACGATTTGCCGGTTGCCCGGTTTTGTTTTATTGTGTCAAAAAAAATTTCTCCGAAAGCGACCGCGCGCAATAAAATTAAACGGCGTTTGCGCGCCGCGATCGCCGCGGCGATGCCGCGGATTGCGTCCGGATTTGATTGTGTTTTGATCGCTCGTTTTGGCTTGGCGGCAAAAAATTATCAAGAAATTTGCGACTGCGTCAATTTGGTTCTGGCAAGGGCGGGGTTGATAAAATCAAGCTAATATAAACTTTTTATCACTATGAATATCTTTGATGTTTTAATCTATCATCCCCTTTTTAATATTCTTATTGTTTTATACCAATGGCTGGGAGATTTTGGATTGGCGGTAATCGCGCTCACAATACTGATTCGGTTTTTGCTTTATCCCCTGGCCGCGAACGCGGTTCGGATGCAAAAAATTACCGCGCGCATTCAGCCGCGGATGAAAGAAATTCAAGAAAAATATAAAAACGACAAAGAAAAACAAGCGTTGCTGATGATGCAATTATGGAAAGAGCACAAAATCAATCCGATGAGCAGTTTTTTTCTGTTGTTGGTGCAATTGCCGATACTCTGGGGGCTTTATTATGTTTTTTGGAACGGGATGAAAAACGGTTCGTTATCAATGTTATACGATTTTGTTCCCAACCCGGGGGCGATTGATCCGATGTTTTTGGGCGCAGTGTCTTTATCGGAAGCGTTTCCTCCTTTTGCGATCGCGGCGGGGATTTTGCAGTTTATTCAGACCAAAATGATGGCGCCGGCGATGCCGGATAAAAATGGCGGAGAAAAAAGCCAAAGCGAGCGCTTCGCGGCAATGATGCAAACTCAAGCCCTTTATGTTTTTCCGGCCGTTACAATATTGATTTTTTGGGGATTGCCGTCTGCGCTGGGGCTTTATTGGATTGCTTCCGGCGTATTTTCTATCATTCAGCAATATTATATTTTGAAAAAAAACAGCTGATTTTGCCATAGAGGCACTAAAACAACGGGTTTAACCAAAAAAAGCATGAATGAACAAAAAACCATCACCGAAAAAATCAAAAAAATCGTGCAGAGTTTGATAGAAAAAATCGATAACGCCGCCAGAATTTCCGTTTCCGACGCGAAAGACGGCGTTGTTGAGATAAATATCAATTCCGACGATGCGGAAACAATGATCGGCGCCGGCGGCGAAACCCTGCGGGCGGTCCGGCATCTCGCGCGGGTGATGGCGCGAAAAACTTTCGGGGAGCCGGTTTTTATCGAGATTGACATTAACGGGTATCTCGAAAAGAAAAAAAATTACCTGCGCCAGTTGGCGGTTTCCACCGCCGATGAAGCGGCGCTGGAAAACAAGGAAATTTCTCTGCCGCCGATGAATTCTTATGAGCGCCGCATTGTGCATATGGCGCTGGCCGGCCGGCGCGACATTTTCACCGAAAGCCGCGGGTGCGATTCTGACCGGCGCGTGGCGATTAAGCCCGCGCGCTAGATTTGGCAAAAAAAACGGCGGCCCGATCAAAGGCGGCCGTTTTTTGTTTGGCGGGATGTGGACTATGCGGCGGCGGTTTTCCCAACATTGATTCCGGAATCGGTTTTGAGGGGTTCGTTCGCCGCCGGAGTTTCTTTTAAAGCGTTTATCGACGCTCCGCCGCCATTATTTTTCGGCGCCGCCATCGCGCCGGATTCCGAATCGGGCTTGCGGTTGATGATCTCGGGCGGCGGCCCCGGTTTTTGCGCGACCGCGGCTTTTTTGATTTCCGCTTTTGCTTTTTTGATTTTTTCCAACTCTTCGGGATTGGTGGTGATAATTTGATCTTCAATATATGAAGCCACCACTTTCATTGCCACATGCTTTTGCCCGGCAAAAAACAACCCTTCTCCGATTTCGGCTTCCAAAAGCAACCCCTTTTCCCTTTCGGTGAGATTAAATGTTTTTTGGACCACATCAATGGTCGCCGGCGATTGTTTCAGCAGGATTTGTATTGAAGAGTTGGTGATGATCGGCGGTCCGTAGTTGGAACGCATAAAATCAGCCACATCTTGGGTGATGGTGGAAACTCCCAGCCAGTATTTGCGGGCCCGCTTGCACAATCCGTATAAAAACGAGGCGCCATCGTCGTTTTGCATCAATACCCACGCCTCGTCAACCACCAAAATCCGTTTGCGCAATTTGGCGCGGACCTTGTTCCAAATATAATGCATAATGATATACATCGCCGCCGTTCGGAACTCGTTTTCCATATCGCGGATGCCAAAAACCACCAGCGGCTTGTCCGTGGAAATGTTGGTGGGTTGGTTGAAAAATTCCGCGTATGTTCCCTGCGTAAATTTGCGAACGCGGCGCACCAAAGAGTCGGCGCCTTCCATTCCTTCCAGCACCGCTTCCAAATCCTGCATCAGCGGCACTCTCTCCGCCCACAGCCGGGGATCGGTTTCCGGGGTGATGTCTTTGGCGGCATAAACTTCGGTAAGCGCTTGATCGATGATAGCGTCTTCTTCGGAGGTTAATCCTCCCAAAAGGATTCTTACCAATCCCACGACATTAATAATGTTGGAGCGGATTACATCGGCCGGGTTTTCGTCTTCTCTCGGCTCGGGCAAATCAAAAGCATTGATATGGTAGGGTGACGACAGCGAAACATTCAAAAACGATCCGCCAGTCGCCTCGGCCAAAGTTTTAAATTCGTTTTCCGGGTCCACGACAATGGCATCCACCCCCATCATCATTGAGCGCAAGATTTCCAATTTGACGGTGTAGCTTTTTCCCGATCCTGATTTCGCGAAAATGACGCTATTGGCGTTTTCCATTGAAAAGCGATCAAAAAGTATCAAGGAATTATTATGGAGATTGGTGCCATAAAGAATCCCTTCATTGGCGGAGAGATCAAACGAGACAAACGGAAAAGTGGACGACAGCGGGCTGGTATTCATCGGCGTCCATGTTTGTATTTGGTCCATGCCGTAGGGACAGGTGGAAACAAAGCCTTCTTTTTGCTGATAGAGCGACGGCTTGATGTAAATCAGTTTGGATTCAAGGATTGAGCGCAAGGTGGTTTCAATATCGCGCAATTTTTCAAAATCGTTTTCATATGCCGTCAAATAAATTCCCAGACGAAACATTCTTTCGGTGGAAGTTTGCAATTTGTCGCGCAAATCTTCCAAATCTTGATGGGCGATTTCCAGCGCTGGATCGCGCACCAGTCCTTTTTCCTGGCGATCCATGATTTCGGCTTGAACTTCGGTGAGTTTTTTGCGCAATTGTTTTAGCGTGGTGCCGGTATCAATGGGATGGATATGGAAACTTACATCCATGGGAGTGTCCAGATTGATTACCGGAGTGAACCAGCCGGAATTCAAATAGCGCGGATAGGAAAAAATAAAAAACGATTTACCGCACCGCTCCCCGATCTTGAAATGATCCGACGCCAAAACAATTGACGCCGGCGCGACAATATCTTTGATGTTGATCGTTTTCATTTGCAATTCTTGGCCAGGCAACGCGATTTTTTTCGCTTTTTTGGGGGGAGAAAATAACGACATGTTCCAATTTTTGGTTTTTTATTGAATTAATTCGGGCGGGATCTCCGGATAATAACCGCGTTCAGAGTCTTCAAGATGGTGCGAGCTCCATAAAAACTCGGCGATTTCAAGGCTGTTGAGCGGCACGCATTGCAAGCCGCAACGGCGCAATCCCAATGCCACGAACTCCATTCTTTGCGCCAGCTGGGTCTTGCTTTGGTCAAATTGTTCCTGTGCCGCTTCCGCGATTTTTTCGCGATTGACATTTTTTTCCCGTTTCGCCGCCGCCAAGCTGGGAAGCGCGATCGGCTGGAACGGCACAATCACATAAAAAGATTTGTTCATAATGGTGCCTCCCGAAACGATTTCATTAATAAAGTTGCGATATTCAACAATCTGCGTGCGCAGAAGATCGTTGCTTTGCTTGGTTTCCAAATCGCGCAACTTGTCCAAATAGCTGGTGATATTCAACTTGCGGCTTTGCACCAGAATCTGCAGGGAAAAATCAAGAGAATTCAAAAAATTTTGATATTGGCCGATGACGGCGTTTTGTTCTTCTTCGGCCATCAGGGCGAAATTGATGGAATTAACCATAATAATCCCCCGCAACCCCTTGTTTTTCAGAACCAGGATGCCGTCTTTGATTTGATCAATTTCCAAAAATTGTTGAGTGGATAGAATCGCCATATTTTAAATTTTTTACGCGGTTTCTATATAATCGCGGATGAGCCGCCAGTTGTTTTTTTTGGAAGACGCGGTAATTTTAATCATTGTCGGCGCTTTTTGGAGGGTGATTGTGCCTCGGTCAACGGCCTGCTGGTTGGGCAGAGAAAATCCTTGCCATAAAAACATTCTTGGCGATCTGGCAAAAGCGATATAGTGCTCAATCACCTTGATGATGTCGATGCCGTCAATTTTCACGAACGCCAGCGCGCCGGAGCATCCTCCAACGATGGCGATCATCGCCAGCGCCAGCGGCATGCTGGCCTTGCCGACCACAAAATAAATCACAAACGATATGGTGGTGCCGATGCCGACAAAAATAAACTGCTTGAATGTGAGCGGCCCCACAATCTTGGACTCCATTTCAATAAATTGCGGAATGGTGAAATTCATGTTGGAATCATAATTCGCTTTCATTATATCATCCTTCCATTTTCCCCGCAAAATTTCGCGCGTTAAAAACCGCCGCGTTTTGGCCCGAATATGGTTTTGTGAAAGCCATTTCGCGAGTGAAATATATTTGATTTCTTTTGCAATCCCCAACGAGGGGTTACGCTGTAATTTCTTGACAGATAGATTGGGTTTGATAATGTGAAAATATGAAAAGCAAAAACACATTGGAGAATGGATCGGTGCGGCATATAATTTTTAAACAGGACGGCGTTTGGTACGGCGTGGCTTTGGAATTTAATATCGTGGAAGAAGGCGATAATCCGGTGGAAGTGATGGTGTCTTTATTTGAGGCGATACAGGGTTATGTTCAAACCGCGCAAAAATGCAAAATGAGCGCGGCGCCGTTAAACCAAACCCCTGATAAAGAATATCAAAAACTTTGGGAGAAACTGTCCAAATCCCAAGTTGCGGGGAATAAAAACGAAAAATCATTACAGGTCTATAATTTCGGCTATACGCCCTTCGCTTCCTATGCCTTGTGCCATTAGTTTATGGCTAAAAATATTTTCAATTGGACTTTTTCGGATATAGTTGGTTTTTTGCGGGATCGCGGTTTTATTTATTCCCACGCCAGAGGCAGTCATCAGATTGGCTGAAATATTAAGCCGCTTCTATTTCCAAACAAAAACCGCCGCGATTTTTGCGGCGGTATTGTTTTGGTAACCATAAATACCTCGGTCTTGGATTGATAATTGTCCGCGCATAGTTTTGATGGTTGTCAATCTTTGCAAATTGATTTTACCATTTTGTAATATGCGGGCAATAGCTTGGGTTAAACCGGTATTCAAATTTGTGAGCAGTTAAAAAAGTAACCCCTCACTGGGGCTACTGCATTTTGCATTTATTCCTCCTTTGGAAAAGGAGGTGGCCCCGCTACGGCGGGGCCGGAGGATTTCTTAATTCGAATTTCAAATCCCTCCTTTTCGCTTCGCTCAAAGTGCTCCCTTTTCCAAAGGGAGAATAATACTCAGTGAGGGGTTACTTAAAAAATCCTTGACAAATTAGCAAAAATATGATATGGGATAACCAGCTCCGCCGGGCTTCCGGCGCCTAAAATTATTAATATGGATGCTGAAAAATAGATAGAAAAAGGAGGTTGTAAGCTTGGGAAGTGTTAGGCTTGGATTGTTAACGGATATTATTTTCATATCTTCTTTTCTTCCATTTGTTGTGGCATATTATCTTTCCGCAACATATCTATGGCCGATCATGGACGACCCTGTGATCAATATGGTAGAATTTTACATGGTTTGGGCGGTTGCCTTTGCTGTGTTTTGGACCATCATCAGGGTTTGGAGAAGGAAGAGGGTGGAATTAAGTGCGGTGCAAGCCGCGGAAAATAGGAAGTGGGGTGTTCCCGAGAAAGAAAAACCCAAAAAGAAGGAAAAAACCAGCACAGATTTGCTGGCAGAAGAGGTACTTAAGAAAGTTGAGGAGAGCATGGATGAAAAAGGAGAAAAAGGAGGTGAAAAATAATGGCAATACCGTTGCCTGACATCCCGGGGGATATTATTTATTTGTTTTTGGGGCTTTTGGGTGTTTGTATTTTGTGTTTTTTGGTTTGGTTGGTTTGGTTCCGTATTCCAAACGATCTCCAAGGGCGGTGGTTGATCCGAATTAGCGAGGGTCAAGGTGGATGGCTACACCAAGGAGATAACAAAATTGACCCAAAAAGAAATGATCAGGGAAATGCCGCAGGGGTAGTAACGAATGGTCCTGCGATTAAGCCAATCATTTGTTTCAAGGGGTACCATTGCGAAAAAAATGATGCTGGAGAATATATAGTTGTTCCAGATGTGGATAAAAAACAAGACAAGAAGGATTCTCCCGCGGGTTATGCACTGTTGTGGCCTATTCTCTTTGTTTGGCACTATCTTTCTGCTTTAACAAAAAAGCTTTTCTACGGCATTTTTTGGCTTGGCCCTCTTTATGTGTATGGGGCGGGAACCAATAAATGGGAAGAATGGGTAGAAGAGCGTGGCAAAAAGGTGCTACGGACATTTGATCGTCGTGAGTTCGGTTTTAGGCTCAAAGTTACGAACTTTGGGTTTGAGACAGAGGCCGCTGAAGCAAAAAACAAAGTTCCTTATAAGATTAAGGGAGAAGCTTTCTGGCGTATTGAGAATATAGACAGAGCAACCAGAATGATAGATGACAGCAACTATAAGGCGGCAGCGTTGCTGACAGGAGAAATAGTAGCATGGGTTAGCAAGGAACCAATCTATCATATTGAAAGAGATAGAAAAGGAAAGATTGTCGCCGTTGGAGCTGAGCCGTCGGAGACTTTGAAGGAGAAGCTAGTGGTGCATTTATCAAGAGAAGGAGGTGCTGTTGAAAGGATCCGAAAAGAATATGGATTCTTAATTAGCGAAATTGTTATTTTGGATATTGAGCCCATGGGTGAGTTTTCCGAGCTTTTAGCCGCTGAAGCAAAGGCTGAGCTCAAGGGGCAAGCCGATGTTAGAGCGGAAGAGTTTGAAATGGCAGTCCAAAATATTAGGAGAGAATATACTGAAGCATGGTCAGATCTTTATAGAAGAAAACCAGAAACATTTGTCCAGTTTGCGGCCAGAGGTATTGAAAAACACGGCCCTCCGAGCATTTTTGGAATTGAGGGAATGGTGAGAGGTTCGACTGCGGATGGAGACATAGGAAGGCTTTTACAACTGATTGCTCCCAAACTGTCTGCGGAAGAAATAGATAAAGTAATTCCACAAATAATGGAATTGCTCAAAAAGAAATCGAAATAAGGCTATCTGTACCAATCAGACAGCCTCTTTTTATTTACCCATTAAAATATTGCAACGAATCTGCCCTAAATATACTTGGTGAGCAATTAAACTTTTCTTAACGCGTAGTATTGACAAGGAGGGAAAGCCGCGACAATTTGGTTACGCAACAGCTTATTCGAATATTGGCTTTATGCTCTCATATCTTTTATTGGGATTTTGCTTTCTTGATGTTTTTGATATTCTTCGCTTTGTCCGTATTTGGTATCCATTGATGCTCGCGTATCTTTGATGCCACCCTGTATCTTTCCTTCCATTCCGGATTGGAAACTTTTTCTTCCTCCGGAGGAAATTCCCTTGCCTATTCCTCCCGCCATTCCCTGCATGCCCTTGGTGATACCGCTACTGATTTCTCCGCTAAGCTTGGGAATCATTGCGGCGCAAAGCATTTGCACCGTCATCATATATATTGCCAGCGCGATCCAGTAGATTATTCCCGAAGTGATAAAAGAAATCGTATAGGTGCCAAACGAAAAAATTGGGGGTTCGTATTGCATTTCTTGCGGCATAATCATATAGGACGCGCTTAATCCGAGCGTAAGCAAAAACAACATCAATACTCCTCCCAATGTCCAGCTAGTAAGCCAATCAACCCATGTTTTGAAGTGATGTTGCGTTTGCGGCAAGACGCCGGCCAATATTGCCAGCGGTGCGAGAATTGCCAAAATTTGGATAACAAAAACACGCGTTAAAAAAAACATTGCAAAAGAAAACAACAATCCGGTCAATGTGTTCATTACCATTATTTTAACGATCAAGGTTGGCACAGTGTATATCATTAGCAAGAGTGTTCCCATTACCAATCCCAACCCGGCTAAAATATTCCATCCCAATACAACCGAAGCTACTGCGCCGCCGCTATAAAGCGCGAATAGAGACAGAGCATTTATAAAAATATCTTTGAAAAATATATCAAATACCGCGGAAAAGATGTCTCCCCCGCCGATGATAATGCTTCCCATTATTATATTGCTTATATCAAGCAACATTCCCACAAACAACGGCGCGAAATGGATTAACAATGCGGCAACAAAAAATTTAATAAAATGTTTTTTTGCATTAATTGACTCAACATTAAAAATCGTCCCTAGGGCAATGGTGATAAATACAACAATTAGCAAGATATCGGCTATTGTTGTGGTTATGCTTATGCCTGTTTGGACGAATGCGCTGTCTTTGAGATTAAGCATTTCCGGGCTTTTGCTGATGGAAAAATTGAATAAAGCGCTGGCGGTTAAAAGATAGATCAATCCACTGGCAATTTGTTTAAACAAATCAAATATGTATTGTGTTACCGGCTTAACGAAATTCGAAAGCATTACCTCCATGCTTGCCGATTGGGCTACTGCCTGATCAGGGAAGTATGTTAATCCGACTATCAATAATATTACCAACAAAAATGAGAATTTTGCTTTCATAATTTTATCATTGTAAAAACTTGGCGATTAACGGAACATTCCGCCTATAATTCCGATGAAAGTACCGATAACATTTTGAGTTTGATTGGCGATATTTACCAAAGTGCCTTGCTTCGTTTTGTCTTTAATTCTAACTGCGGTGATATTTTCAAAATTCGTTGCGCTATAGGCATATTCTTTAAACTCTCCAGTGTTCTCGTCGGCGGTTTCTTTGATGCATTTGCCTGAATCTCTGTTTAGACAGCGGTTTATTAAGCAACCGCAAGCAAGGAAGCCGCAAGGCTCCAGTTTAGCGGTGTCAACTGTGCCGTCGGCATTTTTTTTGTAGGAAAATGCTTGGTATGATTTTGGTTGGCTCACCGGGCCTTGGGGGAAATTGATCCATCCGCCGTTGATTGCATTGTTCCCTGCCCCCTCCACTTTGTATTCATTGCCGGCAAAATTAACTTCATCATAGAAGATCACGACATCACATCCCGTTTCAGGAGCATTATAGGTGGCAATGCAGGTATAGGGATTTGGCAGGCATATTTTTTGCCAATCAGTTTTGCTGCCGTTTTCATCAAAGCCATAATTGCAACCGCAATATAAGCTTTGGCAATCGGCATTTTTACTGCAAAACTGGTAATTATCACTGGCGCCTGGTGTTATTTTGGCTTCATTCCCCGTTTCGGCGCATACGCTATCGTTGCCGCGGCAACAGCGCCAATTTTTTGGCACGCATTGTTGGTCAAAAGTACCATCGGAATCTTTACAGCAATTTATATTATCGTTTGGCCCGGAACAACTTCGGTTGTTAATCGGGAAATTTCCCGCAAGATTTGCCGGGATTGTCGGCAAAGCGACTGCCATTTCGGTGAGATTGGGATTGATCAAGCTAAAGATTGCCCAACTGGATAATAATAATGCCAGTCCGATCGCCGCGGATTGTATTCTTTTCCTTGCTTCAGATAATTTATTTGGATCGGCAACGGAAGTGATATATTGTATGCCGGCGATAATCAGCGCGATGAATACCGCCAATCCCCCCAACCCCACTCCCCAGCCGAAAAAGTAGCCGACAAGATCCGCCAGCGCTGAATCTTCACTCAATGTATATCCTCCCAGTGGAGATGCCGGCCAATCGGTTTGCAAGGTAAAGCCAAAATCCGGCGCTTCACATTTCGTTTCAGCTAATTCGCTGGAAAAAATTATTGTCGCGGGGAACGACAAGAGGCAAGCGATTGCAAATAGTAAAAATGCGCGTAAAATATTTTTTTTAAAAAATTTGGAATGCATTTTATTTTTTGGGAAGGATTGATACTGATTCTATCATTTCGTTGATTTCTTGCACAATTGTTGCGGTGGAGCTTTGCGAGGTTATCGATATGGTGTAAATTTTGCCGGAGGGGGTGTCGAAAATGGCGTTGACTATTTTTAAATTTATCGTAATTTTTGAAGTTGGCTCAACGATGGATTGTTCCGTTTCCACCACGGAAACGGTTTGGTCCCCTTTGACGATTTCGGAGCGGGCGATTTTGGCGGCGATATTTTTGGCGCGCAAATCGGTTTCAATTTTTTCCATCAGTTCTTCAGCGGTTTGCGCGCTTGATTCTTCCACGGTGAGGGAGTTGATCGACGGCATTATCGATTGGCTGGCGGTTTTATAGGCGGCGAATAATATCTTGCCGCCGGCGCTTTCCGCGGCTTGTTCGCCGAGATTCATCGGTATCCAATCAATCGGGTACTCAAAGGAGAAGGACTCGTCCGGGGCGGTCCATATTTTTGTTTCAACGGTCGTGGTGGCGCTGTCCGCCGGACTTTGCGCCGGATTTTGCAATTGGCCTTGTATCTGGCTCATAATGCCGTCAAGCTGTTGGCCGGCGTCGGGCACTCCTTGCATCAATTCTTGCGGCAAATTAAGTTGCAGATTTTTGATATTGCCCTGAAATTGGTTGAACTGCCACATCGTGGAGCCGGCCAGAAACGCAATCATTACAAACACGCCGATTAAATATAGATTCACCAATTTCATAATATCGAATTATATGTTCCACCACACTCCCGCGTATCCGAACAATGAGGTGAATATTCCCACGATTGTCCAGGCGAAAAACAATATGAAATAGCCGATGCCGATCAGTTTCCACCATGAAATGACTTTTTGCTTGATTTCGGGAGTGCCAAAGCTGGTATAGAACAAGCCGCCGGTGGCCAGCCCCAGCAAAGGCAGAAGAATAAACGCCGCGCGGAACAGAATCATATTCAAAATTTGCATTATTACCAGCAGAAAATGCTTGGCGCCGCAAGCTTCGCGGTCGTCCCATTCGGTGTTGGGATTGTCATTGGTGAGGCCGCAGACCGCCAAAACCATTTGCCCTTTTTCTATTTCTTTGCCGCCGGCGGCAAAATCAAACGACCATGTTGCCGGCGCCGCGCCCGTATCCGTGCATTTTTCGTCCAGACAAGCTAAAACCGACCACTCATATTTTCCCAGACAATAGAGCTGGCGGATGTCCTTGTTGATCGTCGTTGAGTTTTCGTTGACGATTTTTTCCACTTTTTGTCCGGGAGCGCAATCTTTGTTGGTTTCTTTGTCGGATTTTTCGGCATAATTCAGATTTAGTTTGTAATAATGCGCGCCGGCGACCGGTTCCCATGAAAAGCTGTAGATCAGCTGGCTGTTATTGATTGTTTCTTGCGGGTTAATCGGTCCTTCTGACGCGCCCAAGGCCGCGGTGGAAAAAGTGAATTTGGGCGAAGGCGCGCCACAAAGCTGGCCGTTTTCGTCGGCGCAAGTTTGCACGCTCCATTCATAAGATTGGCTTTGGTTGACGGCTGGATAGTCCGCGGCGTAATTATTGTTTTGCGAGACAATTTTCTGGCCGTTGAAATCCAAAACATAAGATTTGGCGCCGGCAACCGCTTCCCAATGCAAATCAACCGGCATTGCCAAATCGGAAGTGTTGTCCGCGGGGGATAAAGTTTCGGTTTTCGGCGCGCGGCCGGTGGTGCGGAAATACCACCATTGAGACCACGGCTCGTCGCACACATTGCCCACCGGAATCGACGGCCAGCAAGATTTCACGCGCCATTTGTAGGCAGTGTCCAATTCCAGTTCAATCCCCTGCGCGTCGCTGTTGTTGTCGGCGGCGTTTGCTTTGGAAAAAATAATTTGTGATTTTGTGGTGCGCCGCTCTCCGTCTACCAATGATTGGCCGGTGTCGCCGGAAATTTTTTGAATATCATAAGCAAAAGAATTGGCGCCGTTGGGAGCTTGCCATAAAAGCTTTCCCGGCAGTTCGGCGAGTTTGGCGGTTTGCGCATTGGCATAATCGCCGTCATTGGCGGGCGAAAGCGCCTTCGGTGCTTCAACAATTTCATTTTTTGCGGTAAATTTCCAAAGCTGGCCCCAATATTTGTCTGATGATGAGCCGCAATATTCATCGCCGGCATTGGTGTTGTTGAAACACCGCCGCAACTGCCAATAGTAGGTAATGTTTTTGGTGAACAGCGCCCGATCTTGACTGGACATTTCTTTATGCGACCACCAATTGCGCCCGACTGTCTCTTGCGCCGGGTTAATGACATCGGGCTTGCAGGTGTTATCGGTTTGCTTTTGAAGATAATGGCAAGCCATGGGATTTTGCAATGCCGGCACATCTTTTTTTAACCATGCGGCCAATTGAGAAAATCCTTGCGGGATTTGCGCGCCGGTCAATACCAGATGATTTTCGTTGGTATAAACACGCAACTGGTATGATAGCGCCGCGATCATATTATTGTTGTAGGCCATTTTTTCCGATGAAACTTTGGCCGAACACCAATCAAGCTTCAACCCATCATAGGAGATGCCGGTTTTTCCGTCCGGACCGTTCCAATCCGGGTCGCCGATGTTGATGGGTTCGGGAGCCGGGCTGGTTTTAAATGTCCACCATGGCGCTTTGTCTTCGGGCAGGCAATTGGAACCGTCTTCGTTGCAACAAGGGCGTATGCGCCACTTGATTACCGTGTCGGAGTTATAGAAACAGGGGTAAAATTTTTCCGTCGCGTTAAATTCGTTGGTAGTCAAAATCTGGCGGAAAATACCGCCGGCGCTTTGAGAGTCGTTTAATTCCAAATTCTTGTTTTCTATTTCTAAAATATACGAATGGGCGCCGAATAATTTGGAAGTCGTCGCTTTTTTATTTCCCAATTTTTCTTGAAAATTCCAAATATATTCTCCGTCTTCGTTTTGCCACCCGTCGATATTGTCCCATGCCAAAACCACGGGCAAGGTGATTTCATTTTCGTTGGTTTGCCTGGTTTTATTCACCGGATCGTTATAATAGTAATGGTTTTTGGGCATGGTCAAGCATTCGTTGACGCAAGCGCAAGCGCCCATATCAATATTGTCGTTAATTTTCAGTTGCCCTCCCTTTTGCCACGATTTGCAAACGGTTTCGCCGGATTTCGTGCCGCTAAAAGACGCGCCGCATTCTTCCGGGATGTCAAAATAATCGGTTTCACCGATATCGGTTGCGGAACACAATAACGGCGCGATTGTTGCGGCCAAAAAAAATAAAATATGCGGGAAAAATGATTTTAAAATTTTAGAAATCATGCCGATTTTTTGATTTATCATTTATCATTTATCATTATACACCTTCAAAGGATTTGGTTCCATAATTCTTTATAGCCGACCAAATTCATCAAAACGGAAACAATGATCCACGCGAAAAACAAAATGCCATAGCCGATGCCGATTTTTTTCCAGCCGTCTTTTATTGTCGGAATAAGATTGGCCTTATCATGCGACAAATAGAACATTCCGCCGGTGATCATCGCCATTACCGGTAAAAGTATGAATGCCAGCTTGAACACCACAAAGTCAATGATTACTTTGGTTCCCAGAACCAGATGTTTGATTTCGCAAGGTTCTTTCTCGTTGTATTGGGTGTTTGGATCGTCCGCTGCCAATCCGCAGACCATCAGTCCGGAACTCTGCCCTTTGTTGGCGATGGAAAAAAATTGTTCGGCGTAAACATATCCTTTTGAGGCGCATTTATCATCAAAGCACGGTTGCACCACAAACGAATAATTACCGGCGCAGTATGGCGATCCGTTTTTATCCGCCGTTCTGATTGCCATACTGGTCGCGGAAACTATTTTTTCTTTGTATTCGTTGTTAAACCAATCCGGATCGCAGCTGGTGCTCTTCTCTCCGCTTTCAACTTTCGCGGTTACCAGAAAATATTTGGCGTTACTGCTCCATGTCAAACCGGAAGGTATCCGCGAGATGTCTCCCGAAGGAGACAAGTTGGTTGGCTTAGTAAAATCTTTTGTGAGATATGTTCCAAAATTGCTCCACGGACCGCAAACGGTTCCGTTCTTGTCGGCACAAGTCTGCACCTGCCAGCGATAAGTTTCTTTTGCTACTTTATAATTGAAGGTATAGGAATTGGTTGGTTGAGGATTCGGATTTTCGATGCCGACTTCTTTTCCGGCCGCGTTGAAAATCCTGACATTAAAAGATCCGTTCGCCGGCACGCTTTCCCATATGAAGGTCGCACTGGGCGCGTCGTCATTGGCGATTTGCAGAGAATCGTTTTTTGGCGGCCGTCCGGTAGTGATAAAATTTTGCCACTCCGACCATTTGCCGCCGCAAATTTCGTTGATATTGCCCACCGGGATTGACGGCCAGCAGGATTTCACGCGCCATTTGTATTTGGTGTTGATCTTTAATTCCACGGATTCGGGATTTTTCCCCTGCGTTGGGGCCTTGTCGGTGATGGCGATTGTAATTTGAGCTTTATTAAACCTTCGCCCTGCGTCATTTTTGTAGCTTTCTTGGCAATCCCCCGTTCTAAAAATACTTTCTCCGTTTTCGTCTTGAATGTCGTATAAAAAAGAGTTTGCGCCGCAGGGAGCGGTCCAGTTGAAAGTATTGTTCAATCCGATCAGATTGTTGTCATCGCCCCAGTTTTCATTTTTCGCCGGGCTGATCGGCGCCGGCGGTTTCAATGTGCTCGAATCCATTGCTTTGCCGATTAATTGCCATTTTTGCCCGAAGTCTTCGTCAATGTTGCTGTCGCAGTGAGGGAAGCTGCTGTCTTCGGCGCCGCCGCTAACATTGAAACAGGGTTTGATTTGCCAGGAATACTTCAAATCGGCGCCTTTACTGCCGGTAAAAAGATTGCGATCTTGGCTGGTATTTTCCGCCGCGGAAAAAAAAGGCTTGAAAGTCGCGTCACTTATCAATTGATCCGTATAGGGGGAAAAAGAAAGAGACTCCGGTTTCGCGCAACTTCCGTCGCTGTTTCTTTGCAAGTAATGGCAAGCTTCGGATTCGTGCTCCCCGACGGCCACTTCGCTTTTCGCGGCCTTTTCTATGCCGGATTCCATCCATTTATCGCATTCGCTGGCGCCGCCGCTCCACGCGTTTTTCCAGCCATCCCAGCGGGATTTAATGCCGCTGACAACGCCGCTGTTTTTTATCCATCCGAGAATGCCGCCTAAAACGGGGATATTCTCAATTTTTTCGATCAGTGCTCCCAGAGAAGTGTTTTCGCTGGACATTACGCGCATTTGGTAATTGGCCGCGTAGTCAATCTGGCTGTCGTTATAGACTTTATCAAAACGATTGTAGGTGTTCGGAACGGATTTTACGAGTTTGGCTTTGCACCAATATAGCTTGGCACTGCAAAAATCCACGCCTTCAAGGGCGCCCGGTCCGTTCCAATCCGGGTCTTGGGCGATTTTATTGTTGCCGGCATATGCCTCTGAATCGTTGACACCTAAGAGTTCGGGGGCCGGAGAAGTGGAAAATTCCCACCAACCCTCGTTATCGCCGTATGTTTTACATTGCAATCCGGACCTGTCGCAACAAGGCAAAACTCGCCAGCGGTACTTTGAGTTGGTTTGAAAAAAACACGCTCCGCCGTCATCGCGCGAATTGAAGCCGTTTTTTTGCAGAACCTTGGCATAGGCTTCTTTTCCGCCGATATTTTCAATCGCGTATCCTCCGGCTTCGGCGAGATTTAAACCTTTTATTCCGTCCGGGGCGCCGGCATCATCCATGCTCTGGATTTGGACGCGGTAGCTCCGCGCGCCGTAATCAACGGTTGGCGCTCCCGTACCGATCACGAATTTCCCCTCGTTTTGCCATTCCGGGATATTATCCCATGCCAAGATGATGGGCAAGCTGATGACATCGGGCGTGTTTTGGTAAAGCTTGCCGCCTTCAATTTTTTTTGTCTCTTCGTCGTATTGCGCGTTATTATCGTAATATTGCGGATTTTTTGGCGATTCAAGGCATTCTTTTTCACATTTGCAGAGTCCGTAATCGTTGCGCCCGGCTTGCGCGATTTGCCAGCTTGAGCATTTTCTTGTGCGCCTATCGTTGTCGCAACATGAAGGATTTCCATCTTTCTCGCAGGGAGAAGTGTAATGTTCCCATACTTCTCCGCTTCCGACATCAAAACCGTTGCATGTTTTGGGAATATCTTCGTAATAATATTTATGGCCGCAGGCATTCGCTTCAAGCGGAGCCGAAAAGCAAAACAACACTGTTGCCGTTGTGGCGAAAAAAGAAAAGATTTTAAAATAATTTTCTGCCATTAGACCATTATAATTCAAAAACGCGGGCAAGGGCAATCCAGTCCTGCGGCGATAAATTTTCCGGCCGGCAATTTTGGGGGATGCCGGAGTTCGCCATTGCCGCCTTTATTTTTTCGCGGGGCAGATTCGCGATTTGGACGAGATTGCTTGCCAAAAGTTTTCGCGGATGCGAAAATCCGGCTTTTAAAATTCTAAAAAATTTTTCCGAGAATTTTTTATCGGCGCGCTCCCCTTCTTTTGCGCGGGGAACAAGAAGCAAGATCGCGGCATCAACTTTCGGCACGGGCCAAAAAGATCCCTTGGAAACATAGCTGATAATTTTGGGAATGGCGTAAAATTGCACGGCGGTTGCCAAAATGTTCGCTTTTGGCGCTTGCGCGCAAATTCTTTGCGCCACTTCTTTTTGGATGATCAAAGACATTAACGCCGGCGGATTTCGGCTTTCCAAGAATTTGCGGATGATCGGCGCGGCGGCATAGAACGGCAGGTTGGCGACGATCTTGTAGGGCGCGGCGATTTTTAATTCGTCGAATTTGAGCGCGTCGGCGAGAAACAATGTGAAATTGTCCGCTTTGTTGAATTTTTCGCGCAAAACATCCGCCATTCGGCGGTCTTTTTCCGCGGCGATCACGGGACGGCCGGTTTTTATCAATTCCGCGGTGAGATTGCCGGTGCCCGGTCCGATTTCCAAAACAGTTTCGCCCGATTTAATTTCCGCCGCGCCGATTAATTTTTTTATGATTCCCGTTTCGGACAAAAAATTCTGCCCCAGCCGTTTTTCCGGCCTGATTTTCAATTTATCGTTCATGGATTCATTTTACCATAAAAAAAGCTTTTCCGAATTTATCTATTGACAATATCTTGGGTTTTTATACAATAATGATTGGATTATGAGTATTATTCTCCAACTGAAAAATTTCGCCAAACTACTCCTCGCCGGAGCGGTTTTGTTTGCCGTCTGCTCCGTGATCTCCCGGCAGGTATCTCAGCGCGCTTCGGCCGGAATTAACGATGATTTTTGCGCCGAAACCAAAATGTTTGCTCATGCCGGCGAGCAGGCGAAGCCCGAATCGCCGGATTATCTTTTGGCGGGCGAAGGATGCGTTAAAGCCGCGGTCCCGCCGGTGGCGATTACACCTCGGGTTTTGGCGGCGATTACCGGCGATTTTTCGGAGAACAAAGCGCAAGAAGAACAACAAAACACCATTATTGAGTATGAAATCACCGGCGACGAAACGCTGTCAAGCTTGGCCGAAAAGTTTAACATCAGCGTTGACAGCATCGCGTGGGCGAACAATCTTTCCAAAAACGCGGATTTGAAAACGGGAGAGAAATTGGTCATTCCGCCGGTAAGCGGGGTGATCCATCACGCGGTCGCGGGCGATACGATCGGGCAGATTGCCAAAAAATACCAAGCGAAATCGGAAGAAATCGTTGCCTTCAACGGCCTTGCCGGCGAGAATGATATTTTTATCGGTGATATTCTGATGGTTCCCGGCGGCAAGATCGTTGTTCCTCCCGCGCAAAAGCCGGCGGCGGCAAAAACCGCGGTGCAGGCTCCCGCGCGCGCATCGGGATTGTCGGCGATGCCGGCGGACTATTTCTTGTGTCCGGTGGGAGCGGCTTGCAAAAAAACGCAAGGATTGCATTTCTACAACGCGGTTGATTTGACCGGAGGATATTGCGGCGCGCCAATATACGCCGCGGCGTCGGGAATCGTGGTCAAGGCGGTAACCGGCGGCTGGAACGGCGGTGCCGGCAATAATATCACCATTTCCCATATGTCCGGCACGATAACAACTCATTATTATCATTTGCAAACAATTTTGGTAAAAGCGGGACAAGAAGTGAAAAAGGGCGACTTGATCGGTACGATGGGAAAAACCGGCAATTCGACCGGTTGCCATCTCCACTTCGGCGTGGGCGGCGCGGCCAACCCTTTTTAAGGGGCTTTTATAAATAAAATTTCAGACTGCAATCCCAACCGCTTCACGGCGGTTTTTAAATTAATTCGGGGGGCCGATATGATAGCGCTTCGGAAATGTGATCAGAAGTAATATTTTCTTTTCCGTCCATATCGGCAATGGTGCGGCTTACTTTCAGCACGCGATGATAGCCGCGCGCGGAAATTTTGGAAGAATTTACCGCGGCTTTCATCAGCAGTTCGGAATCTTTGTCCATGCGGCAAAATTGCTTGATTTGGTCAATATTCATCTCGGCGTTGGTTTGGTCTTTGCCGAAGCGGGATTTTTGAATTTCGCGGCAGCGGCAGACTCGATCTTTTATATTTTGCGCCAAATCGTTTTGTTCCGGTGCGGGATTGGCCAATTTGTCATATTTTACCGCCGGAACATTGATAAACAGATCAATGCGGTCCATCAGCGGTCCGGAGAGTTTTTTGCGGTACATTCTGATTTGCGCGGGTGTGCAAACGCAAGGTTTTTCCGGATTGCCGAAATTCCCGCACGGGCAGGGATTGGAGGCCAGGACGAGCATAAAGCGCGCCGGCAGCGACATTGCGTGCCGCGCCCGCAAAACATTGATAGCTCCTTCCTCTATCGGTTGCCGCAAAGATTCCAGCGCGTCGCGATGAAATTCAGGGAATTCATCCAAAAAAAGAACACCGCGATGTGCCAAGGTGATTTCGCCCGGCCGGGGAGGGTTGCCGCCGCCGATTAGCGCGGCATCCGAAGTTGTGTGGTGCGGCGCGCGAAAGGGGCGGTTTGAAATCAAGGAGCCGCTGTTTAACAGGCCGCAAACGCTGTATATTTTGGTGACTTCCAGCGATTCTTCAAAAGAAAGCGGCGGGATAATGTCGGGCAGGGTTTTTGCCAGCAGGGTTTTTCCGGTGCCCGGAGGACCCCACATGGAAAGATTATGGCCGCCCCCGGCCACGATTTCCAACGCTCGTTTGGCCGATTCTTGTCCGGCGATTGATGCCATGCCGTTGACGACAACGCTTTTGAATTCCGTTTCCGCCGGTTTTTCCGCCGGCTCGATGTTTATTTTTCCTTCCAGATAATCAATCGCGTGAGAAAGGGTTCTGACCCCAATCGCGCGAATGCCGTCAATCAGCGCCGCTTCGCTTGCGTTTGCTTCGGGAAGGATGATTTCTTTGATTCCCTTTTGCCGGCAAGCGATGGCGAAACAAACCGCGCCTTTGGCTGGCCGCAAACGGCCGTCAAGCGCCAATTCTCCCAAAAAAATTTTTTCGTTCGGATCAAACCGTATTTTTTTATCGGCCAAAAGATAGCCCAGAGCGATGGGAAGGTCGTAAAGAGTGCCTTCTTTTTTTAAATCGGCGGGCGCCAAAGAAACCAAAACTTTCACCGGTTCGTGGTGCGGCGGCTTAAATCCCGCGCTTTCAATCGCCGCCCCTACCCTTTCTTTGGCTTCTTGGACGGATTTATCGGGCAAGCCGACAACATCAAACCGGCGCAGGCCGTAGGAAGCATCAACTTCAATTTCAATTAGTTGCGCGTCCAATCCGGTGATGGCCGCGGAAAAAATTTTAGAAAGCACGTTGAATTTAAATTTAATCCGGTATTTAATCCGGCAAGAATGATTCGCTTACGCCGGCGATGCTTTACCGGTCCGTGGCGCAACGAAGCAAAACGGAGGATTAAATAATCCTTATTGCTGGCAATCCACGCAAAACGGCGCTTCGGGAAAAATTTCCAACCGCGCCATGGGAATTTGCTTGCCGCATTTTTCGCATTTGCCATAATTGCCATTTTTGATTTTAGCGAGCGCTACATTGATCGCGGCCAGCTTTGTTTCAAGATTTCGTTCAAGTGAAAGGCGATTGGTATATTCTTCAACTTCGTCCGCCTGCCGTTCCAGAGAAGAGGTTCCGGCATCGCCTCCGCCATACGGAAATTTGCTCTGCCAGTCGCCGGGAACATTTTTATTGGGAACGGCAATTTTGTTTAGTTCGGCTTCCGCGGCGATTTTTTCCTCTTTCAGTTTTTTTTCAAATTGATCCAATGTTTGTTTTGCCATTTTTTTGTGATTATTATTCGAGGGCTTAAAGAAAAAGCGCCCCGCGCGGCTTCGTCTTGATTTTACCCCCCTTTTATTCTTTTGGCAATCGGTCAAATATTCCGGACATGGAATTGTTCGAAGTTGAGAAAACGAAATACTTTTGCCGGTAACTTATCCAAGCAATCGCGAATTCATCTTCCGCGGGAGAAAAACTCATCAGTTTGTAAGAGGTTTGGGCGCTACCGGATGTGCTGAATTTCAACGCGTCGTTATCGGCGGAAGTTTTTCGGCCCAAGAGGTGAAAAAAGTTTTCGGTGTCTTTGACGATACTGCCTTCCCAGCCGCTCATTGCCGTTTCAATCAGGCTGGCATTAATAACCGGCGACACGAGTCCGATGCGATTTTTCCCGTTGTTGGCAAAAATGAAAAATTCACATTCATCGTTGATTGAATTGTAAAAAACTGAGGGTGCGTTTATTTTATAAATAGCAAAAAATTGTTTCAGGCCGATTTTTTTATCGGTGGCCCGGTTGATAATTACGAGTTTATAATATCCGTTGGCGTCAAATTTTTTACGCAAGTATGGCGAAATTAAATTGGGTATGTTGGCGGGGTCGTCGGTATAGATCGTTACCGGCGATGGCATGGCGGATAAAATTGATTTATTTTCCGCCGGCGTTTGCGGCTCTGATTTTGCCGGCGTTTCAACCGTTGCCGGCTTTTTAACAACCGGGGCGTTGCCGTTTTTACTCATAATGATTATCAGCGTTATTGCTAAAATTCCGGCCAGCGCCAGAATTACCATCATTCTCGCGAAAAATTTATTTTTTCCGGATTTATCCATCGGTTGCTCAAAATCGGGTTGCGGTTGAACTGCGGCGATCTCGTTTGCCATCGTCGACGTATTTATTGCGCCGGTATTCGTCGGGATTGTGGTTTTTTTGATTTGCTGCCACCGGCTTTCCAATCTCGCTGCGACGGGAGTTAAAATTTCTTCCTCTTGTTTTGGCTCTTCTGTTATTTTTTTCGCGACTACGGGCTCAAACGGCGGCGCGCTTGGCCTCTGGATGTTTGGTTTGGAGCTACTTTCCAAAGGATCTTTTTGGGCAAAAGCGCGGATGTTTTTTGCCGGAGACGCTTCCACTTGCTCGCGGTATATCGCGCCGTTTCGCGCCGCCATTTTGGCGATATCTTCCGCACTCGGGGCCGCGTTCTTGGCCGTTTCGCCGGCCGGTTTTGCCGCAACAATATTATTTTTTGTTTCTTGTTCGTTGCCGGTTTTTGGCTCTTCCTTTTTCGTTTCGGGAATATCCGTTTTTTTGATTTGGCTTCCGGTCGGGGTTTCGATATTTGTTTGCGGAGCTTTTTCGGCGGGATTATCCGGCAAACCGCTATCTTTGTTTTGATTGTTTTGGATCGATTTTTTCGTTTCTTGCGCCGGAGAACTTTGGGCCGTTTCTTTGTTTTGGGATTCTATTTCTTGAGCCGGAGTTTGATTTATTTTTGAATTTTCGGGTTCGCTTTTTCTTTCCTCGGATTTGTTTTGACCAATTTTTTTTTCTTCGGGCTTGTCTTGTTGAGCGGCTTTTTTTGCCGGTTCTTCTTCCAATTGGACGATATCTGCCAAGATTTCGGGATTAAAATTGACGCCGTTTTCTTCCAAAAGGCGGCGGATAGTGTCGCGCAACGCGCGAACCGGCAGGCCGTCTTTCTCCAAGTTAACTTGGGCGGCCATGATTTTGTTTTGAATGGCGTCTATTTTGGAGTTGAATAAGTTTATTTTTTCTTTTACGGAGTTTAATTGCGTTTCCGCTTGCTTGAATTTTTCTTCTTCCGACCATTTTTTTTCCACAATCGACTTGAGCTTGTTGTTGGCTTCCCATCTTGATTGTTCTATTTCCCTCTTTTTAGCGGGGTCCGACTCTTTGGCTTCTTGGTTTTCGATTGTGTTGATCCGGCTTGAAAGTAAAGCCTCTTCTTCCGACAGAAGAGATAATTCTTGTTGGATTTTTGCTTTTCTGTTTTCTGCGGCGGTAAAATCGGGAGATACCGCTTCTTTTTCGGTAATAATTTTTAAAATATCTTCTCCCGCTTTTATTTTTTCAGCGGCAAACCGGACCATAATTTCTTGGCCGTTGATGTCGTTGATTTTTTGTTCCGTTTCTTTGATCAGGTTGTTCTTTCCGTCAATTTCCGCCTCAATTTTTTGAGATTCGGCAAGAATTTTGCCGATTCTATCTTCAACTGCCCAGCGTTGAGTTTCGATTTCTTTGCGTTCATCTTCAGTCTGCCAGATTTTTTGCTTCAGGATTTTTTCTTTTTGCGGATCGGGATTATTTTTAAGAGCTTCCTTCTCGCTCGCGGCTTTTTTTTCGATTGCCAATTCTTTCTCTTCAATCATGGCCAGTTCGCTGTTTTTAACCATGGCGATTTTACTTTCCAGCAAACGCCTTTTTTGCTCCAAGGGAGCTTTTTGGTCGGGTAGCGCCGCCGCTTCTTTTCCAAGAGATTCTTTCTTTGTTCGCAATTTGGCAAGCAAAATTCGCAACACTTTCTGTAAATCATCGGCGGCTATTTTCTCCTCGGCCTCTTGGCGTTCTTTTTCTTGCTTTGTCCTCTCTCCCTCGGCTTTTTTTGCCGCCTCTTT
>DIFW01000017.1:121676-121820 GCA_002419295.1 Patescibacteria group bacterium UBA5738
GGCTTCCAATGCCGCCAATTGCCGCCGTTTTTCCTCTTGCTCTTTTTGCGCCCGCTCTTTTTCCTGTCTTATTTTTTCTTCGGCCTCTTGGCGTTCTTTTTCTTGCCTTGCCTTTTCCTCCTCGGCTTTTTTTGCCGCCTCTTT
>DIFW01000017.1:121849-127916 GCA_002419295.1 Patescibacteria group bacterium UBA5738
TCGGCTTCCAATGCCGCCAATTGCCCCGGCGCCGATTCCGCGGACTTTCCGAAGCTTGTTTTTATGTCTTCATTTTTCAATCCAAAACCGCGCCCTTTGATTTCTTCGGCGATCGGCATTTCTTTGCCTTCAATATTTTTACCAACTCCAAGTTTTGTTGCTTCATTCTTTTCTTCGCTCCGGAATTGAGGCAGAGGAATGTTTTTTGGCAACACCAAGATGCCAAAAGCTTCCCGCAGTCTGCGGTTCATCCGGATAATTTCCGGTGATTTTAGCGATAATGCTCCGCCATTTTTTTCTTTCTTTGCCTCGGCGATCGCTTTGGATAAAGTTTTAATTTTACTTGGGTTTAGTGTCGGCATGCGTTACGCAATCTCATTGTTTATTTTATTCTAACATATGTGTTTTTTGCGCGAAAGGAAATGCTTTTGTCGAAAAAATATTTGATGTTAAAAAAACAAAAAAGGCGGAAACCATTCCGCCTTTTTTGTTTTTCTTTTCCGATTATTTTTTAGAGTTTTCCAACGAAAGATTGATGCGTCCTTGAGGGTCAATCTCAATAACTTTTACCGACACCGTGTCGCCGATTTTTACAACATCTTCCACTTTATTGACGCGATGATTCGCCAGTTTGGAAATATGAACCATTCCTTCTTGCCCGGGAAGAATTTCCACGAACGCGCCAAAATTCATTATTCGCTTCACTTTTCCGGTGAACACTTCCCCCGTTTTCACTTCGCGGGTGATGTTTTGTATCCATTCGGACGCTTTTTGCCCCGCCTCCGGTTTTTCCGCGGTGATAAATATCGTGCCGTCTTCTTCAATATCAATTAAAACGCCGGTTTGATCAATGATCTCGTTGATTATTTTGCCGCCCGGCCCGATCACATCGCGGATTTTATCAGGGTTGATTTTGATAATAATGATGCGCGGCGCCCAAGGAGAAAGTTCCGGGCGCGGAGAAGCCAATTCTTTTTCCAAAACATCCAATATCTGGTGCCGTGCCTTCTTGCCTTGTTCCAGGACGCGCGCCATCATTTCTTCGGTGATGCCGTCGATCTTCACATCCATTTGGATGGCGTTTACGCCCTGGCGGGTGCCGGCAACCTTGAAATCCATATCGCCGTGGTGGTCTTCCGGGCCCTGAATATCGGTGAGAATTTTATAATTCTTCCGGTCTTTGGCGATCATTCCCATGGAAATGCCGGTGGCGTGCGATTTTATCGGTACGCCCGCGTCCATTAACGCCAGCGATGCCGCCGAAAGCGCGGCCATCGATGTGGAACCGTTGGAAGCGACGATTTCCGAGGCCACTCTGATGGTATAAGGGAATTCTTCCACCGAAGGAATCAGCGGCAGAAGAGTTTTTTCGGCCAGCATGCCATGGCCGATTTCGCGCCGTCCCGGGGCGCGTAAAAACCTTACTTCACCGCAAGAATAAGGCGGAAAATTATAATGGTGCAAAAATCGCTTTTTGCCGGTGATTTCCATACCGTCAAGCAATTGTTGATCGCCGGGCGCGCCCAATGTTGCCGCCGAAAGCGCCTTGGTCTCCCCGCGCTGGAAAAGACCCGATCCGTGCGTTCGAGGAATCACGCCGGATTTCGCGGACAACGCTCTCAACTGGTCGGGGTTTCGCCCGTCGGGCCGTTTGCCGGTTTCAAGGATCGTCTCGTGTAAAACGCGGTCAATTTCGCGATCGTAGAATTTTTTGGCGAATTTTAAAATATCGGGATTATCGGAATATTTCTCTTGCGCGTATTCTTCGAGTTTTGTTTTAGCCGCTTCCATTTCTTGCCCGCGCCGGCTTTTTTGCGGCTGATAGAGGGCGTTTTTGATGTCTTTTCCGATAAAATCGCGCAATTCCCGCGCCAATTCTTCATTTTTATCTTGAAGAGGCAATTCCATTTTCGCTTTTCCGCAATCCGCGGCGATTTTATTTTGAAAATCCAGCAATCGCTTGATTTGGGGTTTGGCGAAAGCAAATGCTCCCAAAATCCGCTCTTCTTGCGTTTCGTGGAACCCTCCTTCAATCATATTGGCCAGAATTTCTCCGTCGCGTTCAACGCCGGCAAAAACCACATCAATTTCGCTGGTCTGCCGCTGTTCATAGGTGGGATTTAGGATGTATTTTCCGTCAAAATAGCCCACGCGCACCGAGGCGGTCGGCCCTTGCCATGGGATATCCGAAACCATCAGCGCCGTCGAAATGCCAAACAAGCTAATGATATCAGGTTCGTTTTCGGCATCCCACGAAAGAACCGTGGCAATTGTTTGCACTTCATTTTTCAGCCGATCGTCAAACAGCGGGCGGATGGAGCGGTCGATTTGGCGCGCGTTGCAAATTGCTTCGTCGCTGGGGCGGGTTTCGCGTTTAATGTAGCGAGGCCCCTTTATTTTTCCCGCGGCATAATATTTTTCTTCATAATCCACCATTAACGGGAAAAACCCCATGTCGGGTTTTTCCTTTTTTGCCATCACCGCGGTGGTAAGCACCATCGTATCGCCGTAGCGGACCACCGCCGAACCGTTGGCCTGATCGGCAAGCCCGTTGATTTCAACGGCGAGTTCTTTATCCCCCATCGTAATGGAGAATTTGCAATTTTCGTTTGCCATAAACTGATAAATTCCGACTTCCAAATTCCAATTTCCGCGCCCGAGGCGCACCCGCTTTTGGCGGGCAAACAAAATACAAAATTCAAATTTCAAAAAGTTTTAAATTTTAAATTTTGGATTTGTTTGGGGCTTGGTTTTTGTGATTCGGAATTTTATTCTTATTATTTTTTTAAAAGATATTTTTCCGGTTCTTTTTCCATATCGACGAATTCATCGGCGCTTTCTTTGAGCTTTGAAGATGCCGACCGGCCAAAAGCGATTATTTCCACCCGCTTGCCTTGATTTTCAAGGTATTCCACCAATTGTTGAAAATCACCGTCTCCGGATGCCAGCACGATCGTGTCCACCGACGGTGAAATGCGAATCGCGTCCACGGTAATTCCCACATCCCAATCGGCTTTTTTCAAGCCGTCGTAGTATTCTTGCAAATCGCGGATTCGAGTTTCAATACCCAGCTTTACCAATGCTTCGAAAAAAGGCTTTTCCTCGCCGGTTTTTGTGCGCACCACATAGGCGAACGCCCGGATAAGACTGCGCTGTTTCACCGCGGTCTTGAGAATCTCGCGGAAGTTAACCCGAGATTGGTATAAATTGCGCGCCGAATAATAAAGATTCTGCACATCGATCAGCACGGCGACGCGCTGGGCGTTAAATTGTATTGATGTTTGCGGCATGCGATATTCCGGCAAACAATTCATCCCGCCATGGCGGGATGAATTGTTTATTTTTTCAATCCGGTTTGTTTTAAAACTTGTGCGTATTGGTTCACATCGGTGTCGCGCAAATAATTCAAGAATTTGCGGCGCTTGGAAACCATTTTTAAAAGACCGCGTTTTGAATGCATATCTTTGGCGTGCTTTTTCAAATGTTTTTGCAAGCGGTCGATTTCTTCGCCCAACAGCGCGATTTGCACCGAGGGAGAACCCGTGTCCTCTTCGTGCAATTTGTATTTTTCTATCAGCTTTGTTTTTTCTGCGGTGGTTAACATTTTTTTGTTTTTATTTTCTGCGGAAAATAGTTATTATTTGAATTTAAATTTTTAATTTTGATTTTTAATTTGTTTATGTGCCCCCAGCAGGATTCGAACCTGCAACGAACTGCTTAAGAGGCAGCTACTCTACCGTTGAGTCATGGGGGCGAATGCCCAACTCGCGATTACGGCGCCGCCGGGCAATTGACATTATTGAATTGCAGGGGATTGTCGCCCACATAGCCCATGCCTTTGAATATCGCGGTGACGATCGCGAAACTGCCGTAAATCAGTAGCAGTCCGATGATCACCATCAAAATAATCTTTTTCGCTTCAGCCATCACCTCGGCGTTGTTTTGGTTAATCAGCATTTTAAATCCGGCAATGGCAATCACCAAAGCCGCGGCCGCCGGCACTAGCGCGATAATCACTCCGGTGATGATATTGTTAATCAGTTCAAATAAGTGGCAAATTGTGCACGGATCTTGTTCTGCCCCGCCGCAATCCGGCAAAATTCCGGCCGCTTGAGCGGCGCCGGCAAAGAAAATTCCGGCCGAAATGGCGATAGAGATAGCGGCATTTTTTTTCATTTTTTGTTTTGCGCCGATTCCCTCTTCTGCGCCTCTGGAGGGAATCGAACCCCCATCGCCGGTTCCGAAGACCGGCGCTTTGTCCGTTAAGCTACAGAGGCTAACGGGTTTTAAACAGCGAGGTTATTATACCAAATAATTGAAAAAAAGCAAATAGTGCGATAATGTGTAGCTATTATGGAATCAGCGGACATACCAAGCGAAGTCAAGGATGCGATTGGGAAATTGCGCCAGGCCGGATTTGAGGGTTATATCGTGGGCGGATGCGTGCGCGATCTTTTGCGCGGCCAAAAACCTTTTGATTGGGATGCGGCCACCAACGCGTCGCCGGAGCAAATTAAGAAGGTTTTTCCGGACAATTTTTGCGACAATAAGTTCGGTACGGTGACCGTCCGGATTGGCGGCGATTTCGAGATTGAAATCACTCCTTATCGCATTGAATCCCAATATAGCGACAAACGGCACCCTGACACGGTGGAATGGGCCGACAACATTAACGATGATCTGTCCCGCCGCGATTTCACGGTTAATGCGATGGCATTAAGCTATAAAAAAGAATATGAGCGCGATAATGTTGGATTGGTTGATCTTTTTGGCGGGCAAAAAGATTTGGAAAGCAAAATTATCCGCGCGGTGCGCGATCCCAAAGAGAGATTTTTGGAAGATGCCTTGAGAATGATGCGCGCGGCTAGATTCGCGATCACTTTGGGAGAGAATTGGCGTATTGAAGAATCAACTTCTCGGGCGATTGTTGAAAACCGCGCCGGATTGGCGGCGATTTCGCAAGAAAGAATCCGCGATGAATTGTTGAAAATAATAATGTCGCCTCGCGCCGCCGAAGGCGTTGAATTGTTGCGCGAACTGAAATTGTTGGAATATATTATGCCCGAACTTTTGGAAGGATTCGGTTGCGGGCAAAACAAGCATCATATATATGATTGCTATCATCATTTATTGAAATCATTGGAATTCGCCGCCAAAAAAAATTTCGGCATGCATGTTCGCGTCGCTTCCCTTTTGCACGATATTGGCAAGCCGAAATCAAAATTCGGCGATGGAGAAAACGCGACTTTTTACAATCATGAAATGATCGGCGCCAAGATCGCCGAAAGAATTCTCCGGCGCCTGAAGTTTTCCAAAAAAGATGCCGATAAAATAGTTTTGCTGGTGCGTTATCATTTATTCTATTACAATGTTGGCGAAGTGAGCGAATCGTCGGTGCGGCGGCTGGTGAAAAACGCCGGCAAGGAAAATATTGAAGAATTGCTTCAGGTGCGCATGGCCGATCGCATCGGATCGGGATGTCCGAAAGCCGAGCCTTATAAACTGCGCCATTTGCGTTATTTGATGGAACGCGTCGCGCTGGATCCGATTTCCCCCAAAATGATTAAAATGAACGGTAAAGACATCATGGATATTTTAAAAATCGCTCCCGGCCCGAAAATCGGCGAGATTCTTGATGTTTTACTGGGGAAAGTGCTGGAAGACCCAAAATTGAACGATAGAGATTATTTGGCGGATGAAGTTAAAAAAATGGGAATAATGGATGATGATGGGTTGGCGCGTCTGGTGGCGGAAGCCAAAGAACGGATAAATCAAGTTGAGGTTAAGCGCGATCAGATGACAAAGAAGAAGTATTGGGTGGTTTGATTAACGCGCGTCATCGTCTCTTTTTGCAAAGCGCATAATTTTCTGCTGAAAATTTGCTTTCGCTCGGCCGTCGCCTGCGCGGCATTGCAAAAAAGTATTGCGGCGAACTTTCCTTGATTGATTGGAGGAATTGAGGTAGGATGCAATTATTGATTCGGATTGCGGGGAGGAGTATGCCGGTAGTACGCACGATTCGGGTTCGTGCAGACAGGGTTCGATTCCCTGCTCCCCGACAAATTTG
>DIFW01000017.1:128030-155828 GCA_002419295.1 Patescibacteria group bacterium UBA5738
GGGATTCCCTGCTCCCCGACAAAAAAAACAAAACGGATGTTTAAACATCCGTTTTGTTTTTTTTGTCGCGATTAGATTGGCAATGGCGGCAGTTCTTGTCCGGTTTCCACTTGGTATTTTAATATCTCAAGATCGAATTGTTCTTTTATCTGGGGGGCGAAATATATGTGCAGAGCGATCAAAACAATCCCAAGCGCGAAAAGCGTTTTTACAAAAATCAAATTTGTCGGGGACGGCAACTCCCCTTTTATCCGTTTTATTTTTTCAAAAATCAAATAATTGTAAATTGAAAACAGCGGCAAAAGAAAAAATAATGTTGCGGTTCCGGAAACAATGCTTCTAAAATTCGCGGGCAAAACCGAGGCGGTTATTTCCATAACCATCGCGCCGGCCATCAATAATAAAACCGCAAACGATGCCCGCAAAAAAATTTCCCAAAAATAACCGCGCATGTAACTCCGGCTTTTCGCGATCGCGGCGGCGCCTTTTTCTTTTTCAAGCGTTGCGATGTTCCCGGCAAACAAAAACCAAATCCAAAAAAATAACAGCGGCAACGCGTAAAAAAACAATCCCATAAAAAAAATCGGCATCAAAATCGCGATAGCCGCTATATATGGAATAATTTTGGATTTGGCGCGCGCCGATATTTTGGCAATATCAGTTTTATCTTGCCTGTCTTTTAGAATTATGCTTATCAAGACCTGCGGCCACAAGAACGCGATTGCGAACGCGGCAAGCATTATAAATATCACGGCGGCAGACGCGAACAGGCCGGCATTCGCAAAGATGTTCAAAGAATGTATCGCGAAAGCAGACATAAACAACACTAAAAATAACGAAACAAACGAAGCGAGAAAGCAGACCGCCAGTTCCCGCCATTTTGTTTTATAAATTTCGAAAGTTTCTCGCAATATCGCGATTGGTCCGGGCAAATGTTGATGAATATTTGTTTGCTGTTTCATATTTTTAATGATAAATTTTTTTTGCCGCGGCCGCAAGGCCTCCTTAAATGCATCTTTCCATGGCTCTGGCGTGGCTCTCCGATTTTGCAAAATTTTTGCATATTTTCTACAATGAATCAAAATAACTTCGTTTTAATATTCGTAAAATAAAAATATGGCAACACAAAATTCTGCCGAATCAAACCGATCGCGGGAAAGCGATAATTATAATTTGACGCTTTACGAGGTGTGTGAGCTGCTGGGTAAAAGCACGCGCACCATTACGCGTTATGTGCAAAAGCATATCTTGCATCCGCGGGCGGTAAAAAGTTGTCAAGGTACATTGGAGTATCGGTTCAATCGCCGCGAAGTTTATATGGTACGCGAAAACGAAAAAAATCTTCGCCCGTATCTTTTTACCGAAAACGGACAGGCCAGCCCATTGCCCGATTACGCGCAGGCGAGTTTTGCCGCCTGCGGGTATACGCCGCCGGTATCGCCGCCGCAAACCGCCTTTTTGGTCCCGGGGGCGCCTTTTCCGTTGCAACAAAGCCATTTTCCCCAGACTGTCGGGCCGCAATTTTATCCGCAGACGCCGCAAAATTTTGATTTTGGCGCGACTCAAGGAAACGAGCATCCAAGAATGCGCGCCGACGAAGCGCGTCCGCGGAGGAATCAAAATCAAAAGAGAGTCGCGCCGCCGCCGTTCGAACAAAAGGAAGAACCGCCAAGCCGCGCCAATGAAGAAATTGTTTTGTTGCTCAAAGAAACCACCGAAATGTTGCGCGGCCAATTGAAAACCAAAGATGATCAAATAAAAAATCTGGACGACAAGATCGGGCAGTTGATCGAAAGGAATCGGGAAACAAATATTTTATTGAAGGGGTTGCAAGATAAAATAATGCTATTGGAACAGCCAAAAAACAAACGCGAAAATCGCGAACGAAATCTGGCCGCGCCACGGGAATTTGTCCGGCGCGAAGACCCGCCGCAAGAGCCGGCGGCGGCACCGTCCGAAAAACCGCCGGTTGAAATATCGGACATGGGAATATCCGAAAAAACCGGCGTTGCCGAATTGCCGGTGCCGACTCCCGATTCGAAAAATACGGAACCCCGAAACGAACCTAAAAGAAAAGGGTTGTTCGGAAAAATTTTCGGATGATGCGGTAATGAAAAACTTCGGAATTTCCGGAGTTTTTTGTTGCGAGATTTGAGGAATCATCTTTAATGGTTTAGAATGGAATAACGATCGCCGTTATTCCATTGTGCTGGAATAACGATTACCGTTATTCCATTCCATTATGGCTAAATCTTTTCAACTGCCGCCTCTGCCGCCAAAAATAAATTATGAACCGCTGGTGCGCGTGATGGGCGAAGCGCACCACGCGATTGGCGAACTCAATGGTCTGTTGCGCAAAAATATTTTGAGCCCCGAACTTCTGGGCGCCCCGCTTTTGACCAAAGAGGCGGTTTTGAGTTCTCGTATTGAGGGAACGCAAGCGACGCTGGAAGATGTCTTTGAATACGAAGCGCAAGGCAAGACATCGCAATTGGACAATAAAGAGCGCGATATTGCCGAAATTATCAATTATCGCCGGGCGATGAATTTTGCCATCGAAGAACTAAAAAATAAAACAATCAGCCAGTCGTTTATTAAAAAAATTCATTATTTGCTTTTGGATTCCGCGCGCGGCGCCGACAAAGATCGCGGCAAGTTCCGTTCGCGAAGGGTGTATATCGGTATGCCCGGCGCGCCGATTGAAGAAGCCAGTTATGTGCCGCCCGAGTTTCAGGATTTGCCCCGATTGCTGAATAATTGGGAAGACTATATCAATTCCAACAGGGAAAAAGATTTGCTGGCGCAGATTGCCGCCGCGCATTATCAGCTGGAGGCGATTCATCCGTTTCGCGACGGGAACGGGCGAGTGGGAAGACTGCTGATTCCGCTATTTTTATATCAGCGCGATTTGTTGTCGTCGCCATTGCTTTATATCAGCGAATATTTTGAAAAAAATCGGCGCGACTATTACGATCACTTGCGCGGCGTAACCGAAAGCGGGGATTGGGAACCGTGGCTGAAATTTTTCTTTTTGGCGCTGATCAACCAATCGCTCAAAACGCAGAATTCCATCGCTAAAATTTTGGAATTGAACGCTCAACTGAAAAAACAAATCATCGCCGTCAATTCGGTCCACGCGCCCGATCTTTTGGATTTGCTGTTTTCCTCTCCGATGATTTCATTCGCAAAAATCAAAGATAAATTAAAGACCAAAAATCCGCAAACGATCTATAATCTTTTGGATAAATTCGTTCAAATGAAAATTTTGTTTGAAGAACCCGGCCGCCAGCGCAACCGCGTGTTCGTATTCAAACAGCTTCTGGATATTTTAAAGTGAATCTGTTATAAGTTGAGTAGTTGTTTCCAAATATGGGAGCGTGATGATAGTGTATAGAGAAAATCCGAAAACTCAAGGAAGCGGGATTGTTTGCGCTATTCCGCAAACGGGGACTTGCCCCAATGGCTGTGAGGATTGTTTTTTCCAATCGGGGCGTTCCTACTTGGAACCACTTGATGAAACTTTACCCAATTTGCCTCCAGCAAAAATTGCGGCAGGTAGAATTGTGCGCGTTAATGATGGAAATGACAGTAATGTCCGACGAGATGAGGTGATGCGTGCTGTGCAAACTTATCCGATGAGATTTTACAATACTGCGATTCCAAAAGAATTAGATCAATTTGACGCCCCCTGTTGTTTTAACGGTTAATCCCGGCGTAATGACAGATAAAGATGCCTACATCCTTGAAACTGTTCCAAATAATTTGATGTTTGTTCGCTTTCGAACCAACATGTGGAATTTGGGATTGGCGGATAAAGTGGTTGCCTATTATTGTGAAAGGAAGGTGCCGATAGTTTTGACATTTATGGCATATTACCGGGAGAAAATACCGGACGTGCATAAAGACAAATATGTTTTTCGCAAGAGAACTCTTAATTCCTATTGGGCGATAACCACTGCCGCATGGGAAGAAATTATGCAAAGATACCGCTACAATAAATGGGTTTATTCTTGCGGGAAAATTGAGGGTGAAAAAGGGACGGGCGCTTGTCGTCATTGCGGGAATTGTATTCGGGAATACTTTGTCGCAATGGAAAGATTACGAGCATAGAAGGTGATAAATTAGTCACCTTTTTGTTTTACTTTTTATAAGGTTTTGTTAATATGACTTCACGGATAATAATTAGAGAATAAAATATGGAAAATATAAAAAAGATAGTGAATCTTTTGATTGAATTAGCGGGAGCGAAAACCGCGCCGCGCACCGGTTGGCAAAGAATCGGTATTAAATCCCCGGAATCATTGGCGGATCACGCCGCGCTGTCGGGCCAGATCGCTTATATTTTGGCGGCAATGGAAGGGGCCAATTCGGATCATGCCGCCGCGCTGGCGATGCTTTGCGACACCGCCCAATTGCGCGCGGGCGATCAAAATTGGGTCAATCGGATTTATTCCGATTATGAAAACGAAAAAGAAAGGGCGCAAAACGATCAGTTGGATGGCTTGCCTGTCGCTGGAAGAGTGAAAAACATTTTCGACGAGATTAAAGAATGTAAGACCAAAGAAGCGATAGTTGCCAAAGACGCTGATTTTTTGGATATGGTGATTCAAGCGAAGTATTATATTGCCAATGGCAACAAAAAGGCGGGCTTATGGATTGAAAGCGTTAAAAATGTTTTCAGGACCGATTCGGCAAAAGAAATTTTTGAATCGCTGAAGAATGCGGATATAGAAGATTGGTGGATGGACCTTGGGCCGATAAAGAAAAAATTTGAATAATTGCCGGCGGCAAAACCTCCCCGCGAATGTCGGTTGTGGACTTTTCGCGGGTTTTTTGTTATTGTGTGGATGTTTCTTGTTTCATCGATTAATTTATAAAGGCCCCATCGTCTAATGGTCAGGACGCTGCCCTTTCAAGGCGGAAATACGAGTTCGATTCTCGTTGGGGCCGCTGATTAAAACGGGGCGGCAAAAAGCCGCTTTTGTTTTATGGCGGAATACGGAATATGGCAATTGATTATTTAAATTTGTCGCGCGCCGACGATTTGCAAGGGATCGGAAAGGCGGGTTATCGTTTTTTGGAAATTATGCCCGGAGTCTTTGCTTGGGCGACTTTGTTGTTCGGTTTTGTTTTGTCGTGGTTTTGGCCTTTGGGAATCGCGATTTTTATCATCGCGTTTGACCTTTACTGGCTGTGCCGGGTGCTGTATTTGGCGGCGCATCAGATTGCCAGTTATCGCCGCCTGCAAAAACACATTGCCATTAAATGGCGCGCCAAACTTGAAAATGATTTCAACGGCCGTTGGCATGATATTTATCACTTGGTGGTGTTGCCGTTTGCCGAGGAAAACGGGGAAGTGGTGCAAGGCACTTTGGAATCGCTCTTGAAAACCGATTGTCCCAAGGACAGAATGATCGTGCTTTTAGCCGCCGAAGACATTCCCGCGGCGCGCCGGGTTGCCCAAGAAGCGCAAACCGCCTATCGCGGCAAATTTTTTGCTCTGTGGCTTTCGGTTCATCCCAAAGGAGTCGCCGGTGAATTGCGGGGCAAGGGGGCCAATGTGAACTGGGCGATAAATGCTGTACGCGATAAATTTTTGCTGGGATTGAATGTCGGTGCGGAGAATATCATAGTCTCGTTTTTTGACATTGACACCAAACCCTACCCGCAATATTTTTCTTGCTTGTCGTGGCATTATTTAAAATCGCCCAAACCCTTGCGCACAAGTTATCAGCCGATTCCGGTTTATAACAATAATATTTGGGAGGCGCCGCTGGTGAGCCGGATTATCGCCACTTCTTCCACTTTTTGGGAAATGATGCAACAAGAGCGCCCGGAACAATTGGTGACTTTTTCCAGCCATTCAATGCCGCTGGCCGCGCTTTTGGAAGTGGGTTATCCGCGCAATGTGGTTTCCGACGACTCGCGGATTTTTTGGCGGGCCTACTTTTATTACGGCGGCGATTATAAAGCGGTGCCGTTATATTATCCGGTGTCAATGGACGCGGTGCTGGCGGAATCAAGTTGGCGCACAATGATCAATCAATACAAACAACAGCGCCGCTGGGCGTGGGGAGTGGAAAACCTGCCTTATGTGTTTTTTAATTTGTTTTTAAATTCATCGGCGAAAAAAATATTACTGCGGGAAAAAATTTTTCATGTGTTCACCATGATTGAAGGGTTTTGGTCGTGGGCGACCGCCGCGCTTTTGACTTTTGGCTTGGGATGGTTGCCGCTTTTGCTGGGCGGCCGCAACTTTAACGCGACATTGCTTTCGTATAATTTGCCTCGGCTCACTTCAATCATAATGACCATGGCGATGGTCGGGATGTTGATATCGGCGATTGTGAGTATGTTGCTTTTGCCGCCCCGTCCGAAAAATTACAGCCGCTGGAAACACGCGTCAATGTTTTTGCAATGGCTGTTTTTGCCTGCGACATTGATTATCTTCGGCGCGCTTCCGGCGCTGGAATCCCAAACTCGCATGATCATCAACAAGCCCCTCGGTTTCTGGATCACGGAAAAGGGGAGGAAGAAGTAAGATTATATGAAATTTTACGAATATGTTTACCGCGATTCGTTTGTTCGGATAATTTCCGATGGTCCGGCGCGCAAGACTTTCGCCCAGACCGATGTTTTGGGAAAAGCCAATTTGATGCGGCCCGAGATCAATCGCTTGGGCCACATATGTTGGGTAACCCCGAAGTTTTGACCGCCGAGGATGTTTTGGAATTATTGTAAACGCAATCTGGTGTTTATAGTCTTTTTATCAAGACGCAAATCCGCAGGAGCAAGACTCCTGCGGATTTTTGTTTTGGATTTCGGATATTCGAACATTCGAGCTTCACTCTAGATGCGCGCGGTCGCGGAAGTGGGCGATGCGGGCGGCCAGTTGGGGGTGGTCCGAGAGATCGGGATCGTTTTGCAAAACGCCTTTGGCGGCGGCGCGGGATTTTTCCAGCAAAAACACATCGGCAAGGGAGGCCATTGCCAGATCGGGCGCGCCCCATTGCTGGGAGCCGAACACTTCGCCCGGGCCGCGGATTTCTAAGTCTTTTTCCGCCAACTCGAAACCGCTGTCGAATTTTAGCATGGCGTTGAGGCGGCGGGTGGGATAGTCCGAGAATAGCAGGCAATATGATTGATGTTCTCCTCGCCCCACGCGGCCGCGGAATTGGTGCAGTTGCGCCAGGCCGAATTTATGCGAACCTTCAATCGCCATGATGGTGGCGTTGGGAATGTCGATGCCGACTTCGATTACCGAGGTGGAAACCAAAATATCAATATCGCCGGTTTTCATTTTTGCCATGATTTCTTGTTTTTCGTCGGCCTTCATTTTGCCGTGCAACATGCCAACTCTCATTTCGGGGAATACTTCCTTTGACAGTTTTTCATATTCTTCTTTTACCGCCTTGACGGCGCCGGCGCCCGACCAATCGGCTTTAAAATCAAACAAAATGCCGTCGCGTTTTTGTTCTTCGTGGCCTTCTTCGGGATCAATGCGCGGACAGACCACAAATACTTGGCGGCCCGCGCGGATTTCTTCGCGGATGAATTCATAGGTCAAGTCTCTTTCTTCGGGAATAATAATTTTTGTCGCGATTTTTTTTCTCCCGGCGGGCATTTCGTCGATGATTGCCAAATCCAGATCGCCATAAACCGTAAGCGCCAGAGTGCGGGGGATGGGGGTGGCGGTCATTGACAGCAAATGCGGCGAACGCGCGTCTTTGTTGGCGGCCAAGTTGTTTTTTGCCAAACTGGCGCGCTGATCAACGCCAAAGCGGTGCTGTTCGTCCAATACCACCAGCCCGAGATTTTTAAATTCAACTCCTTTTTGGATGAGCGCGTTAGTGCCGATTAAAATTTGAATTTCGCCGTTTTTGGCAAGATCGACAACTGTTTTTTTGGCAACCTTGCCGTAACTTGAAAGAGAGCGGTTTTTGGCGCACAGCAAGCCGATTTCGACATTAAATGGTGCCAGCATTTTGGAAAAACCGGCATAATGCTGATTGGCCAAAATTTCCGTGGGCACCATTACCGCGGTTTGAACTCCGGACTTGGCGGCGGCAAGGGCGGCGATCATTGCCACGATGGTTTTGCCCGATCCCACATCGCCCTGCAAAAGCCGGTTCATCGGCCGGGATTTTTCCATATCTTTTAGAATCTGCCAAGCGGTTTTGCGTTGGGCTTGCGTGAGTTTGAAAGGCAAAGATTTTACGAATTGCTTGATTAAATCCGCGTCAAAAGGAATTTCCGTTGCTTTCTCGCGGTTTAACCGCACTCGTTCGCGGAGGACCGCCAATTGGATGAAAAAGAGTTCTTCAAACGCGAATCGCCGCCGCGCTTGCCGCGCCGACTCTTCGGAGTCCGGGAAATGAATTTGTTTGATGGCGTCGCGCCAAGGCATAAAATCGTATGCCGTCAAAATGTTTTCCGGCAGGGAGTCGGCGATTTCTCCGGAATTTTTTAACAATGGCTTGATGATATATCTCAGCCAGCGGCTGGTTACGCCCGCGGTTTCCGGATAGACCGGCACCAGCCGTCCGGTATGGGTGTAGTCTTCTTCGTTATCAAATCGTTCCCGCACTTTTTCATACATTGGGTTGGAAAGATATCTATTTCCTTTCTTTTCCACCAATTTTCCCGCCAAACACACGATTGTACCCTTTTTTAATGTCCCGGCCAGATAGGGCTGATTGAACCACAGCGCTTTTATTGTGCCGGTTTTATCGGTGATCATCGCCTCGATCAGAGTCATATGGCGTTTCCAGATGCGGATGATTTTAATGCTTTCCACTTCGCCTTGGATGCAAGCGGTTTTATCAACTTCCAAATTTGCGATGTCGGCGCGCGCGGAAAAATCTTGATAGCGGGCCGGGAAATGGTAGAGCAAATCGCGCATTGTCAAAATGCCCAAATTTTTCAGTCGGGATTTGTATGCCGCCGAAACTCGCGTGAATTTTTCAATTGAAACTTCCAAATCCATACATATTTCAAAATTATGCTATTATGCTACAATAAATAAATAACTAAGACAAAACAAATAACAAAAAATATATGGCGCAAAACAATCAAGAGATCAATGCATTATCGATTATCGCGGCGTTAATTGTCGGCGCGGTCGCGTTGGCGGCGCCGGTAATCCAAATTATGGGGCCGATGGGCATAGTCGCGATTTTCGCGGGACTGATATTAGTGATTGTCCTGGTTGGTTTGCGGGTGATCGACCAATACGAACGGGGCATAATATTGACCTTGGGTCAGTATTCGGGCACGCGCGGTCCGGGGCTTACATGGATTTTGGTGGGAATTCAGCGCATGGTCAAAGTTGATATGCGCATCACCACCACCGACATTCCGTCGCAGGAAGTGATCACCAAAGACAATGTGCCGGTGGGAATCAACGCCGTGGTTTATTTTCAAGTGGAGTCGGCCGAAAAGGCGATCTTGAATATCAAGGATTACACGCTGGCCGTGGCGCAATACGCGCAAGCCGCGTTGCGCGATGTGATCGGCGGTATTGAACTTGACCCGCTGCTTTCCGAGCGCGAAAAAATTTCCGAAGCGATCAAACAAATCGTTGACCAAGCCACCAACAGTTGGGGGATAAATGTCACCGACATCAAAATCCAGGACATTGAATTGCCCGCGGATATGAAGCGCGTTATGGCCAAGCAGGCCGAATCCGAACGCGAAAGAAGAGCCATCATCATCCGCGCCGAAGGCGAATTCCAGGCGTCGGCGCGATTGGCCGAAGCCGCCAAAATGCTTACCGACACTCCCGGAGGCTTGTCGATGCGCACTTTGCAAACCATTGAAAAGATAAATCCCGATCCGTCCAAAACCGTGATCTTCGCCCTGCCGGTGGAAATCATGGAAGGCTTCAAAAAGCTGGCGGGCAAGTAAAATTTAAAAGTGATTTTTGAGCCCGGGTTTTCTCATGTTCTTGTTTGAACTGATGGCCTTTCAAGGTGGATTTTGAAGGTAAAATATGGTATTATTAAGCCATGTATAATTGGTCGGTTGACATTTCGGAATTGAAAAAAGATAAAGTTGCGTATGCCGTTTGGCGCTTGGAGCAGATGGTTAATTTCGGTTTGGATAAAGAAAAATTAAGTGCCCGCGAATTGAAAAAATATTGGCCAAAACTCCGTCTTGACCCAAACAAAAAGAAGTATTTAGCAATGCTTTTAGGGATTAAGAATTAACCATGGCAAAAACGATTTTAACCGAAAATCAAACAAATTTGCTTTTTGCAATCAGCGGCGACAAAGAAATTTGCCGTTGTTTTTATCTCACCGGTGGCACGGCGTTAGCCGAATTTTATTTGCATCATCGCTTATCTGAAGATCTGGATTTTTTTTCTGAAGATGAATTTGATGTGCAGGCGATCAATGTTTTTTTCAAAAAGAACAAAATCAAACTCGGCTTCAAGAAAATTGATTATCAGCAGAGTTTTAATCGCAATCTGTTTTTTATCCATTTTGACGCTGACATTGTTAAAACTGAGTTTACATATTTTCCTTTTGTTGAAATTCAGCAAAAAACCGAGATTGGCAATTTGCGGATTGACGGAGCACTTGATATCGCAGTTAACAAAATTTTTACCATTTACCAAAATCCCCGGGCGCGCGATTTCATTGATCTGTATTGCTTGCATAATGAATTCGGTTTTCAAATTACGGATTTGGCCAAAAAAGCGCGGATCAAATTTGATGTGCCAATTGACTATTTGCAGTTGGGAAGTAATTTTTTATTGGCCGCCGAAGTGAAAGATTACCCGGTGATGAAAATAAAAATCAACCGTAAAGATTGGCAAAATTACTTTATCAATGAAGCTAAGAAATTGAAAACCGATATTATTGGATAATAGAGAAAATATGAAATTATTTTTGACTTCGGCGGGATTGTGCCGGAAATCACGGATGTTTTTTTGAAATTTTTAGACAAAAAGCCGCAAAATTGCCGGATGATTTTTGTGCCCACGGCCGCCGCTACCGAAACCGACGAATGGTTTATTGAGTTTGTAAAAAAAGACAAGGGGCGGTTGGCCGAATTAGGATTTAATATCCAAGTTGTCGATCTGAAAAGAGAAACTGAAACTTCATTGGAAAATAAATTTGCCGATGCCGATGTTGTTTATGTTGAAGGCTGTAATACTTTTTATTTGTTGGATTGGGTGCGCAAAAGCGGTTTTGGGAAAGCGGTCAAAAAATTTTTGGAAAGGGGAGGAACTTATGTCGGTGTGAGCGCCGGTTCAATGATCGCCGGAATCAATATCGAATCCGCGAATTGGGAGCCGGCCGACAGGAATATCGCCGGTTTAAATGATTTATCGGCAATGAATTTGGTGGATTTCGTCATCACACCTCATTATTGCTCCGAATTTGCCGCCGCGGTTGGCGTGGCCGCGTCAAAAGCGAATTATACTACCGTGGCGCTTACCGATAGCCAAGCGGTTTTGGTTGACGGCCATGAAATCGAAATTATTGGCCCGGGCCAAAAAATAATTTTTAATTTAAAATTTCTTGGGACGAAAACTGATTTTTTGGGGCGAAAGGCTTGACATCGCGGGGCGAGACAGGTTAGAATCAGACCATAAAGGTCTGTTAGCGATAACAAACTGATTAACCACAAAATTCAATTTCTAGGGTTGGATTTTGCAAAACAATGTTAAAATTCGACGACGAAGAAGAAAAAAAAGGAGATGATGATAAAGGTGATGCGTAGTTTGAAATTTCAGAAAATAAAGACGGATATCATATCCGTTTTTATTTATATACTGGAGTGTCCTGTGACACTCCAGCGGATAAATCAAAATTAAAATATGGAAAGCAAAAACAATGATATGTTTTTCGATGATTGCCCGATTTGCCGGGCGATGAAGGCCGCGCAAGATCAGGGGAGGGAATTGTCAATGGAGGAATTGAAGGCGGCGTTTCAAAAGGCCAAGGACGAGGGCGGCGTGGTGGGCGGCGAATGGTTTGAAAAATAAAGATAATCAAGAATATCAGCAGTAATTTTACGGACATTCCAACATTCTTGAGAATGTCCGTAAACGGTTTTTATGTTGATTTGTAATTGCGGTAGCCGCGAGCAAAATAAAATCGCGTTGACATTTGATGCCGATGTTTTTCCACGGGTCCATTTGCGAGAAGCGGAAATCGCCGATTTCGTGTTGAAAAATTCTCAAAACGGATCAATTATTCTTCTACATGATGGAAGCCGCAAAGAAGAGGAGCAAAAAACGCGGCCGGCGGAAATGCTTGCGGCCTTGCTGGAAATTATTGGGAAATTAAGCGGTAAATTTAAATTTGTGCGTTTGGATGAAACAGATTTTGATAATTCATAGGTTTTGTTGCAAAATGAAACTTTATAAAGTTTAAAATTTATGCCAAAGACTAAAGTTTGTTTGATCGTTAAAAATAAAAAAGGGGAATTTTTGTTGCAGTTGCGCGACGAAGATCCGGAAATCGGCAAATGGGTTTTGTTTGGTGGGGGAGTGAACGGCGGCGAAACGCCGCAAGCCGCGCTGGCGCGGGAAATCAAAGAAGAGTTGGGTTATAAAATCAAGCGCGCGGAATTTTTTAAAGAATATGTTGATAATGGCATTCGACAAATGATTTATATTTTGCGCGCACCGGTTGAAATTGAAAAATTACAACTTGGCGAAGGCGCGGCTATGAAATTTTTCGCGCCCGACGATCTTGATAATTTGGCCATCAGGTTTAACTTTAAGGAAATTATAGATGATTATCGGAAAAAATGATCAAAATTTAGAATATGGCGGGTGGGCGGGCATTATATTCCATTTGGAATATTTTTTGTTATAATTATTATGACGCAACCAAATAGAATAATTTCGGGCATATGATCAGTGATCACAAAGAAGAATATCAAAAAATCGCGGCTAAATTGCGCATAGCTCGATTGGCGGTTGGGTTGAGACAAGGCAAGGCGGCGCACCATATTGACAAGAGCCAATCATATATTTCAAAAGTTGAGTCGGCAAAAATTTTTATTGGCGCGGTTGAGCTGGCAATGCTTGCCAAAGCTTATAAAAAACCAATAGAATATTTTTTATCTTAATCGCTGGCTTTGCGCCGTTGGCATATATTCCATATGGAATATATGAGATTATGGAAATCGAGGTTATTAAAGGGGATATAACAAAATTGGCGGTGGGGGCGATTGTGAACGCTAGCGACAAAAAATTTTCCGGCGCGGGCGGAGTTGATTTGGCAATTCATCGTGCCACCGGAAGGGAATTGGCGGAAGATTGCGATAAATTGGGCGGCGGCAAAACCGGCCAAGCCAAAATCACCAGGGGCTATAAATTACCCGCGGATTATGTAATTCATACGGTTGGGCCGGTATTTGGTAAAGAAGGCGGCAAAGAAGCGGAATTGCTGGCGGATTGTTATAAGAATTGCTTTAAACTTGCCAAAGAAAACGGCATTCGTTTGATTGCATTTCCCGCGATTTCCACCGGTACCTACGGCTATCCCAAAAAAGAAGCCGCGCAAATCGCGGTTGCGGCCGTCAAAGAATTTTGCGATTTGAATTCGGCCGGTTTCGATAAAATAATCTTTACCTGTTTTGACGACGAAAATTTCAAAATTTATAAATCATTATTGGAATTATGAAAACGGAGTTTTGCCGAGTTAATACCAAAGACGGATTGCGGCTGAATGGATTGTTGTTCGCGCTGGAGGGGGAGGCAAGGGCGGCGGTTTTGCATTTTCACGGACGCGCGGGAAATTTTTATGCCAACGGATTTTTGGACGCGATGGCGCGAATTTATACCGATTATAATGATTCAAGCGCTACGGACGATTGTTTGGATATCCGAATGCGGCGGTCTTGACAATTAGTGTACTTGTGAGTATACTACTTATAAGTATACTAAATTGACGGAAATAAGATGAAATTCATTGACCGCGAGCGAGAATTAAAAGCGCTGGAAGAAAGATGGGCGAGTGATACCGCGCAACTTTTTATTATCTATGGCAAGCGGCGCGTGGGAAAAACCGAGCTTATCAAGCAATTTATCAAAGACAAACAAGCGGTTTATTTTTTGGCCAGCCAGAGCACGGAAAAAGAGCAATTGCAAAGCTTGGGCCGGGCCATTGGCGGTCAATTTGGCGATCCGGCATTGGCGCGCAACGGTTTTGCCCAATGGCTTGATGTGTTTGAATATCTTAAAAAAAACATTAAAGAAAGGTTTGTTTTGGCGATCGACGAATATCCCTATTTGGCGGAGGCTGATAAGGCGGTTTCCTCGCTGTTTCAAAAGGGGTGGGACGAGTTTTTAAAAGAAAGCAATATCTTTCTTATCCTTTCAGGATCAAGCATCGCGATGATGGAATCGGAAACTTTGATTTACGGCGCGCCGCTTTTCGGCCGGCGCACCGGGCAGTTGTTGTTAAAACCGCTTGCGTTTCGGCCGAGTTGGCAATTTTTTCCCGATAAAAGTTTTAATGATTTTTTGGAAATATACGCGATAACCGGCGGAATGCCGGCTTATTTGGCGGAATTCAATCCCAAGAGGTCCATTGAGGCCAATATTTTGGATAAAATATTTTTACCGACAGCTTATCTTTTCAACGAGGTTGATTTTATCCTTCGGCAGGAATTGAGGGAACCAAAGAATTACATGGCGATTTTAAAGGCGGTGGCGTTTGGAAAAACAAAGTTGGGCAACATCGTCAACGAGACCGGGCTTGATAAAAATTTAACGAACAAATATCTGTCGGTTTTGGAAAGATTGCAGATCGTGGAAAGAGAATTTTCGGTTACCGAATCTTCGGCGGCAAAATCGCGGAAAGGATTATATAAGCTTTGCAATAATTTCGTCCGTTTTTGGTTTCAATATGTTTATTTATATAAAAGCGATTTGGAAATCGGCCGCCACGATGAGCCGTTGAGAAAAATAAAAGAAAATTTTTTCGTGCTTGAATCAATCGCGTATGAAGACATTTGCCTTGAATTGGCGCGGGAGATTGAGGATGGTTTGTTCTATTTTGAGCGGGCGGGGAAGTGGTGGGATAAAAATGAGGAAATTGATGTTGTGGCGTTGAATTCGGAAACCAAGGAAATTTTATTTGGCGAAGCCAAATGGTCGCAAAAAATGATCGGCACCGATATTTATGAAAATCTGAAAAGAAAGGCGCGGCTGGTTGATTGGAATCGCGGCGACAGAAAAGAACACTACGCGCTGTTTTCCAAAAGCGGCTTCACCAAAGATATGATCGCGCGAGCAAAAAAGGAAAATGTTAGGTTGATTCATCGCGACAAGTTAATTTTATAATATGCGAATAAAGCTAATCAAGTTCAAAAATCATGATCATGAAATCTTGCGGGGGATTTTGACGGTTCCCGACAAAAAGCCGGAATTCGGAGCGATTTTTCTGCAGGGATTTGAGCGCAACGCGACCGTGGAAAAGAAAGCCAAATCGATGGCGATCGAATTGGCGAAAAACAATGTCGCGTCATTGCGTTTTGACGCGTCCGGGTGCGGGTTATCGGAGGGTGATTTTTCAAAAATTACATTAAAGGGCCGCGCGAGAGAATTATTGAAGGCGTTGGAAGCTTTTCGCAAAGAATGCGGCGATTTGAAAATAAATTTTGTGGCGCACAGTTTGGGGATGTGCCCGCTGGCGCTGGTTTTCGGCGCGGTCGAATCATCGACCAACAAGATGGTTTTTATCGCGCCGGCATTAAACCAAAAAGATTTATTGCGGTTTTATTTTGTCCGCGATCTGATGAAAAAGAAGAATCCGAACGCAAAAATAAATTGGCAAAATTATCGGCAATATTTGGATGAAGGCGATTTTTTGATCGATTGCGCGCGCCGCGGAAAAATGACGCGGGAAAATTATATCAAACCGGATTATTTTTTGGAGGCCAAAGATATGGATTTTTCGCGTAGCTTTGATGCCGTGAAAAATAAGATTTTGCATGTCCACGGCGAATTTGATTTGTCGGCGCCGCCGGAAAGTCTGGGAACGGAATTTCCAAACCGCATCATCGTCAAAGGCGGCGACCACGATCTGGAGCGGCCGGATTTTTGGGAACAATGGTTTCCCAAAGCCGTTGAATTTTTAACCAAATGAAAATAAAAATCACGGTCAATGATAAAATGCAGACGGGGTATGAATATTTTTTGGTTGCGCCGATGGGGGAGAGATTTGACAGGGAATTTGCGCCGGAACTGACGCCCAAGCGAATGTTGGCCATGGGGATATTCGGCGGCAAATATATGACCGACTGCCAAAAGGAATTTCCGAAAGATTGGTATGAAAAAGCAAAATTAAACTCGGAATTTCACGATCCGAAATTAAACTGCTTCGGTGTCAACGCGTCACAGCCGCTTTCTGTTTGGCGCGAAAAAGGGTGGATTCATCCGGCGGATCCGCGGGGATGGTTTCAGTGGTATTGCCGCTATTATATGGGGCGGCGCCTGCCCGAATATGACCAATGGCAGATCAAAAGGTGGAAAGCGATCGCGCGGCACATCGCCCAAATCAAAAAGAATTGCGCGCCGCGCGATTTGTCGTGCCGCAAAAAACAGCGCCAAGCGGTATTGCACTGGGCCTATGATGCGAGAAAAATTTGAGATTGTTAATTTTTATAAAAAAAGATGGCATTTATTTGCCCTTTTCGATGAATTTTTTTATTGTGATGGCATCTTGTTGGCCATGAATCAAAGATAGTATTGCGTCGGCTTTTTCTTCATATGGCCGCATTTCCATTTCTAATACAAAGAGCTTCGTGTGTCCTCTCATTTTTTCACCTTGATGATATATTGGCCTAAATTTCAATTTTGTCAAGGGTTTTCCGGTTTTTGTGTTGCATAAACAGGGAGGGCGGGAGTGGATTTTGGGGTGGATTTGTGGTAAAATTAAGTTGTAAAATCGCAAAAAGGGAATGGCGGAAATTAATGAATTTATCAAGAAAAGGCCGGGACTGGTCTGGTCAACAATGCAGTACGACAAACTTTCCGAAGAGGTGATTGTGGAGGCGGTTTTAAATTACGGCGATTGGCGCGATGTGCAGGAAATGATAAAAATTTTGGGGATTAAAAAGGTTGCGTTGATATTTAACGAAGAAGCGAAACAAAAAAGATGCAATTTGCGTCCGGAAATTGTGCATTATTTCAATCTTTATTTTAAGAGATATGCATAAGGAAATTTTGACCGAAAACCAAATAAAATTATTGCCGGTTTTGAAATTGTTTTCAAATAGTTTTGGTTTGGTTGGCGGTACCGCCATTGCTTTGCATATTGGGCATAGGCGATCAATTGATTTTGATATGTTTTGCGGCAAGAGATTCGGCAATTTAGCGATTGAAAAAAAATTTAGGGCGAATACGAATATTGATAAAATAATTGTTAGTCGCTTGGACGAATTGACATTTCTTGCCGGCGGAGTCAAATTCACTTTTTTTAATTATCCATACTTGATTGATTATCCGAACAGATTTGAGGCGAAAATAAGAATTCCAGATTTGTTGACTTTGGCGGCGATGAAAGCGTTCGCGCTGGGAATGCGCGCCAAATGGAAGGATTATGTTGATTTATATTTCATAATGCGGGATTTTCATAAAATTGATGAAATCATAGAAAGGGGAGAAGAAATTTTTACCACTGAATTCAATGCTAAAATTTTTAGAGTTCAGTTGGGATATTTCAACGATATTAGATATGACGAACCGGTGGAGTTTATGCCCGGGTTTGCGGTAAATGATGATGAAATAAAGAAGAAACTGATTGAATTCAGTTTGGGATAAAGAATATAAACATTATGGATACCAAAGAAATCAGGGAAAAGTATTTGGAATGCATGAAAAAACAGGAGCACGCGATCGTGCCTTCATGCGGGTTGGTGCCGGATAATGATCCGACGACCTTGTTTACTTCCGCCGGGATGCAGCAAATGATTCCGTACCTTTCGGGACAAAAACATCCGCTGGGATCGCGGATCGCCAATTCGCAAAAATGCTTGCGCACGCAGGATATCGATGAAGCGGGGGACAACCGGCACATGACTTTTTTCGAGATGCTGGGCAACTGGTCGCTGGACGATTATTTCAAAAAAGAACAGCTGGGCTGGATCTTTGAGTTTTTAACCAAAGAAGTCGGCTTGGATCCGAAAAATATCTACGCGACCGCGTTTCGCGGTTTGCCGGAGGCGGGAATTCCAAAAGACGGGGAAACCGCCAATGTGTGGAAAGAATTGTTCGCGACCGCGGGAATTAACGCCAAAGATGTTGATTTCGCCGAGGAAAAAGGAATGCAAGACGGCCGGATTTTTTATTATGACGAAAAAAAGAATTGGTGGTCCCGATCGGGCACGCCGCAATCTATGCCCGAAGGCGAGCTGGGCGGGCCGGATTCGGAGATTTTTTGGGATTTCGGCGCGGAGCGAAAACTCCACGAAAATTCGCCGTGGAAAGATTTGCCCTGCCATCCCAATTGCGACTGCGGCCGGTTTTTGGAGATTGGCAACAATGTATTTATGGAATACGCGAAGCGAAGCGGGGCGGTGGCGAAAATGGAACGGCACAATGTTGATTTTGGCGGGGGATTGGAGCGGATTGCCGCCGCGAGCAACAACGATCCTGACGCGTTCAAAATCGATTTGTTTTCTCCGGCGATCGCCGAAATTGAAAAATTATCGGGCAAGCAATATGGCGCCGATGTCAAAATGACTGGCGCGATGCGGGTGATTGCCGACCACATTCGTTCAGCGTCGTTTTTGATCGCCGACGGGGCGTTGCCGTCCAACAAGGCGCAAGGCTATTTTTGCCGCCGGTTGATCCGCCGCGCGATTGTCAAGGGCAATCAATTGGGGATTAAAAAAAACTTTTTGCCGGAAATGGCAAGTATATATTCAAATATATATTTAAATATATACAAACTGCCGCAAGCAACCATTGCCGCCGAATTGGAAAAGGAAGAAACCAAATTTAAAAAAACGCTCAATGAGGGGTTGAAAGAATTTGAAAAATCGGCCAAGGAGGCCGGCGCGGTTTTAAACGGCAAACAGCTTTTTGATCTTTATCAAAGTTTTGGATTTCCGCTGGAATTGAGCTTGGAAATTGCCAAAGAAAAAAACATTGGCGTTGCCGCCGCCGCTCAAGATGAATTCGGGGCCAGCTTGAAACGGCATCAGGAATTATCGCGCACCGCTTCCGCGGGAATGTTCAAAGGAGGGCTGGCGGACGCGAGCGAGCAAACGACGAAACTGCACACTGCGGCGCATTTGCTTTTGGCGGCACTGCGTTTGGTTTTGGGCGAACACATTGTCCAGCGCGGCTCCAACATCACTGCCGAACGGTTGCGCTTCGATTTTTCCCATCCGCAAAAAATGGCACCGGAACAAATAGAACAGGTTGAAGCGTTGGTTAACGAAAAAATCAGCCAGAATATTCCTATCGCCAAAGAAGAAATGAACTTGGAAGACGCCAGAATCGCGGGCGCGACGGGCGCGTTCGGTTCAAAATACGGCGAACGGGTGACGGTTTACGCCATCGGAGATTTTTCCAAGGAAATCTGCGGCGGACCGCACGCGGAAAATACCGGCAATCTTGGCCGTTTTAAAATCGCCAAAGAAGAATCATCGTCGTCGGGGGTGCGGCGCATAAAGGCGATTCTGGAATGATTTCCACAAGCGCGCATTTGCGTTGCTTTTTTAAAGTTGATAGAATGGACTCATAAAGTTAACATTTCTTCCGTTTCGGATGAAAAATAAAAATATGGATAAAAAAATCGTTTATTATGTGATCGCGGGCGCGGTGTTGGTGTTGATAATTGGCATTATTATCGCGGTAAATCCGGGGAGCGAGAAAACTGTTACCGTGGAGGAAGAACCGCCGGCGGAACAAGCGGTTAAAACGGAAACCGAGGTTAACCGGGATATCGCCGAAAAGCTCAATCTTGCCGAAGGCCAGTTGCCGTTGCGGGTGACTATTGAAGATAATGGACAGTCGGCTTCTTTGACTCCCGGAAAAAATATCACCTTGATGCTGGGCGAGAATTACGAGTGGACAATAGCTTCAAGCAACGATATGGTTTTGGCGAAAAGATCATTGAGCGTTGATGACTCGCGCGTGCAGGGAGTGTATCAAGTGGTGGGGGAAGGCAATGCGATTTTATCCGCCGAAGGAAAATGCAAGTCCGGCGCGGTTTGCGAAAAGCCGGCGCAAACATTCACTTTTGATGTTGACGGAGTGATCAGCGAGAATTTTTCTGCCGAAGATTTAACCAAATAAAATTATTCGCTTGCGATCAAAAACGGCTTTTTCAAAAGCCGTTTTTGTTAGGATTTTGCCAAATTATGAAAATTGCCATTGGCACGGAAAATAAAATAAAAATCAGCGCGCTGGCGGAAACCGTCGCGGATTACGATTTTTTGGCGCAAGCCCGAATCTGCGAAGTTAAAGTTTCCAGCGGTGTGGACGATCAGCCGAAAAGCTTGCCGGAGACGGTGCGCGGCGCCAAGAACCGCGCTCGCGCGGCGTTTGCCGCCGCGGGGTTGGGTATCGGGGATTTTGGCGTTGGCATTGAAGATGGCTTGATGGAAGTCCAAGATTCACTCACCGGATTTATGAATATCGGCATTTGCGCGATCTATGACGGGGATAAATTCCATTTGGGATCATCGGCGGCGTTTGAATATCCTCCGGCGGCGGTTGAATTGGTGAAACAGGGGATGGATATCAATCAAGCGTTCCATAAATTGGAATTAACCAAAAATCCTTTTGTGGGATCATCGGAAGGCGCTATCGGTATTTTGACCCGCGGCCGGTGGGACAGAAAAACAACCGTCAAGCAAGCGCTTACCGCCGCGCTGATCCAAATAGAGAACAAACCTTTGTATTAATAAAAACGCTCCCTGTGGAGCGTTTTTATTGAGTGCAATACCTCTGGAAAATATAAAATTTATTTGATTTTTGCCAGCACTGCTTCAAAAAGGTGCGGATACTTGGCGGAAAATTCCGACAATATCTTGCGATCAATGGCAATGTTGTTTTTCTTGATTGCGCCGATGAACCGGCTGTAGGTGGTGCCGTTTTTGCGGCAAACGGCATTGATGTGGATGTTCCATACCGCGCGATTTTCGCGTTTTTTCACCTTGCGGTCGCGATAATTATACGACAACGCCTTCATCATTGCCTGCTTTGCCGAAGCAAGCTTTGATTTTCTTCCCCAGCGGAATCCTTTGGTATATTCAATAATATTGGCTCTCTTTTTGTGGTGGAGCGTTCCTCGTTTTACTCGTGGCATGAAAATAGTTCAAAATGTAAAAATCAAAATGTAAAATTACAATTCAAATTTTAAAATTTGGTAATTTTACATTGTCATTTTGATTTTTGATATTTACACTTTTAATTTTATTTAATGATTAGCTTTCTGATTTTCTTGGCTTCTGATTCGTTCAGCGGCACCCATTTGCGCCCGGCGCGAACTTTATTGCCCGACATTTTTGAGCGCAAATGGCATGAACCGGTGGGGCGCCGCAATATCTTGCCGGTTTTGGTGATTTTGAATCTCTTGGTGATTGATTTTCTTGTCTTCATCGTTTTGATTTTAAAATTTTACTGAAAATTGCTTGCCCGCCGAAGCCTTGGCGAAGGCGGGAAAATTGAAAATTATTTCTTGGATACAATCATATTAAATCCGCCCATTTCTCTTTTTAGCTCTTTGTCGATTTTGTAGGGGATAAGCTTTTCCAGAATTTCCAGAAATTGCCCCACTTTTTCCCGCGAGAGAGCGTCGAACGCTTTTTGCCTTCCGCGCAAACGAAGCTCTATTTTGACGCGATCGCCTTTTTGTAAAAACTTTTCCGCGGCCGCCGCGCGCGTTTCCATATCGTGCGGGGAAATATTGTAGGTGAGGCGGATTCCTTTTATCTCGCTGGTGCGGACATTTTTCTCCTTTTTTTGCAAACTGTAAAGATATTTCCCGAATTCAACAATTTTAGCCACCGGCGGATTTGTTTTGTCGGTGACCTGCACCAGATCAAGTTTCTTGCTCCACGCCGCTTCCAGCGCTTCTTTAAGCGTGACAACGCCAACTTGCCGATCGTTTTCATCGATCAACCGCACCTGTGCGGCTCTTATTTGATTGTTGATGGGTGGTTTTTTAAACACTCTTTTGCAAAAAAATTTTAGGACTGTGATTTAAAAAAACGGTGGAGACGACGGGACTTGAACCCGTATCTGAAAAACCAATGCCGGAAACTTCTACAAGCTTGTTCCGATTTATTTGAAATTTAAGATGAAAACCGGACAAAACTCTTAAATTTTTCGCCTGCTTTTGTTTTCGGCGGCCGCTTTGAGGCGAAAGGAGGCGCCTATCTCCAAAAGATTATGCCCGAAAAACTTGATGGAGAATCGGTTTATCGGACACCGAAATTGGAAAACTAAGCGTAGACCAATTCGGGAGCGCTAAACGCAAATGAATTTGATTTGGCACTTTTGAAGTTTGTTAATTTTTACAAGATTTAACAACTTGGCTTGCGATTGCCGGATCGGCTTCCCATCGAGGCCTTGCATCCCCATAGCTTGAAATTCAGATTTTCCCGCAGGTGCGGGCGATTTCGCGCTCAATGGCGCGCTTTTTGAGCGTTTCGCGCTTGTCATATTTTTTCTTTCCGCGCGCCACGCCAAACTCAAGCTTGATTTTGCCCGAGTCTTGATAACGCTGTTTAGTATATAACCGAAGCGGCACAAAAGTCAAGCCCTTTTGAGCGGAAAATTCCATCAACCGGCCAATCTCGCTCTTGCGCAAAAGAAGCTTGCGATCGCGCTGTTCGTGATAATCCGCGCCGGCATTGGCGGGTTGATAGGCCGGAATCTTGGCGCCGATCCAAAAAACGCCGTCCGGTTTGATGATAACATAAGATCCGGCCAGCGACAGCCCCCGGGATTTGACGGATTTTACTTCCTGCCCGTTTAATACGGGACCGGCCTCGAATTTTTCCAAAATCTCATAATCAAACCCCGCCTTTTTGTTTTTCGCCAATTCTTTCATACCCTTTTATTTTAGCAAAATTTCGTATAAACTTAAAAATCAACGCCAATCAAGCGAAATAACATTAACACAAAATGATGCGAGAGCAAATAAATTTGATAATTGAAGATGCGGCGAAAAAACTGGCGCATAACGGATTTTTTGATTTGGCGGCCGCCAAACCGATTTTTGAAGCGGGGAGCGCGAGCGTTTGCAAAGACAGGGCGCATGGAGATTATGCGTCCAATGCGGCGATGCGTTTGAGCCGATCGGCCAAAACGGATCCGATGGAGATTGCGCGAAAGATAAAGGAAGAGATTGAAAAAAATAAAAAGGCAAAAAAAATATTTTCAAAAATTGAGATTGCTCCGCCCGGATTTGTCAACTTCACTCTGGCGGACGAATATGTCAAATCGGAAGCGGGAAAAATTTTGAAATTGGGCAGTGATTACGGCAAAGTTAGGATCGGCGGGGGTAAAAAAACCCAAGTGGAGTTTGTTTCGGCGAATCCTTCGGGCCAGTTGCATGTGGGCAATGGGCGTAGCGCGTTCTATGGCGATGTTTTGGCCAATGTTTTATCCGTTGCCGGCTATAAAGCGAAAAGAGAATATTATATTAACGACGCGCGGGTTTCCAAACAAATCCAGACATTGGGCGCCACGGCGCTGGGACGCGGCGAAGCGTATTTGTCGCCATATCTGAAAGAAAAAATTTTATCTTTGCAAAAAAAACTTGCCAAGATCCATTCCGAAACCGATGCCGGATATTTTTTGGCCCAAGAGGTGTTAAAGGATTTGAAAAAATTCATTGCCAAGGATTTAAAAATTGATTTTGACCGGTGGATTTCCGAAGAGTGCTTGTATAAACGGGGATTGATTATTGAAACTTATAAATTTTTGAAAAAGAAAGGGCTGGTATTCGAAAAAGACGATGCCTATTGGCTGGATATGTCCAAATACGGGCAAAAAGACGAAGTGCTTTTGCGTAAAAACGGCAGTCCAACATATTTTTTGTCGGATATCGCATACCATTACGGCAAAATTCGCCGCGGTTATAAAAAAATCATTAATATTTGGGGCGCCGATCATCAAGGCCATGTGCCGCGGATGAAGGCGGTGATGGATATTCTGGGTTATAAAGGCGAGTTTGAAATTTTAATTTGCCAGATTGTGACCGTCAAAGGCGGAAAAATTTCCAAGCGAGAGGGCAATATCGTTTCTTTAGATTGGTTAATCGATGAAGTGGGCGTTGACGCGGCCAGATTTTTCTATTTGCAAAATTCTTTGCAGTCGCAAATGGAATTTGATGTTGAATTGGCCAAGAAAAAATCCACTGATTCGCCGGTGTTCTATGTGCAATACGCACACGCGAGAATCGCCGGCATCTTGCGCAAAGCTTGTCTAAAAGGGTCCGACCCTTTCAAAACTAAAAGGGTCCGACCCTTTCAAGGGATAAAAGAGTTTGTCGAAATTGATTTGGCAAAAGAGCTTCTGCGCCTGCCCGAGATTGTCGCCGACACCGCGCGCGATTATCAAATTCAGCGGCTTTGCCTGTATGCCACGGGCGTGGCGGCAAAATTCCATAAGTTCTATCACGATTGCCAAGTGATCGGGGAAGACAAAGCAATCGCCCGAGCGCGCTTGGATTTGGCGATGGCGGCGAAAATCGTTTTGCGAAATACGCTTAGTTTGCTTGGCGTCTCCGCGCCGGAGAAAATGCAGCGCCAAAAAGAATAAGAGATTTTTTTTTGGGATGAATTATTCGCGGTGGCGTGCCGGCAGGGTTGCCCAAGCGTAAATTATCGTTGGAGTCGAATAGTGAGATTGATTGGCGCGGTCGCCTTATTTTGCGTTATAACAGTGGTGATTTTAATTTTCATCATAAATGGAAAAACAAAAAGGGTTCACTTTAATTGAGCTGTTGGTGGTGATTTCAATTATCGGGATGCTTTCCGGGCTGGTTTTGGTGAGTATGCAAGATATTCGCGCTCAAGCGCGCGACGCCCGCCGCCGACAAGATTTGGCGCAAGTTGCCAAAGCGGTGGAATTGTATAATCTTGATTACGGGCGTTATCAAATTTTAAACAGCGGGTGGGGAAGCGCTACCGGTACGGGATGTGGATGCGGATGGTTTAGTTATGAGGGAGATAGTTACTATGGGCGCTCTGTTGCTCGCGCTTTATCTGAGGATGGCGGCAAGATTCCCATTGTCAAAGATCCGACCGGCGCGACCACTTGCAGTCCGACAGCCGGGTATTGCTATATGTTTTATCTGTGCGGCAATGGATTTTTTATTTATGCCAAGCTGGAAAAACCAAGCGCGGCGGATATAGCGACTTGCAATGCCAATTCTTGTTGTTCCGGTCTGGCCGGTTACGGCATGAATTATGCCGTTGGCCATCGATAGCCGTCTGCCGCGGCAATTACTTTATCTGGCGCAGGAATTCTTGCGCGATGGCAACGGTATTCGAATCGGCGGCGTAGAAATTTTTCCAGACCACGGCGATGTCGGCGCCGTTAAAAAAAGATCTTTGCACCTCGCGGGGCGTGTCGGCGCCGGCGATGGCCAGCATGATATTATAATTGCCCTTGATCCGCTGGATTTCATGGTAGGGGATTTGTTTTTCTTTGTTGAATGTGAGTTCGTCCACGCCGCGGTGCAAAACGACAACCGCGGGTTGTTTTTTCAATTGCCGCAAAATATTTAAAGAATATTCCACATTCATCATATCTATCATCGCGTCAATGCCCAAAATCTCGCATTCGCCGATAAACGAGTTCAAAGTTTCTATCGGCGCAAGTCCCGCGGCGATTGCCGCGGAAGCGCCGGTGCCGGCGGCCATTCGCGCTTCGGTGGCGCCGCGGTCAATGGTTTTCATATCCGCGACGATATAAGCGGGCGCGTCGATTCCCGCGGCGATAAGTTTTTTTTGCCACCAATAATTAAGCCGCGTCGCGGCATCAATGCCAAACTGCTTGATCAGCGGCGTGCCGGCTTCAATGATAATCCTCTCGCTGGCGGGCAGTTGGCCGATGATTCGTTGCGCATCGTCAAGGTTGCCGTTTAACGCGATTTGCAGATATTTGATCCTCGAATTTAATTTTGCCATATACTTTAAAAATTTTCCTGAGATTGCTTTGATTATACCAGATCGGCCGCATAAAAAGAATGACGGAGAAGCAGGTTGTCAGGCGGTGGCAACGGGGGAAAAACAGCGAAAAAGCGTGAAAAAGGGCGAAATTTCGCGGTTTTTCACGTTTTTGGTTGTCAAAAGCGTGAAAAACGGTTTGACGGGCTGGCTTAATATGGTATAGTTTAAATATTGAGGCATACCATATTAGGGTTTTCCTATAAAACAATTTTAAAATTATGGTATATTTGGATTCGCAATTACAAAAAAGGATCAATGAAAAATTTGGTCTTTTGCAAAAACTGCGGCCGCTTCCGGCGGATAAGGTGAAAAAATTAAGAGAACAATTTGCCATTGAAATGACCTATAATTCCAACGCGATTGAGGGCAACTCGCTTACATTGAAAGAAACATTTTTTGTTATCAGTGAAGGAATGACGATCAAAGGAAAACCGCTGAAAGATCACTTGGAGGCCAAGGATCATAAAGAAGCGCTGGAATATTTGTATGGCTTGATTGATCAAGAGAAACAAAGCGATATTTTGGAAACCACAATTAGAAATTTGCAAAAATTGGTAGTTAAAGAAACATCTTCAAATATTGCCGGATCGTATCGCGACGGAAATGTGATGATCGCCGGCGCCAGCCATCGGCCGCCGGATGCTTTTGAGGTTCCGAATTTAATGCGCGGCGCGGTAAATTGGATCAATTCCGGCAAAGGCAAATTGCATCCGGTTGAGCTTGCGGCGTTGGCGCACCACAAGATTGTTTATATCCACCCGTTTTTTGACGGCAACGGCCGGACGGCGCGGTTGTTGATGAATTTGTTGTTGATGCGGGCGGGTTATCCGTTGGCAGTGATTTTGAAAAACGATCGCAAAAAATATTATCAAACATTGGCTCGGGCCGACAAAGAAGATATGGCACCATTTGTGAATTTTATTGCGCGCGGCGCCGAGCGATCGTTGGATATTTATTTGAGTGTTTTATTGCCGGCAACTTCAAAAGATCAAAAATATTTTTTGCTTTCCGAGATCGCTAAATCAACGCCGTATTCGGAAAAATATTTAAACTTATTGGCGCGGCAAGGGAAGATTGATGCGCACAAAAAAGATCGCAATTGGTTGGTGTCTTTGGAGTCGATCAATGATTATATTAAAAATCGCCAGCGTCAAAGATAATTATTAACAAAAACAATATGAACAAAATAAAAATATACAGCACGCTTTCCAAATCTGTTGAAGATTTGAATCCGATGGAGGAGGGGAAAATAAAATTTTTCGTGTGCGGCCCCACGGTCTATGATCTTTCACATCTGGGCCATGCCAAAACCTACACGCAATTTGATTTTATCGTCAAATATTTGCGGTGGAGCGGGTTTGATGTGAATTACCTGCAAAACATCACCGATTTGGACGATAAGATCATTAAGCGGGCGGCGGAAAGGAACATTGACTGGAAACAATTGGTCCAGGAGTTTGAAGCGGCTTACAGAGAAGATATGCTGGCATTGGGTAATAACGCGGTGTCAAAATATGCGCGCGCCACGGATTATATTGAAAACATTGTAAGCCAGGTGAAGCGGATGATTGAAAAAGGATTGGCCTATCAAGCTCCCGATGGCAGTTGGTATTTTGAGATTGCCAAATT
>DIFW01000017.1:155868-169237 GCA_002419295.1 Patescibacteria group bacterium UBA5738
GAAAGCGATTTCAAGCGGGGCTGGAATGATTTTTGCTTGTGGAAATCTTCAAAAGAAGGGGAGCCATCGTGGGAAACCGCATTGGGCAAGGGCCGTCCCGGATGGCATATCGAAGATACCGCGATCACGGAAATTGAATTCGGGCCGCAATATGATATTCACGGCGGCGCGATTGATCTGATTTTTCCGCACCATGAAGCCGAGATCACGCAAATAGAGTCAATCACCGGAAAAGTCCCTTTTGTGCGCTATTGGATGCACACCGGATTTTTGAACATCAACGCGCAGAAAATGTCCAAGTCGCTGGGGAATTTTAAAACCATCCGCGATATTTTAAAACAATATGATTACCGAGTGTTGCGCTATTTTTTCATCTCCAACCACTATCGCGCGGGGATTGATTTCAACGACAATGCGTTGGAACAGGCGAAAAATTCTCTGGCGCGTATTGATGAATTTATTTTCAACAAAGTGGACGCCGGATATGATGATGCCGCCGATGAAGCGGCGGTTGGCGAAGCGAAAGAAAAATTTTGCGCCTCGCTGGACAATGATTTAAACGCGCCGCAAGCGTTTGCCGCGTTGTTTGATTTCATCCGCGTTCAAAACGGCAAAGAAAAATCCGGCAAAAGAACATTTGAATTCTTGCGCCAAATTAACACCTTTTTGGGGTTTATGAAATTTGATATTGTTAAAAGCGACGCCTTTATTGAATCGTTGATCGCCGACCGCAATGCCGCCAGAGCCGCGAAAGATTTTGCCAAATCCGACGAAATTCGCGACCGCCTGCTTTCCATGGGCGTGAAAATCTACGACACAAAGGAGGGGACAAAGTTCCGGATGTAGATATTGATATTGAAAATTGCGAAAACTCCTTTTTTGCACAATCAATCTTGACACAAAATTTCGGTTTTGATAGGTTTAGATTAACTTACCGAGCGATAAGTAAATACAGAATACCCAAAATTATGGAAACGATTGCGGAACAATCAGAAATATCGTCGGAGACACAAAGAATACATCATTAATACGGCTCGCCATCTTTTTCCAAATACAGCTACTTGGGCGTTTCGATAAGTGATATTGCCAAAAAACTTAATATCACCAAGGCGGCGCTTTATTATCATTTCGGCAAGGCCGAGATTTATGAAAAGTCCTTGACAATGTTTTCAATGATTCAAGTTTGTCCGTTTCTCAAGTGATGAGCAAGGATACGACCGACAAAAATCGCATAAACTAATCAAAAATTATTTAGATTTTGGTTTTAAAGAAAAAACCTTATTAAATCGCTGATGTTAAAGCTGTCGCCGGGGGAAGCAAAAATTACAAAACAAGCCGCTTGATTAAGAGAGCAAGCCGCCGATTTGATTTGATCGTTAATTAAAAAAATGATGGTAAGTAAAAAATTTTTCGCTCACGCGCCGGGATTCTGCATCTTTTGCAAAAGAAATGTTCATCAAATGGCGGGCGGATTCGATGAAAAAATAAAATCAGGCGAAGACATTGAATATGTCCATCGGTTGAGCAAAAATGCCAATTTCGGTTTGATCCGGGCTGTTCGTATTCCGGTATCGGTTCGAAGATTGGATGAGGATGGTCGTTTCAATATTTCCGTAAAATTATATTGCCGCCGGGACGCGTCTTGTTTTTCAGGGCCGGCATGTTCGGATATCTTTAATTATAAATTCGAATATTCGGCTAAGCAGTTGGACGACACGTGATCTGAAATTGGCAATACGCGAAATAACCAGATATAAAATTAAAAACTATGCCGATTAAACATTCTCTCAAAAAAGAAATCTCCAAAAAAACTTTTCAGACTTTATCAAAAGCTTCCGATGAAAATGTAATCAGGCTTGTCGGTTTATTCGAAAAGATCGCGCCCCAAAACAAAAAAAAGATGGTGGTATCGATCAAAAAAGTTTTTGAAAAAAATGGCCCCAATTCAGTTTTCCTAAAAAGGATTCTTGCCGATGTCAGTAAAAATTGTCAGGAAAAATTTTTGGAAAATTTTATTTTGGCCGAACTTTTGGAAAATCCAAAAGAGAGAGACAAACTAGTGGTTCAAGGGTCAGCTCCGCTTTTTAACCTTTTAATTTCTCCCTCAATGAGGTGCACTTTGAGATGCAAGGGATGCTATGCCGAAAATTACAAGAAAGAAGACGATTTGCCTTTTGACTTGCTGGACAGGGTTATCGGCGAAGCCAAAGAAATGGGCGTAACGTTTTTCACAATTCTTGGCGGCGAGCCGTTTATGAGGGAAGATCTTTTTGATATTTACAAAAAACATTCGGACGCATATTTCCAAGTTTTCAGCAATGGCACCTTGATAAATGAGGAAATCGCAAAGAAATTAATTGAAGTCGGCAATGTCATGGTGCAATTCAGCATTGAAGGATTTGAAAAAGATACCGATTTCAGGAGGGGGCAGGGAACGTATCAAAAAGTGCTTCGGGCGATGGATATTTTAAAAAGAAACAAAGTTCCTTTCGGTTATTCCGCTTGCGTTACCAGAAAAAACGCAGAAGTCGTCGTTTCCGACGAGTTTGTTGATTTAATGATCGAAAAAGGGGCTTTGGTCGGCTGGTACTTTTTGTACATGCCGGTTTGCGGCGATAAAAACACGAACTTGATGCCGACACCAGAACAAAGAAATAATCAAAGGCTTCGCCGGGACTATATCAGAAAGAATAAGCCTTTGTTTATTGTTGATTTTTGGAATGACGCTCCTTTTGTCGGTGGGTGCATCGCTGCCAAATATTACAGCCACATTAATAATTTTGGCGATGTTGAACCTTGCATTTTTACTCATTTTGCCCAAGCGAACATCAAGAATGTTTCATTGAGGGAAGCAATGGATTGTCCGTTTTTCAAAGAGATTAGAAAACGCCAGCCTTACAGTCCGAATCTTTTGACCCCCTGCATGTTGATCGACAATCCCAAGGTGAGCCGCGAGCTTTACCAGACTTGCAAAATTTATCCAACACATCCCGGCGCTCCAACTTTGGTTAACGAACTCAAGGACGATTTGGACAAATATTCTTCCGAAGTCCACCGGATTTTTGATAAAGTCTGGGAAGAAGAATATAAAAAATCGTAAAATTTATTTTAGCGGATTTGATTAATATCTGCCTGTATATGTTCAAGAATAACAGATTGACAAAACTTTTAGGTATAAAATATCCCATCCGGAATGGCCGGAGCATCAGAATCAATCTTGGTTTCCGCGGTTTCCAATGCCGGGGAATTGGAAGTGATCGGATCGGGTTTTGCTCAAGCATCTTGGCTTGAGTGCGAAATCAAAAAAACCAAATTGCTGCCCGACTATCGACTTGAGAGCAAACACAATGCGCGGCCAGCGCGAAAAAGCGCGGCGCGGCGATTGCCCAAACATCGCTCCTCTCGGCTATTTAAACGATGCGCGGATAAAAAAGTTGCCGTTGACCGGAAAAGGTGAGGCAAGCGTTCAAGCCGTATTCGCAAGGCGACCAACGGCTTGAAGGCATTGCCGCCTTTTTCGTTGAAAACGGCATAATGGCTAAATGTAAAAAATCACTCCACCTTTCAAGGGTGTCGTTTATTTTTTCCAATCCGTTCTATCGCGGATTATTTCGTTATTCCGGCAAGCTTCACGAAGGCAAGCGCGAGCGAATCATCCCAAAGAAACTTTTTGACAAGGTACGGGAAGTTTTGGAGCAAAGAACACACAAATACCGCCCGCCGGAAAACAATCCGCGGGCATTTTGCGGTTTGATCCGCGGCGGCGGTGCCGCAAAAAAAGCTCATTCTTGCTTTGGGGTTATATTACAAGAAAGTGCGGAATTGTAAAGAGACAGTTGCAAAATAATAAAAACCCCGCGCGCGGGGGGCGCGGAAGTAGCTAATGGCTGAAGAGGTTTTGATTTGGCGATTAATTATCAGCAATTAAACTAATCTTTTTCGCGCAAAAGCGAAGCCGGAGCCTTGCTTAAGATATTTTTCAAATTCTATCGCTCGTTCTTTGTTTTTGAAGGCGCAATACCAGGCGATTACATAAGGTCGTTTTGTTGTGGTGAATTTTTTTCCACCGTTGTTGTGTTCCTTTAATCTTCTCTGTAAATCTCCAGTTGAGCCGACATAATAACTGTTGTCTCTTTTGCTTTGCAAAATGTAGACATAGTGCATAGCTAATTATTAATTCTTGCCCTACTACGCCAAAAGGCTTCGAAGAGCACTGCTTCGCGCGATAAATCAATTTCTTATGTGCCTTTAATATATAATTTTCCCTTTGAAAGTGCCTGCACTGCGTAACCTTGGCGAAGCAGTGTCCCCGACAGGAATCGAACCTGTAGTCTCAAGGTCCGCAACCTTGTATTTTATCCATTAAACTACGGGGACGGATAAAAAATGTCAAAATCCAAATTTCCAATGTCAAAAAATCCAGAACGCGGAAAGACAAATGCGAGTAAACGATAGCATAAAATCGGGGATTTGCCAATTTTGCTGATTTTGGATAGGATGGGATAAGATAACGCGAAAAAAATGATTGATGCCAAAACCAAAAAAATAATTGTGGGAATTCTTAAAAAGCACGGAGTGACACGCGCCGCGGTTTTTGGATCGTTCGCGCGGGGAGAGGAAAAGAAGCGGAGCGATATTGATATTTTGGTCAAAACACCTTCCAATATGAGTCTTTTGGGGTTTATCGGAATGGAAAACGAATTGAAAGATGCTTTAAAAAGGAAAATTGATCTGGTGGAATATGGATATGTGCATCCTTTACTGAAAAAACAAATTATGTCTGATCAAGTTCCTATTTTATAATTTTAAAAAATGGAAAGAACGCAAAAAATTTACATTTATGATATCGCCGAGTGCATTGAATATGTTGAGAATTATATGGAGGGGGTTCTTGAAGATGATTTTTTGAAAGATCATCAAAAACAAGACGCGGTGTTTCGAAGATTGGAAATTATCGGTGAAGCGGCAAAATATATTTCAACGGATTTCCGGAAAAAATATCCCGAAGTTGCTTGGAGAGATATTTGCGGATTGCGCGATAAAATAGTTCATGAATATTTTGGAATTGACCCAAGAAAAATTTGGCACATAGTGAAAGATGATTTGCCGGTTTTGAAAAAGAAAATCGCCGGGATTTTGAAGACAACGGACAATAGCCAGAAAAAATTACTTTAAAGAAAATATGAATCCAAAAATTTATCTTAAAGGGGTCGGGATGACCAAGTTTGATTACAGCCAGAAGCACTGGTGGCAATTGGCGTTTGAAGCGGCGATGGACGCGTTAAAAGATTCAAAAATAACAATGGCCGATATCGGCGCGATTGTGTTTTCGGGAATGTCGTCGGCGGCCGGCGGGGAGCATCAAACGCATAAGGTTTCGTTGTTGTCGGGGCTTTTTAAAACCAATGTTCCCATTATTGAGACTCCGTCGGTTTGCGGCGGCGGCGGCGCGGCGTTTTGGACGGCTCTGCGCTTGTTGCGCGACGAGGAAATCAAAAATGTTTTGGTTTTGTCGGGTGAAAAATTAGTGGACAACCGCGCCGATGTGACCACTGACTGGATATTGTCCGCCGCCGAGCGGGTGATTGAACAAACCGAAGGGTTGCTGTTTCCGGCGCAAAACGCGCTGGTCTATCAGCAATACTGCCAAAAATACGGAGGTTCGCATGAAGACTTGGAATTGATCGCGTTCAAGAATCATCAAAACGCGGAGAAAAATCCCAAGGCGTATTATTACCAGCGGCCGGTAACCATGGAAAAGATCAAGGATTCCCCGGTTGTGGCCGAACCGTTGCGGCTGATGGATTGTTCGCTGTCGGTGAACGGCGGCGCGGCGGCGATCGTTTCCAAGGACAAAACCGATATTGAAATTATCGGTTCGGGATTCGCGACAGACTATCTTTTGACTTTCGAAAGAAAAGATATGACGCATTTTGCCGCCACGCAAATTGCCGCCAAAAAAGCGTTTGCGATGGCGGATTTGTCGCCCGACGACATTGATGTCGCCGAAATTCACGATGCGTTCACTTCGGTGGAGCTTTTGTCCTATGAAGATTTGGGATTTGCCGCGCCGGGCAAAGGGGGAGAACTGATTCGTTCAGGCAAAATCAATTTGGATGGCAAGATGCCGATCAATCCGTCGGGCGGGTTGAAAGCCAAGGGCCATCCGATTTCGGCAACCGGATTGGCGCAGATCTACGAGATTGCCAATCAATTGCGCGGTAATTGCGGCGAACGCCAAGTGAAAAAGGCCGATATCGGCATGGCGCACAACATCGGCGGCGCGGGCGGCAGCGTCACGGTTCATATTTTCAAAAAATTATAATTTAAAAAAAATGTTAAAAAACATTAAAGCGGTGGCGTTATTTTGTTTAACATTGTTTTTAGCGGTGGCATTATCAATCGCGATACTGGCGATTTGGGATGTGATAGAAAATTCCGCAGCAAAAGACTTGCTCATCAAGACTGCTTATACTTTCGGCGCGGTTTTTGCGGTATCGGCGATTGTGGCTATCATTAAAAAATGATTTTTTGAAATTAAAAACAAAATTGCGCCAGACAGCGTTGACGAAAATTAAATTTATTATTGTGCTAATGGGTGCGAGGGACCAACCTCCGCGTTAACGGGGGATAGACTCTCGCTTGGATTCGGTGGCAAAATATTTTTTTAGGATGAGGCGGAATATGGTTTTGTTTTTAAGGTTGGCTTCCAAGAGGCAAATGCCTTTGTTGGGAAAGCCGTAGACGACCAAAGTTTTGGGTTTTGCCAGGATCACCGCGCAAATCACCAGCAAATCTTCTTCGCCGTCAACACAAACATTGACTCTTTTTTTAATTGCTTGCCGAATGGCATCCCAGCTTTCTTTTTGGATGGTTCCGGCGGGATTTTTAACATTCAGGGAGCATTCGTGTTTTTGAGCGAATGCTTTGCGCTGGACCAGTTTATCGAAAATTTTGATATCGGATGGCAAATGATGCGAACAATAATCGCCCACGGTGATTACGGTTTTATATTTCTTCTTGTCCAGTATTTTTTGATAACGGGCATTTATTTCGCTTTCCTCTCCGAATAATGATTTGCCCCAGACCTTTTGCATTCGGGAGCGCGATTTCTCTGGTAAAATATAGGTTTTTGGCATATACTGAAAAATCATAAATTTTAATTCAAAATTTTTAAGCAAGGGCTGATTTTGTGTTAAAAATTAGGAATTGCGACGCTAGAAAGATTTTAGCATAAACTAACAAAAAAGATTATGTTCCACGAATGTGAAAAATGCAAGCGGCGGTGGAGTTATCCTCTGTCCGAATGTCCGTATTGCTTTGTTTCTTTGAAAAAGATAACGGGGGAAAAGGCCGTTGTGCGCGGCGCCGCCAAGGTGAATATTCCCACCCTTTTTCATCCCAATGTTCCGTATTATGTCTTCGTTTTGGAAGATGAATTCGGTAATTTTTGGAGCCACAAATCGGAAGAAAAACACGCTCTCGGCGATGAATTAAAAATCAAAGCAAGTTCCGATCCGGACGCGGTCGCGGTTTGGCGGGTCAAATACGAGCATCGAGAAGCGATTGAAAAAGCGCTGGATTTAATCGGCGGCGCCGGTGTCGGCGCGGATTCAAAAATTGTGGTTTTGCCGACCCTTGAAAAAGCCAGCCATAGTTATTTCCGCGATAATATCTCGCCGGAATTTTTGTCCGCGGTTTTGGAGTTGTTGGCGAGCAAGGGCGTAAAAACTGAAAATATCGTCGTTGCCGGACAAAGTTTTGGCGATTTGCCGGCGCCGGCAATGGCGCAAAAATCCGGATTGGTCGCCGCGTGCCAAAAATTCGGTATTATCCCTTGTGATTTATCGGAAGGCGAGTTTGAAAAAAGGGGCCAGTTTGAAATTTCCAAAAAAGTTTTGGACGCGGATTTGACAATCAACCTGGCGATGGAAAAAATGGGCCGGGCGGCGGCGGCGGAAAATATGTTCCGGGTTTTGAAGAAGGAAAATTATCTAGGGCAGATTTATCTGTCCTCCGAAGCGGAAATCTTCGCCGCTTTGTCGCCGCTGTTGCCCAATGCAATTACTATCGGCGAAGCGGAGTTTGTCCAAAGACCCAACAAGATTGCCGTGTTTATGGGATTGGTTTTGGCGTCAAAAAACGCGGTTAATTTGGACAGAGTTTTCAATGAAATCGCCCAATCGGCGAAAATACCCGAAATTATCAAAAATATTACCGCGGGCGGTATTCCGATCGCGGGCCGGAGTATTAGAGAAGTTCAATATCAAGCGGAAATCTTTTAAAATTTAAAATTAAAAAAGCAAAATTAAAAATTACAACGCAAAGTTTAAAAATGAAAATGCGAAATCGGACATTTTGCATTTTCAATTGTCATTTTCCATTTTGATTTTTACATTTTAAATTAAATATCATGGACAAACAATTTGAAAACAAGATAATTTTGGTGACGGGGGCGTCGCAGGGGATTGGCAAGGCGATTGCCAAAAAGTTTGCGTCGCTGGGCGCGAAGATTGCCCTCAACGACATTGCGCTCCAGGAGGAGAATTTAAAAGCGGCGGGCGAAGAGATGAAAGCCGCCGGCGCGCCGGAAGCCAAATACTTTTTGGCCGATGTCTCAAAATATGAAGAAGTGGAAAAAATGATGGCCGCGATTCAAACCGAATTCGGCCGGTTGGATGTTTTGGTGAATAATGCCGGTATTGCCAAAGATCGCACTTTGGCGAAAATGACCGTTGAAGAATGGCAAAGAGTGATCGACATCAATTTAACCAGCGTCTTTAATTGTTCCAAATCGGCGTTGCCGATGCTGATCGCCAATCAGGGCAATATCGTGAGCCTGTCGTCTTTTTCGGGATTGCGGGGCAATTTTGGCCAAACCAATTACACCGCGGCCAAAGCCGGAATCATCGGATTTACCAAAACGCTTTCCAAAGAAGTCGGTAAATTCGGCGTGCGCGTTAACGCGGTGGCCCCGGGATTTATTGAATCAAAAATGACCGAGTCGATGCCCGAAGAGGTCAAAGCGATGGTAAAAAAGTTAACATCTCTGGCGCGGACCGGCAAACCCGAAGAAGTGGCCGCCGCGGTTGCGTTTCTGGCTTCAAATGAAGCGAGTTTTATCACCGGCGCGGTTTTGAATATCGACGGCGGCTTGTGGTTGTAGAAAAACCGGCGCTCGATGTTATAATAGACGGGCAAGGGGCGAAGAGAACTTTTAAATTGCCTTGCCGCTATTTTTGTGGTAGGAGAATAAATTCCAAACAATATTGAAATTTATTCAGTATTTGGCGTTTGGACTTTGAAACTTATAAAAATTATGCTTTACAACAAAGAGCAGATTAAAGAGATCATCCCTTATAAAGAACCGTTTTTGTGGGTGGATGAAATTGAAAAAATCGAACGGGATACCATCGTGGGCTACAAGCAAACTTTGCCGCAAGATGACTATTTCGCGGGTCATTTTGTTGATTTTCCGATAATGCCCGGAGTTTTGGTGGTGGAAGGCATCGCCCAAACCGGCAGTTTGCTGTTGCGCGAAAAAATCGGAAACAGCCATCAAAACAAACACCTTTTGGCCTATCAAGTGCGCACCGTGCAGTTTGTGGCGCCGATTTTTCCGGGAGACAAAATCAAATACCGGGTGCAGTTGGTCGGTTTTTATGACGGCAGAATCGCCAATTTCGTCGGCGAAGCATCGGTGAAAGGCGTGTTGAAATGCGAAACCCGTTTTTCGGTGGCGGTGATGGACAAATCCGAAATGAAAGAAAAATTTTTGAAACAAGATTCGCAATCAGCGCCATCGGCGGCAAATAAATTTTTCAAATTGCCGCCGCTTTCTATCGGCAAATGGACCGCCAAATATCCCATCATTCAAGGCGGGATGGCGGTGCGCGTGTCTTTGCATAATCTGGCGGGCAATGTGGCCAAAAACGGCGGCGTGGGCATCGTGGCGATCTCGGGAATGATGGGCGGCGAGGAAGTCAAAGGCGAAATCCGGCAAGCCCGCGCGATTGCCGGCCCCGGCGGCGTTATCGGCGTGAATATTATGGGTGTTATCGGACGCTTTAACGAATTGTTGGGTGCGGCGCTGGAAGAAGGGGTTGATTTGGTGGTCCAGGGCGCGGGATTCCGCTTGGATACTTTTGAAATGGCCAAAAAATATAACACGCCGGTTTTTGCCCTTGCTTCAAGCGTTAAGGTGGCTCATAAGGCGCAGAATGCGGGCGCGACCGCGATCGTGGTCGAGGGAGAGGACGCGGGCGGCCATTTGGGATTTCCATACGGCAAGCCGTTCCGTAAAACCATTGATATTCTCAAAGAAATAAAAGAATCGGGGATTAAATTGCCGCTGATTGCCGCCGGCGGAGTTTTTACCGGTGCCGATATTGTGGAGATGTTGCGTGCCGGCGCCGTCGGCGTGCAGATGGCCACTCGTTTTGTGTCTACCGAGGAGTGCGATGCCAACATTAAATTCAAGCAGGCGCATATTGATGCCGGCAAAGAGGATGTGGTGATTATCCGTTCTCCCGTGGGACTTCCCGGACGGGCGGTGCGCACGCCCTTTGTCGATAAGCTTCTGAAAGGCGCCGCGCCCAAAGCTCTGCCCGAAGAATGCAAGGGATGCATCGGGCCGGTATGCGATAAAAGCTATTGCATCTTGAAGGCGTTGGAAGCGGCGCGGAAAGGCGATCTGGACAATGGGCTGGTGTTTGCCGGCGCTAATGTGTGGCGCGTGCAAAAAATGAGCACGGTTAAAGCAATTATTGACGAACTGGTTAATGAAGCCAATGCTATTTTGGCCAAAGAGCCCCTCATTATTTAAAAATTATAAATTTAAAATTAAGATTTTATGTTCAGCCATAATAAACTCACTAAACTTTTAAATATTAAATATCCCATTATCCAAGGAGGAATGGCTGGCGTTTCGGAATCAACTTTGGCGGCGGCGGTTTCCAATGCCGGAGGAATGGGAGTGATCGGTTCGGGGTTTGCGTCTTCCGATTGGCTAAAAGAGGAAATCAAAAAAGCCAAAGCGCTTACTGATAAACCCTTTGGCGTAAATCTTTTGATGCAGAATCCCGCCGCGCCGGAATTGATGAAAGTGATTGTCAAGGAAAAAATTGCGGCGGTTTTCACCGGCGGCGGCAATCCTATGCCGATTTTGCCTTATTTAAAGCAGGCCGGAATAAAAGCGATTCCAGTGGTGCCTTTGGTTCGTCTGGCGGCAAAAATGGAGCAGGCAGGCGCGGACGCGGTGGTGGTGGAGGGCTTGGAGTCGGGCGGCCACATTGGAGAAAGCACGACGATATGCCTGGTGCCGCAGACTCGTGACGCCGTCAAAAATATTCCGATTATCGCCGCCGGCGGGATTTGCGACGGCCAAACTATGGCGGCGGTGCTGGTTTTGGGCGCCGACGGCGTTCAGGTCGGTACGCGCTTTTTGGCCGCGTCCGAATGCCAGATTCACGACAGCTACAAGCAAGCCGTGGTTAACGCGAGCGATGAAGATATTGCGGTGGTGGCGCGGTTCACCGGCCATCCGGTGCGGATGATTAAAAACAAATTCGTGGAATCGGTGCGCAAGATTGAAGCGAAAAACCCGTTTCCTGAAGAGATAAAATCCGAGCGGTTTGCCGGCAATAAAGGCGGTGCCAACGCCGATTTGTCGGCATTGCTGTGCGGCACTTGCGCGGGCGGAATCAAGGAAATTAAAACTTGCCAAGAGATTATCGATGAAATTGTCGGCGATGCCAAGCAAGCGCTGGAATCTGCCGCGTCATTGATGAATTAATTATGAATCGCGCAACTTCAACAATTTCGTGGATATTACTGGGGTGGTTTTTCCGTTTTTTTCTGGTGAAAGAAATTATCGGCAAAGAAAATTTTTCAAAAAAAAAGAATTATATTTTGGTGTCAAATCATACCAGCCATTTGGATTGGATGATCGGCTGTTATTTGTGCGCGCCGCGAAAATACACTTTTATCGGACAAGTGGATAAAATGACGGGGATTAGGGGGCTGTTGCGGGACTTAACCTATTTTTGGGGGTCAACGATTCCGGTTGATCGCAATAATCCGGAATCAAGAAAAAAAGCGGCGCGGATGGCGATTGGCTTTTTGAGGAAAGGTTATAACTTGTTTATGTTTCCCGAAGGGACGCGCGCTCGCGACGGTAAATTGAAAATGTTCAAGCGCGGCGTGGGGAATTTGTATTTGCAAACCGGCGTGCCGATTTTGCCGGTGGCGATGGTTGGCACTTACCAAATAATGCCTCCCGGGGGTAAAATGAAATTAAGCCGCTCGGCAAGAATTATCATCGGTAAGCCGCGGGAATTTACCGAGGAATTGGCGGCGGCGAAAAATATGAATTCCGAATCCGAAGAATATCTGCGCCTTTGCGAAAAAATCGCCAAAAGCGCCCAAGAAGAAGTGCGCGTCCTGTTGGCGCAAGATTGAAAATTGAAAAATCTGCGTCCAAGGCGCATCCGTCCTTCGGCGGAAAAATTCAAAATTAAGGTAAAATTCCTTGCGGAATTTTGATTTTTATTTTTCAATTTTGCATTGTCATTTTTCGTTTTGATTTTTAATTTTAAATTTTTCATTATGGATTCTTTCGTTGCTACAATTTCAAAAATGATATTGGGAAAACCGATTGAAAAACTGATGATCAAAAAAATCATCGGCCGCGAGAACATTCCGTCGGGTGGTTTTATTTTAGCGTCAAATCATTTGAGCCATGCGGATTGGTTTGCCAGCGGTTATGTTTGCGCGCCGAAAAAATTCACCTTTTTGGCGCAAGTGGATCAATACAAAGGTTTCAAAAAATTATGGCGCAACATAATCTATTGGTGGGGGCAAATCATTCCCATTGACCGCAAAAGCGACGAATCAAAAAAACAAGCCATGGAGCGAGCGGTGGAAATGCTAAAAAACGGCTATCGCGTGATTATTTATCCCGAGGGAGGGCGCGCCTATGACGGCGTTTTGCGGGAATTCAAATCCGGCGTGGGGAATTTGTATTTGCAAACCGGCGTGCCGATTTTGCCGGCGGCGTTTTCGGGAACGCGGGAAATTTTGCCGCCGCATGGAAAATTCAAATTGAAAAAAATCGTGCGAATCAATATCGGCAAACCGCTTGATTTCGCCAAAGAGCGTGAAATCGCTTCCAAGCTGGACAGGCATTCGCATGCCTATCACGGTCTTTGCGCCGATATTGCCAAGCGGATTGAGGAAGAAGTCCGCCATCTGCTTGGCGAAATTGAAAATTGAAAAATCAAAATGAAAAATTAAGGCAAAATTTCTCGCGGAATTTTGATTTTGATTTTTAATTTTAAATTTTTATGGCGGAATTCAAAAAAATATTAAT
>DIFW01000017.1:169269-211863 GCA_002419295.1 Patescibacteria group bacterium UBA5738
ACCGTGGCGCTTTGCCCGCGTCCGGGTTTGGAAAAGAATTTTTTGGAAACCGCGCTGGCCGACGAGTTTTATTATTTGGAAAAAGACGGATCGGCGGGCTATCTGGACAAAGAAAAAATCATTGCCATTGCCAAACGGGCGAAAGCCGACGCGATTCACCCCGGTTATGGGTTTTTGGCGGAAAATTGGCGTTTTTCCTTGATGTGCGAAAAAAGCCGGATTAAATTCATCGGACCGCAGTGGCGGACTTTGCGCGCGTTTGAGGATAAAATCGAAGCCAAAAAAATCGCCAAAAAAATCGGTGTGCCGGTGGTGCCGGCATCGGACAATTCCATCAAAAATAAAAAAGATTTGGTGAAATGGGCGGAAAAGATAAAGCCGCCGTTCATTATCAAGGCTCAGCGCGGCGGCGGCGGGATGGGTATCCGCGTGGTCAACGGGCAAATGAATTATGAAGAGATGATGGCGTTGTCTTTGGGCGCCCAGCGCCAGATGGCGGGGGCGTTTGACGATGTCGATTTCTTTTTGGAAAAATATCTGCCGCGGGTCAAGCATATTGAATTTCAAGTTTTGGGCGACGGCAGAAAAGCGGTGCATCTGGGAGAGCGGGAATGCTCCATCCAGCGCCGTTTCCAAAAATTGGTGGAAGAAGCGCCTTCCGCTGCGCTGGACGGAGATTTGCGCGCCAAAATGGGGGCTTGGGCGGTGAAAATTGCCGAATATATCCGTTATGAAGGCGCGGCCACCGTGGAATTTTTGCTGGATGACGATAAAAATTTTTATTTTATGGAAGTCAACCCGCGAATTCAGGTGGAGCATCCGGTCACCGAAGCGGTCACCGGCATTGATATTGTGGAACAGCAAATTAAGATCGCGCAAGGCGAAAGATTATCTTTTGAGCAGGATTCCGTCTATCAAAACGGTTGGGCGATTGAGGTGCGCGTCAACGCCGAAGATCCCCATAAAAATTTCGTTCCGTCGCCGGGAGTCGTTGCTAAATACATTCCGCCGCAGGGGCAAGGGGTGTTTGTGCACAGTTTTTTGCAGGATGGGCAGGAAATTTATCCCTTTTTTGACTCTTTGCTGGCGAAAGTGATTGCCTATGGCAAAGACCGGCCGGCCGCAATCACAAAATTAAAACGCGCTCTTTCCGAAACCGTGATTGACGGTGTGGCCACTACGATTCCGTTCTTTGAAGCGCTTTTGGAAAAAGAAGAATTCGCGCGCGGCGATTTTTACACCAATTACATCGAAAAAAGCGGTATTATTCGCGAATTGATGCTCACGCCCTATCTCAAAAAGAAGATTGTTTGCGAACACAAAGATTTTGACGATGAAGCTGTGGCGCAAATTGCCCATAAAATTTATCAAGAATTGAAAGGCGCCGGCGGCGGGGCGCAAAGCGGCGGCCTTTCCCAATGGGTGATGGCGGATCGGATACCCGAAGAATAATTTTTAATTTAACCAATGGAATTTTCATTTACCGGCAGAGGAAAAGAATATCAAATCAAAATTGACGATTGCGGACCGCGGGGAGTGAGAATTGCCGTCAACGGCAAGGGGTTTTGTTTTGGGGCGGAGAGCGCGGTTGAAGCCGCGCCCGTGGCGCAGTCGGCGATGCCCAAGCGCTCGCTGGGCGCCAAAGAAGTCGCCGCGCCGCTTGCCGGCACCATTTCCGAAATTACCGTTAATGTCGGCGATATCGTCTCGGCGGGGCAAAAGCTCTTGATCTTGTCGGCGATGAAAATGGAAAACGAAATCCTCTCCGAAATTGACGGCAAAATCAAAGAAATCAGAGTCGCCAAAAACCAAAAAGTCGCCGAAGGCGACATCCTCATCGTCTTGGTGTGATGCCCAATCAAAAAATACGATTTAAATCGTATTTAAATCGTATTTTGGTATAATTTATTTTATGGAAGCAAAAAGTAAAAAAATATTAGCTTCCGTTAAAGACAAGCCCTATTTCTTGGAGGGAAATTTTGTGTTTTGCGATGCCAATTGAAAAAATTACCCATAAATCCGAAGGTTTTGCAAAAATTTCATTTTTTTGATTCAAGAGAGCATGACAATCTTTCCCGAAAACGCGGATATTGATAATTTGCAGGTTTTAGGAGTTGTGCGGGGGCAAGGCGAAAAAGATGCGTTTAAAAATTTTGTCAGAGAATACGATTACTTGCCGGCGGCGGGATTTGACGAGATTATCGCCTTGGAATTGGCAAATGAAAAACAATATAGTTTTTCCTTAAAAAACGACACTAACGCAATGAAAAAATAATAGAATAATATGGCAAAAAAGCAAAAAATATGGCTGGCGATTTTTTTGGCAATGTTTTTGGTGCCGGAGATTTTGTGGATTAGTGGAATAAGGGGCAATATTGAAATACCATGGTTGCCAATCAATAATTTTCATCAATTAGCTGGTATTCTAGTTGCTTATTTCACAACTTTAGTTCCGTGTATTGGTTTGTTGGGATTGTTTAAAATAGTTATGAAGTTAGAAATTGCAAAATGGTTGAAATCGTTTTTAATTATTATGATAATCCCGTTTTTAATTTGGACAGCAATGCTTACTTTTATGTTATTATGGGTCATGATTTACTATATTAATAGGGCGCCTCAAATTGGCTAAATGTATGGAACGATATCTCCCGCTGTTTTTGTTTTTACCGATTGCAATTTCTTTGTTTGCCAACACTTGGGCGCAAGGATTGCCCGAGGTTGTTATTAATGACGCCGATGCCACCACCACGATTGATTTATTTGCTCCGCCCGCGGATTTTGTTGATGCCGGCGACGCGGGCTTTCGCTTGCTCAACGAGGCGGCGATTTGCCGCGCGGACGAAAGATCAACGATTGTTTTAGCCGCGCCCGCGGATGATTTTTTTGATGCTGGTGAGGCGAATTTTCGCTTGCCTAATGAGGTGGCGGTTTGCCGCGCCGATGAGAGATTAACAATTAATCTGGTGCGCCCGCCCGCCGAATTCTTCGATCCGGCGCCGGATGTGAAAATTTTGTCAAAAACGCCCGCGATTTTTGTGCCGGGGCTTTTGGGGACGGAAATAAGCGACGGTCGGGATTTATTATGGTTGGATGTTGAACATATTGTTAGTTTAGCTAATGACGATAGCTTTTTGGATGTTTTATCATTTGATGGCAATCTTTTGCCAATTAGTGAGTTAAAATTGAGTGATGTGATAAAAGAGAAAAATTATTCCCTTTTTAACACTATTAATTTTCATTATGACTATTCACGAGGATTGATGGATGAATTTGCGGCGCAAGGTTATAATGTGTCCGAGGGGAGCGCGGATCAGACTTTCTACACTTTTCCCTATGACTGGCGCTACGGCGCCAGCGGGATTTATCCCAAACCGGAGGATGTTAGCCAAATGGATGTTACCAATAGCGTTTTACTGGGGCAAAAAATTGAGGAGCTGGCAAAAATTTCTCCCACGGGCAAAGTGGACGTGATCTCCCACAGTTTGGGCGGATTGATCGCCAAAAAATATGTTCTGGAAAACGGCGATCCCAAAATCGGCAAGCTGGTGTTTTTGGGCGTGCCCAATTTGGGCGCGCCGCTGGCGGGAAGAGGATTGATCGCGGGCACGGATTTTGGCGTGTTCGGATTGAATCCGCAAGAATTGAAAAAAATATCCCAAAATATGCCCGCGGCGTATGATTTGCTTCCCACCAAGAATTATTTTCCCGCCAAAGGAAGCTGGGTGAGAATCGTTAAAGAAACCAATCTTTGGGGAATCAATGAGACTCAAAATCTTGATTGGACGCAAACTCGAATCTACCTTGCCGGCGCGGACGCTAACAATACTGCGCTGGACAATGCCATTGATCTTCATTCCGATGAATTTGACGGCGACGATATCTATGAGATTATGGCAAACAAAGGCATTGACAGCTACAATATTGCCGGTTGCCGTTCGGCGACCTTTTCCGCTCTATTGGATATGCAGTCCAAAACCGGCGTTCATCAATACTACGATTATTTTGAATTTGCCAACGGCGACGACACCGTTCCGTTTGAATCGGCCAACCGCAAACTGGCAAAAGACGAAAACACTTTCTATGTCCGCGACGCCAAGCACGGACAAATGCCCAGCGCCGCCGGTATTCGCCAAAAAATCGCCGGCATCGTTTCACAAAACAATATTCCTCTGCCGAACAATAAAATCATCACCCACGCTCAATTGCGGGAAAACGAACGCCTCTGCCGTCTTTTTGGAATCGCGCTCCGCATTGACAGTCCGCTGGCGATTAAAGTAACCGACCGGGACGGCAATATCATTGAAAATATCCCCGGCGTCGGTCCAAAAAATGAAATCCCCGGCGCAATGTTTGAAATCAATGAGAGCAAGAAATTCGTCTATTTGCCCCAAAACGAAGATCAGCAATACCAAATCAGCCTGCAAGGCGAAGGCGACGGATTTTTCACTCTTACCGCCCGCGCGGTGGAAGATGATCTCCTTCAAGAACCGCGAGTCTTTTCCCTCTTGCCGGTATCAAAGGATCTCTCCGGCGTCATTGAATTGAACGAACAGGAAACAATCATCAAAGTTGACGACAACGGCGACGGCAAAATTGACCAAACTCTTTCCCGGGACGAAATTTTCACCATCGGCGAGCTGATTGCCGATTTTAATCGTTATGCCGCCGCGGGATTGATTAAAAAACCGCAAAGCGCGGTGATTTTGGCGCAATTGAAACTCCTGCAAAAAGAGTTCGCCGTTTTGGAAAAATTACAGGCCAGCAACCGTTTGCCGCAAAGAGCCAAAACCGCGGCGATTGCCGCGTCGCGCCGGCTAATCAGCCGGCAGATTGATTTGCTGGCAAAAGAAATCCAAACAATGGCCAAGCGGGGGAATGTCGGCCAAGAAATCGCCCAAGCATTGCTGAGCGGATTGGAGCGGGTGAGGCCAAAGTGAGAATCAAAAACTAACAAAATAATATGACAAAAAAGCAAAAAATATGGCTGGGAATTTTTTTGGCGATGTTTTTGGTGCCGGAGATTATTAGTCCCGAGGTAACCGTAATATTATTCTATTGGATAAGAGAGATTTTTTTTGGAATAAGTTTTAAACTCGGGGAATCATTAAAATTTGATTTATTCAATTTGAAAATTTCGCAAATTATTAAAGAATCATTATTTTTCATCAAGACAGTCGGTCTTATGGGAAGTTTATTATTATTGTTTTTTATTAAAACTGAAAAAATAATATTAAAAATTGTGATGATTACAGTTTTATTAACCTTGTTGTCAACATCAATCTTGTATATTATTTCTTTTGCCAGTTTTGCTAATTTGCCATAAAATAAATCAAATAAAATATAGGCTTGAGATTGTTTTATTTTTGCCGATTTCATTGTCGCAAGATCCAAAAACAAATGAACAAAAAATTAAAAACGGCGCTTAAAATAGCTGGAATTTTAATACTTGTTGGTTCTTTGGTTGTTGTTCTATGTTTCGTTTTTCTTTATTTCGCGATAAAAAATTCGGTGGAAACGAGGGAAGAGCAAAAAGAAAATAACAGCAATGAATTTGGTTTGCCTTCTTTGCCATGCGAGCCATTGAGCCAACTAAAAGTGGTGGGTAATTTTGGTAAAGCTAGTTTTGAAACAAACGGAAGCGATATATATATGCATATTAAAGATTGTACTGCGAATTCGCTTTTTGATGCGTTTGATATTTCTACAAATTCTCAAATTTTGGTTTATATCGGCAACATTAAAAATCCGTTAATCTACGATCATACCAATAAGGTTGTTGCCAATGTCATTCAAGAAATAGCTATTCAAAAAGGGATGTATAGTAGAAAAATTCAGCTGGCGCCAGGAGTTTATTCAATGGGAGCATCCAAAGATTGCAATATTATTATTTATAGCTGTGAGGCGGGCGGGGTGAGCGACCCCAAACCGGTTTGGCGGTAGCTGATGAAAACATTTTTAACTGCCAGGATAATCAGAGGCTTGTCTCGGGAATTAGTGATAGTCCGGAGCATAGCAAAACGAAGCGGTGGTAAAATATTTATTTTTATGAATGCAAGAAATAATTTTAATATCGTTGAATTGGAGGAGGCGGGGTCGACCAACGCGGAGGCAAAAAGGTTGGCGGGGGACGGCGCGGGGGCGTGGACGGCGGTAACCGCCAAGAAGCAGACGGGCGGCTATGGGCGCAAAGGGGATTCGTGGGCGTCGCCCGAGGGCGGGCTTTATTTTTCGGTGATTTTGCCCAAGAATAATTTGGCCGATTTGCAAATTCTCACGATTTTGGCGGCGTTTTGCGTTGCCAATGCCGTTAAAGAAAATTTTTTCGTTGAGCCGATGATCAAATTGCCCAACGATGTTTATCTGAACGGCAAAAAACTTGCCGGCATTTTGACGGAGAATGTTGTTTGCGGCGGGGTAAAATCTTCGGTAATCGGCATTGGGGTGAACACCAATATTGAAAACTTTGGCGGAGGGCTGGAAAAAATTGCCACATCGGTTAAAATTGAAACGAACGGGGAAGTTGACAATCGCGCCCTTTTGGAGCAAATTATAAACCAGTTGCATAATATATTCAGGGAAATCAGCCAATAAAATTTAAAATTGAAAAATCAAAAATCAAAATGACAATGTAAAATGAAAAATAGAATAATTTTAAAATTTAATAACTTTTAATTTTTCCGCCAAAGGACGGATGCGCCTATGGCGTAAATTGTCATTTTTAATTTTGATATTTACATTTTTAACTTGTTAACATGTCTTTTGAAAAAGAAATCAAACAATTAAACAATTGCTCATCGTCGCTGGAAGATCCCGCCGCCGCAGAAAAACAGCATCAGAAAGGAAAAATGACGGCGCGCGAGCGGATTGCCGCGCTTTTGGATGCCGACACTTTCGTGGAGCTTGAATCTTTGGCGGAAAGTCCTTTTTCGCAGTTGGGATTGGATAAAAAAAAGGTTCCCGGCGACGCGGTGATCGCGGGTTTTGGCAAGATTGGCGGTCGTCCTGTTTGCGTTTACAGCCAGGATTTTGCCAAGCTGGGCGGGTCTTTGGGGCAAACGCACGGCAAAAAAATCGTGAAAGTGATCAATATGGCGCGGCAAACCGGTTGTCCGGCGATTGGCATCATCGACTCGGGCGGAGCGCGCATTCAGGAGGGCGTGGCCAGTTTGGATGGCTATGCGGAGATTTTTAAATCTATGGTGGCCGCATCGGGAGTGGTGCCGCAAATTTCGGTGATCGTCGGTCCGTCGGCGGGAGGAGCGTGCTACGCGCCCGGCCTTTCGGATTTCATCTTTATGGTGGACGGGATATCGCAGATGTTCATTACCGGACCGGAGGTGGTCAAGAAAGTTACCGGCGAAGAAGTAACGCTGGAGGCGCTTGGCGGCGCGGCCGCCCACTGCGCGAAAAGCGGTTGCGGCCATTTTTGTTATGCCGGCGAGAAGGAATGTTTTGCCGGAGTGAAAAAACTTTTGGGATATTTGCCGCAAAACAATATTGATGCCGCGCCAAGGTTGAAGGGAATTCTGGCGGAACTGTTTGAAAAGGAGAACAGCGCCAAGCTGTTGGATATCGTTCCCGAAGAAGAAACCAAGGGCTATGACATCCGGGAAGTTATCGCCGAAATTTTCGACGGCAATTCATTCCTTGAAATCCAGCCGGAATTCGCCCCCAGCGCGGTGGTGGGATTCGCGCGCTTGAACGGCTGGCCGGTTGGCGTGGTCGCCAATCAGCCCAAAATTATGGCCGGAGTGCTGGACATTGACTCTTCCGACAAAATCGCGCGTTTCGTGAACTTTTGCGATGCCTTCAATTTGCCGTTGATCAATCTGGTGGACACCTCCGGCTATTTGCCCGGTACGGCTCAGGAGCACGGCGGAATTATCCGCCATGGCGCCAAAGTTTTGTATGCCTATGGACGGGCAACCGTGCCGAAAATTTCAGTGATTTTGCGCAAAGCGTTCGGCGGAGCATACATCGCGCTGGCCAGCCGCGGTTTGGGGTATGACCGCGTGATTGCATGGCCCGGCGCGCAAATCGCGGTGATGGGGCCGCAACAGGCCGCCAAAATTATCTATCGCCGCGAGATTGCCGCGGCCAAAGACCCCGGCAAGGTTGAGGCGCAGAAAGCCGAAGAACTGAAAGAATTTGTCAATCCGTTTGCCGCGGCCAAATCGGGACAAGTGGATATGGTGATTCATCCCAAAGATACGCGCGCGATCTTGATCAAACTGACGGAATCGCTTTTGACCAAGCGCGAGCCGAAAATCAACCGCAAACACGGGAACACCCCGCTGTAGAAGCCGCCTGTTTGTAGTTTAATGCCGAAAAATTTTTTGCGCCCGCGGCGAAGGTAAAAGTAGGGAGAGAAATGGTTGACAATAGTTTGTTTAGTAGTATATTACTAATTAAGTGGGTTTAATTCGTATTATATTACTAATAATTATGTTTGAGCAATTATTGGCGGAACAGAATCGGCAGTGGCGCGGCGGGCTTTTGGAGGCCGGTTTTGAGCGTGAAGTTACCAAGGAGCTGATGGAAGAATACATTTCCACCAAACATATTATTGCGCTGTTGGGCGTGCGGCGATGCGGGAAATCAACAGTTTTGAAACAAATTATCAATTATTTGATCGGCCAAAAAGTTCCGCCGGAGAATCTTTTGTTCTTGAATTTGGAAACGCCGCTTTTGGAAACATATAAAAACGATCCGGTAAATTTGCAAAAGATATACGAGGAATATATTGCGCTGGCGAATCCTAAAAAAGGAATGATATTTGTTTTTTTGGATGAAGTGCAATTTTTTCCCAAATGGCAGGTGTTTGTGAAAAGCCTTTATGAAAAAGGAGGTGTGAAATTTTTCATCACCGGATCCAATTCGCAATTGCTTTCGGCGGAAATGGCCACTTTGCTTTCCGGCCGCCAGATTATTAAAAAAATTCATCCGTTCAGTTTCCGGGAAATCGCGGTCATTAAAAATGTTGATGTCAAAGATAAGCTTGCGATTGCCCAAAGTGGAGCGGTTTTGGCAAAAATTTGCGGCGAGTATTTGAAAATGGGCGGATTCCCCGAAGTGGTTTTGGAAGAAAAAGACGATTTGAAGCGGGAGTTGCTTGCCAATTATTATCGGAGCATATTGTATCAAGATATCGTGCCGCGTTTTGAAATCAAGAAAACTAAAGAAGTGGAAAGCTTGCTTTTGTATCTTTTTTCCAATATCGGCCAGGGATTTAGTTATAATTCGCTGGGCAAATTTTCTCAAATCCAGGGAAAAACCGCCAAAGAATACATCGGTTTTTTCGGAAAGTCGTTTTTATTGGCTGAAATTTCAAATTATCAGTTTTCTTTGAAAAAGCAGGAAAATTATCCCAAAAAGATATATGCCGTTGACAATGGATTTATGGAAACCGCGGCGTTTTCTTTTAGCGAAAATTTCGGCCGCCTGTTGGAGAATACTGTGTTTGTGAAATTGGCTATGAGCGGTAAAAAAATATATTATTATAAAAATTCTTTTGAGTGCGATTTTATCATTAAAGAAAAAACCAAGATAACCGCGGCGATTCAGGTGACCAAGAAAATTGATTCAATGAATGAAAAAAGAGAAATGGGCGGGCTTTTGGTCGCGATGGAAAAATTTGATTTAAAAAGCGGATTGATAATTACTGAGGCGCAAGAAGAGGAAAAATCGGTTAATGGAAAAACGATTAAAATAATTCCTTTATACAAATGGCTTTTGAAAGTTTAATACCGCGCCGGGAGATGTAAAAAATGAAAATCATCAAGGAAAAATTTAAGACGGATCGGGATAACTTGCTTTACTGGGGGAGAGTTTATTTCATTGCCGATAACCGCGAGGCAAAAACCAAAGTATTGTGGGCGATGTCATTTGAATGGGTGCGCCGCCAATTGCTGGCCGAAGCATGGAAGGAAGACGATGTGGAGCATTTGCTCAACAAAGAGGTGGTTAATAAGATCAAACAAACCAAAAGAAAAGTTTTTAATTCTTCGGTGAAGCTTTGGCCGTGCGGGTTGGACGCCAAAGACGAAGCGGCGCTGGTTTTGTATTTGCAGGAAAGAGAAAAAGCGGAACGGCACGGTTAGATTATTTTTAGAAAAAAATGAAAAAGATTTTGGTGGTTTCAATGAAAACCGGATGGGGCCATATTAGAGCCGCGCAGGCATTGGAAGATTACGCCAAGAATAATTTGCCGGATTTTAAGATCAGCCATGTTGATCTTTGTGAGATTGAACCGGGGCTTGGCAAATTTTTTGAAATTTTTTATGACATTACCAATGATCATTTGCCCACGATTTGGGGCGCGGTTTATGAAACTTTTGACAAAGAGATGATTTCTTCGGCGTTTCGCAAAGCGAACGGATTCCAGAGATTATTCCGGCGCCGCATTGGCCGCTATTTAAGGAAGCAAGCCGTGGACGGAGTTATTTTCACCAATGTTATTCCCGCGCCCATGGTGGCGCCGGTATGCCGCGAAATTTATCCTGGAATACCGATGGCGGTCGTGGTCACCGATTACCACGGCCATTCTTATTATAATGTGCCATTGATCAACCGGTATTTCGTGGCGATTCCTGAAGTCAAGAACGACTTGATCCGGGTGGGCGTTGATGAAAAAAAGATTGCCGTTACCGGCATACCTGTCGGCCAAAAATTTTACGGTCGTTACGATCAAGGCGGTTTGAAACGCAAGCTTGGGCTTGGTAATGGCTTGAAAACGGTGACATTCATCAGCCGCCTGTCAAAGGATTTCGTGCTACCGGTTATCAAAAGATTGCTGGAACGCGGAGAAAAAATAAATTTGGTAATGATTTGCGGCGGCAATAATGATCTTTATAAAAAAATAAAAGATGAAATCCCGACGCGAAAAAATTTTAAACTGGTTAATTGGACCAACCGCATCGACGAATACATGAAAATTGCCGACGCGGTGATCAGCAAGCCCGGGGGATTGGTGATTTCGGAATGTCTGGCGCTTGGCAGGAAGATAATTATGACCGATCCGATTCCGGGCCAGGAAGAACGCAACGCGGAGTTTATTGCCAAATACGGCTACGGCGTGTTGGCGCTTGCGCCGGATGAAATTATCGCGGCGGTTGAAAAGATATTGATTATGCCGCGCGCCGGACAGATAGCGGCGCGGTCCGATTCTTGCGCGGAAATTCTAAAATATTTTGAATAATATGTCTAATAAAAAATTGATTTGTTTTGATGTTGACGGAACATTGACCGAAACCAAATCTTCGTGGGCGTTTCTTACCGGTAATTTGGGTTGCCCGGTTGAAAAGGTGGTTGAAATATATGAAAAAACCAAAAATGGTTCAATGTCGTTTGAGGAAGGCGTCGATTCTCTTGAAAAAATGTATTTTGAGAGCGGCAAAGCTTCCAAACAAAATATTCAAGATATTTTCAATAAAATCTCTTTAAGGGATGACGCAAAAGAAACGGTTGATCATCTCAAGCAGTCGGGCTATGGAGTGTATTTGATTTCAGGAAGCATTGATCTTTATCTGGATATTGTCGCGCAAAAGGTGGGAGCGGATGGTTTTTTTGGCCATGCGTCATTTGATTTTGACAATAGCGGAGTACTCGCGAAAATCAATTACGGCCGCGAACAAGGGCCGACGAAAGCAAGACAAATAAAAGAACTTTCGCGAAAGCTGGATGTGCCGGACCGGCAAGTAATTTTTGTCGGTGACAGCCGAAACGACATTGAAGCTTTTAAGCTCACCGGGAACGGAATCGCGATTTATCCTTATGATCGGGAATTGGAAGAAATCGCGTGGAAGAAAATCAAATCATTGTCAGAAATTAAGGATATATTACAATAATTGAAAGGTCGGGGGAATAAGCCATTTGTTTAATTTTAAAAATTATGAAACTTAATTGGTTCGACATTACCGCGCTGGTGCTGGTCATCGTTGGCGGCCTTAATTGGGGATTGATGGGGTTGTTTGGATTTAATTTGGTGCAACAGCTGTTCGGCGCGGTGGCAATGTTGGAGAAAACCGTTTATGTGCTGGTTGGCTTGGCCGCGGTCTATGTGGCGATGGTAACTCCCAAGTTGAATAAAGCATAAAGCGATGGGAAGCGGGCAAAACAAAATATAAAAAACGGCCCCAAGGCCGTTTTTTGCGCGAACAAATGATATTTGCAATTATATTCAGCAATTTTTTCGTTCCAGCAGGCGGATGCCCAATTTTAAAATTTTTCCTTCGCGTAAAACCGCCATAGGAATTTCATCGCCGATCTTGCAGTCTTGCAGAATGTCGGTTAACAGCCGCTGGTTGGAAATTTTTTGTCCGCCGAATTCCAAAATAATGTCATATTCTTTCAATCCGGCAAGAGCCGCGGCGCTTCCCGGGATTACCGCCGGTTCGCCGAATGTTTCGCGCACGATCAAAGCGCCATAGTCAACCGGAAGCTTGTTGGCCTGCGCGATTTCGGCATTGAGGATTACATAGCGGATACCCATGAACGGCCGCTTCAATTTGCCGTATTTTAGCACTTCCTCAAGCATTTTTTTGGCATAATTGACCGGAATCGCAAAGCACAAATTTTGCGCGCCCATCACTGTGGCGGTGTTAATGCCGATGGCTTGCGATCGCATATTGACCAGCGGTCCGCCCGAATTCCCGGGGTTGATGGCCGCATCGGTTTGAATCAGACCGCGGAGGCTGGTTTCCTGCATTTTGCTTCCGCCATAAGCGGTGATTTTGCGGCTTAATCCCGAAACAATACCGGCCGAAAGAGTGTCGTCAAACTCTCCCATGGGATTGCCCACCGCGAGTACCGGTTCGCCCAGCTGGATGGTTTCGGAATTTCCCATTTTTAAATAAGGGAGTTTCCGCGCGTCAATTTTGAGTATCGCCACATCAATCAAGGGATCTTTTGCCAGTACTTGGCATTCGTATTTATGCTCCGGATCAATAATGGCGGTGTAGCTGGCGTCAACATCATCTACCACATGAGAGCAGGTGATGATGTATCCGTCCGGAGAAATGACAAATCCCGAACCGCCGCCGACTTTGGTTTTTTCTTGAGAATTATCAATCTTGGGAACCACAGTTTGTTGGTCGCCCAGCGGGACGAAATAGAAACCTTCCACGCGGGAAACATCTTTGGAAACCACAATGGTGATTACCGCCGGACACACTTTCTTGGCAACCGAAACTATCGGCGAGAGGGGTGTTTTTTGTTTTGGCATTTATTTTGGATTATCCGATTATCAGCCATTTTATCATCTAATTTCGTTGCCAACAAGTATTTTTTTTGTTAAACTCCCTTTGTATTCAAGCAATCCGAATTTGCATCTTTTGTATTTATTTGAAAATTGAAAATTGAAAATTATCCCGCCGGCAGGCGGGAGGTATCCGCCCCCATAGTTCAATGGACAGAACGAGAGACTCCTAAGCTCTAGATCCAGGTTCGATTCCTGGCGGGGGCACAAATTTTGCGAAGCAAATTTTAATTTTATTGCTGTTGGGTTTCTAGAAAAGAACAAAGATTGCAAAATTGGAAATTTATTGTAGTATCCAATTATTAAGGGCCTGTAGTATAGTGGTATCACGCCTCCATGGCATGGAGGTAATCGGGGTCCGATTCCCCGCAGGTCCACAACAATCGAATTTTCGGGCGAAAGCCCGATTTTTTTGTGCGCGGCGGCTAACGCCGCCCATTCATTTTGGGGCAATGCGAAGATTTTTTTGGCGGAAAGCGAGAGGTTCGAGCCGAAGATTTTTTTGGCGGATGATTTTTTGGCGGATAGATCGGTTTTTTTGGCGATTTCCCGCATATTTTGAGCGTCTTTTAACCATTGGCGGAGAGGTTCGAGCCAATCATTTTGGCCCCGCTCAATTTCGGTGATTTTTTCTTCCAGCGTCCTTTTGGCGGAAACAAACTTTGCTTTTTCCGCGCGATAAATTTCCCGCTCAATGTCCTGTTCAAGATAAGCGTCCAAAAGCCGCTGGATTCTTATATTTATATTTTCCAGCTTTATTCGCGATTCCTCGATGAAGCTGGCCGAAGATTGAGCAAGTTTTTGCTCGTCTTCGTCCGCCATTCGGGACATTTGCTTTGCCCAGTTTTCGGGCAAAGCGAATTTTTGTATTTCCTGCGATAACTGCCGGTCAAGTTCTTCTTCTCTAATGAACGGTTCGGAGCATTTCGCGGGCTTTGATTTTTTAGTACAGCGGTAATAAATGTATTCGTGAACATTGCCGTTTTTCTGGTGTTTTGTTTTCCTTTCGGCGGTTATCGCCATCCCGCAACCGCCGCAACGGATCAAGCCGCAAAACGGTCGCGGATCGTTTTCCGGCTGGCGGTGTATGTGCGTTCTTTGTTTTAAAACTTCCTGCACTTTGTCAAAAAGTTTCTTTGGTATGATTTGCTCGTGCCTGCCTTCGTGAAGCTCGCCGGAATAGCGGAATAATCCGCAATAGAACGGATTGGAAAGAATAAACGACACCCTCGAAAGGTGGAGCGGTTTTTTACATTTAGCCATTATGCCGTTCTCGGCGAAAAAGGCGGCAATATCTTCAAGGCGTTGGTCGCCTTGCGAATACAGCTGGAAAGCTTTTTGCACTATCTTTGATCTCTTCCGGTCAACGACAACTTTTTTTATTCTCACATCGTTTAAATAGCCGAGGGGAGCGATGCCCGGATAATCGCCGCGCCGCACTTTTTCGCGCTGGCCGCGCATCGTGTTCGTTCTCAAATCAATGATGAACTGGTTGGCCATTCCAAACTCCACGCTCATCATTAGCACATTATCGGCGGGCAGATAGCCCCGGTCGTGGGTTTGGATATGCTGGATTTTGCCGCATTGTAACATCCAGCTGATCTGGCCGCCGTCAATCGGGTTGCGGGCCAGACGATCAAGCTTCCAGCAGATCACGCCTTGCGCTTCGCCCTTTTCAATGCGCGAAAGCATATCGGTAAAGATCGGACGGCCCGGAACCTTGGCCGACCGCTTCTCAATAAAGGTTTCAACGATATGCAGGTTTTCGAGCTTGGCAAAGGCCCGCAACTCGGAAAGCTGCGCGTCAATTGATAAAACCTGCCGGTCTTCGGTATCGGTGGATTTTCGGACGTAGAGAAAATAATTATTTACGGTAGATATATTTTTTGTTATCATGGAATTGTAGATAAAAACTTACTATAATTTAATAGTATCAAAATCTGGATATTATGGCAACGATAGGCGAAAACATAAAAAAGTTAAGAACAAAGCAAGGATTGACCCAAGACGATCTCGTTAAAAAAACTGGGTTAAAATATTCAACTTTTGCCAAAATTGAAGGTGGTTTTGTCAAAAAGCCGGGGGTTCAGATGATCGCGGCTATTGCCAAAGCCCTTGGTGTTTCTATGGAAGATTTAATGAGATAATTACATTGGGTAATTTTGAAAAAAGAAATAACCGGAATCGATCATTAAATTTAAAAACATTGTTAAAAATAACGATCAATAGAAGATCATAAAAGCGATGAAACCAAAATTGCGAAAAATAAAAGTTGTTGATCTATTTTGCGGAATAGGCGGTTTGACGCATGGCCTCATTAAAGAGGGGCTTGATGTTGTTGCGGGAATAGATAATGACGATTCGTGCAAGTTTGGGTATGAGTATAACAATAAAAAAACCAAGTTTATCAATAAGGATATATTGCAGGTTTCTGCAAACGAGATAAATCAATTATTCGGTGAAAAAGAAACGACAATAAGGGTATTGGCTGGTTGTGCGCCATGTCAGCCGTTTTCGAAATTAAATTTGAACGAAATCACTGAAAAACAACTTGAGCCGCTCGGAAAATTTGCCGAGCTGATTAATGAAATCAAGCCGGACATTGTTTCTATGGAAAACGTTAGCGAGCTTGCCAAAATGAATAAATATCCGATTTTCAAAACATTCTTGGATGTTCTTGAAAGAAATGGATACCATTACAAATACGAAATCGTTAATGTTTCCGAATACGGCGTTCCGCAAAACCGGAAGCGTTTAGTTTTGCTAGCGTCAAAATTAGGTGAGATTGAACTTGTAAAAAGGACTCATAAGAATAAAAAAGTAACAGTTAGGGATGTTATTAAAAATCTCCCACCATTAAAAGATGGGGAGGCGAGCCAAGATGATCCTCTTCACCAGGCGAGGAAACTAAGCGCGACAAATTTACAGAGAATAAAAGCAACGCCTCATGATGGCGGCAATTCTGATAGTTGGAGCGATGATCTAATTTTGAAATGCCACAAAAAAAAATCCGGTAAGACATATAGCGGTACGGTGTACGGTCGTATGCGTTGGGATGAACCCGCTCCGACTATGACTACTCAATGCATCGGCCTCGGCAACGGGCGTTTTGGTCATCCAGAACAAGATAGAGCAATCAGTCTTCGTGAGGCCGCCATTTTTCAAACTTTTCCCGAAACTTATCAATTTCTCGATCCTGATATGCCATTTACTACGGGCAAGGTTGCAAAGTTTATAGGCAATGCCGTACCTGTAAAACTTGGATCGGTTATCGGAAAAAGCATTAAGGAACACTTAAACAAAAGCTATGGAAAAAGAAGATAAACCTTTTGAGTTTGAATTTTCTCTTGATATTTTAAACCACTTAGGGAGAGGTTTATATAGAAGTTTCGCTACTGTGATAGCAGAAGCAATTTCAAATTCATGGGACGCAGAGGCAACAAAAGTAGAAATAACAATAAATGAAGGTAGTTTGGTTGTCGAAGATAACGGTAAGGGAATGGATAGTAAAGATTTTCAAGAAAAATTTCTAAAAGTTGGCTATTCAAGAAGATTAGACGGAAGCAATAAATCAAAAAGAAATGTTATTGGCAGAAAAGGGATAGGAAAACTTGCCATGCTTTCAATATCCGAGAAAGTAACGATTATTTCAAAAAAGAAAGGTTCGGAAATAACTGGAGGAAAAATAAATAACCCGGAATTAGACAAAAGAATAAAGCAAGATGGACGTTATAGTCTGGAAAATATAACGGATGCTGAAAAAAGAAAGTTATTTAGTAAAAATAAAATTTCTGGAACAAAAATAATTTTCGAACGCATAAAAGCAAATTCAAACGGTGAAGAAATTATAAGAAAATATTTAGCGACTCAGTTTAATTTTATATTTAGTTTGCAAAAAAATGATAGTTTCAAAATTATAGTCAACAAGAAAGAAGTTACCGAAGCTGACTTAAAAACACTTGATGAAAATACTCAATTCCTTTGGTTTTTAGGTAGCGAGGATAAAAAAATGATAGATAGATATAAAAATTTAGATAAGTATAAAGTTATTGATAATACCTCTTTCAAATTTGGGAAAGATAATATTGAAGTTAAAGGATTTATTGCTTCAGTAAAGGAGCCCAAACATTTATTATTAAGGGGATCTGGTGGTGATTTTCGGGCTAGCATAAATCTATTTTGTAATGGGAGATTGAGACAAGAAAATCTATTTCAAGAAATAACAAGTAAAAGAATTACTGAAGAATATCTATATGGAGAGATCCATGTTGATGGATTTGAGGACGAGGAAATTGATAGATTTACGAGTTCTAGGGAGGGCATCATAAAAGATGATCCTCTTTATCAAATTTTTCTTAGAGAATTAAGAAAAATTCAAAATGTTATTCTAGCAGATTGGACTCCTTGGAGAGGAGAATTTAAAGATGAAGGCGACATTGAGGCTGGTTTAATGCCAAAGTATGAAAGAAGATTGCAGGATAGCAAGAATTGGCGGGAAAAAGATTTTGAAAATAAGATAGATGAAAATATTAGCGACAAAAGTATTAAAAAAACCTTAAAAGATAAATTGAGAAATCTTTCTTATAAAAATACGCAGGTTTATCAAGATCTATTTATTTTAGAAAATATACTTAGAGAGTATATAAAAATTAAAAAAATAGAAGAAAATTATTTTGACGAAAAAAATGATGAAGAAAAAACAATTATTGATTCCATTAAATCTATAAGGGGTTTGAGGAAACAAGACGAAGAAAGGCACGCCTTGAAAGGGAAGATTGTGAAAGAAGAGCATTATTTGAATTATGCTGATTTATCTTGTTTGGGCGAAATAATTGATATTTTTATAAAAAAGAACGAAAAAAAACCAACGCCAAAGAAATATAGAAAAGAGTTGTCTTCGGATGCAAAAGAAATTAATCCTATCAGAAATCCGATTATGCATACAAATGAAATAACAGATGATGTCTTGCAGTGGGATAAAATTAAAAATGTTATTGATTATATTGAAAGATTAAAAGACAAAGGATAAAGAACGTTGCCAATATTTATATCGGGAAATTGAAAAATAATGCACGCAAGGATGGTGCAGGATGGTTATTATTCTAAATTGGAAATTTAATCTATCCGCCAAAAAAGCATTCGCCAAAAAAATCTTCGGTTTTTCGTCTCGATCTTTTCGCTTTCCGCCAAAAAAATCTTCGCGTTGCCCCAAAATGAATGGGCGGCGTTAGCCGCCGCGCACAAAAAAATCGGGCTTTCGCCCGAAAATTCGATTGTTGTGAGTCTTTATGAGTCAGCTCGAACTCACTTTACCAAAAACTGTTGACTTTGGACAGGGGCAAGGGCTTGTTTGACCCCCGACTATGCTTCACTTGCCCCTCTCCGGCGTACCTCCGAGGGTCTGCGTTCGCAATTAGCCGCTGGCGCACCAGCCGGCCCGGAATCGAGGCATCCACAACGCATTTTAGCCGCAGGTGGGGGGGGTAATGGAAATTTAAAATATAAATAAATTTGACGAAGCCTTGGCTTCGTAAAAAAATTTTATAAAGCATTAATTTTTTTGCCAGCTTTCTTAAGCTGGTTTTTCGTTACGCAAACTTATGTGATGTTTTATTAGTTTGATTCAAAAAAACGCGGCAGGAACCGTCAGAATACGGGAGATGAATTATGTAGATGCGAAAATATATTGACAAACATCCACCGTTTTTGATATGCTAAGGATAACTTACCGAGCGGTAAGTAAGTAGTGGAATAAAATTATGGAAACAATTGCGAAACAATCCGGGAATATCGTTGGAGATACCAAAAAATACATCATCAATACGGCTCGCCGTCTTTTTTCCAAATACAGTTACTTGGGCGTTTCAATGAGCGATATTGCCAAAAAACTTAATATTACGAAAGCGGCTCTTTATTATCATTTTGCCGGCAAGGCCGAGATTTATGAAAACGTTATTGATAATGTTTTCAACGATTTAAACTTATCCATTGCTCAAGCGATGAGCGAGAGCACGACTGATAAGAAATTACACAGACTGATTAAAAATTATTTGGATTTTGGTTTTAAGGAAAAAAATCTCATTAAATCTTTGGTGTTAAAACTGTCGCCGAATGAAGCCAAAATAACAAAACATATCACACGGTCAAGAGAGCAAATTGTTAATTTAATCCAACCGGTGATTGAGGAAGTGTCGGCGAGCAAGAAATTAACTGAAAAAGTTGATAGCAGGCTTTTAACTTCGTTGCTTACCAGTATGATGGATGGGCTGCTTTTGGAATATTCATTTCTCAATAAAAAAATTGATTCAGAAAAAATATCAAATCAAATTATTGCGTTTTTATTCCAAAACTGAAATTGAAAATTATTATGCTAAGCGTTATTATCCCGACTTTCAATGAAGAAAAATTCCTGCCTTACCTCCTAAAGTCTATTCAAAAACAGACCTTCAGGGATTTTGAATTAATAGTGGCCGACAATGATTCAACCGACGCCACGCGTTCGATTGCTTTAGAATTCGGGGCCAAGGTGGTTGACGGCGGAATGCCGGGTCGAGGCCGCAACAATGGAGCGAGAGCCGCCCGGGGCGGATGGCTTTTATTTTTGGACGCAGACGTGGTTTTACCGCCAGATTTTTTGGAAAAAGCAACGACGGAAATTAAAAACAGCGATCTTTCCGTGGCCACCTGTCTAATCAAGCCCTTAAGCGACAGGCGGATCGATAAATTTTTACACGGATCGGTAAATCTGTATATGCGGGTGACTAAAAAAATTTTCGCCCATGCACCGGGATTTTGCATCTTTTGCAAAAGAAATGTTCATCGAACGGCGGGTGGATTCGATGAAAAAATAAAATTAGGCGAAGACATTGAGTATGTCCATCGGTTAAGTAAAATTGCAAATTTCGGTTTGCTTCGGAACGTTCTCATTCCGGTATCGGTTCGAAGATTGGACGAGGATGGCCGTTTCAATATCTCCGTAAAGTATTTGGCCGCTGAAGCTCACTTCATTTTTTTAGGACCGGTATATTCAAATATCTTCAACTATAAATTCGGGCATCATCTTATCTCTGAGATAAACTCCAAGTTTGTAAAATAATTAAAGTTAAATTAAAAACCGCATCAAGCGAGGGAATCATGCCGATAAAATTTTTATGTTCAGCGACAATAAGCTTACCAAACTTTTAAATATCAAATATCCGATCATTCAAGGCGGCATGGCCGGCGTTTCGGAATCGATTTTGGCGTCCGCGGTGTCCAATGCGGGCGGGTTGGGAGTGATCGGATCGGGTTTTGCTCAAGCGTCTTGGCTTGAGGGTGAAATCAAAAAAACCAAGACGTTGACGGACAAACCTTTTGGCGTAAATCTTTTAATGCAGAATCCCAAGGTGGTGGATTTGGTTAAGGTGATCATTAACCAAAAAGTGCAGGTTGTTTTTACCGGCGGCGGCAATCCGTTACCGATAATGTCTCGCTTAAGGCAATCCGGGGTAAAAATAATTCCAGTAGTGCCTTGTGTGCGTCTGGCTGCGAAAATGGAACAGTCCGGCGTGGATGCGGTGGTGGTCGAAGGTCTTGAATCGGGAGGCCATATCGGCGAGAGCACAACCATGTGTTTAGTGCCGCAGGCCAAGCAAGCAGTAAAGAGCATTCCGATAATAGCCGCAGGAGGTATTTGCGATGGCCAGACTTTTGCCGCAGCTTTAGTTTTGGGCGCAGATGGAGCGCAGGTGGGTACGCGTTTTCTGGCGGCGATTGAATGTCAGATAAGCGAGAGTTACAAAAAAGCGGTGATCAATGCAACCGATGAAAACATTGTTGTTGTGGCGCGTTTTACCGGCCATCCGGTACGGATGATCAAAAATAAATTTGTGGAATCTATGCGCCAGCTTGAGGAAAATAATCCGTTTCCAGGGGAGATCAAATCCGAAAGATTTGTCGGCAATAAAGGCGGCGTCAACGCCGATTTGTCAGCACTGTTATGTGGGACTTGCGCGGGAGGGATAAGAAAGATCGTGCCTTGCGCCGAAATTATCGAGGAGATGATCAATGACGCTAAACGATTGCTTGGTTCGAGCGCAAAATTGATGAAATAGTAAAAGTTTCTGTGGGCCTAAATTTTTTGAAAAAACAATGAATACATTAATTTCAGCTGTTTCGCGAATTATTTTGGCTACGCCGATAAGGACTTTTCTCATCAAAGATATCAAAGGGTTGGAAAACATTCCCCAAAAGGGGAATTTTATTCTGGTGTCAAATCATCTTAGCCATGCAGACTCGTTTATGAGCGGCTATATTATCACTCCGCGTAAGTTCACGTTTCTTTCCCAAGTTGATCAATATACCGGTTTTAAAAAGATATTGCGCGACTCGGTTTATTTATGGGGCGGTGTGATTCCAGTCAATCGCAAAAGCGATGAATCAAAAAAACAGGCGATTGAAACCGCAGTTAAAATGCTGAAAAACGGATATTGTTTGGTAGTTTATCCTGAAGGCGGTCGCGCTTATGACGGCGTTATGCGCGAATTTAAGTTCGGTGTGGGCAAATTGCATTTGGATGGCGGTGTTCCGGTATTGCCGGTAGCGTTGATGGGAACGAGAGAATTGATGCCTCCTCATGGCGGTTTGAAATTAAAAAAAACAGCCGAGATCGTGATTGGCAAACCGCTTAATTTTACCAAAGAGAGGGAAATGGCCATAAGTTTGGATAAAAATTCGGGAGAATACCGTAATCTTTGCCGAAACATCGCCAAAAAAATTGAAGGAAAAGTACGCGAATTATCAAATTATAAATATGAAATTAAATAAAAAGTTTTTAGTTATTTTTTTATTGGCGGTTTTCGCCGGGCTTTTTGTGCTTTATTCAATAATCAAGCCAAAGAGTTCGGCTTACGAGATGGTATCGGCAACTCGCGGGGAGTTGGTGCAAGCGGTCAGCGAAACGGGCACAGTTAAAAAAGGCGATTTGCTTAATTTGAGTTTTAAGGGTGCCGAAAAGATTAAATCGGTTGATGTTGAAACAAATCAAACGGTAATCGCCGGGCAAGTATTGGCGACGCTGGATATTAACGAGTTAGAAATTCAGCTCCAGCAAGCGGAAGCGAATTTAGAATTCCAGCAGGCCAATTTGGATAAATTAATGGCAGGAGCTTCTGGCGATGAAGTAAAAATCGCTTCAACCGCCAAACAAAATTATCAAATTGCTTACGATAACGCAAAGCAGGCATTGAGCGATGCAATAAATGCCACCGCCGATAAAAAAAATAGCATTTATCAAACCGGTTTTAATAGTTTACAAAATGCCTATAACGTTGCTTACAATGCGCAGAATTTCGTCGGTTTATTGCAAAGGACTTATTTTGCGCCTCAAGGCGAGGACAGTATTCTTGTTTGTGAAGATTCACGGATAATTGAAAGCAAAACAACTTCACTAAAAGAAGCCATTGATAACATTTCTTCGGCCCAGTCGTTTGATGCGATTGATAACGCGTTGGATTTATCCAGTAAAACGCTGGCCCGAATATCCGATTTGTCGCTTGAGATTCGCAATATTTGCGAAAATGACGCTTGGCGCGATACTGTTTCAACCGCCGATAAAACCAATCTTGATGCCCAAAGAAGCTATATTGTGGCAACTTTGGCACAAATCGATGGGATAATCAAAGAAATTTCTTTAACCAAGTCAGCTAATGAAAGTTCAATAAACGGAGTGAAAGCGGCATTAATCTCGGCGGAAGGCCAGTTGAATGCCAGCCATGATTCATTTGACGAAGTTGTCGCCAAACCGGACGGCAATGATATCAAGAAAATACAGAGTCAAGTCAAATCATCGCAGGCGCAAGTTGAATTATTGGCAGCGCAAATTGCAGACGGCAATTTGGTTGCTCCGGCAAACGGACAAATTGCGGATGTCAAAAAACATCCCGGTGAAATGATTCAGGCGGGCGAATCGTTGATTAGCATGATTCCTGAAAGCGAGATGACGATCAATTTGAAAGTTCCCGAATCTGACATTGCCGATATTGCGCTTGGCAACCAATGCAATATTACATTCGATGCGATTTCCGGCCGGAAATTCAGCGGCAAGGTGGTTATTGTAAATTCCGCGCCAACCGTTATCTCCGGAATTGTTTATTACGAAACGACTATTTCATTGGAAAACCCTAGCGATGCGATTAAACCGGGGATGACCGCAAACGTTAATATTGTAACTGCGCAGGTTTCGGGGGCGTTAAAGATTCCATCGCGGGCGATCATCGAACACGATGGGAAAAAATTCGTGCACATGTCTGACGGTAATAAAACAAAAGAGATTGAAATTAAGACCGGCTTGTCGAATTCCGTTGAGACCCAGATAATTTCGGGGCTTAATGATAGCGATAAAGTAATCATTTAAGCGACAAACGATTTAAACAGCCAGTTGTTAAAAATCGTTTTTGGAGTTTTTAATGTATAAAAGGATATTTCTATTATGATGAAAGATTTAAAAGTGGCATTCTTTCTGGGATACAAATCGATTGTCAATGGCAACAAAAGCATTATTGTTCTAATGATTTTTATTCTCTCGTTGGCTTTTGTTAATCTAATTTTTACTAATTCTCTCTTAAGCGGCGTTACCACAACTCTCGATAATCAGCTCATTAACAATTCCGTGGCTAATATTGTTATTGATCCGCAAGAGGAGCCGACGAGAGAAAATTACATTGTCCATACGGAAGAATTAAGACGGCAAATTCAAAACATTCCCGGGGTGATTGCGACAGTGGCGCATTATAATCTGATGGCAACTTTTGCGTATGATAAAAATAAGGATGGGCAATATAAATATGGTTCATGGGAAGTTATTGGCATTGATCCGGGAGAAGAGCCGCTGGTTACCGGAATTTCCAACCATATTATCGCCGGTGATTATTTGGAAGAGACGGGAAGCGACGATATTGTTTTGGGTTCAGATATCGCTGGCGGCTATGGGGCGGCCGAAGAAATCAGAAGTCTCGGCGGAGCGAAAATTAACGAAAAAGTAAAACTTAATTTTGGCAATGGAGTCCAAAGAGAATATACGGTTCGGGGTGTTTCCAAGGTTAAGTTCACCCTTATTGATCAAGAGGCATATATTACCGCCAAAGAGGCAAAATCCATTTTGCAACTTTCCGACGACAGAGCTTCGCAAATTTTGGTAAAAATCAATAAAACCGGCGATGAAGATCGGTATATTGAGCAAATTAAAAAACTTGCACCCAATTTAAAGGTCAGGAAATGGACGGAATATACGAGCATGCTTAACAGCATTACGAGCAGTTTTGATTTAATAACCGGAATGATTGGCGCCATTGGCTTAGTGGTCGCCGCCACTACAATTTTTATTTTGACTTACGTCAATACGATAAATAAAAGACGACAGATAGGTATTCTTAAAGCCATTGGGATTAAAGATAATACGATTATAATCTCTTATGTTTTGCAGTCATTTTTTTACGCAATTTCCGGTATTATATTTGGTTCGATCGCAATGTTTTGTTTCATTGAGCCGTATTTTATAAGCCATCCGATCGCCCTTGCTATCGGCGATATTTCTTTAACCATAAAAGAATATCAAGTGGCTCAAGGCATTTTTAGTATTTTAATCGCCGCATTGATTGCCGGTTTTGTTCCGGCGTGGCGAGCGGCCAAAGAAAATATTTTAAAAGCAATTTGGGGCGCTTAAACTTAAAAATATTATGAATATTGATATTAAAGCTAAAAATTTAAAAAAAACTTATTCCGGCAAAGTGCCAACATATGCCCTTAAGGGCGTTAGTTTTGAAATAGAGGAAGGTGAGTTCGTGGCCATTATGGGTAAAAGCGGAAGCGGTAAATCGACGATACTGCATCAGTTGGGCCTTCTAGACAGTCCTACGGAAGGAGAATTGTTAATTGACGGAGTGGATGTTTTAAAATTGAGCGATCACGAAAAAACTATCTTTCGTCTTCGGCGTTTAGGGTATGTTTTTCAAGAATATGCGTTAATCTTTGAATTAACAGCCGCGGAAAATGTTTTTTTGCCAGCCTTTGCTTTGAACGGTTCCCGCCGAAGTTATAAGGAAAGAGCCATTGAAATACTTGATAAGGTTGGTTTAAAAGATCGCGCTGACCACCGCCCTAATGAATTATCGGGTGGCGAACAGCAAAGAGTGGCGATCGCCAGAGCCCTGATCAATAACCCAAAGATTTTATTTGCCGATGAGCCAACGGCGAATTTGGATACCAATTCCTCAAGGGAAATATTAGAACTTTTTAAAAAATTGAACAAAGAATTGGGACAAACAATCGTTTTAGTCACGCATGAACCGGACGATCGCAAATATGTTGACCGGATTTTCTGGATCAAAGATGGGCTTCTAGAGAAAGAAGAAAAAATGGCGAACGCTGATTAATTAGGAGAGATCAAGCTAGAAGATATGCCATTTTAATAATTAGTGGAGTTTGCCCAATAATCGGATTATTAAAACAAATGGATTCTTTAGTCGAAGATTTATTAAAAATAAAAACAAATGATCATTCGAAGATTCAGGTTTGGATCAAGCGGTATTTCTATAATCGCGGCTATTATTCCCGAACGGAAAAAGAAGTTTGGCGGAATAGAAAAGGCCGGATTGACGTGTTCGCCCAAAAGGGCGGCCATACGGTCGGGATTGAAATTGACCACGCTTCAATCCGGCTAAATTCAATTGAAAAATTGAACGCGCTTAAACCGTCTTTGGCAATTTTTATTCTAAAAGCGAGAACCTTTAACTGGGAAAAGACATATTCCCGCTTTAAACTTTTGAAAGTGAAATCCTTGATCATCCATCTGCAATCGGGAAGGTATAAATGGATATATTATTCCAGCAGAACCATCAAAAATGCCAAAGCATAAGTTTAGAAAATTCGAAAGAAGTCAAACGCCGAAATCATTTCGGATCGGAGAAATAGACTTGGCGATTTTAAACGATCTGGCCGCAAACCGCTTTTTGGACAGCAAGCATATTATCGCGCTTCACCCGGAATTTAAAGACAGAAGCGTTCGCTCGCGCCTCCAACTTCTATACCACGGCGGTTATGTGGAGCGTCCGGCCAGCCAGTTCGGATCATTTCATCCGGCAGTACATTTGATTTACAGTTTGGCAAAGAAAGGAGCCGCGCTGGTTGCCGAAGGCAAGAACCAGCCCGCGCCCGCAAAACAGCCCAAAGACGCGGGCGTTTCTTTTATGTCGCATTCTCTGATGATCTCCGATTTTAAAACGACCATTGAGTTGGCCTTGAAAGCTACCGGCCAAGCAAAGCTTTATGCTTGGCAGGAGCCGGGCGTGATTGACGGCGTGTATTTCGAGGGGGAGCGGTTGCCGATTGCCCCGGACGCATTTTTCACCATTGAGGACAAAGGCGATCTTTTACATTTCTTTTTAGAAGCCGACCGTTCGACGATGACGCTTGAGCGGATGCTCAACAAATTGCGGGCATATTGGAATTGGCGGGCCGAAGGCGGGCAGAAGCGGAAATTGGATATTTCCAATTTCCGGGTGCTGACCGTGGCTTTGACCGAAGAGCGGAAGGAAAACCTGCGCCAGATCGTCAGAAAGGCGGATGGCAGCCAAACCGGCAGCGACATATTCTGGTTCGCTTGCGAAAAAGCGTATGGTTTGGAAAATCCCGAAAACATTTTGACGCCAATTTGGAGATCGGCAAAAAGCGAAAGCTTGCGCTACTTGCTCGAATAAAGGCCGAGGGCGTTTTTTGTTGTATTGTAATTTTAAAAAAATGGCAAAATTGAAAGAAACCGAAATTGTTGAGCAATGGAGCGTTTTAATCGAGGGCGCGCAAGGCCGCCAGCAGGACTTTTACAAGATGATTGAAGCCCGGCTGGACGAGCTGGAACCGCCCACGCTTTCGGTCGCTCAAGAAGTGGTTTTCCCGTCGTTGTTAAGAAGATTAAAAGGTGATGGCAAGCTGTTCTTGATCATTAAGAGCAAGTATTTTGACGGCTATGTCGTCAATGTTTGCGCCCAAGAGTACGGCAAGCAATTGCTCATCGCCTGGTATCTTACCCAGCGGCCCAGCAAGTTTATGCAGTTTATGGCCAACATGCCCGGCTTTGTCGTGTTTTCGATCTACCCGATTTATCTTCTGATCATGCTTTACGACAAGATAACCAAGCGCAGGGTTACGCTGGAAAATATGGATATTTTCGACACGCAGGAGTTGGGCGCGTTCGCCGGAACCGTTCATCATTGCGTAGTTTTCGGATCGGAAAATATCGCCGATGCCGTGGGTTTTGATTTCTCAAAAGTCGACCGCAAATCAAGAGGATTTTTGAATCTCGCTTAAAGCTATGGATGAACCGCGGAACCGCCGAGCCTTGACGGCTCTCAAGGCGTTTTTAAAAAGTATGTTTGGAAAAGAAGAGATTTTGCCGCTTTTACCGGAAGGGAAAGCGGCGTATTTGGAATATCCTTTGTGGCGGTTTCCGGTGGAAAAAGGAAGGATGGGATTGGGCTGGGTGAACGGGCCGTTGAATGTTGCCACGGGGTTGGAGGGCAACATCAAGGGCATTGATACGAAATACCGAAGCACCCATTTTTACGCCGTAGGCGCGTCCGGTTCCGGCAAGTCGAAATTTCTTGAATCGCTTATCATTCAAGACATCATCCAAGGCGAAGGCTTCGGGATGATCGATCCGCACGGCGATTTGATCGAGGACATCAAGGGCTGGCTGTATTTTTGGACGCAAAAAGATTTCAAAAAAGACATCGTTTTGATTGATCCGACCGATCTTGAGAATACGGCCAGCTTTAACCCGCTTGAGCCGATCAAGGGCATTCCGCCGGAACGGCTGGCCGCGCAATTGGTGGAAGCGTTCAAAAAGATATGGGCGGACGCTTGGGGCGAAAGGATGGCCGACATTATGCGCAATTCTTTGATCGCGCTAGTGGAAAACAATTTGACGCTCGTTGAGCTGCCGCTTTTTTTGACCGATCCGGCGGTGCGCAAAAAGATTTTGCGCAATGTCAAAAGCCCGTCCTGCCTCCAGCGGTTCAAATACTTTGAATCGCTGCCCGTTCGGACTTGGAACGAATGGCTGGAATCAACGCTCAACAAAGTTGACGCGTTTCTTTCCGATCCGGCGATCCGCCAGATTTTCGCCTCAACGAAAAGCTCGTTTAATCTGCGGGATATTATGGACAACAAGAAAATCCTGCTGGTTAATTTGAACAAAGGAAGGCTGGGCGACAGCGCGAATCTATTGGGAGCTTTGATGGTGAGCAAGATCAAGATGGCGGCGTTTTCCCGCGATGATATGCCGGTAACAAAACGCCAGCCGTTTTATTTGTATATTGACGAGTTTCAGAATTTCGCCACCGACAGCTTTGTCGAGATTTTGAGCGAAGCCAGAAAATACCAGCTTTCCCTTATACTGGCCCATCAGAATTTGAGCCAGCTTTCCGAAAACCTGCGGGATTCCATCCTTGCCAATTGCGGGATCCAAGCCTGTTTTCGCGTTAATCGGGAAGACGCGCAATTGCTGGCAAAAGAGCTGATGGGGCCGATCTTCCGCCAGCCGCCCGGATGGGAGCTAAACATCCAGCAACTGCAAGAAACCCCGCCCCGCTGCTGCTATATCGCCAACAAGCCGGAGAATGGCATCGTTGGCATCCGAACGCTTCCCGTGCCTTATCCGTGGGAGATGATGGAGGAAGACGGCAAGCCGTGGGAAGAGGAAACTTTCCATTTGCTTACAAGGCAGATCGGGATCGGCGCGGATTATTTGCGGGATAGAGATGAAGTTGAGCGGGAATGCGTTGAGCGGACGGAAAAACTGATGGCCGAAGAGGAGGCGGAAAGCTACCGGAAGGATAAGGCCCCGGCATAGGGAGCCAAAATTGCTTGTTATAAGCTGGCCGTAGGGTGTTGAGTGAAATCAGCCGCCGCCGTCCGGCCTTGCTCTCTTTGACGATAGGAAAAGGGTGTTTTAAGAATTACGCCCCAAAGCGGAATTCTTAAAAGCCGGACGGCGGCGGCTGATTTGCATTTCGAGCCGGAAATTTTCGGAAAGGATTTTGCGGTTTAGCAAAATTCTTTCGGGAAAAGCGGAGGAGCAAAAAGCCATAGAAACCGGAGGGAAAAAATATCAAAGTCCGTCGGAGACGGTATTTGATATAGCGAAGCGGTTTTTGCCGTAGGTTTCGTTAAGTGGCTTTTTGCGGGGGAGCGGTTTCCGGCGGCCCCTGTCTGCCAGCCTTGGAGCATTGCAGGATTCGGCAATTTTGCGCCGCAAGCACCAGCCGGACACGCGCACAAACCTTCCCCAAAGTAGAACCAAGGTGCTGTTTTCCCCGACCTATACAAAAAAGCCAGCTTTCCTTGCTTGCCAATCAGCTGGCTCTCTTTTAGAGGAGGGGAAAACAGCACCGGCGCAAAGGCTCAAGCCTTGGAACAGCCACTGACCCGCCCGGAATCGAGGCATTTTAAAAACTCTGCATTCTTCCAAACTCTGCATTCCTTAGAATGCAGAGTGAATGCAGAGTTTTTAAACTCCACAACGCACACCTTTTACCCCCCACCTGCGGCTAAAATGCGTTGTGGATGCCTCGATTCCGGGCCGGCTGGTGCGCCAGCGGCTAATTGCGAACGCAGACCCTCGGAGGTACGCCGGAGAGGGGCAAGTGAAGCATAGTCGGGGGTCAAACAAGCCCTTGCCCCTGTCCAAAGTCAACAGTTTTTGGTAAAGTGAGTTCGAGCTGACTCATAAAGACTCACAAAATTTTAAAAGCTGCTTTTAAAAGCAGCTTTTTATTTATCCACAGGGAATATGTTTGGCGCATATATATTTTTATCTCAAATTTGAGATAAAAATAATGAATTTATCTTGCAACCTGTGGAAAACTCTGTTTAGCTGTGGATTAAGCATTTTTTGAAGCACAAATTTTTTGATTGCGCGAGCGAATATATTTTGTTAAGATAAAAAAAGATAAAAATAAAGAAATGGTGCAAGAATTGGGGAAAAACAAAAGTCTTGCCGCGGGTAAAAAAGTTCGCAGCCGTGCCTATCCCGCGCTGGATTTGAGATCCGCGATTTTGGCGACAAAAAAAATTTTTGATGATTTGGGGCAGGGTCCGCATTCGCGCGCCGCGCTGGCGCGCGGTTTGGGCTATGGCGGATTTTGCGGCGCGGTGTCGGTGAGGATTGGCGCGTTGGCGCATTTTGGACTTTTGGAAAAATTCGCCGGCAATTATTCAATTTCGCCGGCGGCGCTTGCCCTTTTTGATTTTCACCAAAAGGATCGCCAAAAAGAAATTTTTGCCGCGGCGGCAACGCCGGCGCTGTTTGCCGCGCTTGCCGCGCGTTTTGCCGGCGGGGCGTTGCCCAAAAACTTGCCCGCGATTTTGGCAACCGATTATGGTATTGCCGCCAATGCCGCGCCGCTGGCGGCGAAAAATTTCGCGGCCACCTTTGAATTCGCGGGGATATTAAAAGACAATCGGCTGATTTTGCCCGATACCGGGGTAAACGCAAGTGATGACAATGATTCGGAGGAAAAAAGTTTTGAAGAAAAAAACCGCCGTCCGGCGACAGAAAGCAATCGCGGTGGCGGGGAAGGGGAAATAGAAGTGCGATTGACATCGGGTATCAGAATCATCTTCCCTAAAAAATTCGCTGCGCAGATGGTCCGGGGCGAATTTGCCGAAGAGGTGAAAAGTTTGGATTCAAAAACTAAGTAGGGTAGTTGACAAACCGTGGTTTTCGATTAGTATAATTCCAAAGCGCCGAGGGCGCTATGTTCTTAGTAAGAATATTGGAGAGGGATTGATGATGGAATATGATATTGTTAAATTGGCGCAGGCAATTATGCCGGCGCTGGTGTGGAAGAGCGCAAGCGACCAGTTTTGCCCGGTTAATTCTCACAGAGCTTCGGTGGCATTTCTTTTTGCGGTTACTGCGGCGGTTGGATCGGGTAAATATCCGCACTGGGGAGAAGCATATTTTAGTAGCTTCAATAGTTATTTTGCGGAAAGTTATGCGGTATTTGAATCTGCTTGCCGGCGGATAGGCGATAATAATCCGCTTGATACTGAATTCATGAAGGCGACAGAATATCTTTTTGAGCCGCAAGATTTGCACTATAGCGCCTGTCCGGTGAGCACTGTTTTCGCTGAAACCTGGGGCAGAGGTCTTGTGGGACATAAATATGCGGACATAGACACCGGTCGCGTGTGCTATGTTCGGCGGTTGATTCTGGAGCATGGGGAGAAATCTTATAACCAATTGCCGCTTTACTTGCAACAATCAATTGATATTGTTGCGGAATATGTTCCTGATATGTTGCGGCAAGCTATTGAGACGTAGCAAAGTATTGCTCGTCTCCTTTTATTTATCTCTGCCAGAATACCCCGTCGGCTTTGTCGCGGGGATGAATAGCCGGAGCGTAGCGGAGCGGAAGGAATGCCTCGGGACTCTGCCCCGGGTAGTTTATTTTATAGGCTGATTTATTATTTTTGAAAATTTTTGGTATTCTGGAAGATATGGATGCCAAATTTTTTTTGAGATTTATCGTTTTGGCGGCGTTGTTGTTTGTTTTTGTCCCGCCGGCCGGCGCGCATCTGCCGCGGATGGAAGGGGCGAACGCCGAAATTAAAATTGAAAGGCCGGAAATTTCCAAAGCATATTATGGTTGGCTGGAAGGCGAGCCGGCGGTTTATTCGATTGACGCGAAAGCGCCGTTTTTGCTTTATGTGAATTTGCTGTCGCCGCGGATTGAAACGGGAAGAATTGATTATTCGGCGGTAATTCATAAAGACGGAGAGATTTTTGCCAACATTCCCGCCGATAACTCATTGTGGTTGGTTACATATGAGCCGTTCGCCAATGATTATTACGCCAAGGGTCCGGAGTGGGCGCAAAAAGTTCCTTCCGGAAAATATGAAATTAAAATTTATAATTCCGGCAACAGCGGCAATTATGTTCTGGCCGTGGGGAAAACCGAAGATCTGTCTTTGGGCGAATTTTTACGCACGCTGGTCGTTTTGCCTCGCGTAAAGGAAGAATTTTTTGGCAAGCCGTGGTGGCAGGCTTACAGCAATCTTACCGGCTTGATGGCGTTGATCGTTTTTGTGTTTTTTATGATGGCGGCTTATTTCGCGGTTTCTTTTTTCCGCCGCCGCCGATTGAAAAAAAAATTGGATATCCAATATGCCGAACACAAAAATAACGGGAACATTGGGGGAAAAGATCGCGGCGGATTATTTGAAAAATAAAGGGTATAAGATTTTGGACCGAAATTTTTTTCTGCGCGCTACGGGCGGACCCAAAATCGCCGAAGTGGACATCGTTGCCAAAAAACGCGATGTTTTCGCGTTTGTAGAGGTGAAAACTATTAAAGCCAACAATAAATTTTTGGCGCAGGATAAAGTTAATGAAACGAAAAAATGGAAGATCGCCAAAGCCGCGGAAATGTGGCTGATAAAGAATCGAATTCCGCTTAATTCCAAATGGCAAATCGATGTGATTGCCGTGGAGCTTTTGTCCGACGACCGCCCCAAAATTTTCCAAAAAATTATCGGTCCAAGATTTACGCTTTCCCATTTTGAAAATATTTCAATAATGTGAAATTTTTTCAAATTTTTATTGTTTGGCAAATTTTTTCAGTTTGGCAAGGGAGCGGAAGGTGTGGTCAAGGGCTTTGGAGAAAAATGGCTCGGGGGCGCCGGCGATACTGCCGGTTTTTTGTTTGATGGCGGCAATCACTTGCGCGGCGGTGAGGGCGGGGGAATAATCCAGCGGCAATTCCAGCCAGCTTTTGCCGACAAAGCGGTTGGTAAAATGCGCGTCGGAGCCGGCGGTAAACGGCAGGTTGTGCCTTTTCGCGAACGCCGCCGCGGTTTTGTTGCCGCTGAATACCGAAGCGTTTAAAATTTCAATGCCATCGAATTGGCCAAGATAATTTTCCAAATTTTCGTTGAAACCGCAAAACGAGCCGAAAGGGTGGGCGATAATGCTCGTTCCGTCCTGTTTTTTTATTCTTCGCAATGTTTCATTGGCGGACAAATGATCGGGGATTTGTTCTTTGATGTTTAGCGCCAGGATGTCGCCTTGTTTGGATTTGGCTTCTTCGGAGATGATGACAAGCATCGGCAAGCTGTTTTTTTCGGCGTATTCTCGCGCTTCAAGCGATCCGCGGATATTGCCATGATCGGCGATGGCAATGCATTGAATGCCGCGCGATAACGCCAAATTAACAATCCGTTTCGGGTCCGCCAGAGAATCAAAAGAATACCGGCTGTGAATATGTAGATCGCATTTGAGCATATTGGAAATTTTATCATAAAGTAGTAAAGTAGCAATAATGGAGGCGATTAGTTTTATTATTTCCTGTTTTTATTTTTTTCTGCCGGCGTATTTTGCCAATATGACGCCGCCTTTGGTGCGCAACGCCAGAATTTTTGATTTTTTAGCCAAGCCGGTTGATTTTGGCAAGAGCTGGCGCGGCAAGAGAATTTTTGGCGACCACAAAACTTGGCGCGGCGCGGCGGTTGCTTTGGCGGTGGGAATGGGGATCGCGCTGTTGCAATGGTGGCTCTACCGGTTTTCTTGGGCGATGGAGCTTTCATTGCTGGATTACAAATCGGTCAATCTATGGATATTTTCCTTGCTTTTTGCCGGTGGCGCGGTGGCGGGCGATTTGGCCGCGGCGTTTATCAAGCGGCGTTTGGGTTTGCCGCCGGGGGCGCCCTTTATGCCGTGGGACCAAACCAATTATGTGATCGGCAGTTTTATTTTTTTGGAGGGGTATGTGGGACGCTATCTGACCGGCGATTTGCTGGTATGGGGCACGATCTTCGCGATGACATTTTTTTTGCATATTCTGTTTAACCGCTTCGGCTATGACATCGGCCTGCACAAGGCCAAATGGTAGAATCGGCGTTTGCCGTTAAAAGCAATTCAAAGTGATTTGATTTATGAATAATTTTATAGATCGTGTTTTCGGCGGAATTTTTGAGCTGGCCTCGGCGGCGGCAATCGTTCTTTTCGGCGGTTATTTTTCCCGCGTCATCGGCGACGGAACGCAAGATTTATTTGCGCGCTCCGCAATCGGCCGGATCGTTGGGAAGTCAAAACGAGGGAAAGCGATTATCAAAGCGAAAGTTTTGGGCAAAGCGGTTAGAATATGGATATTGGCATTCTTTTTGATGGTAAGCGCCGAGATTTTGCGCTTGGAAGGAGTCAGCCGGTTTTTAAACGAAGCGGTGATTTACGGAGGATATGCCGCCGGCGCGGTTCTGATTTTTTTTGCCATAATTTTTTTTGCCGATATTTTCCGCCAAAAAATTAAAAAATAGGCGTTTGAGTTTGCCGGAGAAAAACAAATGTCTATTTATTTTTGGTAAGGTGGACGCGGCGATGGCGCAAATTGCCGCCGATTTCAAAATTTGAATCTGCGTTCGTTATGTGATAGAGTGGAGAATTGAAATTGGAATTGGAATTGAACTTAATCCTATGCAAATAATTTGGCACGGACAATCTTGTTTTGAAATCATCGTTTCCAAGGGGAAGGGGGAGAATATCGTGATTTTGATTGACCCGCCCGGCGAGGCCGAGACCGGCCTTAAAGCTCCGGCGAAAACCGGCGCGCAAATTGTTTTGCTGTCGAACAATTCCTATACCTTGGGGAAAGGCGATCTGGACAAAATCGCGCCCGGCGCTTTCGTGGTTGACGGGCCGGGAGAATACGAGATCAAGGGGATTTATGTCCGCGGCACGGATTTTAATTTCGGCAAAACCGGCGTTTCGGCAGAATCGCCGGCGGGAACGATTTACACCATTGAGGCCGAGGAAATGAAGCTGTGCCACTTGGGAAATTTTTCGGACAAGGAATTGGCGATGGCGCAGGTGGAAAAGATCGGCAATGTTGATATTTTGATGTTTCCCGTTCTCGGCGGCAAAGATTTGGGCGCCAAAGAAACATTAAAAATTATTTCGCAGATAGAGCCCAGCATCGGCGTGCCGATGAATTATGAAATTCCAAAACTGAAATTGGAGGCCGGCGATTTGAAAGAATTTTTGAAGGCCGCGGGGGTGGGCCAAATTGAACCTTTGCCGAAGTTAACCATCAAGAAAAAAGAAATTTCTCCCGAAGAAGCGAAAATCATTGTGCTGAACCCGTAATTTCCAATTAACAATTTTCAATTTCCAATGAATGTTACAATTTCTAATACTCCAAACAGAATTCAAATTAGCATTCCGTTTGGCTCATTGATAATTGAAAATTCATTGTCCGCCGGAGGCGGACCCGTCCTTTGGCGGGAAAATTGAAGTTTGAAAATTGAAAATTGAGCAAGATTTATGGCTAAATCGAAAAAATCGGATAAGGACCAGGGAAAACTGGAATTCGAACAAGTCAAATCGGCCGAGATTGTGTCGGTGATGAAGGATTCCTACATTGATTACGCGATGTCGGTGATTGTGTCGCGCGCGCTTCCCGATGTAAGGGATGGATTAAAGCCCGCTCAGCGGCGCATTCTTTATGTGATGCTGGAAGAGGGATTGCGGCACACCGCCAAGTACAGAAAATCCGCTACGGTGGTCGGTTCCACTTTGGGCCGCTATCATCCTCATGGCGATGCCGCGGTCTATGATACCATGGTGCGTTTGGCGCAAGATTTCACTCTGCGCTATCCTTTGGTGCAGGGCCAAGGCAATTTCGGATCAATTGATGGCGATTCGGCGGCGGCGATGCGCTACACCGAGTGCCGCTTGTCGCGCGCCGGCGAGGCGGTTTTGGAGGATATTGACAAAAACACGGTTGATTTTATCGATAACTATGACGGCACGCGCAAAGAACCGGCGGTTTTGCCGTCTCCTTTGCCCCAGCTGTTTTTAAACGGCTCTTTGGGTATTGCCGTGGGGATGGCCACCAATATTCCGCCGCATAATTTGGGGGAAGTCTGCGACGCGCTGGTCTATTTGCTGGATGAGCCGAAAGCCGCCACGGAAGATTTGTTCCAATTCATCAAAGGGCCCGATTTTCCGCTGGGCGGCGAAATTTTTGACCGCAAAGAAATTATCGCGGCCTATTCGCAAGGCAAAGGCCCGATCGTTTGCCGCGGCAAGGCGGAAATTATCCAAAACGAAAAAACCGATCGCTATCAAATCATCATCGCTTCCATTCCTTACCAAGTGCAAAAATCAAGCTTGTTGGAACAAATTGCCAAGCTGGTGGCGGAAAAAAAGATTGACGGCGTCAAGGATGTGCGCGACGAATCCGACAAAGAGGGGATGCGCGTGGCGATTGATTTGAACCGCGACGCCCAGCCGCAAAAAATTCTCAACCGGCTCTACAAGTTCACGGATCTCCAGCGCACTTTCCATTTGAATATGCTGGCGCTGGTGGATGGAATCCAGCCGGAGGTTTTGAGTTTGGCGCAGGCGTTGAATTATTTTTTGGACCATCGCAAACAAGTGGTTACGCGCCGCACTCAGTTTGAGCTTGACCGCGCCAAAGATCGGGCGCATATTTTGCGCGGATTGGTGAAATGTTTGGCCGATATTGACGAGGTGATCCGTATCATCCGCAAATCCGAGAACCGCGAAGACGCGCGCAACAATTTGATGAAGCGGTTCAAATTGGACGAAATCCAAGCCAACGCGATTTTGGAAACCAAGCTTGCGGCGCTGGCGCGGCTGGAGCGGGAAAAAATAGACAACGAGCTTAAAGAGCTGGAAGCCAAAATCGAGGAATATTCCGGCGTATTAAAAAGTCCGGCCAAGATCAAAGCGGTGATCAAGAAGGAGCTGGCGAAGGCCAAAGAAACCTATGGCGACGAACGGCGCACCAAAGTCTATATCCACAAAATCGGCGAAATTTCCGAAGCCGACCTGATTCCCGACGAAGAGGTGGCAATCACGCTTACCAATTCCGGGTACATCAAGCGGATTGATCCCAAAACCTACAAAATCCAAAAACGGGGCGGCAAGGGGATTATCGGCCTTAAAACCGTGGGCGATGATATCGTGGAGCAATCGCTGATCGCCAACACTCACGACCGGATTTTGTTTTTCACCGATCTGGGGCGGGTTTTCCAAACTTTGGCCTACGAAATTCCCGAGGGCGCGCGCGTGGCCAAGGGCCGGGCGCTGGTTAATTTTTTGGATTTGGGGCCGCAGGAAAAAGTGCTCTACTTAATGTCGCTGGGCCGCGCCGGCGCGGATAAAGGCAAATCAAAATCAAACGGCGGCGGGCAAAACGATGAAGGCAAATATCTTCTCATCGTGACCAAGAACGGCATTGCCAAGAAAACCGCGATAGATGATTTTGACAATATCCGCCGCTCGGGGCTGATTGCCATCACTTTGAAAAAAGGCGATTTGTTGCGCAAGGTGGCCAAAACTTCCGGCGATGACGAATTGATCGTGGTGACCAAAAAAGGCCAATCGGTGCGTTTCAAAGAAAAAGATGTGCGTCCGATGGGGCGGCAAGCCGCGGGCATCAAGGCTATCGCGCTGAAGCGGGGCGATGAAGTGGTGGGGATGGACGCGGTTTCGGCCAAGCCGGCGGCTGGCGCGGACGGCAAGCCTGTTCGGCGGCTGGTGCTGGCGGTGATGGAAAACGGCTATGGCAAACGCACTGATATCAAAGAATACCGTTTGCAAAACCGCGGCGGTTCGGGGATCAAAGCCGCGGAGATTACCGCCAAAACCGGCGAATTGGTGACTTCGTTCGTTCTAACCGATGAAGAAGAATTGATGGTGATTTCCAAGAAGGGGCAGGTAATCCGCGTTCCCATTGAGGGTATTTCGGTGTTGTCGCGCCCCACGCAAGGCGTGCGCATTATGCGCTTGGACGATGGCGATAAAGTGGCATCGGCCATTTGCATATAATTTCCCCGCGTTATAAAATCATTGTATGGTGTCCGCTTTTGCCAATCCCAAAGAAATTTTAGCCAATCATCTGGCGCTAAAGAGGAATATGCTGGCCGCGGATTTTGGTTGCGGTTCGGGCGAATGGGCGGCGGCGGTTGCCGAAATTGTGGAGCATGGCAAAATCTATGCCATTGATTTGCTGGAAGAACCGCTGTCGGCGGCCAGAAGCCGCGCCCGGGTTGCCGGTTTGGAAAACATTGAATTTGCCAAAGGCGATATCGAGAAATTAATCCCTCGATTGCGCGCCGATTCGCTTGATTTGGTCTTGATGACGAATTTGCTGTTTCAAGTGAAAGACAAAAAGGCGGTGTTCGAGGAAGCCAAAAGAGTATTAAGGCCCGGCGGCAAAATTTTGGTGATTGATTGGAAAGAGGGAATTGCCATCGGTCCGGCGGAGAAGTTATCCCAAGAAGCGGTCAAGGAATTTGCCGCGCAGTCCGGGTTTGGGTTGATTGATGAATTTGCCGCCGCTAATTTCCACTACGGCCTTGTTTTTGAAAAATTATAGAAAAAATCAGAATATGTCCAATCTTTTTAAAAAAGTATCCGTTGCCGCGGTGTTGTTCATTGCCGGAGCGACTGCCGCGCGAGCGCAAGTTTCATTTGTCAATCCGCTTACCGGCGATAAAGGACCCGGCGGCAAAAGTCTTGGCGAGATGATCAGCGGCGTGATGGGATTTTTTTTATGGGTGGCGATTATTGTTTGCCCGGCGTTAATTTTATGGGGTGCGCTTTTGATTGCCACATCCGGCGGATCGGAAGAAAAAACCAAGCAGGGCCGGCAATTCATCACCTACGCGGCGGTGGGGTTGGTGATTATTTTGCTTTCCAATGCCATCAGAGCGATTATTTTTGACATTGTAAGCGCCAAATAACAATATGACAAAGATTAATTTTTTGAAATTGGCGGTGGTAGCGGTGGTCATGTCTTTTACCTTGACCGCCGGATTTGCCATGGCGCAAGCGGTAACATTGGAACCGCCCATCAAAAACGAATCCGGGAGCGGGGCGGAAGTGGAAGATATTATCGGCAAGGTTGCCGGAGTGATTTTTTGGCTGGGACTGATGATTTGCCCGATCGGGATCATCTGGGGCGGATTTGAAATTGCCACGGCCGGCGGCGATCAAAATAAAATTACCAAAGGTCGGCAAATCATTTTATATTCCATCATAGGGTTAGTGATCATTGCCATATCGGCGACGCTTGCCACCGTGATTAAAAACATATTAACAGATTAAACAATTATGATTAGCAAAAAAATAAAAAACTTTGGCAGGTTTCTGCAAGCGAAGGTGGCCTTGGCCGCCGCCGCGATTTTGTTGCTTCCGGGAAAAATTTTGGCGCAAACCACCATCACGGTGAGCGATATGCCCGATGTTGAAGTTCCCACCGATCTTAATATCGGCGCGATGCTTGGAAAGGTGCAAAGTTATCTTTTCGGCGCGGTGATCGCGGCGTGCGTGTTTATGGTGCTTTGGGGCGGGTTTGATCTGGCAACTTCCGGCGGCGATGAAACGAAAGTAACCAAGGCAAAAAACCGGATTCTCTATGCTTCAATCGGCTTGGTTGTGGCGGCGCTCTCAATGGGAATCGTGAGTTTGGTGATGAGTATCGCCGGCATGGAATAGTTTTAGCTTTGCCCGCGGACAAAAAAATTGACACCGGCTATAATTGCAATATAATTAAAGTGTAGACGAGACATTAAATAAATTTAATATGAAAAAAATTATTTCATTGGCATTGCTTTCGTTGTTGTTCGTGCCGTTTATGGTTTTGGGGCAATCTGATTTTATGCCGGCGGCCAACGAGAAAGTGGCGGAGGGTCTTGATGCGTATAATTTTTCCGATCAGTCGCTGGTGGGCGTTGTCAATACTATCGGCACCTATGTGATCGGCTTGTTGGTGATTGTGGCGGTATTCTATGTGCTGTGGGCGGCATACACCTTTATCACTGCCGCCGGGGAAGCGGAAAAAATTGCCCTCGCGCGCAATCGGATTATGTACGCGGGCATCGGCGTGATCGTGGCGCTTTTGGCCAGAGGCATTATCGCGCTGGTGTTGCAAGTCGCGCAGTAGCGTTTGCGGTTAACCATTTTTGCTTTATAAAGGCGGGTCGAAACGGCCCGTTTTTGTTTTACTTTTTGCCGCCGATGAGTTAGAAATAATGGTGGAGGCCAAGATTGTCGAGATGGCGAAATCGGCAGACGCGCTAGCCTTAGGAGCTAGTGGGGAAACCCATGGGAGTTCAAGTCTCCCTCTCGACACCGGGTAGTTGATGAGAAATGAGAATAAAAAACCGCTTTTAAGCGGTTTATTCTTTGACGAGGAGTTTTTTCTTTTTCTCGCGCTGGATTTTGGGGAGGCGGATTGTGAGTATTCCGTCTTTCATTGACGCGTCCGCGCGTCCGGAATCAACTTCCAAAGGCATAATAATCTTGCGGGAAAACGGACCCCAATAACATTCTTCAATGAAATAATCGCCGTCTTCCGGCAAAGGATTTTGCCGGTCGCCCTTAATGACCACCATTTCGTCTTCGATGATTACTTCCATATCGTCGGCTTTTACGCCGGCGATCGCGGCTTGCAAGACCAGATCATTTTCGGTTTGATAGACATTGACCGCCAGGCGCCCTTCGTCGTTGAGCCATTCGCGGTCGGCTTCTTCTTGCGCGGTGATAATTTTTTTTGCCATAGTTTTTTTATTTTTTTTGCCTGTTGGCGCCGCCTTTGTTTTGGGCGCGGGCGTTTCAAGCGCCGCGGTCGCTTGGTCGATATTTTCGGCGGTGATAATTTTTTTTGCCGGATCTTTTTGGGCAAGCGGCGGAACGCCTTTCTTTGTTCCGATTCCGGTTTTATAGGCCGCAAACACCGCGTTTTCTTGCGGCGCGCCTTCGCCGAAAATTTGATTTTCGCCGCCGCCTTCGGTCTTTGTTTCTTCGTCCGGGTTTTGCGCGGCCATTCCCCGTTGCAATTTTTCAAGGAAAGAGCTCATTTTAATGATAAATTATAAATAATAAACAAATTACATTTTGCAAACGCTTTTCATTTTCAGAAGGCGTTTAAACTTGCCATAAAGGTTGATTGCCAAAAACAAAATGATGGCCAGCGGCACAAGCAAAAACAGAAGGTCATCCTCGCTTTTAATTATAGAGAAATTATATAATCCGTGCAAGCAACTTACCAGCAAAAATCCCCGCGACAGAATGCCGGTTTTCTTTTTGCGCCGGCAGAACGCCATGGCCATATAATAACCCAAAACGCCCGAGCAGAGAGTGTGCAAAAGAATGGCCGTGAGCGACCGAAACAGCGACAGCCAAACGATGAAGGTGGCGCCTTCGGGGCGCAAAAGGGCGGTGCCGGCAAACAGATGTTCCTGCACCGAAGGCAACAGAAACAAAAGATTTTCCACCGCGGCAAATCCCAATGCCGCGGCGGCCATATAAATTACGAAGTCCACCGGTTCATCCAAGTGGCGGTTTTGCTGGGCGGCTTGCTCGCGCACCCACACCGCGAAGTATTTGGCATATTCTTCAATAAAGGCGATTGCCAGAATGTTGGCCGCCAGCAGAGCGATGATTTCGGGCAATCCCAAGGTGTCGATGGCGTTGATTAAAAAAATTTCCATGGCGACCGCCGGCGCGGTCATCAATCCGCCCAAAAAAAACACTTTGGCGATTTCTTTTTTCGGTTCCGGGTGCCGGTCGCGCTTCAAATAGAATAACAACCACAAAAAACAGGGGAGCACCCCGGCAATCAGATATATCGCCAGCGATCCGGCGGCTTGCGAAAACCATGCCAGCGCCGCCAGTGCCGCATCCGCGTCAAAAATCAGTTCCATGTTTCATTTTACCCTTTCCCGTTCCCGCTTTCAAATCTTTACATATTCAGAGGGTTATTCAGAGGGTTAGACCCTCTGAGTTTTTAAAATGCAATAGGTTTTTAGAAAAAATATGCGGGTCGAAGAGCGCACTCGGCGTTTGCGCCGGGGGCCGGCGAAACGGGAGCATCAAGATAGCCGCCGATTATTTTTGAATCCGGATAATTTTTTTTGAATATTTTAATTGAATTAAATTCAAAACTTTTAGCCTTGCTTTTTATTTCCAAAGCGATCAATTTTCCTCCTTCCATTTTCAAAATAAAATCAATTTCATTTTTATTTTTAGTGCGCCAATGATTAAAATCATAGCCGTTCTTTACCAGCTGGCCGAAAACCGCGTTCTCTAAAATCTGGCCGTGATCGCTCCGCTCGTTTATTGGCCGGAAATCATTGACTATCTGGTTGCGCATTCCGCAATCAATGAAATATATTTTGGGATTTTTAACAATTTCGGTGCGCTTATTTTTAAAATAAGGCGCCAGCCGCCGGCAGACAAATGTTTTTTCCAAAAAATTCAGATATCGCTTTAATGT
>DIFW01000018.1 GCA_002419295.1 Patescibacteria group bacterium UBA5738
CGGCGTTATGGCCGTTGGACGGACAGGTAAAGCGGAATTTGCTTGCCGGGGAGGGCGGCGGATTCGCGATCAAAATGAATTTTTCTGCGAATTTGTTTTGGCTCTCACAATTTGGAGTTGCTTTTTGGGGAACTAAAAACCCGGCGTTTGTTTTTGTCGCGCGATGACAAAAATAAACGCCGGTTTTTTTGTTGGTTTGGAAAACTCCGGAAGTCCGAGTTTCTCGTCGAAGAGGGCGGACTTCCGCGAGCCGTTCCGGCCCGCGAAAAATTCCGCAAGAAAGGTCGTGAGGGTCTCGATTCCGAGCGAAAGCGAGGAGCGGGACGGATAACGAAAGAACAACGCCCCCAAGCAAGGCTTGGCGGGCAAGAATAATAAAAAACAAAAATGAATAAAAAAATTATTGCGAGCTTGGCGACCATCGCAGTTGTGGGCGCGGCGGCAATCGGCGGCACTGTGGCATATTTTTCCGATGTGGAAACAAGCACGGGCAACACTTTCACCGCGGGGACTATTGACATTTCCGTGGATAATCAAAATCCATGGAGCGAGCAGTTTGTATTGGGTGATATGAAACCGGGGTATACCGATGAAATTGTTTTTAATGTGCAGAACACGGGAAGTGATCCGAATCCGGTCAATGTTTACAAAAATTTAGATGTTACCGGCGAAGCGACAGGTGCGGTATCCGAGCCCGAATGTACTGAAGAAGGCGGGACTTGGGCGAGCGGTGCTTGCACAGGGAATACGGAAAAGAATGATCTTTCTTCTGCGATTGTTTATGATTTGAAGGTTGATGTTTACGATAGTGCAGATGTAAAAGTTTGGTGGCAGACTATTTATGTTGACGGCGACAACAAGACAATTGATGATGTCTACAAAGGTACAAGCGCGTACGATAAAAGAGTTTATCTTGGTATGATTCCTTCGGGCGGTCGTATGACTGTTACCCAAAGCTATCATTTAGCCGAGGCTACTACCAATTGGGCGCAGGGCGATGTAATGACATTTAACATTAACCTCACCGCGGAACAATTAAGGGGCACGGCGATCTTGGAGGACAAAACTGGTGCGCCTGATTACAAATTGGAGTTAGACAATACATTCCAAGGAACTTTAACTTATAAAGTTAAAAATCCGACATTTGACTTCAGCTTTACGGGCAATGCTCCTTTGGCCAGCACAGGGTATACTTTGTTGGCAGTAACGGATCCGTGGCCGCAAACCGGTAGCACTGTGCTTGGCACTGCGACATCGGATGGAAGCGGAGACATTACCATCTCGGGCAATATCGACACAGGCGATCTTAAAGATAAGAAAGTCTGGTTGATAAAATCTGCCGACTGGAATGGTACAAGCATGACCGCGTGGAATCAAACCGCCTATTTGCTTGAAACTGGTTTGATTTGGTACGAAGATACGGGTATATAGTTTCTCGGTTTTTCGTCTCGCTCACGATAAAGGTGGGCGGGACTATAAAGCTTGGAAGTTATTGGAACACAAATTCAAATGATTAAAAAGATTTTAAATGTTGTTTATGGGATTTTGTTGGCATTGTTGGTGGCGCTGGCGGTGATGTTGGCGGCATCAATATTGCCGATTCCGGGAAATTACCGGGTGTTATCGGTGCTGTCGGGGTCAATGGAGCCGGCGATTCACACCGGGAGCGTGGTGATTGTGGCGCCCGCAGAGGATTATAAGATTGGGGAGGTGATTACTTTCGGCGAGATTTCCAAGACCAAAACGCCCACAACCCACCGGATAAACGACATTAAGGTTGTAAACGACAAGCCGGTTTATATCACCAAAGGCGACGCGAACAACGCGCCGGACAATAAAGAAGTGGCGGCAAGCGAGGTGAAGGGCAAGGTTTTATTTTCAATTCCATATTTGGGATTCGCGCTTAATTTTGTGAAACAGCCCATTGGTTTCGCGCTGGTGATTATCGTGCCCGCGATTTTGATTATTTGGGAAGAAGCCAAAAAGATTTTTCACGAGATAACAAGGGGAAAGAAAAAGGCGGCGGTTGTCGAAATTGACGAAAAACAAGATGACAAAAATGTTTAACAGCGTCAAAAAAATCATCGCCACATTGCTGATCGCGGCAATGAACGGGTGCGGCTTGTCCGCGGTTTTCGGCACTTACGCAATGTTTTCCGACACGGAAACTTCAACCGATAACGCTTTTGCCGCGGGAAGTTTGGCGTTCACCGCGACGGGCGCATGGGGCAGTAATACTGTATGCAACCCGGATGAGCAAATTTGTCCCACTGGCGACATTACCGATGTTCTCACTTTAACTCAAGAAGGCAGTTTGGGTTTTAATTATTCGGTTTCCATAATAAACGCGGGCGATCATTTGTGCGATTATTTGACGATCAATGGCAGTCCCCAAACAATTAATAATGGTTATCAGTCGCCGCCGATTTTGTATGATTCCGCGAATAATTTTTTTAACGCAGTTTTGCATTTAACCTCTGGAGTTGATTCGGAAGGGCATACATTGGAAGGACTTACTTGCGATTTTGATTATGCGATCAAGGCCTGGCAAACGAATTTATTGCAGGACGGCGGCGGTTTTGTTGATACGCAAATAATACACAGATCAATTACCGCGGATCCTTGGACGGTGGCGGAACCCGCATCCGAACCGGAAGCGGATTTTGTGCCGGATTTACACAGCCAATCGGTTACGCTGGGAATGGCGGCGGAAGGAGGAACCGAGAGCGATGGTACCGGCGATGAAACGAAGCAAGAAGAGCAAACCGAACCGCCTGCGGAATCAAAAGAAGAGGAAGCTGAAGTTGAAGCTGAAGTTGAAGATCCAGTTGTTGACGGGGGTACGGTTTTGACCTCCGATCCGGTTGTGGAAACTCCGGGACCTGCGATTGTTGAGGGCGGGGATGGCGGCGGCGAAGGTGAGGGAAGCGAAGGAGTTGTTGGCGAAGGCGGCGGAGAGACCGGTTCCGAAGGCGGAGCGTCCGAAGGTGAATAATGTTCAATTCAAAAATGTTCAATTTTTTCAAAAGAAATAAAATCTTAATTTTGCCGATACTGCTGGCGTTATCATTGCTTGGATTTACCGCGCCGATTTTGGCCGCGGGGCTAGTTGTTGATTTTGAAACGACGCCGCTTTTTAAAGAGGGTAATTTTTTGCCTGGAAATGATGTTTCGAGGCGCGTTACGGTTACCAATAATGACACCGCGGATCATCCGATCGATATGAAATTCTACGGCGTGAGCGATCCGGATGGGTTGGCGTCGCAATTCACATTTACAGTCAAGAATGGCGCGGTGACGGTTTATGGCGGAAAGTTAAGCGATGCGATGGCGGCGAATGAAATACGACTATCAAACTCATTGCCGTTTGTTTCCGGCTCCAATACGGTCAATTATGATTTTATTGTTGCTTTTGACGGAGCCGGCGGCAACGATTATCAGGGAAAAACAATGAGATTCAATTTTTGTGTTGGTTTTCACGGCGACAAAAATTGCATCGGCGATGATGCCGGCGGCGGCAGTAATGGCGGTTTGTCCTTCGCCAGTTCCAGCGGCGGGGGGATCAGCGGCGGGCGCGGGATGGCGGGGTTGTCTTTTTCCGATTATGAGGTGAAAACTTTTTGCCGCGATGATGGCACAGTGACGGCGATGTTTGTTTGGAAAACGGACGCGCCGGCGGTGGGGCGGGCGCTCTATTCGCCCGCGGGCGCGGCGCAGTTTGATCCATCTTCTTTGCCGGATTTTGGCTGGCGCGCGACTGCTTGGGGGGTATCGCCGGCGGCGTGGCACGCGGGCTTTGCTTTTGGTTTGATTTCGGGGCAGTCCTATGATTGGCGGCTGGATATGTCTTCATCAAGCAAAGGACGGCTCACCACGCAGTCGCTGGGAACTTTTGTTGCGCCCGGATGTGTTTTGGGCGCGTCCGATGAGAAAAACGATGAAGATGTTTTAAAAGATGTGATGGGGATTGCCACCGGCGCTTTGGGAGATATGACCGATGAGGAAGTGGCGCGATTTATGGCCGATTTGCGGGCGAAAGATCAAAATGGAAATTCCGATAACGACAAGCCCGGCGACAAAATCGCTTCCGCGGGGTTTGCTCCTTCCGTTCTTGCCGCGGACAACACTCCGGCGCAAAATTTTCCCCAAAACTCTGCCAACAATCCCGCCGCGATAATGTTATTCGCTCTCTTGGCGGCGGCAGCACTCTCAGTTTGGTTCTTATTGCGCCGTTTCAATAAATAATTTAGCGATCGCTAAAAAAAATCAATAACCCCCTGTTGAGGTCAAACCTCAACAGGCTTTTTCAATTTTGGCATCCTGTGAGGCCTGTTGAGGTTTGACCTCAACGAAACCTCAACGAAAGTTAATATTAGAATTAAACATATAAGAAAAGAACCGTTTTTTGTTGGCGATTATGTTCATGTTTTCAATCGTGGCAACCGCAAAATGGATATTGTGCGCGATAACAGCGATTTACTTGGTGGCGAGTTGCAAAAAAAAGAAAAATGGCGCATATTGTAATTGCGAGCGAAAATTATGGAAACTATAACTTTATCCAAAGAAAAATATTATGAATTGGTGGAAAAAGCCGCACTTTACGATCGTTTTCGGCAACAATACGGAAACGAAGTTTTTGCGTGTCCGCCGGTGAAAGATGCCGATAGGGTTATGGAGTCGTTTGCTAAAACCGGACTTTACAGCAAGAATTTTTTGGAAAGTTTTAAAAAAGGGTTAGGGCGATCTTCTTATTTTAAACATGAGAATCCTGCCTCTTCATCCCGAACTACGAGATTATCTGAAAAAAAGAAATCTTGTGGAAAAATTCGCCAAACAAAAACGGATTTTTGAGCAAAATCCGTTTCACACGGGTCTTAATACCGAATTGTTGTCACCCAAAAGACTGCGGTTCTGGAGTTTTAGGATTGATCGAAAATATCGCGCCATTTTTATTTTTCGCGGTCGCGCCATAGTTGAGATCATCGATATTAACGACCATTATCAATGAGAACCCTGTTGAGGTCAAACCTCAACAGGGTTTTTGTTTCCCCGTATTCCTGTTGAGGTTTGACCTCAACAGAAGTTGGTATTAAAATTAAGCATATGAGAAAAGAACCGTTTTTTGTTGGCGATTATGTCCATGTTTTCAATCGTGGCAACCGCAAAATGGATATTGTGCGCGACAATATCGACCGTTGGCGCTTCCTTTCGATTTTAAGATATTTCAATGACCAGCGGCCGTCTCTTAATATTTTACGCGAGCTCATCAACATGCGCCTGTTGAGGTTTGACCTCAACAGCACCGAAGGAAATTATCGTTTTGATTGGCCGAAAAATTGGCCGGCGCAAAAACCTCTCGTGAGAATTATTTCATATGCTTTAATGCCAAACCATTATCATTTGCTTTTGCAAGAAATAACAGAGGGCGGTATTTCCATATTTATGAAAAAACTCGGCAATGGACTTACCGGATATATCAATATCAAATACAATGAGGCGGGCAAAATTTTTCAAGGGTCATATAAAGCGAAAACCGTGAAAAACGAGAATTATTTACAGTATCTTGATGCTTATATTCAAGTTTTAAATCCGTTTGAGCTTCTGTCGCCGGAATTTGTAATTAAGTCGCCGCGAAAAGCGTTTTTGGAAGTTGCCGCCAATCCGTTTTCCAGCTTGGGAGAATCTCTCGGATTGAATAATTTGCAAATCGTGGACAGAAAATCAATTGAGCGAGAAATCGGTCTAACGGGCGACCGCGAAAAGTATCTGAAACTAATCAATGATATTATGGCGGCCGGCGGTTTAAAAAAAATCCTCGGTGAACTGCTTTTCGATTGATCTGTTGAGGTCAAACCTCAACATTAACCTCTGCCCTTGACAGATTTTTTGTTCTGTGCTTACAATGGGGGTAGGACGCATCCTAATCCCTTCGGATGCGCCGGGAGCGTGCGATGTTATACCATCCCCTCGTAAACTATTTTGTATAATACGCATCACACGCTCCCACTCCCTATTCTGTTTTTTGATTTGTTTTTCTTTGTTTTGTTTTTAAAACTATTCAAGACCGGCGGTCTTTTTTTGTTTGCGTTTCAATGCTTGCCCTTGACAAATTTTTCACCCTATGGATAGAATAAGACTACCCGGAGGCTCCTCCAATTGGCCTTCTGCTTCCGGCTCATGGGAGAGCATTCTGACCTTACTGTTATTTCCATTGATTATTCCTGTCAGGATGCTCTCCTCTCCTACTTCTCTTCATTTTGCTTTTGAACTTATCCAAGACCGCCGGTCTTTTTTTGTTTTATAATCCTTCCAATAATTTCTGTTGACCGCGGGCGGTTTTTTTTGTAGGATGGGCTAATATGAATTACAGGAATAATATCATTATTTTTTTGCTGATTTTAATCGCGATTTTGCTGATTTTGATTGTCGCGGGGTTTCGATTTGATTCCGTTAACTGGCAAAAATCATGGCCACGCTTGAGCGATCTGGCGACTTCGCCGGCCACGCGGGAATTGGCAAGAAAAGAAATTCCCGAAGATGCCGTCGCGCCGGTTGATTCCGGGCAAGAAGAAGCGACCGCGGACATTCCGGCAGACGAAGCGTTCCGGCCGGCAGACGAAGAGAATGTCGGCGAAGCGCCGATTGCGATCGCACCGGTAGTTCCGTCCACCGCGCCGAATGCCGGACAAGCGGACATTATTATGATTCCCGAGATCAATATCACCGCGCCGCTGGTAACGCCGGCGGCGGGAGCGGACGCGGCCAAATTAAAGAAAATGCTGGACGACGGGGCGGTGATTTATCCTGATTCGGTGCGGTTTGGCGGGGTGGGACAAACCATTGTGCTGGGACACAGCGCGCCGCCGAACTGGCCAAACATCAAACACGATACCATTTTTTCGCGGATCGCGGAGCTGAGCTTTGGTTCAAAGATCGTGGCGGTGTATAGCGACAAAACCTACACTTATTCGGTGGTGGAAAATCGCATCATTGACAAAGGCGGCAATATTCCCAAATTGGCGCGCGCGGATAATGTTTTGGTGCTGGTTACTTGTTGGCCGCCCGGCCGCGACCTCAAGCGGATGGTGGTGCAAGCGGACCTTGTTTCGGTTGATTGACATTCCGGAGTGATTCGCGAAGTATATATTTAAATATATACTTAGTATATACTCGCGTCGCGTTTAATTTTACCGGGCGCAAGCCCTTTTTTGTTTGGGCAATGCGAATTAAAACGCGGTTTGGCGTTTTCCACAGACGGCGGCGCGGCGGAGGGTTGACACGGATTTTGAAATCTGCTAGTCTTTGAATGTTGGAGCGATAATAAATAAATGTTGGAAAAAGACATACAAAAACAAATCAAATGAGGCGAATAGTTTTCTGCGACTTTGCGTTTCGGAAAACTGCTTCAAAGCGGTTTTTTTGTTGGCCGATTTCAGCGCGATTGAGGGGCAAGAAAATTAAAAATTGAATAGTCAGTTATATTGCCGGTAAAAATTACATCGAATTTTATCGGCGATTCCAAAGTCTTTTTGAAACAATTGTAATTTCAAGAATTTGGCGGCGGCGCAGGCGGTTATCAGCGGTGATAATTCAAATCGCCCAACTGCGGAATTCAACAAATTGAAGTTATTAATTGCTAGCCAAGGTAATGTTTTATAGGCGGATGGTGGATGCCTAGGGACCGGAAGGCGAAGAAGGACGCGGTCTGTCTGCGATAAGCTTGGGGGAGGTGACCAACAACCTTTGATCCCGAGATTTCCGAATGGGGAAACCCCGATCGCGCAAACGCGATTGATCCCGAGCGCAAGCGAGGGAAGCGAACCTGCGGAAGGGAAACATCTCAGTACGCAGAGGAAAAGAAAAAAAGTCCTGAGACGCAAGTCGAAGGAAACATTCTCCCAGTAGCGGCGAGCGAAAAGAGAGGAGCTCAAACCCGTTTGTATTTCTCCGGTGTTTATAATTATCATTGATAATTTATTATTGATAATTAAGGATACCGGTGAAGTACAAGCGGGGGTTATAAGGTAAGGATATTTTCGCTTCGGCGAAACAAAGTTTATCAATATGTAATCTGGTTAGCCCAACTACCCTGGAAAGGGAGGCCATAGCGGGTAATAGCCCCGTAAGCGAAAACCATTACAAGCTTTGAATCTTTATTCTTGAGTACCGCGGGAAACGACAGTCCTGCGGGAAGTCGGCGGGACTATACCGCCAAAGCTAAATACTACCCGGTCACCGATAGTGTACAAGTACCG
>DIFW01000036.1:0-2790 GCA_002419295.1 Patescibacteria group bacterium UBA5738
CAACTGTAGCATAACCCAGTGCATATCATCGCTTAAATGGCGATTTTCTGGTAAAATAGTAGAAATACAAAAATATGGCCAAAATTATACATTCTCTAGCCGTTGCGCTGGCAATGGCGTTGCCAATTTTAACCCAAGCGCGGGAAACCGCGCAAATCGCTGATTGGTATGTCAAGGATTTTCAGTCAACGATTACCGTGCGAACCGATTCGTCGCTTTTGATTGAGGAAAAAATCATTGCCGATGCCGGAAATTTGCCGGATAAGCATGGGATTTTCCGCGTTTTGCCGTTGGAAACAAAAACCGACAAGGGGACGATCAAAACTCCGGTGTCGCTGGTGAGTATAACCGATTTTGAAGGCAACGCGATTCCTTATTCGGCCTCGACAAATAATTTTGACCATACTGTTACCTGGAAAATCGGCGATGCCGATAAAACCGTTACCGGCGTTAATGATTACGAGATAACTTATTTGGTAAAAAACGCGGTGCGATCGGGGAACGCGGGTTTTGACGAGCTCTATTGGAACTTAAACGGAAATTTTTGGGACATCGAAACCAATAATTTTTCCGCCAATATCGTTTTTCCCGCCGGAATCGCCCAAAGCAACAGCCAAGTATACCTCTATAGCGGCGGGTTGGGCCAAAAAAACAACAACATGGCAAGCTACGAGTGGACCAACGACAATACTTTGAAAATCGCCTCAAAACAAACATTATCGCCCGGGCAGGGAATTACCGCGTCGGTAACATTTCCGAAAAACATTATAAAACCTTATCAACCGGGATTTTTTGAACTCTATGGCGAATATTTTTGGTTTTTAATTCCGTTGCTTGCGCTGTTTATCGGTTATTATGTTTGGAATAAATACGGCAAAGATCCGGTGGTCGATAAAACCGTAATTCCCGAATTCGAGATTCCGGAAAATTTAACGCCGATGGAAATGGGATTGCTGGCAAGCAACGGAAATTTTGGCGATTCGCTGGTATCGGCGACAATCATCGGTCTGGCGGTCAAAAAATATATCGTGATTGAAGAAATTCCCAAACAAGGCGTATTCGGCAAGCAGGATTTTCGATTGAAAAAGGCCGGCGGCGGTCCGGAGCCGCTAATTGAGCCGGAAAAACTTCTGATTGATAAAATTTTCGGCGCGAACAATGAAGTTTTGCTTTCCAAACTCAAGAATAATTTTTACAAAGATTTGCCCGAAATCAAAAAAGCGGGCGTTGAGGCATTGAAAAATAAAGGGTTAATCTGCCAGAGCGGTTTAACCATAAAAATGATTTTTATCGCCGCGGGATCAATTTTTTTGTTTGGAATAATTTTTGCGCTCGCCATTGGCGATCTTTGGCTCATCGTTTCGCTCGCGCTTGCGGGAATTGTTTTGTTGATTTTCGGATTATTGATGCCCAAGCGCACGCCAAAGGGCGCGGAACTGAATTGGCGCGTAAAGGGTTTTAAACTTTATATGGAAACCGCCGAGAAATACCGGGCGCAATTTTATGAAAAAGAAAATATCTTTGAAAAGTTTCTGCCCTACGCGATGGTTTTTGGAATGACTAAACTGTGGATCAAAAAAATGGAAGAAATCTACGGCAAAGAATATCTCGCCAGTTATCATCCGGCATGGTACGCAGGCAATTTCGCCGCCGGATTTAACGCCAATGATTTCGCCGCACGGATGAATTCGCTATCGGCTGGAATCGCGGCCAACATCGGCACGACTTCGGGCGCGCACGGTTCCGGCGGTGTTGGCGGGGGCGGGGGAGGCGGTGGTGGCGGGGGTTGGTAACCGAAAACAACGATAGATGACAGAATAATTATCATAATGTAAAATAAAGAAAATAATTAAAAAAATATGAACGCAAACCGAAACGGAAACGCGATTGTCGTAATTTTAATCGCTTTGGGAATTGCCATCACCGGCGCGATTGGCGCCGGATGGTATGCCTACCAATTATATTCAACCCCCTCAAACTATGATGTTTTGCCAATGAACAATGATGATATGCCGCTCGAAAAAAACATCAATGAAAACAGCGAACTTGATCCCGTTTTAATAACCGAAGAGCAGATCGGCGAACAAACCCCCGATACAGACGGCAACATTGAGGAACCAATTGAATTCAAAGATTATCCGGTTGCCGAAGATTCATCGCCAACGGTTGCCGCCGCCAACCAATTCGCGTTTGAACTATACGGCCAATACAGAAACACCGATGACAATGTCTTTTTTTCGCCTTACAGCATCTCATCAGCGTTGCAAATGACTTATGAGGGAGCGCGCGGAAAAACCGCTCAAGAGATGGCGGCGGTTTTTCATTTCCCCGATAACGCGGCAACGCGTATCGGATCGTTTGGCAAGCTTTACGAACAAATAAATCCGCAAGACGCGGCTTATCAGCTTTCCACCGCCAACGCGCTCTGGGCGCAAAATGATTATCCGTTTGATCAAAACTATCTAAAAACCGTTGAAACTTATTATCGCGGCAAAGCGACAAATCTTGATTTTGTTTCCGACACCGAAAATTCCCGCCAGACCATCAATGAATGGGTGAGCGATAAAACCGCGCAAAAAATTCCCGAGCTGTTCGCTTCAGGATCGCTGAATCCTCTCACCCGCTTGGTGTTGACCAACGCGATTTATTTTAAAGGCAAATGGGCCTCTCCGTTTGAAAAAATGCTCACCAAAGAAAAAGATTTCACCGCGCCAAACGGCGCGAAAACCAAATGCCAAATGATGAACATCAAAGAGAGTTTTGGATATGCCGAAACCGCGGAATACCAAG
>DIFW01000036.1:2822-9098 GCA_002419295.1 Patescibacteria group bacterium UBA5738
AAAACGGGAAAATGGCGCCAATCGAAAGCGAGTTGTCAATGGGAAAATTTGCCGCGATAAAAAATGATTTGAAATCAGAATTGGTGGATGTGTTTTTGCCGAAATTCAAATTTGACGCTTCCTACAATATGAATCAAACGCTGGCAAAAATGGGAATGCCCACAGCGTTTGACGATGGAAATGCCGATTTTTCGGGAATGTATGATAAAACGAAGACAACGGAAAATCTTTATATCGGCCTGGTAATCCACAAAGCGTATATTGATGTTTATGAAGAAGGCACCGAAGCCGCCGCGGCTACCGGAGTGGCAATGCAAGCAACCAGTGCGGTAATGGAACCACCGCAAGCAAAAATTTTCAATGCCGACCATCCGTTTATATTCGCGATCGTCCATAACGATACCGGCAGTATTTTATTTATGGGCAAGGTTAACGATCCAAATAAATAATTAAAGCCGCCTTCGGGCGGTTTTTTGAAAAATTTATGGCTTTAATCGAAAACTTGATCGGCTCCGGCTACTTAAAAACTCCGCGGATAATTGAAGCGTTCCGAAAAATTAAAAGAAAAGATTTCCTGCCGGAAGACCTGCCTCATCGCCATCTCGCCGCCGAACTGGACGAAGCCGTTTCCATCGGCTGGGCGCAAACCATTTCCCAGCCCGCGACGGTGGCGTTTATGCTGGAGCTTTTGCAACCTTGTCCGGGCGATAAAATTTTGGATGTTGGCTACGGTTCGGGATGGACCACCGCGCTGTTGGCGCGTATTGTTTCGCAAAACAGCGCCAAAGGAAAAGTGGTGGCGATTGAAAGAATAAAACCGCTGGCCGAATTCGGCAAGAGAAACATCGGCAAGTACGGATTCATTAAAAGTCGAATCGTTCAATGCGTGGTTGGGGATGGCGCGAAAGGATATTCGCCTCAAGCGCCATATGACCGCATTTTGGCTTCCGCCGCCGCGCAAAATATGCCGCCGGCATGGGAGGAACAATTAAAGACCGGCGGCGTGATCGTCGCCCCCGTCCAAAACGCGGTGCTGAAAATTGAGAAAAGCAAAAACAACACCTTCAGCGAAACCCGCTATGAAGGATTTGCCTTTGTACCCTTGATACAAAGCGAAACTAACAAATAATGTTTTATTTTTTGCCGAACGGCATCAATTATATTGTTTCAGGAAATTATTTTGACGCCGATTTCGGCAATCTTGAATCCCGCGTAGACCATAAACGCGGCAAACATTGACCAAGCGATCATATTGAGCAATTTGGCGATTTCTTGCGCCGGCAAAAGATTCGCCACCGCTTCTTGTGTCGCTTGACTCATCGCCAATTGCATTTGCGCTTCAACATTAAGGCTGGCGGCATCAAGAGATTGTGATTTTTCCGTTCCGTTGTTTTCTCCAAAATTAAACACCGGCGGAAAATCCGCCTTGGCGGTGAAATGGCGATACGAAGAATTCACTGTCCAACCGATCACCGCCAAACCAATGGCCAGCAAAAACCAGCCCATAATAATTTTTATTTCCATTTTTTCAAATTTATGATTTATGATTTAAGATTTAGAATTTGAGATGAAATGGCACCGCCTGCTTCATTCATAAATCCTCAATCTTTAATTTTAAATCAAATATTTGTTTATTTTGCTTCAAAGAAAGTTTTATAAGCCAAGTAAGCCGAATATATATCCGCCTTGCTGGCAATCTCAAACGGCGCGTGCATAGAAAGCAGGGGAACGCCGATATCGATGATATCCATATTTAACCGCGCCAAATACATTGCCACGGTACCCCCGCCGCCGATATCCACCTTGCCCATACCGCCGATTTGCCAATTAATGTCGTTTTCGTTTAAAATTTTCCTGACAAAGCCGACAAATTCGGCCGTTGCTTCGCTGGTATCGTATTTTCCGTGATAACCGCTGTGTTTTTCAATCGCAACCCCCGCGCCAATTTTCGCCGTATTGGCCGCGTCAAAAACATCGGCATAGTCGGGATCAAAACCAACGGTAACATCGGCGGAAATCGCCTTTGTTTTCACGAAAACATCGCGCAAAACATTTTCATCATGATTGCCGGTTTCCAAATAAATCAATTCGCTGACAAAATCGGAAATATAATTTGAATTCGCTCCCGTGGCGCCCTCGCTACCGATTTCTTCTTTATCGGTTAAAACCAATATTGACGCATACTCGTTTTCTTTTGTTTTAAACAATGATTCCATGGCCGTATAAGCACACACACGATCATCCTGTCCATAAGCGGCAATCAAACTGCGATCAAAACCAAGGTCGCGCGCCGCACCTTGCGGCACCAATTCCAAATCCGCAGAAACAAAATCTTCTTCGGCGATACCGTATGTTTTGTTAAGAAAATTCAGCAAATTTTTCTTTACCGGCTCTTTGTCGTCTTTATTTTTCGTACCCAGACTGCCGACAACGACATTCAGAGTTTCCGCCGGAATTGCTTCATCAAGTTTTTTTTCGGATTGCAATTTGGCAAGATGAGGCAGAAGGTCGGTAATCATAAAAATCGGATCGCCGGGTTTGTCGCCGATCGCAATTTCGATTTTTGAAGCGTCCTGCTTAACGATTACGCCATACATCGCCAAAGGTAAAGCCGTCCATTGATATTTTTTAATGCCGCCATAGTAATGGGTTTTTAAAAACGCCATATGCTCTCCCTCAAACAATGGCCTGACCTTCAAATCCAAACGGGGCGAGTCAATGTGCGCCAGAATCATGCGCACGCCTTCTTTAACCGGTTTTTTGCCGGGCTTTGCCAAAATTATGGCTTTGCCGCGATTGATCGAATAGACCGGAGCGTTGAAACCTTTTTGGTCGACTTCGCCGATGTGCTCCAGTTTTTTGAAACCATTTTCAATCGCTTGGGCTTCGGCGATCTTAACCGCCAGCCGTTCGGTTTTGGCCGCGCTTAAAAATTCCTTGTAACCTTCGCAGAAATCAAACGCTTGCTTGGTTGTTTTTTCGTCCCAAACATCAAACGCGAATTTCTTTTCAAACATCAAATTAGGTTCGTTTTGTTCATTTTTATCCATAGTTGTGGTAATGTGTTATTATTCAAAATAACTTATTTGGCTCAAAAAGTAAATTTATGAACGACAGAATAAAAGAATTGCAAAAATTTATCGGTTCGGAAAAATTAGACGCGATGATCGTTACCGATCCGGCCAATATCTTTTATCTGACCGGCATGAGCAATTTTGATCCACAAAAAGGATTTTTTCTACTGATTTTTCAAAATAAATGGCGGTTGATTTCCTCGCTATTCTATCAAAAGCGAATTCATGGGGTGATTCCAAACGCGAACGCGGTTTATGTGCCGCGCGGCGAATCGATTTCGGGGTATATGGCAAAGGAATTCGCCGATTTGGCCGCCATCGGATTTGAACGGGAAGATTTGTCATTTGCCCGATATGAATTGTTCAAAAAAGTCTTGCGCGGCAAAAAACTGATTCCGGTTTCCGGCGCGATTGAAAAATTCCGGCAAATAAAAACCGACGACGAAATATCGCTCATAAAAAAAGCCGCCGCGATCACCGACAAAACTTTCGCTCAATTGCTGAAATCAATCAAACCCGGCGTTACCGAAATGTTTCTGAAAAGAAAAATTTTGGAAATAATGCAAGATTCGGGCGCGCAGGGATGTTCGTTTGATCCGATCGTAGCCGGCGGAAAAGACTCCGCGGATCCTCACTATGAAGGATCAAACAAAAAACTCAAAACGGGGGAGATGATTGTGATTGATTTGGGCGCGCGCTATAAAAATTATTGCGCGGATATGACACGCACGGTGTTTTTGGGCAAAGCGGCGGCAAAATACAAAAACCTGTACAATATCGTTTTGGAAACCCAAGAAAAATCATTGGAAGAATGCAAACCCGGTGCCTCGCCAAAACAGGTTTTTGACAACTGTGTTGAAAATTTCAAAAAATATGGCGAAGACCGATTTTTCACGCACGGGTTGGGGCATGGCGTGGGCATCGATATCCACGAATTGCCGAATTTAAGCCCGGCGGGAACCGGTGGATTTGAGAACGGAATGGTGTTCACCGTGGAGCCGGGGCTTTATCATCTCGGCTGGGGCGGCATCCGCGTTGAAGATTTGTGCGCGATACAAAACGGCAAATGCGCCATATTAAGCAAAACAGAAAAAAATTTAATTGAAATTCGCATATGAAAAAAAACTATATTATCGCTCTAATTTTGTTTATCGGCGCCGTGGCCGCCGCCGGATTTTGGGAATCGCGCAAATTATCCTCCGTCATCCCGCCGGATATTGAAAATGACCAAACCGCATCATCGACCGCGCCAACAAACGAGAACAATCAAGATTCGGCGACAAGCACCATCGCGAGCTTTGAAGATTGCGCCGCCGCGGGCAATGAAGTGGTCGGCGAAAAACCCAATCGCCGTTGCATCGTTAGTAATGATTTGGCGTATATTGAAATTGAAACCTGCGCGGCGCAAAACGGAAGTTCAATGAATATTTTTGAGGCCCGGTATATTTTTAACACCGGAAAATGCGCATGGGAGGGAAGCGCCCAAGAGGATCACTTCTGCAATGAGGCCCAGGGAGCTTGGGAAATCGGAATTGCTTCCTCGTATCGCGAAAATTGCAACGCAGTATGCGTGATTGATATCGCGAAAAAAGAATCCCGCGTCGAATGGCGTTGCGACTGATTATTCGCGAAAGACGGACGAACACAACCAAAGAAGATGGCATAATTATGGAATATCAAAACAATCAACAAAATATTTTCACGGCCGCGCCGCTCACCGTGGCGCAATTGATTGGCAAAATCAACGCGCAGATAAAAACAATCGACGCAAAAATCATTGGCGAAGTGGGCGAAGCAAAGCTCGGGCCCACGGGACATATGTATTTTTCATTAAAGGATGAAAATGGCAACGCGCTGATTTCCTGCGCGATTTGGAAATCACGCTATAGCCTTTTTGGCATTGAACTGAAAACGGGAATGAAGATAATCGCTTCCGGATATTGCGAAGTTTACGCGCCCAGCGGGAGGCTGTCGTTTATCTGCGGCAGTATTGAGCTCGCGGGAGAAGGCGCGTTGAAAGCCGCCTACGACAAGTTATTTAAAAAGCTGGAAAGCGAAGGAATTTTCGCGCCGGAAAAAAAACGCGCCATTCCCCGATATTGCCGCAGGATCGGTATCATCACCGCCAAACAAGGGGCGGTAATCCATGATTTTTTGAACAATATCGGCAAATTCGGATTTTGCATTGAATTTATCGATTCTCGCGTGGAAGGCCAGCTGGCCGCGGGCGATTTACTGGCATCGATTAAAACTTTCAAAAAGCGGCCGATTGATGTGCTGGTGATTATGCGCGGCGGCGGTTCGCTGGAAGCAATGCTTGCTTTTAACAATGAAACTATCGTGCGCGAAATTGCCGCTTTTCCCGCGCCCGTGATCGCGGCCATCGGCCACGATAAAGATATGCCGCTGGCGGCGATGGCGGCCGACGCGGCGGTTTCCACGCCCACGGCCGCGGCTAATTTACTCACGCAATCATGGCGGGAAATTTTCCGCATGCTGGACCGCCACGAATCAATCGCGTTCGGAGAATACAAAAATGCGCTGGAAAGAAACAAAACCGCGTTGAGACGGCACGCTCAAATTTTATCCAATTTTAAATTTATTTTGCAAAATATCAGCCGCCGCCTTGACGCGATTATGGCAAATATGATTTTATCGGCCAGAAATAATTTCGGCGGAGCAAAGCGGCAAATTATTTATTTTCAAAAATTGATCGAGTCCCATGATCCCGAACGCCAATTAAAGCTTGGATATTCAATCGCCAAAATCGGCGGTAAAATTCTAAAAAATGCCAAAGGCGCGAAAGTCGGTCAAGAATTGGACATTCTTTTGGCCGATGGTATAATAAACTCGCAGGTTAAAAAAATTTATGGCCGAAAAAAAGAAGACTAGCCAAATATCGCAAAGCGGAAAAAGTTTGAGCGACAATTTAAAAGAACTTGCCGAAATTTCGGCATGGTTTTCGGATCAAAACGATCTTGACATCGAATCAGGATTGGAAAAAGTGAAAACCGCCGCCGCGCTGATAAAATCCAGCAAGGAAAAACTCGACAAACTGGAAAACGAGTTCAAAGAAATTGAAAAAGACTTCTCCGACAATCCCGATAATGATGACCAATAATAAATCATAAAAGTTTAAAAAACCGCCATATTCGACGGTTTTTTGTTGATTGACAAAATGTTAAATTTTTTAGCGGCCGCT
>DIFW01000030.1:0-5034 GCA_002419295.1 Patescibacteria group bacterium UBA5738
CAAACAGTCAAACGGCGAATTTGGATGCCGCTTCAAAACCGCAGCAGAAGAGTACAAACAATATGTCCATCGCGGCGAAACCCGCCGAAAAGGTGGAAGTGTTTTTGTTCCACCGCACGCAAAGATGCACAACTTGCATCGCCATCGGCAAATTGAGCAGCCAGACGGCTGAGGAGCGGTTTGGCCCGGAAGTTTTGAGCGGCAAGCTTGTGTTTCGGGAAGTGAACATTGACGAACCTCAAAACAAGGAATTGGCGGAAAAATTCAAGGCCAGCGGATCCTCCTTATTCATCAATGCCATCCGCGAGGGAAACGACAATATTCAAGAAGATATGCAGGCATGGCGGTTAACGAATGATCCGCAAGATTTCAAGGATTACTTATCGGGCAAGATAAACAGCTTGCTTGGAAAACAATAATGGAATTATTAAATGCTCTCATAGATAACACCATTACCGCCATATTATTGGGCGTTTTAACTTCGATCAGCCCTTGTCCGCTGTCAACCAATATTGCGGCCATTGCTTATCTTTCCAAAAATCTAAAGACCGTCAAAAACACTCTGGCCAATGGCATATACTATGCCTTGGGCCGGGCGGCCAGCTATACTTTGCTGGCCGTTTTGATATATTACGGCCTTTCATCTTTTCAAATTTCCAAGTCTGTCCAAGGCTGGGGCGATAAATTGCTCGGCCCTTTGCTTTTATTTATCGGTTTGGCGATGCTCAATGTGATAAAAATTAAATTGCCTTCCGGCAACGGCAAGCTGGAAAGAATAAAGCTTTGGCTGGCGACAAAGGGAAGTCTGGGAGTTTTTTTTCTGGGCGCGATCTTTGCATTGGCTTTTTGCCCTTACAGCGCCGTACTTTTTTTCGGCGCGTTGATTCCGTTAATACTTAAATCTTCGGGCGGATTGGTTCTGCCGGTTTTATTCGCGTTCGGAACTTCTTTGCCGGTAATCGTTTTTTCATTTTTGATCGCGTTTAGCGCGCAGAAAATCGGCAAAGCTTTTCAAGCGATGCAGACAGTTGAAAAATTTATGCGCCGGGCCGTAGCCTTAATATTCCTTGTCATTGGTGCGTATTATTTGCGTTTTTTGATCGGAGTATAATCCGAAAAACTCGCCGTTCCAGAACGACGACCCAACGACGACTTTTGACCAGCAAATTTACCCTGTTTTAGGTTAAAACGCGTTGTGCAATGCCCAATTCCGGGCCGGCTACCCTTTTGCGAGCGGAGCGGCCAAATTACCGTTTGGAAAGGCGAAGTGAGCTCATTCGGGGGTCAGCTTGCCCTCAAATTGCGCTTCTTTGCCCGATGGACAAGATTGGACAAAATTAGCTCAAAGTTCGGTGTCGTTTTGAATATTTAAAATAAATAAATGCATATTGTGTGGGCAGGGGAAGCCAAACCGCGATTGTCCTGCTTTAAGCGGCGATATTTGCTCGCTTTGTTGCAGTTCAAAACATCAAAAAGAAATAAATTGTCTAGCTCTTGCGAATATTTGAAACACGGCAACTATTCAAGAAACTGGGATATCTAAAATAATAATTGTTTTGCCTTCAAAACAATACCCAATCCGTCATCCCTCTAAAAACGCCTCCACCGACTGGCCGCGTGCGCGATTTTTCCCAGCGGCGTTCGCAAGGGGAGCCGGGCTCAAACCAACGCATCTTAGCTGAAAAAAATGGAGATACATTTTTATTATTTTCCGCGAAGCCGAATGGCTTCGCCAAAAATTGAAAAAATGCTTAAAAGAGGTTAAATTATAGGAAACAATCAACCCTGCATATGCCGACCTTCAATGATTTAAATTTAAATGATTGGAAAAATACAGGCATTTGGACTGATTAACCACAATGTTAAATGCAGAGCTTTGTCGAGCGATTATTGCATTTTTAATCAATTTCAATATGCATAACGATAACGATGCAACTTATTCAGAAGCAATAGAAAAAGTTATGATGGATAACGGCTATTTTGCGTCATTAAAATTATTATATAAAAATATTTGGAAGTATAAAGATAAAACAAATATAGTCGGGAAAACACCGGATTATACAATTCAAGAAAGGGTGCAACGCGATAAAAGATTCACAAGAATTGGCTTGGGCGTTTATGCTTTAACTGATTATTTGGATAAACTGCCGGCAATTATTGCGCCAAAAAACGAGGTAGAAAAAATAAACAGAAAACACGCAGAAATGCAGGGTATGCTTTTAGAAATTGGAAATTTTAAGAAGGAAGTTGAAGATACATATACAAACGATAAAAAATGGATTTTCCAAAATAAAACATTGGGAAGTCTAGCAACTCTTGATGCAGTTCCGTTTTTCACCTATGAAAAAATCTTAAAAGAAAGCGTGAGTTTTGCTGATGTGATTTGGTTTAATGAGAGAGGTTTTCCGTATAAAATTTTTGAAGTGGAGCATTCAACTGATTTTCGCGATGCCTTAATTAAATTTATGGAGTTGCAGGATTTTATCATTGAATTCTACTGTGTGTCGTCGGAAGACAGAAGAATAAAATTTGAAAGAGAAAAGGGGAAGACAGCTTTTAAGCCAATCGGCAATAGATTAAAATTTTTAACTTACGAGCAGGTTGAAAACGATTACCAATCGATTTTGAAAAAAACTTATATTTAATTTTTTAAATCATGAAAAAACAATTGTTTGCCAGATTTGAACATCATCGCAACGATATAATTAAAGCCTTGTTTGAAATTGTAAAAAAATGTCCAAATGAATCCATAATATTGGATGAAAATCCGGTTGAGGCAAAAATAGAAGATAATGGGCAAATTTTTCAATATCGTTACAAAATGATCAGCATACAAAATAATGCATTAATGATTCATTATGCCGATGAAAAAGAAATGGCTTCGCCAAAATATGAAAATGTTGACGATATATGTTTGTTTTCTATGGATGAAATATATAGTGTTGTTAATCATATGAAAGATTAAGGCACATGTCATTATTTGTTTGGGAAACCAAGGTTTATGGATCCTATTTGAAAAAATTAAAAATAACCGCTCAAAAGAATATTGTTTTAAAGCCGGCGGAATTAATAGTCAACGACACCGACCATAAAGTTTTTAACGAAGATACCAACCGGCTTATCCAAAAAATAAAGGGGGATATTTTATATCTCGATCCGCCTTACAACCAGCGGCAATACGCGACAAATTACCATTTATTGGAAACTATCGCGAAATACGATAATCCGAAAATTCACGGTAAAACAGGATTGAGAAATTACGATAATCAAAAATCCGCCTATTGTTCTCGAACCAAAGTCAAGTCGGCTTTTAAAAATCTCATAACTAACGCAAAAGTTAAATACATTTTTTTAAGCTACAATAACGAAGGTTTAATGACGGCCGGCGATATAAAAGAAATAATGAGTTTGCGCGGCAAATATGGGTATTTTACAAAAGCATATGGCAGATTCAAGGCTGATAAAAATAGAGATTATGGCGCAGATAGAACGACAGAGTATTTGCATTATGTAATTTGTGATTGATATATGACAAAAAATAAAATATCGTGAGATATAGGCAGTGTGGGAAAAAATTATTTGGGATAAAGTTCGCGGTTTAAAAAATTTAAGAGGGTTTGACCCTCTGTTCGCAAAAAAACGGACCAAGGACGGTAAATTGGATTGAATCAGTACTTATTTAAATCAGTATTTAAATAAGGACTCAATATGGGCCGGAAAATTGGAAAGAAAAAACATTTATGATCATATTTATTAATGGTTCGATCAATGCCGGGAAAAGCACTGTTGCCAAGATATTGGCCGAGAGAATCGGTAACGCGGCTTTGGTTGAAATTGATGTCCTTAGGGAAATGATCGGATGGATGCCGATTGACCGGGCTGTTCCCATTAATCTCAAAAACGCGCTATCGGCAATTAAAAATTTTGCCGATGAAGGATTGAATACCATTGTTCCTTACCCGTTATCGCGGAAAAATTACGGCTATTTGAAAAAGGGATTAACGGGTATTGATTCGGATATCTTTTTTTTCACGCTGGCGCCGGAATTGGACAGGATATTAACAAACAGGGGCGGTCGGAAATTAAACAATTGGGAACGGAATCGGATCAAATATCATTACCAAACAGGCATACAAAAACCTTCATTCGGGAAAATAATAGACAATACCGGACAAACTCCGGAAGAAACGGCCAATTTGATATTTTCAATGATTTTTCACCGATAATTTTTATGGGAAAACCGGCTGGTAAAATTATTACGGGCAATGTGTGCTTTATTGTTGATAAAGAAAACAATAAAGTGTTGTTGCTCAAAAGAAACCGCGCGCCGATGCAATCCATGTATACTGGTGTTGGCGGCAAAACTTTACCCGAAGAAAGCCCGTTTGACTCTTGCGTTCGCGAGGCCAAAGAAGAAACCGGATTGGATATTTCAGAGGTTAATCTCAGAGGGGTGGTAAAAACAATTTTTGACGGAGGCGACTCTTCGTGGATTCTTTGGGTTTACACTGCCGGCGGTTTTCGCGGCAAGATGATTGAATGCGGTGAAGGCAAACTGGAATGGGTTGATATCAACACTATCAATTCCCGCGAATTGATCGGGTTTATAAGAAAGATAATGCCGTATATTTTGGACGAGAGCGTAATTTTTGATGGAGTGATTATTCACGACATCAAGGGTAATGTTATCAAAGATAGCATTAAAACTTATTCTCGATCCTAGATATTCGGTTTCGTATGTTGGTTACCAAGGGTAACCATTTTTTTCTATAAAATTATTTTATATCTTAGCGATTAATAGCACGGTTTCTGTGTGCCATTTGTTCCGTTTTGAGCTTAAAATTGGGAAAATGGGACACAAGGATATCCGACCGAGACGCATTGTTTTGAACCCTCCAAAATTGCCGATTTTCCCCTTAAAAACTCGGTTCCAGACCGAATCCGCCAGCAATTTTCGCCTCAAATGACAACAAATTTGCTGGCGAAGATCTGTTGTCATAATAGACAAATTGTCCCGAGGAGGCTAATGCCGAC
>DIFW01000030.1:5068-17666 GCA_002419295.1 Patescibacteria group bacterium UBA5738
CCGAATAAAAAGCCGGCGGGGAAAGAAACCAAATTTAATCGACAATAACGCTCTTGCTGTATTTCCCGTTGAAAAAACGGACCAAGGACGGTAAATTGGATTGAATCAGTACTTATTTAAATAAGTATTTAAATTAGTATTTAAATAAGGACTCGATATGGCTGGAAGATTGGAGAGAAAAACATTAAAGAATTCGCCAAAAGCGACAAAATCCCGCCGACCGCGGCCATCCCGCGCGGCTTGATCGTTGAATTTATCGCAATGCTTTGAGTATTGTGTTCCGGCAGAACGCAAATTTTTAAAAAGCGCGTTATTGGCGCGCGATTAGAATAATTCGGACAATAAACATGGTATAATCAATAGACCTGCTGCGTAAATATTTACGCGATGAAATTTTCAGATTTCGAGCGAGCCGAATAAGGAATGAGGAGGCATATTGAACCTAAATCTGCCGACGATTGACGAATTCGGCGTANNAAATTGCAGTAGGAAATATTTACGCAGCAGGTCTAATACATGAGCAAGGCAATTATTCACATCATTTTTGGAATTTTGGCAATTTTAGCGGTGGCGGTTTATCATGTGCCGGGATTTTGGATATTTTCAGGAGTGGTAATTTTTTTGCTTGCAAAAACCTTTAATCCGTTTAGGCTTTCCGTTGAAAATGTCCCTGAAGGATTCACTGAAAAAAAATTTGATACCGGCGAAGTGGTTTTGAACTATGTTGAAGGCCCGGACAATGGTCCGCCATTGCTATTCATTCCCGGACAAATGGAATTTTGGCAGGGGTATATGCCGATAATGCCGCACTTTTCAAAAAAATATTATGTCTTTGTTATTGATATCAGGGGCCACGGAAAATCCACAAGAACCCCGGGAAGATATTCTTACAATATCTGCGGAGAAGATTTGAAGCTATTTTTAGAAAGAGTAATCAAGAAGCCCGCGATTGTTTCGGGGCTTTCTTCCGGAGCGGTTCTTTCGCTTTGGCTTGCCGCCAACGCGCCTCGGTATGTGTCTGCCGCCATATCCGAAGATCCGCCGTTATTTTCTTCAATGTACCCAAGGATCAAAGAAGAAAAGTTTATGTACCGTCTTTTTCAAACCGCGATAGAAACGCTTGATAAGCCGAAGAGAGATATAAAAGGATTTTTTGCTAAACAGGGAATTCCCGTAAAAGACAAAGAAAAGCTCCTGATGATGCCTTCTTTTATAGCAAGTTACAGGGCGATTAGCCTTGAACTTAATAAAAAATTTAGGCCGTCTAGTCCATATGATTTGTTTAACGCAAGATTTGACGAAAGGGCGGGTTTAAAATTCATAAGCGAATACGATGTTGATTTCTCAAAAGCAACGATCGACGGAAGGTTAAGCGCGGGATTCGATCCGGAAGAAACGCTGAAGAAAATTCAATGTCCCGTTTTATTGATACGCGCATACTGGTCAAGGCATGAGACATGGGGATTGCTTGGCGCGCTGGACGATAAAGATGTTGAAAAAATTCGTTCAATCGTAAAAAATATCCGGGTGGTAAAAGTAAATGCCATACACGATGTTCATTTGGCAAAACCGGCAATATTTATCAACGCAGTGGATAGTTTTTTGGAAAATTGGAACAAAAGCTGATCGGCAAGCTTAATGTATTTCGTCGAGCGGGATATGAACCCCGCACGACGACCAAAAAGGGCACTCCTTGCAAGAATACTTACGAATTACCTAAGGAATCCTCTTGGTGCACCCCGGGGCAAAACCCCAAGGTATTACACTCAATAAAAAGCTGGCGGCGGGGAAAGAAACCAAATTTAATCGACAATAACGCTCTTGCTGTATTTCCCGTTGAAAAAACGGACCAAGGACGGTAAATTGGATTGAATCAGTACTTATTTAACTTTGAATTACGAAACCATTAAATGTAAATGCTTTAGAGGGGTCTATCCCTTGCGATTACGCAAGGGATAGACCCCGAATGCAAAGCGTTTCGTAATTCAAGATATTTAAATAAGTATTTAAATTAGTATTTAAATCAGTACTCGATATGGCTGGAAGATTGGAGAGAAAAACATTATCAAAACATATTCGTCGTACAATTAAAACTATGAATAAAAAAATTATATTGATGGCGATGGTCGTTGTTCTGGCGGCGGCCGTGATTGGCGTTTATTTTTGGTCACAATCACGGCAATCAGGAGAGAAGATAAACCGGCCGGATGACGAGGCGGCCGTAAGGCTTGTTGTGACAAATTTTGGCAAAGCATTGAAAAATGTTTCTTTGCTTTCGCCGGCGGCGGAAGAAGAGATGGACGCAAACTATAAAAATTATCTTGATCCCGCATTGTTGGTTCAATGGAAGGCCGATCCGCCAAAGGCACTGGGCAGGTTTGCTTCAAGCCCATGGCCGGAAAGCATTGAAATCGAAAGCATCGACAAATTCGGTTCCGGCGCCTATGATGTGAGCGCAAGGATCATTGATATGACGAGCGCCGGCGTGGCCGGATCGCGGGCGGTCCAAATCGGGGTGGTCAAATTCGGCGATCGCTGGCTCATAACCGGAGTGTCGGCAATCGCCCCGGAAGAAAATTCCCTTTGGAAAGAATACCGCGGAGGCGGGGTTTCGTTCCGGTATCCGGAAAAACTAACCGCCGAATATATTTCTGTCGCGGAATGGCCGCCAACGATTGAGATCAAATCCGGCGATTTTTCTTGCGCGGAAACGCCGCAAGAGGTAAGCAGTATGATGGAGATAACTTCGCAAAGAGTGGTTGATGACCGGATTTATTGCGTCAATGTCAAAAACGAAGGCGCCGCGGGCAGTGTTTATTCTTCCTATATTTATACGACTCCCGTTCGGGGAAAGCTGGTTTCAGCCAGTTTTGTTTTGCGTTATCCAAATTGCGCCAATTACAACGAGGAACAAAATCGGGCCTGTGCCAGCGAGCGGGAGGCGTTTGATCTTGACGCAACGGTGGATCGTATAGTTCAGACTCTTAATATGTTATGATTAAATCGCGACGGCGAATAAATATAAAAACATGAAAAAGAATATGAAAATAATTAAATGGACGGCGAGGATAAGCGCGCTTATCCTCTTGGTTTTTGGTTTGTTGTTTTATTTCGGCTATGGAAATCCTCTGCCGTTCGCCAATCCGAACTATTCATTGTGGGAGAATGTCGCGCTGGCGATGATGCCTTTGATTTTTATCGGGCTGGCTTTGGGTTGGAAATATGAAAAAACCGGAGGTTATCTTGTGGTCGTTCCAATGGCGATAGGTTTCTTGGTGGGGCTGGCAACCGCCGCGAATTTCAGCGGCAATATGATTTGGCCGCTGATTCCGGGAGTATTGTATCTGGTATCGGGATATATGAATAATTCCCCGACAAAAAAATCTTAGCAAGCTTTGCCGTTTCCAGTGCAAGTTTATGTCGACAAAACACCCCGGGATGATCCCCCCGGGGTGTTGTTTGACTGCTTATTTAAAGAAATGATTTCAGCACAACAATCGCGAGTTGAAACTTTTGTGGTAAAATGGAGATATGAAATTATATTTTGCGCGGCATGGGGAGGCGGATAGCAACCTGCAAAAAAGATAAATCCATGTGGAAACTGATTACGCTAAATGATCTAAAATAAGCGTTTTATAGTAATTTCTGATGACAATTGATAATTTTAACAACAGATGTGTCTCAAACGCGAACCAAAGATACGACAACATGATCACCACCTTTAAATTAATCGACTGACAAGAATCGATAAGGACAATTCGAAATAGTTCAAAACAGGCTTGTCAGCGCAAGTCTGTTTTTTATGATGGCAGTAGTGTATTTTTTGTTGTGTGATTGTGTGGTATAATCAATTCGTCTTGAACAAACAATAATTAACGACAAAACATGAAAAAAAATATCATTGTGCTTTTGGTTGTCGGTATCGCCGCCGCCGGTTTGCTGTTTTATTTGATCGGCAGTTTTGAAAAAGCGGGAAAATCGCCGCAAAATGAAGAAATTCAAACTCCGGAACCGCAAAATTTTGAAAACGAACCGGCGCAAGAAAATATTTCCGCGGAAAACGAGGCCATTGGCGAAATGCCAACAACCGAAGAGCCGGCACAAGAAACACAGAGCAAAAGCGAAACATCAATCGGTAAATCGGTTCAAGGGCGGGATATTTTGGCTTATCATTTCGGAAGCGGACAAAAAGAAATTCTGTTTGTCGGCGGAACTCACGGCGGCTATTCATGGAATACCGCGCTTCTGGCTTATCAACTGATTGATTATCTGAAAAATAATCGCGACAAAGTGCCGGCAAATATCAAAATAACCGTAATTCCGGCGTTAAATCCCGACGGATTGGCAAAAGTGGTTGACGCTACGGGATCATTTGGCGCCAATGATGTTTCGGTTTCCGCCGATACCGCCGCGGCAAGATTCAACGCCAATAATGTGGACATAAACCGCAATTTTGACTGCGAATGGAAGGCGAGCGGCGTTTGGCAGAATAAAACCGTGAGCGGGGGAACCGCGGCCTTTTCCGAACCCGAAAGCGCGGCAATTCGCGATTATATCCAAAACAACCGGCCTTCGGCGGTCGTCGCTTGGTATGCTTCCGCCGGCGGCGTGTTCGCGTCGAGCTGCAACAACGGGGTCTCCGCCGAAACTCAAGCCATCACCGATGCCTACGCCAAAGCCTCGGGTTATTCCGCACACAAAGATTTCGATTTCTATGAAATAAGCGGAGATATGACCAATTGGCTCGCCAAAGTCGGCGTTCCGGCCATCGGAGTGGTGTTGTCAACCGCGAATGACACCGAATGGAGCAAAAATCAAGCGGGTATTGCCGCGATTCTTGAATATTACGCGAACAAATAATGCGATTTTTCACCATTAAACAACTGATAATCGCCGCGCTGTTTTGCTTGGCCGCAATCGCCGCGGCCGTTTTTGTGTTGCTTGACATCAAAAAAAGGGAGGAATTCAAAGATAACCCGCCTCAATCTCAAAAAACCGAAACTATTGATACTTCCGCGCAAATCGAAACATCGCCCGAACCCCGGCGAGAAATTATCGGATTCTCGGTGCAAAAACGCGAAATCGAGTCATATATATTCGGCGCCGGCCAAAATTTGCTTGTTTTTATCGGTGGTATTCACGGCGGTTATGAATGGAACAGCGTGCTTTTAGCTTATGAATTTATTGATTATTTTCAAACAAATCCAAAATTGATTCCCGAAAATCTATCAATCGCGGTGATTCCCGCGCTCAATCCCGACGGATTGTTTAAAATAACCGGCAAAGCCGGACGGTTCGCGGCCGGCGATGTTGCCGCCGGAACTAATGAAGCCGGAAGATTCAATGCCAACAAAGTGGATTTAAACCGCAATTTTGACTGCAACTGGCAGGTAAAAGGCGTTTGGCGGCAAAAAGAAGTGAGCGCGGGCACCGCGGCGTTTTCCGAACCCGAAAGCGCGGCCATCCGCGATTATATCCTGCGAAACAAGCCGGCGGCGATCGTTTTTTGGCACAGCCAATCCAACGCGGTTTACGGATCGATGTGCAACACCGAGATGCCCGCCGAAACCCGTGCGATCCTCAACGCCTACGCCAAGGCATCCGGATATCCGGCCAAAGACACTTTTGACCAATATCAAGTTTCGGGAGACGCCACCGATTGGCTCGCGTCAATCGGCGTTCCGGCCATCACCGTGGAATTGAAAACCCACGAAAACATTGAATGGCCCCAAAATCTGGCCGGCGTTCAATCGCTTCTTGAATATTACGCAAAAAAATAATGAAAATCACTTTCTGGGGCGCGGCGCGAAATGTCACCGGGGCCAAGCATTTGATAGAAAGCGGCGGATGCAAGCTTTTGCTCGATTGCGGTTTCTATCAAGGCAGAAGAACCGACGCCAACCAGCAAAACAGATTTCTGCCTTTTGACGCGAAAACCGTTTCTGCCGTGATTTTGAGCCACGCCCACCTCGACCATTGCGGCACCTTGCCGGTTTTGGTGAAAAACGGTTTCGCGGGGAAAATATATTGCACTCCAGCAACCGCCGAAATCGCCGAATATATTCTGTTGGATTCAGCCAATATCCAAAAAAACGATTGCGATTACTACAACGCCCACGCCGGCGGCCAAGAGCCCATTTCTCCGATTTACGGCCAAGAAGATGTGCGAAAAATTATCGAACGCTTTGAAACGATCGATTATTTTTCCGGTGGCGGCGAATGGACAAATATCAATGAAAACATTCGCTTTAAATTTTATGATGCCGGGCATATTCTGGGAGCGGCCGCTGTTTTGCTGAAAATTAAAGAGGATGGCAAGGTAAAAACCCTGGCATTTTCCGGCGATTTGGGCCGCGACGAATTGCCAATATTGAAAAAGCCCGAAGCCGTTGAAGAAGATACCCAGACTTTGATCATGGAATGCACCTACGGCAATCGCGTCCACCGCCCAATGCCCCAGATTTTTGGCAAACTGAAAAATATCATCCGCATCGCCGAACGCAAAAAAGGAAAGATCATCGTGCCGGCATTTGCTTTGGGAAGAACGCAGGAATTGATTTATATTTTGAATCTTTTAACGCGCGCGAATGAAATTCCGTCCCTGCCGATATATATCGATACTCCGCTGGGCGATAAAATCACCAAGATTTTCCCTCGTTATATTAAAGATTTTGACGATGATTTCAAAGAAGAATTCGGCCGCGACGGGCACAAGGCTTTTTCTTTTAATAATCTGAAATATATCCGTTCGGTCGCGGAATCAAAATCGCTCAACGGTAAAAACGGGCCGTTTATCATTATCGCCGGTTCGGGAATGAGCGAAGGCGGGCGAATTTTGCATCATTTGAAAAACAACATCGGCGATACCGCCAATATTGTTTTAATCACCGGATATCAGGCAAAAGACACCATGGGACGCAAAATTTTGGAAAATATCAGTCCTGTTCGGATATACGGCAAACTTTATGATGTTCGCGCCAAAGTGATGACGCTCAACGAGTTAAGCGCCCATGCCGATCAAAACGATTTAATGGATTATGTCAAAAACATCAAAGGATTGAAAAATTTATTCTTGGTGCACACCGAAATGACGCAAGCCGAACCCTTTGCCGATTTGGCGCGAAAATCCTTCCCCGAAATTTCCGTTTCCATCCCCGAATTTTCCCAAAGCGTCGAAATTTAATGGTAGCCTCATACCGTTTCTTTTTGTCTTTCGCCACAATTATTTGTCTGATTATATCAAAATGATATGATTAGAAATGTAAACAACACCAAAAACTATGAACAAGAATTTTGTTTTGTGGATAATTGTCGCGATGAGTTTTGCGGTAAGCGCGTGGTTTTATCCAAAAATGCCTCAAATTATGGCAACGCATTGGGGGATTGACGGACAGGCAAATAGGTATATGGATAAATTTTGGGGATTGTTCTTACTGCCGGTAATTTTGGCGCTAACCGCCGGTTTGATGACGGCCATTCCCAAAATTGATCCATTGAAAAACAACATTGCCAAATTCCGCGGCTATTATGATAATTTTTTATTATTCGTCGCCATATTTTTTCTCTATCTCCACGGACTGGCTATCGCTTGGAATATGGGACGGGAATTTGACATGGGAAAAGCGATCATTCCGGCAATGACAGCGATTTTTTGGTTTGCCGGAATATTGATGGAAAAATCGAAACGCAACTGGTTTATCGGCATCCGCACCCCATGGACGATTTCCGATGACGCAATCTGGGATAAAACCAATAAGTTGGCCGCGAAAATTTTCAAAACTTTTGCCGTTGCCGGCCTGGCCGCGATTTCCTTTGGCGCCGTTTATTTTGTATGGCTGGTTTTCGCGCTTGTCGCCGCGTCAATTTATCTTGTTGCGTATTCTTATTTTCTCTGGCGCGAAAAAAATTAAGTTTTTGTCGGCAAAAACACGAAAAAAGAGGGAATTACCTCTTTTTTTTGTATTTTGTATATACATTCAGTTACCAAAGAAAAACAAATCTTCGATTTTCGCGCCCAACACGCGGGCGATATCGCGAGCAAGCCTGAGCGAAGGCACATATTTGCCTTGCTCCAAAAAAACAATGGTTTCGCGCCGCACGCCCGCGGCATTTGCCAAATCTTCCTGCGTCAGATTCTTTTTGGCGCGATATTCTTTAATTTTAGTGGAAAATTTCATTTTTTTCCTTGAAAATATCTAAACAAAAACGATTGCAGAATCATCAATCCGCACGCCGAATATGCCAAAACCTGCGCTATCGGCTCAAAGAAAAGATTCTCCTGCCGCAATGCCATCAGCACCATTGAAGAGATAGCCGCGAGAATCGTGTAAAGATTCAGACTCCATCGCGCGGCATCGCCGGCATTTTTATAATCGCGTTCGTCGGCAATCACGCCCTCAACCCGTTTTTTTGCCGCAACCATTATCAGCATCGCGGTTGCGGCAACAACAATCGGCAAAATATAATTTCCCGCGACAACGGAAACCGAACACAGTATGGCAACCGCCATTGCCAAAAAAATTCTGAAAATTTTATAATTTTCTTGCGTCATCTCTTTTTTAATAATTTGGCAAAATTAAAACAAGCTTGAAACTTTGCTTCGCGCAAAAATTGAAAGTCCTGCCGCCTGTTTTTGCCAAAATATTGTTTTATGTTTCTATGTTAGATTATTCTAACATATTTGTCAACAAGCGCCGCGCGATAAAATTTGCAAAGCAGGTATTAAGGAAGCAAGAGGGCGGCCAAGCCCAAAAAGGCGAAAAATCCCAAAACATCGGTGGCGGTGGTGATAAATATTGTCGCCGATGATGCCGGGTCTTTTCCCATTTTCGCCATCAATAACGGCACCATCGTGCCGGCGGCGCCGGCCACCATCAAATTGATGATCATCGCCGAAAAAAGCACAAATGCCAGAAGTGGATCGCGATTGGCAAATAAAATCACCAGTGCCACCAGCGCGCCGTTAATCGCGCCGTTGGCAAAACCGGAAATCAATTCGTTTTTTAACGCCGCCAGCGAAGACTTTAAATCGATTTGTTTGAGCGTAATGCCGCGCACCATCACCGCCATCGCCTGCGTGCCGGCGTTGCCGCCCATGCCGGCGATTATCGGCATATAAACCGCCAAAAGAACATATTTGGCAATAGTTTGGTCAAACAAACTCACCACGAACGATGCCAAAAAAGCGGTGCCCAAGTTTACAATCAGCCATTTGTAGCGGAATTTTATTTTTTCACCGGCGGCGGCAAACACGCTTTCTTCGTTGGAAACGCCGGCAAAATTATACAAAGATGCCGCGGTTTGTTCACGCAGTACGCGGGCGATATCGTCGGAATATATTATGCCCAGCACATTACCGCTATTGCCCAGCACCGCGACTTTGGCATGGGGATAAGCGCGAAAAAGATCAATCGCTTCTTCATAAGCGGAAGCGTGGTGGATTGTCGGAATTTTGCGGGTGTATTTTTTGGCTTTATCCTTCAAGTGGGCAAATCCCAATTCGTGCCCGGGAAAATATCCCGCCAGCCGGCCGGCCGCGGCGCCGCTTTTCAAAACAATAATTGTCGGCAGGCGTCCGGTGCGCTTTTCGTGAATCTTGAACTGCTTGGCCACTTCAGCGATCGTATCATCTTCATTCACCTGGATGTAATCGACACTCATTAAACCGGCGGCGGTCCGAGGGTCAAAACCCAAAAGTTTTTCCACGGCGTTTTTCATTCGGGAACTCAAAATTTCCAGCAAATCCGTTTGTTTTTTCCGGGGAAACAACTGTATAATATCCGTGGCTTCATCGGGATCAAGGTTTTCCAGAATCGCGGCAATTTCCAAATCATTCAGGCGGCTTAAGAGATCATAGGTCAAATGCTTGCTCAGAATCAAACATAACTGCGCCTGTTGTCCGGACGGCAAATTTTTAAAAACAGAAAGCCGCGATCGCGGCTTCGTTCTTATTTGCCGGGTGATTAACTGAAATTTGTTTGGAGCTTTCATTGTTTCAAAACCGATCAAGAATCGTCTGACATTTTAATTATAACCGCAAAAAAATATTTTACCAAAAGCAAGACCGGTTAGCGCACCAATGTCATTAGCGCGCCAATTGCGGATTTTTCTTTTAGGGGTTAGGATATTATAATTGGCAAGAGAATTGAAAAACGAAAAATGGAAAAAAAAGAAATTTCGCTGAAAACGATTTTTGGCCATCTTTGGGAAGGCGTTCTGCCGCATCGGCGGCTTTTTTGGGTTTGCGTCGCCGCGTTTGTTGTTTTTCAGTTGATTGAACTGGCAATTCCGGTTTTCTACAAGCGATTTTTTGACGAATTGGGCCAATCGGCGCCGGCGGAAGGTTTAATCGGCATCATCACCGTCATTGCAGTTGTCAATCTGGCTAATTGGCTGTTTGCCGCGATCGCGCATTTTTCCTTGAGCTTGACGACGGCCAAAATAATGGTGCAATTAAAACAAAAATCGTTTGACTATTTAATGCTTCATTCACGGAAATTTTTCGTCAATAATTTCACCGGAAGCTTGGTTCAAAAAGTCAATCGCTTCGCTTACGCGTTTGAGATATTAATGGATAATCTGGTTTTTAATTTAATCCCCATCGCCATATGTATTTTAGGTTCCATTGCGGTTACCGCGTTTCTGGCGCCGCCTATCGCATTGGTCATTGCAATATGGTCGCTCTTGGTCATTGCCGCCAATTTTGTTTTCTCGCACTGGAAAATCAAATATGACATAGCTCGGGCGGCGGCAGATTCAAGAACCACCGGATTTCTTTCCGACAATATCGTTAATTATATTTCGGTAAAGCTTTTTAACGGTTATCGTCCCGAATCAAATAACTTCAAAAAAATCTCCGACGATCAAGCGCAAAAAACGATCACTGCTTGGCAGCTTTCAAATGTCGCCAATATTACCCAGCATTTTTTAATTATCATTGTGGAATTTGCCGCATTCTATTACACCATTTTGCTCTGGCAATCCGGCCAGGCATTTATCGGTACCTTCGTTTTGGTGCAAACTTATATCATCGGCATCTCCCACCAGCTTTGGGGAGTGAACCGAATGTTCCGCGGAATCTATCAGGCTATGGCCGATTCCAAGGAGATGGTGGAAATTCTGGAAAACCCCCATCAGATCAAAGATGCTCCCGAAGCGAAGATTTTGGAAACCGCCAAAGGCAAAATCGATTTTGAAAACATTGTTTTCGGATTTCAGGACGACCGGATAATTTTGGAAAATTTCAATTTGTCCATCGCGCCGGGGGAGCAGATCGCCATCGTGGGATCTTCGGGCTCGGGAAAAACCACGCTCACCGGACTGTTGTTGCGTCTTTTTGAACCGACCGGCGGACGGATACTGATTGACGGCAACGACATCCGCGAAATCACTCAAGAAAGTTTGAGAAAAAACATTTCTCTGGTGCCTCAGGACCCGGTCTTGTTCCATCGCTCAATTCTGGAAAATATCCGCTACGGCCGGCCGGAAGCGTCCGATGAAGAAGTGATCTCCGCCGCGCAAATGGCGCATTGCGACAAATTCGTTCAAAAAATGCCCGCCGGATATCAAACAATGGTGGGCGAACGGGGCGTTAAACTTTCCGGCGGAGAACGCCAAAGGGTGGCCATCGCTCGCGCGATTTTAAAGCATGCGCCGATTTTAATTTTGGACGAAGCGACTTCATCTTTGGATTCAAAATCGGAAGCGCTTATTCAAGACGCGCTTGACGCTTTAATGAAAGACCAAACCGTTATCGCCATCGCGCACCGCCTTTCGACGATCCGCAAAATGGACCGCGTGGTAGTATTGAAAGGCGGCGCGATCATCGAGCAAGGACCACACCAATCGCTGATCCGCAAAAAAGGAGGCATTTACAAAAAACTCTGGAACCTCCAAGCCGGCGGTTTCATCAGCTAGCCCGGCACGACTCCCTAAAAAAATTTGATAAAATTTTTGTTATCTTATTTTGATGCAAGCAATTTCTTTCCTTTTTTATTTAATTTTAATTTGGATTGCGAAACACTTTGTATCTTGATGTCTATACCATCGCGTACTCGCAAGCGATTAGACCCCCGTCAACAATATTTGAATTTGAGTTTCGTAATTTAGAGTAATTTTAAAAATCGCCTAATTAGCGATTTTTTGATAGAATGAATTGAATAATGATTTAAATACTTATTTAAATATGGAAAAAAATTTTCAATGGTGGCTGGTCAAAATTGACCGCGTCGCGGCATGGACGCTTTTGTTAGTGATGATTTTATTTTTTATCAGCGGCTACGGAATAACCAAAGAAATCATCAACCGCCAATAGGCAACCAATTTAGAATGCCTTAAAGAAGAATTGCATCCATATGGCCTTTGTGTCAACAATAACAATTTGACCAGCTGCGATCCTTGAGTAATTTAGCTCAAGCTCTTTTTTTAAAAAATCAGATTAGTTTGTTTCTCTTGAATAGTGGTCTTTGTTTGAACAAAACAATATATCCATTTTATTAAAGTTTTATTCTATATTTTTAGCCATCGCTAAAATTATCAAGACTTGTATTTACCTAATAATCGTCATCGCATATCATGTTCAAGCTATGGAACATAATTG
>DIFW01000016.1:0-8949 GCA_002419295.1 Patescibacteria group bacterium UBA5738
CTTTTCTGGGAAGGCGGCGATTATGGCGCGGATTATGATTTATCTCGCGGTTTTGTCGTGAAAGGTGCGGACACGAAGCAATTTCTGCAGAATATTCTAACCAAAATCGGCTTAACGCCGAAAGAGTATAATGAATTTATCGTATATTGGTATCCGCGGATGAAAGATAATCCCTACAACATTATTTATTTTGCCGGAGCAGAATATACTTCAAGGGCAAAACTTATCATTGCGCCGCAACCCGATTCAATTCTGCGTGTCTTCATGGTTTTTAAGCCCTCGCAAACAAAAATTGATATTATGCCGCAAACTTTCGCGCCGTTTATTCGTAAAGGTTTTACCGTGGTTGAGTGGGGCGGCGGCGAATTGAAGTAATCCGATAACCAATGTCTTATAAAATAATAATTTTAATTGGTGCAATTGCGTTTTTATCGAGCGTAAGCGTGTATTTTGCATTGCCTAAATCGCATTTAATCGATCAAGATTTGATGGTTGGTGTTGGCGATAAAATAGCGTCAACGACTATAAGCGCCGACGGCATCGGTAATGTTTTTGTTGATGATGGGCGTGAAACCAATGTGGCCAATCAAGCGACGGGGAAAGTGATTATTAATTTGGAAAAAAACGAATATAAAGTTGGCGAAAAAGTTGGAGCAACAATCATAAATGGCATGGACAAAAGTGTTTGGTATTGGGATAATCGCGCAAGGGTGGTCCCGTTGGTTGGAATTCAAATTTATGAAAATGGCAGTTGGGTGGAATTTGAAAGAAAAAGCGCGTGCGCGTGCAAAGCGAATTGTGGCACTGCGGCGGCGGGGTGGATGGAGTTGCCCGGAGTATCCGTTTTTTCAGATTTTTGGGAAACAAAGGATGACTGTTTGGGCAAAACCGCACCCGGGAAATATCGTTTTTGGTTTTCATACAGTATGAATTCAACCGGACAAGAAAATCCGGTGAATTTTCCAAAAGTCTATTCTGATGAATTTGCGATAGTCGCGACCGATGATAACGAGATTTCGTGCGGTGATGGTTCTTGCGAGATCGGTGAAACCGCGGATAATTGCGCCAAAGATTGCGCTATGCCGACTGACTGTATCGACGCGGCAACACAAAACAAAATCAACGATTCGGATTGGCGCGAATATAAAAGCGATGAAATCGGAGTTTCATTTAGTTATCCGACGGGTTGCGTTTTTGGGGGCGATTACGGCGACTGGGGACGGAAGGCATGGTTTAATTGCGAACAATTTGGAATATCAATTGCCGCGAAAAATCATAAACCCTATGGTGTTTTTTTAGATTTTAACAATAAATCGGTTGATGTTAATTGGTCGGCGCAAGAATTTGCCATTAATATGGAAATGAAAAAACGCGCTTACGGCCAAAACGAGATTTTATTTGTTAAAAAATTAATCCCAAAATCGCTTTTGGTGGCGGAATACGCGGCGATTGAAGGTTTATCATCTTTGGATCTTTTTGTCATCTCTCCATTAAACGCAAATTACCCCAATTTGGTTATTCGCATAAAATATCCGTTTGAGCGGGATTCGGCGATAAAAGAATATCTTGAATTGGCAAGGGCAAAAAAATTGGATTATTTTGTTCCGATAGATGTTTACAAAAAAATCGCGCAAAAAATAGAGGCAGGCAGTTATTCAAAAGAATTGGAATGCCGCATTGAAACTGTCCGTAAAATTGCCGATTCGGCGGTTGTTTCAAGCGAGGGAAAAATCAGCGAATTTGTTCCTTACGAATGGCAGGGCATAACCTTTAAATACCCGGAAAGTTGGCAGGTCGAAGAGATTCGCTATCGAACTCCGGCTCAAGCGGCGCAAGGATTGCCGGAAGAGGTTATTGGATTAAAGATTTTCAAAGATGAAGAAAGTAAAGCGGATTTTATTGCCATTGGCGGCCGGCAGGTTAGTTGCGATCCGCCGGGAAGCCATGCCCTATGTGCGTATATTCAAGAATTGGCAAATTATATTTATACCGACAGTAAGGTACCGGGAGTTTTGAATCTTTTTGATAAAATCAGAAATTCAATAACTTTTTGCGGCAATGGCAAATGCGAAACCGGAGAAACCGCTACAAATTGCACGCAGGATTGCAAATAATCGGGGATAAAATACAATATAGAGATTATAGGCATAAGTCGTTTTTGAAATTATTTTGTGATTAATTCATGGCAAAAGAGGAAAAGGATCAAAATCAAATAATTATATATAGAACTCCGGATGGCGCCAAGCGCGTGGAGGTGCGGTTTGAAGACGAAAATGTTTGGCTGTCGCAAAAATTGATGGCGGCGCTTTTTGATGTTAATGTGCCGACTGTTAATGAACATTTATCAAACATATTCAAAACGGGAGAACTTGAAGAAAATTCAACTATTCGGAAATTCCGAATAGTTCAAAAAGAAGGGAGCCGGGATGTTGAGCGCGAAATTGAATTTTATAGCTTGGATGCAATTATTGCGGTGGGTTATCGGGTTAATTCCGAGCGGGGGTTGATATTTCGCCAGTGGGCGACCGAGCGGTTGAAAGAATATATGATCAAAGGATTTGCGCTTGATGATGCGCGGTTGAAGCAAGGCGGACATAAATCAAGATACTTTGAGGAACTATTGCAGAGAATCCGCGATATTCGATCCAATGAGCGGATGTTGTATCAAAAAGTTACGGATATTTACGCAACTAGCATTGACTATCGCAACGATACCGAAATTACCGATTGTTGATGCGTATCTTTCTTTTGCCGAAATTCAGGCGCGGAGCCAAAATCCGATGAAAATGGTTGATTGGGTTGTTAAATTGGACGAATATTTAAAACTTTTGGGCAAGGGGGTTTTAAAAAACGCGGGCAAAGTGAGTATGGAAGAAGCGCAGACAAAGGCGAATGACGAATTTTCTAAATACAAAGCCGCCGCGGACAAAAAATTTGTTTCTGATTTTGACCGCGCGGTTCGGAATTATTTAGGATCCGAAAATTTAAAAGATAAAAAATAATAAACCAATGATTAAAAAAGGCGAATTGTATTATCCGGACGCGGCGGCGAAGAAGCGGGCGTGGCTCAAATCAAAAAGCGTTTACGCGCCGGCCGAAAAAAATCCGGTCAAGTTTTGGGAAGACGCGGCCAAGGGGCTGATTTGGCGCAAGAAATGGAAAAAAGCGTATATTGATACGCCGCCTTATATTAAATGGTTTGCCGGCGGGAAATTAAATATCGCGGAAAATTGCTTAGACCGGCATTTGAAATTGCGGAAAAACAAAGTGGCGTTGATTTGGGAACCCGACAGCATGGAAGAATCGACAAAAATTTTGACCTATTACGATTTGTACCGCCGGACCAATAAAATGGCCAACGCGCTGAAAAAAATCGGCGTGAAAAAGGGTGATCGCGTTGCCATTTATTTGCCCATGATCCCTGAGGCGGTGATCTCAATGCTTGCCTGCGCGCGGATCGGCGCGGTGCACTCGGTGGTGTTTTCCGCGTTTTCGGCGCCGGCGTTGCAAGTGAGAATGCAGGACGCGGGGGCCAAAATTTTGATTACCGCCGACGGATATTGGCGCCGGGGCAAAATCGTCGAGCTCAAAAAACAGGCTGACGACGCTCTTTTTGAAACTGAAATTGAAAAAATAATCGTGGTGCGCCGCGCCGGAAATAAAATTACCGCGCCAATGCGTGCCGGACGGGATGTTTGGTATGATGAAATTACGCGCGGCCAGGACGATAAATGTGCTTCGGTTTTGATGGATGCCGAGGATCCGTTTTTCATTCTCTATACCAGCGGATCCACCGGTAAGCCCAAGGGCGCGTTGCACACTTGCGGCGGTTACGCGGTTTCGGCATACGCTTCGGACAAATGGATTTTTGATTTGAATGAAGATGATATTTTTTGGTCCACCGCCGATATCGGCTGGGTGACCGGGCACACCTATTCCTGCTATGGGCCGCTTTTGAACGGCGCCACATTTTTGATGTTTGAAGGTTTGCCGGATTATCCCAATCCCGACCGCTGGGCCAATGTGATCGAAGAATACGGCGTGACCGCTTTTTATACCGCGCCCACGACAATCAGAATGTTCATGAAGAATGGCGCGGAAGCCATAAAGCCGTACACTTTTGACACTTTGCGGGTCTTGGGTTCCGTGGGCGAACCGATTTCCGAAAAAGCGTGGGATTGGTATTTCACCCAAGTGGGCAAGAAGCGCTGTCCGATAATGGATACTTGGTGGCAGACCGAAACCGGCGGAATTTTGGCGACTTCCTTGCCCGGCATCGGACCGTTCCGCCCGGCTTATACGGGAATGGCTTTGCCGGGAATCCGTTTGCGCGTACTTGATGAAAAAGGAAAGCCTTGCAAACCAGGACAAGAAGGCAATGTTTGTTTGGTGCCGCCTTTCGCTCCCGGATTGTTGCGCGGTATATGGCGCGATGAGAAAAAGTTTTTAGACACCTATTGGAGCCAATATCCTGACGAAAAAATTTATTTTTCCGGCGATTTGGGGGTGAAAGACGGGAATGGAATGTTGCGCATTATCGGCCGCGCCGATGACCAGATTAAAGTGGCGGGCCATCGCCTGACTACCGGCGAAATGGAAAGCGCGATTGCCCGGCATCCGGGCACGGCGGAAAGCGCGGTGGTTGGCGTTTTCGACGAAATCAAAGGGGAGGTGCCGATAGTCTTCGCGGTTGCCAAGATCGGCGCGTCGGTTGAAATTATGGAAAAAGAGATTGTCTCTCTTATCCGGAAAGAAATCGGGCCGATCGCGACCCCTAAATCGGTCTATATCGTGCCGGATCTTCCCAAAACGCGTTCGGGAAAGATTATGCGCCGATTGTTTCGCAAAATTATCACCGGCGAAGAACTGGGCGATTTGTCCACTTTAGCCAATCCCGAAAGCGTGGCGCGCATCAAAGCCGTCGTGAATCAAAAAGCGGAAATTTTCAATCAACAAGATAAAAAATAAAACGAAGGGATATTTTTTTACCGACCGAAACATTCTCACATTCTCAAGAATCTGGGAATGTTTTGTTAAAGGGGTGGTTTTGATTAAAGGTTTGAATGTGTTAAAATCAAAGTATGGAAACGATGGAATTCCGGCAGGCATTGTTTTGGGATGTTAATCCCAAAAATATAGACCCTAAAAAAAACGCCCAATATGTGATTGAGCGGATTTTGGATTTTGGCAATGATTTGGAAGTGAAATGGATGTGGGATTATTACGACAAAGCGCTGATAAAAAAGATCGTGGACAAATCGCGATGTTTAATGCCCGAAACAAAAAATTTATGGCAATTGATTTTGGCAAACGGCTAAATCTTAATGTTAACATTTTACCTGAAGAAACCAAGATTGCGTTGGATTTTTTGGCAGGTCAAGATTGGTTAAGCAAGAGCCATAATTGGTATTTGGCGGGGGGCACGGCGCTTGCGTTGCAAGCCGGCCATCGTAAGTCGTATGATTTGGATTTTTTTAATAAAGACAGCTCTTTTGATAATTTGGAATTATTGGTAAATTTTAAAGGCAATAAAGAGTGGGAAATGACTATAAATAAAGAAAATACGATTTATGGCGAATTATTTGGCGCAAAAGTTAGCTTTATCGCTTACCCCTTTTTTGTTCCGGAGGCAGAATTTATAAAATACGGCACGATAAACATTCTGGCGGCGCCAGATATCGCGGTGATGAAAATCATTGCCATTTCGCAAAGAGGCCGAAAGCGTGATTTTATTGATTTATATTGGTGCGCAAAAAATGTTGAACCATTAGAAGAAACGATTAAGCGTTTAAAAAAGCAATATCCGAGCGTTGCCCATGATTATCATCATATTCTAAAGAGTCTGGCCTATTTCGAAGACGCTGAGCATGACACCGATCCAGAATTGAATTTTAAGGCAAATTGGCAGGAAGTTAAAAAATATTTTGCCAATGAAGTTCCGCAAATAATGAAAAAAATAATGGATTTAAAATAAACTACCCCGTGGCAAAGCCGGCGGAGTATTGTTGAAGTTTCCCGTTGGTCGGAAATTTATAACGCACTAATCAAAGAGCGCAAAGGTGATTCCGCAAGTATTGGTGCGCTTGAAGTGATTGATTAATATGGCGCGTTTCAAAATCAATGTTTTCATCGGTGTAGGCATTGGTTTGGCAATTATATTGGTTGCCGGTGTCGTTTTTATGCAAAAATACCCTTTTGGGGTTAAAAAATATAAAACCATTTTCGTTGGTATGGATGCAGCGGAGAAAGCGGGTGATTCAATCGGTTGGGCGCCGCCGGATGACACTGTTATGGAATCGAAATTTTATGTGTATTCTTTGGGCGATGAAACAATGTGCATCAATTCAAGTTGCGGCGCCGGCGCTTATTTTGCGGAGTGTTTGGGCGGTTGGATTTCCGGTTATAAAGATATTGGCGATGTGGCCGATTACGGTCTGCGCGAGGCGGGAGTGGACATTAATAAACAAAAGATTATTACCATTGCCGACAAAGACGCGAAAATCGTTGGCATTTACCCCGGCGCCGGCATCAGAAATTTACCTTACATCATGAATAACCATCGCAATCTTGTTTCAAAAGAAACTTTTGATATTTGCTGGAATATGATGCCGCGGCTATGGAAATAATCAAAATGAGGTGTGGTGCCAAAAAATATGAAGGAAAAAATTGGGCAAAATAAAATAGTTATTTATAAGACCGCGAAAAACGAGGTTGATTTGAGCGTGCGGTTGGAGAATGAATCGGTTTGGCTGGCGCAAGCCCAGATTGCGTTGCTTTTTGGCGCTGAAAGAAGCGTAATAACCAAACATTTACGCAATATTTTTTTAGAAAAAGAGTTGAAAGAAAAAACAGTATGTGCAAAATTTGCACAAACTGCCGCTGACGGTAAAATATATAAGACGCAATTTTATAATCTTGATGCAATTATTTCGGTTGGTTATCGTGTCAATTCCAAATTGGCGACTCAATTCCGCGTTTGGGCGACAAAAACCTTAAAAAATTATTTGGTCAAGGGTTATGTTGTTAATGAAAAGCGGCTTTTGGAATCAAGAGAAAAATTTAATGAATTGCAGGTAGCGATAGATTTTTTGCAGAAAAAGTCAAAGACCGAGCTATTGAGCGGTTACGCGGACAAAGTTTTGGATTTGTTGGCCGATTACGCTAAAACGCTGTCGTTACTGGAACAATACGACAAAAACGCGGTTGTTTCGGCAAAAGGAATTAAAACCGATTTTATTTTAAAATATGAAGATTGTTTGGCAATTATTTCCGAGATTAAAAGCAACTTGATAGATAAGAGTGAAGCCGGTGATTTGTTTGGACATTTGCGGGATGATATTTTCAAAGGTATTATCGGTGCGCTTTATCAAACCTTTGCCGGCAAAGAATTATATCCGGCGCTGGAAGATAAGGCATCCCATCTGCTATACTTGATAATCAAGGATCATCCGTTTAGCGATGGCAACAAGCGGATCGGATCGTTTTTGTTCGTTTATTTCTTGGATAGGACAAATTCGCTTTATCGCAAAATCGGTGAGCGCAAAATCAATGATAACGCGTTAACGGCATTGGCGTTGTTGGTTGCCCAAAGCGATCCGAAAGAAAAAGAAATAATGATAAAAATTATTAAAAATCTAATCGCGGATTAAAACAATACTATGGAAACAGAAAATAAAAATATGAAGCAGGATATTAACCAGAGGAATGTGGTGTGGTTCAAGGAAGTGGCCAAGAAGGATGTGGAACTGGTCGGGGGGAAGAACGGGTCGTTGGGCGAGATGTTTTCCCAGCTGGGCGAAAAAGGCGTGCCGGTGCCCAACGGATTTATCACCACCAGCACGGCTTTTTGGCGTTATTTAAAATTCAACGGGATCGATAAAAAATTGGGAGATATATTCAACGGCTTGGATGTCAATAATCTAAAACAGCTCAAAAAAGCCAGCGTTACCGCGCGCAATCTGGTGCTTAAAGGAGAATTTCCCCCGGATTTTAAAAATGAAATTTTGGCGGCCTACAAGGAATTGTCGGCATATTACAAAACCAAAAATTTGAATGTGGCGGTGCGGTCGTCCGCGACCGCGGAAGATTTGGCCGGAGCGTCGTTCGCCGGCGCACACGAAACCTATTTAAACATCGATACGCCCGCGGAACTGCTGGACGCGGTGAAGAAATGCATTTCGTCGCTGTATTTGGATCGGGCGATCGTCTATCGCGCCGAAAAAGGTTTTGACACGCTCAAAGTGGCGCTGTCGGTGGGCGTGATGAAAATGGTGCGTTCGGATATGGCTTCGGCGGGGATTATGTTCACCTTGGACACGGAAACCGGATTTCGCAACGCGGTATTGATAAATTCAATCTACGGCGCGGGGGAAATGATCGTGAAAGGCCATGTGGTGGCCGACCAATATTATGTTTTCAAGCCCGCTCTCAAAACGGGCAAAACCGCGATTATTTCCAAAACATTGGGCAACAAAGACATTAAATATATTTTTGACAAGAAAGTCGGCTTGAAGGAAATGAAAGTTTCGGCCAGGGATCGGGCGAAATTTTCGCTCACCGACAAAGAAGCCGAACAGCTGGCCAAATGGGCGGTGATCATCGAAGAGCATTACCAAGGGCCGCAGGACATTGAATGGGCCAAAGACGGCAAGAGCGGCCAGTTGTTTATTGTCCAAGCGCGGCCCGAAACCATCTATGCCGGAAACGAAGGTAAAAATGTGTACGAAGAATATGAAGTTAAAACCAACGCCAAACCGCTGGTAACCGGAATCGCCGTGGGAAACAAGATCGGCCAGGGCAAAATCCACATCATTCCCAATGTCAAACAAATCAACCAATTCAAGAAAGGCGAGATTTTGGTTACGAATATGACCGATCCGGACTGGGTGCCGATCATGCGCATCGCTTCGGCGATCGTGACCGACGAAGGCACCAAAACCTGCCACGCGG
>DIFW01000016.1:9042-68809 GCA_002419295.1 Patescibacteria group bacterium UBA5738
AGGGGTTGGAAGGCCGGGTTTACGCCGGGAAAATTCCTTACGAGAAAAAAGAATACGATCTGGGCGCGGTTCCGGAATTGCCGACAAAGATTATGCTTAATGTGGGCACGCCCGAAGGCGCGTTCAAAGCGTCGTTTTTGCCCAATGACGGAGTGGGATTGGCGCGAGTGGAATTTATTTTTGCCGACAAAGTGAAAGTGCATCCGCTGGCGTTAATAAATTTCGCCAAATTAAAAGACAAAAAAGTTAAGGCGCAGATTGAGCGGATTACCGCCGGCTACAAAGACAAAAAAGAATTTTTCGTGGATAAGCTTGCCGAAGGCATCGCCACGATCGCCGCGGCGTTTTATCCCAAACATGTGATCGTGCGGTTTTCGGATTTTAAAACCAACGAGTACAGCGCGCTGTTGGGCGGCAAAGACTATGAGCCTTTGGAATCCAATCCGATGATCGGCTGGCGCGGCGCGTCCCGTTATTATGACCCGCGCTTCGAGCCGGCGTTCGCGATGGAATGCGCGGCGATCAAAAAAGTGAGGGAGGCGATGGGTTTGGACAATGTGTGGGTGATGATTCCTTTTTGCCGCACGGTTGAGGAGGGCGGGAAAGTTATCGATGTGATGAAAAAGAACGGTTTGGAATCAAACGCCAACGGTTTGAAAATTATGGTGATGTGCGAAATTCCCTCCAATGTGATTTTGGCCGACCGGTTTTTGGATATTTTCGACGGAATGTCGATTGGTTCCAACGACTTGACGCAGTTGGCGCTGGGTTTGGATCGCGACGCCGGCCAGCTCACGCACATTGCCGACGAGAACAACGAGGCGGTGAAAATTTTGGTGGCGCAGGCGATCAAGGCTTGCAAGGCCAGAGGCAAATATATCGGCATTTGCGGACAAGCGCCCAGCGACTATCCGGAATTCGCGGAATTCATTATGAAAGAAGGCATCGAAACCATGTCGCTTAATCCCGACAGCGTGATGAAAACGATTATCAAATTGGGCGGTCTGCGGAAATAAAAAAAGGCAATTTTAATTTGCCAATTTATCTCCGATATATGATCCCGCATAGACTAATACACAACCAAAAAGGATCGCTACGATTTCGATCAGATTATTTTTAACGATCAAATCTAAATTTGGGATCACCACTATCAGATATAGCAAAAACCCTGCGATTGTGCCTATCAATGTATGTATGAAAATCACCTCGTTTTAAGACTATAATAAAAATTGACTTTGTCAACACTCGAGTTTGTTTTATTTGTTTGGAAATTGAAAATTATTTTAACTCTATGTTTGATGTAATCACTTTCGGGAGCGCGGCGTGGGACGCGTTTATGGATTTGCCGCCAAAATTCGTTAAAAAAAGCGCGCATTTCACTCCGGCAAAGGATTTGGTTTTTGATCTGGGGTCAAAAATCGATGTTCCCGCAACGCGGTTTGCCTTTGGCGGCGGCGGTGTGAACACCTCCCGGACATTTGCCGCGCAGGGCCTTAATACCGCCTATTGCGGCATGGTGGGCGACGATATTCCCGGCCGGGAAGCGATTGAGTATCTGAAAGGATTGGGCGTTGACACTTCAATGGCGGCGATAACCGATAAAATTTCCACCAACAGTTCCGTGGTGTTAAATGCTCCGGGGATGGATCGCGTGATTTTGGTTTATCGCGGCGCGTCGGAATTGCTGGAAAACAAAAATGTTCAATGGGACAAAATGAACGCCAAATTGTTTTATTTGGCACCGTTGTCGGGCAAATTATGCCGCTTGACCGAGCAAATCACCGCGCATGCCAAAAAACAAGGCGCGATGGTGGCGGCCAATTTGGGCAATTCACAGCTGGCGATGGGCCGGGCGTGCATTAAAAGCCTGTTGGCGCGCATTGATGTCTTGATTCTCAACCAGGAGGAGGCGGCGATAATGGCCGAAGTTGATTATGCCGACGAAGCCGGCATTATTAAAAAAATTGTTCATATGCATTCGGGAATCAGCGTGATTACCAAAGGCGAAGCCGGCGCGATGGTGGTCGGCGGCGGCAAAATTTACAAAGCGAAATTGAAGAAATTCAAAATTGCCAATGTCACCGGCGCCGGAGACGCGTTCGGTTCAGGTTTTATGTCGGGAATGATGGCAAGCGGCAACGATATTGAATATTCAATGAAGCTGGCGCTGGTTAACGCCAAGCATTGCCTGTCTTCGCGCCGCGCCGAGGGCCTGCCGGCAAAACAGGACCGCCATCTGATCGAGCAAGAAAACATCAAAATCAAAATCCGTTCAATTTAATTGATTGGGAAAACAAAAAAAAGCGCAATGCGCTTTTTTTGTTTTATGTGTTGCGTTGCTGTCTTATTGTTCCACGCAATAGAGCGCTCTTTGCACTGTATCGCAAACAGCGGGGCAATTAGCGGGTTGGCCGACCTCTCCGGGGTTCCAGTGACCGGAGTATGTTCCGGCCCAATTTTGATTTTTGCTGGTGCTTTGGCCATAATAACAGCCGTCCCAATAATAATGGCAAGTATTAGTTTGATAGCAAGTGTTGGCATAATTATAAGCGCCGCTACCGGTGGGTTGAAAATTGGTGAAGACTTGCGCGTTGGTCAATTGGCCGAGTTCGTTGAATTGTATCGGATTTTGCAAATAATTGCCGCTGGCATCTACCGAAAACATATCATTGGGATCAGTGGCGACCAAATGCCATTCGCAGTTGGTGGTCGTGCCGATTTTTTCTCCGTTCCACAACGCCGCGCTGGGTAAAACATCGTGAGGTCGACGCGCAATATTTATTAGATTACAATTGCTTGTTCCTTGCTTGCAGGCAATCTCATACATCAGCGCTCTGTATATTCCAGTGAGGCCAGCCGCCGATGCCCGTGTTTGGCAGGCACGATCGGCGTTCTCCATTGTACTTCCGAGATTTGGAGTATGTACAACATAGTCATCGTAAACAATGCTAGTCACAAATATTTTTTTATTTCCAGCGGGTAAATCGGCGGTGCATCCTCCCACGGGAATAAACGGTCCGCCGCCGCCGAGACATTCCGCCCAACTGGTGCAACAATCATCGCCGATACACAATCCGTCCCGAGCTTTCACATAACCGGCCACATCCAGTTTTTGCCCCGGAGTGTTTGTTCCAATGCCGACATTGCCGCCATTATCGTTGATAATTACCTTGGAATTTGTCTTGCCGCCGCGGATATAGGTGTCCTCATCAACAGAATAATTAAAGTGGCTTTTATTATTTGTGCCGGCAAACACCGCCGTTCCTCCGTTGGCGGTACCTCTGGTAACATACAGAGTGCCATCAGGAGTGTTTGTTCCAATGCCGACATTGCCGTTATAACCCGCGATGGTTCCACCTCTACTGCCAAGTTTTATAGCTGAAACGGCATTGTTTTGCAAACCGTAAATTCCCAGCGTGTTTGCCGCGTCAATGTCTGCCAAAAAGGCATCATCGCCAATTCTCAAAAATTGCGTTCCCGCACCCGCACCATTGTCGGCAATATCCAATTTGCCTGCCGGAGAGCCAGTGCCGATGCCGACATTGCCGCCATCAGTTATTGTCATACGGTTGGCGCAAAGTCCACTACCACAACCGATAGTGTCATAAACCCAAAACTGAAGAGAGTTTCCATAGGTTCCTGTCATGTTGTAAATTTTCCATTGGTTTGCTATTCCGGGGTTGATTTTTGTGGAATTTAAAAGGGTTAAATAACCACCACTATCACCACCGCCAGTTGACATAAGTCCGCCGGTTGTCAAAGCTCCTTCTTTTGTTTGCGCGGTGCCGCCGGTGTTTATCGGGGCGGCGACATTGGGGTTGGGAGGATTGGAACCGGGCGGGGTCCATGCAAAAATCAGATAGCTTGCCGAAACCGAGAACACCAAAACTCCGGTCGATAACGCCAACGCTTTGGCAAATTTTGTTTGTTTCATTTTTATTTTTTTAAAATCTTTTTATAAATTCATTATAAATCAAAATAATTTAAAACAAAAATTATTTTCCGCAAAAAAAGTTCAGGGCTCATCGGCTCGGGGATGAATCTTGCCCGGCGGTTTGTCCCGGCGATGTTTGGCGGCGACAGGAAAACTTCGTTTACCCGGGACAGCTTATTGCTGTACGCAATAAAGCGCTTTTTGGGAACTGGCATCCATGCAGGGGGTACTGCAAAGCCCCATGCCGTTTAGCGGAGAAGATGCTCCCGCCCAATTCAAATCTTTGCTTGTGCTGTAACCATAGAAGCATCCGCGAATCGCCCCTCCCGTAATGTAGTCGCAGGTGCTGTATTGCAAGCAAGTATTCATCCGATCATAACCGCCATTACCCGTTGGCTGAAAATTTGTGAATACCCTTGCGTCGGTCAGGGTGCCGAATTCGTTATATTTTATCGGGTTTTGCAAATAATTTCCGTCAGGGTTGACCGAGAACATATCGTTAGCGCCGGTCGCGACCAGGTGCCATTCGCAATTATTAGTCCCGCTGATTTTTCCCCCGTTCCACAGCGCCGCGCCGGGTAAAACATCCGTCGGATAACGCAAAACGGTAATAAGATTGCAATTGTTAAGTTGGGACAGCACGGTTTCATACATTAGCGCCAAATATGTTCCTGAAAGACCAGCCGCCGCCGCCCGCGCCTGGCAGGCATTGTCGGCATTGGCCGTTGTGTATGTGAAATTTGCGGCGTGTACCAGCGCAACATCGTATGTGATGCTGGTGACGAATATTTTTTTATTTCCGGCGGGCAAAGGATCGGTGCAACCTGACACAGGAATGAAAGGGCTACCGCCGCCGCCCATGCATTCCTCCCATGTGGAACAGCACTGTCCTCCCAGACAAAGTTTGGTCCCAACATACACATTACCGGTTGGATTATTGATGTAAAGAGGGCGCAATGAATTCCATGCTCCGTATTGGTTCTCCGAGTTGGTTAACAGAAAAAAAGTATTCGCGCCATCATTGCGCAACATCGCGCCGTAATTGCCGGCAACCATGCGCAGTTGGCCGTAGCCGGTGGACATTGTTGACTGCAATTCGCCGCTGGCCCGAACCGATCCGGCCACATCCAATTTTTGCGCCGGAATGGCGGTGCCGATACCGAGATTGCCAGAATTTATCGTTGCTACCTCTGTGCCTCCATTAGTATTGATGAAATGGAAATTACCATTATACTCCCCAAAATACATATTGTTTCCCGTTGTCCCTGTTGAATAAATATAATGGTTGGCATCATTTGGCTCCAAATAAAGTCTGTTGGTGTTTCCGCCAGCATTGCCTCCGATACTAACACTGCCGCGGACATCCAACTTTTGCGTCGGGCTTTCAGTGCCGATGCCCAGATTGCCCAATTTTCCCTGCGCGTCGTTGCCGGTGTTTATCGGGGCGGCGACATTGGGGTTGGGAGGATTGGAACCGGGCGGGGTCCATGCAAAAATCAGATAACTTGCCGAAATCGAGAACACCAAAACTCCGGTTGATAATGCCAACGCTTTGGCAAATTTTGTTTGTTTCATTTTTACTGAAAATACTTTCTATATAAACTTATTATAAAACAAAATAATTCAAAACAAAAATAAAAGTTATCCACAGTTTGCGATTTTCGCGCCGTTTATTGTTTTTGACAATTTGTATTATAATAGAATCGCGAGGTACAAAAAACAAAATTAAATTAAAATGAGAATCAATATCAGCGTGATCAAGGCGGATTTGGGCGCGATCGGCGGGCATATCCGCCCGTCAAAAGATTTGCTGGCGGCGGCGGAAAATCACATCAAAACGAAGAAGCAAGGGAATTTTGATTGATTGGCGCGTTAGTTTCACCGGCGACGACATCGCGATTTTGGCGACGCACAACAAAGGTATTGAAAATGAAAAAGTGCACCGGCTTTGCTGGGACGCGTTTATCGCGGGAATGAAAGTCGCCAAAGATCAGGGGCTTTACGGCGCGGGCCAGGATTTGTTAAATCTCAAATTTTGCGGAACATGCAAAGGGCTGGGGCCGGCGGTGGCGGAAATGGAATTTGAAGAACGCGACGCCGAACCGTTCTTGATGATCGCCGCGGACAAAACCGATCCGGGAGCGTTTAACTTGCCGCTCTATTTGTCGTTTTGCGATCCGATGCACAATGCCGGCTTGGTGATTTCGCCGAAAATCCGGCAGGGATATGTCTTTCGCATTGTTGATTTATCGCCTTCGGATAAAGAAAAATTCATCGAACTGAAATCACCTGAGGAAATATATGATATCGCGGTGTTGTTGCGCGATCAGGAAAGATTCGCGATCGAGTCGATTGTTTCGCGCGCCGACGGCGAAATCGCGGCGGTTGCCAGCACCACCCGTTTGCACAACATTGCCGGCAAATATGCCGGAAAAGACGATCCGGTGATGATTGTCAGAACGCAAAAGGGGTTTCCGGGGTCCGGGGAAATTTTGTCGCCCTATTCGATAGGACATCTGGTGGCCGGGTTTATGCGCGGATCGCATCACGGCCCGCTAATGCCGGTCAAGCAGAATACCGCGATTTCGTTTTTCGACGGGCCGCCGATCGTGAGTGCCGCGGCCTACAGCGTTCACAACGGCAAGCTGACCGAAGCCGCGGATTGTTTTGATCAGCCGTATTGGGATTATGTCCGATCGCGCGTTTCCCGAAAAGCCGAAGACATCCGGCGGCAAGGGTTTTTTGGGCCGGCGATGCTGGGAATGGGGGAACTGGAATACACCGAAATGGCGCCCATCTTGAAAAATTTGGAGAAAAAGTTTAATATCAAAAAGTGAGCCGTTTGCACCAATCGCTTTTTGAAAATACAAAATGAAAACCAATATCAAGGTTCTGGCCGTAATTTTGGCAATTCCGGTTTTGGCGGCGGTTTTGTTTTTGTTTTTTCCGCGGGAAAACGGGTCGGCGCGCGCGTCGGTGGACCGCACCGATTATCAAGCCGGCGAGACGATGGAGCTTGTAATGGAAAACGGGTTTGGACGGGAAATATGTTTTTCTTCTTGCTATCCGTACATAATGGAAATTCAGAACGAAAAGGAAGAATGGGAGCCATATGTTTATCAGGATTGCGCGGTGCCGGATGTTGCGATTGACTGCGTTTCCGCGTCCGGTTCGAAAAAATTCCGAATTTTGCTGGACGATCCCATGATCGGCGCTCATCGCTTGAAAATACCCGTATGTTTTGATTGCTCCGCCGGGCAAAACTTTAAGTCCGACCAGATGCTGTATTCCGGAACATTTGCAATAAGCGATAAAAATTAACATTAAAATTTCTTTCTGCGAAGAATGACAATAGAAAAATATGCTTACACTAAACGCGAAAATTAGAACCGAACAGGGGCGGAAAACGGAAGAATTGCGCCGGCAAGGATTTGTTCCCGCGGTTTTGTACGGGCCGGGGATTGAGAACAGAAATTTGGCGGTGGCGGCAAAGGATTTTTCCGACTTGCTTCGCCGCGCCGGCAAAACATCTTTGATTTCGCTGAAAATCGACGGCGTCAAAGACGATTTTATGATTCTCATCAATGATTTTTCCGTTGATCCCATTAACGACAAAATCGTTCATATTGATTTGTATCAGCCCGACTTGAAAAAAGAAATTGAAGCCGAAGTGCCGCTGATTTTTGAAGGGGAAGCGCCGGCGGTGAAAGATTTGGGCGGCACCTTGGTGAAGAATTTTGACGAGATTACGGTTAAGGCTTTGCCCGCGGATTTGCCGCGCGAAATCAAGGTTGATATTGCCGTCTTGAAGACATTTGATGACGCGGTTATGGTGAAGGATTTGCCGATCGGGGCCAAGATTGAATTGCTCAAAAATCCGGAAGAAATTGTGGCGCTGGTGATTGAGGCTCAGCAAATTGAAGAGGAACTGAGCCAGCCAATTGAAGAAAATGTCGAAAGCGTCGCCAAAGTGGAAAAGGAAAAGAAGGATGAAGTGAGCGAAGAAGAAGCCGCGCCGTCGGCAAAAAAATAGTTTTCGCGCCTTTGAGGAATGAAGCGCGCCGGGTTGCCAATGCCGGCGCGTTTTTGTATAATGAGGGCGTAATAATTATCACAATGATGAATTTTTTCAAATTAATCGCGATTGCCGCGGTATTGGGGATTTTGGGGATTTTGGGGATTGATTGCGGGCGGGTTCTCGCGCAAAACGGCAACGGAGAAACCGGTGAATGCACTACCAAAGAAACTTGCCAATCGCTTTTGGACAAATACGAAGCGTTGTTGAGGCAATATGATTCCGATATCACCAAAACCGCCGGAGAGAAAAAAACCTTGCAAAACCAGATCGCGGCATTAAAGAAAAAGACTGAAACGCTTTCAGTGCAAATCAAGCAAAGCAACGCGATGATCGGCGAATTGAGCATTCAGATTGTTGATACCGAAGCGTCGGTGGAAAGCACTGCGGCAAAGATCGCCGAAACTCAAAAGCATTTGGCCGCGATCGTGCGCGCAATTGACGAAGCGGATCGCGTTTCTTTGATCGAAACATTGCTGGCGGGCCGTAAATTTTCCGATTTTTTTGACAACATGGTCTATCTTGAAAGCTTGAATCGCAAATCGGGCCAGGTTTTGCGCGAAGTTAAAGACTTGAAACAATCTCTGGAAGACCAAAAATTGGGATTGGAAAGCGAAAAAACCGATCTGGAAAAAACCACGCAAATGAAATTGTTGCAAAAACAGGAGCATGAAAAATCCCAGGCCGAATACAATCAGGCGCTCAAAACCAAAGACGCCCAGCTGGAGCAAACCACCCAAGCCAAGCAATTGACCGCGAAAGTGATCCAGCAGATCAAGCAAAGAATGTTTGCTTTGGCCGGCGTTTCCGATACGGACGCGCCAAATTTTGAGCAGGCCTATCAAATTGCCAAAACCGCGGGCGCGGCGGTGGGAGTGCGGCCGGCGTTTTTGCTGGCAATCTTGACGCAAGAATCAAATCTGGGCAAGAATGTGGGACAATGCTATATGACCAACAATACCACCGGCGCGGGGGTGAAAATTTCCACCGGCGCGGCAATTTCCAGGGTGATGAAGCCCACGCGGGATGTGGGGCCGTTTTTGGAAATTACCGGAGCGTTGGGAAAGGATCCGCATCAGACGCGCGTTTCTTGTCCGATGAGTTTTGGCTACGGCGGCGCGATGGGTCCGGCCCAATTCATTCCCTCGACATGGAAAAGCTACGCGGCGCGATTGCAGTCGATTCTGGGGCGTCCGGGAAATCCGTGGAATATCAATGACGCCTTTCTGGCCAGCGCGCTTTATGTTTCCGATTACGGCGCGACTTCGCAAACCTATGACGGCGAATGGAAGGCGGCGATGATCTACTTTGCCGGCACGGTGAACACCAAATATCGCTTCTACGGCGACAATGTGATGAAAATCGCCCAAGGCTACGCCGACGATATTAAAGCCATTGAAGGCAATTGAAAAATGTCGTATTTAAATCGTATTTAAATCGTATTTAAATCGTATTTAAATACGATTTAAAAAGCACAATTATGAATCGTAAATCTTCGGAGAAAAATATCCGCAAACTTACCAAAGCCGGCAAAGTTTCTTTGTCGCTGACCATCCCCCGCGAATTGGCGGTTGAACTCGGCTGGCGCGACAACCAAAAAGTGGTGGTCAAAAAACGCGGCCAAGGTATCGTGATTGAAGATTGGAAAGAATAGCACAAATGTCCACCGGATCTGGAATTAAAGGAGTCAACTCTCGCATTAACGAAGGATGGCCATTTATAGGGCGTATCCCGGTTGGCAGACGGGGGAGTGTTTTATTGACAATTATATCCAATAAGATATAATGTTTTATTATGCGGACGGCGTAAATTATGAATATTATTTACTATTGCGATTCAGATTTGAAATTTTGTCCCGTAAAACAATATTTAAACCGATTCAATGCAAGCGCCGCCAAAGACGCGAAGCTGATTGCGGCCATTAATAGCAAGATAATTTTTTTAAGCAACCGGGAAAACCATCCTTGTCCGCCAATATCAAAACCGTTGCGTGGTTATAGTTTCTTTGAGATAAGGCACAGGAAAAACAAAAATATTCTTATCAGAGTAATTTACTTTTGTTGTGATGGGAAAATGGTTTTATTAAACGCTTTTGAAAAACCTGATGATTATGGTTCGCAAAAAATCAAAAAAGGAATCGAAAAAATATTTGATATGGCCGAAATATACCGCCAAAAATATTTAAAAAACAAAAATCTTTATGAAAATTACTAATAAAAAAAATATTGATCCCATTGCCGAGGCAAAAAAGAGCAAACATTTTAAAAAATATTCCGATGAGGCGGATGTGCGAATCAGGTTCGCAAATGCGGTTTATAGCACCAGAACCAAAATGGAGATTAGCCAGCAGGAACTGGCTAAAAGAGCCGAAACAACACAAAAAAGAATATCTAACATAGAGAACGCGGATATTGATTTGGGCATGGGAGCGATTTATAGAATATCGCAAGCGCTTTGCCTTGATTCAAAAACATTGGCCGATATTTTTGGTTGTGATTTTATCAATTACAGCATAGTGTGCGGCGAGACCGTGAACAGCCATATTGGCCAAACCGAAAAGTTTTTGACAAAAATTTATTATTAAATTTAAAAAAATGCTTAATTGTAAATATATGCTGGTTTGCGAAAACGCGATAGTTGATTCCGTCAGCAAAGCGACCTCGCTGATCAATATTGTGAATGGTATCAAGATTACGAAAGCGCCGGTAGCGATTCCGTTTAAGTTTGTTGTCCATACCGCTTGGGAGAGAGACGCAAAAAACGATATTGACGATAAGGTCCAAATAGCGGTTAGGCAGCCGGATAGCGATGCGGAAAAAATTCTGGCCGAAATAAAAATTCCGGGCTCGTCTTTGGGACACAATCATAATTTGAATATTATTGGATTAAAGATTGATAATTTCGGCGATCTTTATTTTATAGCGAGGGTTAAGGAGGGCGAAAACTTTCGCGAAGCGGGCCGTTGCAGATTTAGAATCGACAAAGCGGCATAGTGTAGCTTCAAAGTTAAATTATGGCAAACAGCAATCCCACAAACAGCTCGCGATTGTGTTTGAGGAATATGTTGCCAAAATCGCGCCAGATGGGGAAATTACCGAAGACGATCCCAAATTGAATCTCATTATTCCGAATAATTTAGCGATGCCGATTTAGGATGCTTGTCCGCGGAGTGTTGATTGAGGGGCGGGCGGGGCGCGTATAGAAAAATAAAAACCATTTTGCGGGATGGTGGCTTTTAGAAAACAGATTGAATTTTTTTAGCGGGCAAGCCGGCAAATGAAGTCAATTATTCAGATCGTCAAGTTCTTCTTGCAAGGTTTGGGCGATGTTGGAAAGATTGCCGTTGAAGATGCCTTCAATGTCGTGCCAGCTTTTTTTCACGCGGTGGTCGGTGACGCGATCCTGCGGAATATTGTAGGTGCGGATCTTTTCACTGCGCTCTCCGCCGCCGATCTGTTCTTTGCGCGCGCCGCCGAAAGCCGATTCTTCATCTTGCCGTTTTTTTTCTTGCAGGCGGTAAACAAGCAGAGCCATCGCGTTTTCCCGATTTTGCAATTGGTTGCGCTCGGTCTGCGAAAACACCGACAAGCCTGTCGCGATGTGCGTGATGCGCACCGCGGATTCCCGTTTGTTGACGAACTGCCCGCCCGGCCCCGAAGAGCGGCAAAACTCCACTCTGATCTCGTCGGGACGGAGAGAGATTTCGCTTTTTTTGGGTTTGGGCAAAACGGCCACGGTGGCGGTGGAAGTGTGGATGCGTCCGCTTTTTTCGGTTTCCGGGATCCGTTGAACCCGATGCACGCCGCCTTCATTGCGCATCAAATCCCAAACATCACGGCCTTTCAGTTCAAAAATTACTTCCTTGCAACCGCCGATTTCGGTGAGGCTTTGGTCCAAGGTTTTTTGTTTCCAGCCGTTATTTTGGGCAAAACGCGAATACATCCGGTAAAGATCGGCGGCAAACAGCGCGGATTCTTGTCCGCCCGCGCCCGCGCGTATTTCCACGACAATCGCGTCGGGCCCGGAAGGCTTGCTTTCGGCCTTGATCAATTCTCGCAGTTCGCTTTCCAGCGCGATTCTCCGCGTTTTTAATTGTTCGGTTTCAACTTCGGCCAAAGACATCAGCTCCGGATCTTCTTCGGAAGCCGCGATCAGCCGATTTTCTTCAATTTTATTGTCAATTTCCTTGATTTCGTTTTCTTTTTCAATCACTTTTTCCAAATATGACTTTCTTTTGTTCAACTCTTCAAATTTTTCCCAATCCGAAATCAGCCCGGGGTCGCCGAGCTGTTCAATCAACCGATCATATTCTTCTTGAGGCAAAAGAGCTTGTGCCATTTCTACTTGGATTTTTTGGCCAATTTTTCTTTTTTGGCAACCTTTTTCAAGAATTTATCCACTCTTCCCATCGCGCCAATGAGTTTGGCTTTGCCGGTATAGAAAGGATGGCAGGCCGAACAAGTCTCAATTTCGCTGTATTCTTTGGACGAACCGATCTTGTAGGTTTGGCCGCAAGAGCATTTGGTTTGCGCCTCGGGGTAATATTTTGGATGAATATCTTTTTTCATAATGACATCATATAACAAACGGCAAAAATTTGCAAGAATCGGCAAGCTGTGATATAGAATACGATGTGTCCGGGTAATCCGGCAATTCGGAGCGGAGTCGGATAAATATTATTAATATATCATAAAAATCCATATGGCGGTTAATTTATCAGTTGAAGAAATGAACGGCGCCGGACTTCAGTTCGGCCACAAAAAATCAAAGGTTCATCCGAAAATGAAAAGCTTTTTGCTTGGAGTGAGGAACACGATTTTTGTTATTGACCTAAACAAGACCAAAGAAAAATTCGCCGCCGCGCTGGAATATATGCGCGGTTTGGCCGCCGAAGACAAAGTTGTTATTTTCGTGGGTACAAAAACCCAGTTCAAAAAAATGATCAAAGAAACCGCGGTGGCTTGCGGGATGCCCTATGTGAGCGAGCGCTGGATGGGCGGAACTTTTACGAATTTCAAAATTATCAAAAAACGCGTTGACCACTATAAAGAACTGGAGCGCAAAACCGAAGCCGGCGAATTTGAAAAGTACACCAAAAAAGAACAGGCCGTTATCCAAAAAGAGATTAAAGTTTTGGAGAAAAAATTCGAGGGGATCAAAATGATGGAGCGCATTCCCGACGCGATGTTCGTGGTGGATATGGAAAAAGACAAACTGGCGATCAAAGAAGCCCGCCAGAACGGCGTGAAGGTGATCGGCATTGCCGATGTGAACATCAACCCCGATCTTGCGGATTATCCCATTATTGCCAATGATGACGCGGTAACTTCGGTGAAATACATTTTGGAAAAGGCCAAGGAAGCGATTACTGAAGGCAAACAGGCATCTGCCGCGTCTGCTTCCGCCAATGCCTCGAAGGAAAATTAAAGAAAAGGGAAAGCGAAAATTTAAAATTGAAGACCGATATCGTCCGGCAATTTTTCATTTTCAATTTTTACTTTTTAATTTGTAATATGGCCAACATTGAACTTATCAAACAGCTTCGCGATGAAACCGGCATTTCCATCGGCGAATGCAAGAAAGCCGTTGAAGAAGGCGGCAGTATCGAAAAAGCCAAAGAAATTTTGAAAAAATGGGGCAAGGATTTGGCGGCCAAAAAAGAAGACCGCAATACGGGGCAGGGCAAAATTGAAGCATATATCCATGCCAACGGCAAGGTCGGCGTGATGGTGGAATTGCGCTGTGAGACCGATTTTGTGGCCAAATCGCAAGATTTTCAAAACTTGGCTCACGAGCTTTGCTTGCAGTCGGCGGCGATGGGGGATGATCCAAAAACTCTTTTAACATTGCCGTGGATCAAGGATTCTTCCAAAACCGCCAAAGATTTGATTGATGAAACGATTGCCAAAGTCGGCGAAAATATCGTTTTGCAAAAAGCGGTTCGTTTTGAGATTTAGACCAAAGAACCTTTATGGTTGAAATTATCGCTTCCCTAGTGCTTGTTGGCAGTATCGCGGGCGCGGGGAGCATTCTTGTTCGCAAAATGCCGCGCGCGATCAAAACTCTTGAAATTGAGGAATCTTCCGGTCGATTTGGCTGGCGCGCCGGATTTGCTTGGTTGTCGGCAAAAATCAGGCAAAATCCGCGCCTGAAAGATTTTTCGTGGCTGGATTTTTTGCAAAAAAAGCTTTTAAAGATCAGGGTGGCGGTTTTGAAAGTTGACAATAAGATCAACGACTTTGCGGCAAAATTGCGCCAGCGGGCGGAAAAAGAGCAACGCAAAGACGAGGGCGAAACGATTGATGATAATTATTGGCGCGATCTCAAAACTATCGTTAAAAACAAGCAATTGCCTTCGGTCGCCAAAAAACAGAGAATTGCCGCCATCGCCGCGAACACGGATAATCAAGTTGAAAGGGCGGATGAAGACGCGTTGCCGGTGAAGCGAGTGGTGACGCCTGAACAAACGGCGGCCAAGGCTGGCAGGACAAAAAAAAGACGATTAAACCGGAAGAAAAAAACCGGCGATCCTTTTGCTTGGTAGTTTTCCCGCTATCCTTGACCAATTATTAACCGCCGGGGTAGCTCAATGGCAGAGCAACTGTTTTGTAAACAGTAGGTTGGGGGTTCAAGTCCTCTCCTCGGCTCAATTAATCTCGGTAAATTTGTATGAGATAAATAGGTTGGGGGTTTTCCGCCCGAGGCGGCCCCGTCCTTTGGCGGGAAGTCCTCTCCTCGGCTCATTCGGCTGTTTTTGGAGCACGCGATTTGTATTTTTGCGCGGGAGATTGCGCCAGAATTCGGGCGTGGTATAATGGGGTTATTACCCTGTTATGGCAAACAAAACCGGCAAAAAAAATACCAAACTTGAAAAATCTTCGCAGGAAGATCAGTTTGTGGTTTTGTTGGAAAATATGCGCGACGAGATCAAGCTGGTGGCCGAAGGAAATTTGATGTTGCAGGAAAGCATGGAAAGAGGGTTTAAAGAAATCCGCAAAGAATTCAAAGAAGAGATCAATGATTTAAGGATTGATATAAAAACGGAAATGAATGATATGAAAACGGAAATGAATGATATGAAAATGGAAATGAATGATATGAAAACGGAAATGAATGATATGAAAACGGAAATGAAAATGGGGTTTAAAGGGATGATGGCTGAATCGTTGGCGATGGACAAAAAAGTGGACGAAAAAGCCGACAAGAAAGATTTACTCGTTTTGGAAAAACGCGTTGCCAAATTGGAAACCGCGCGCTGAAAAATTAAAAGACAAAAAAATTTAAAAGATCGCCCTCGCCTTCGATTTTTTTGGAATATTGGAATATATGTTTGCCGCTATTTATTTATCTGCCAGAATACCCCGTCGGCTTTGCCGCGGGGATGAATGGTTGCCCGGAGCGTAGCGGAAGGAATACCTCCCCGCCCTGGCGGGGGTGGTTTATTTTTATCGGCCGGCAATCACCAATCAAACTTGCCAAATCGTTGAAACAAGCCGTTAATAAATCTGTTGAAATCAAATATCAACAGCTTTATCGGTGGAGATGAAAATCAGAGAAATAAAAGTTGGATCAGCTTTAACTAAATCCGGGTTGCCGGATGCGAAGTGGGCGGTGAACCCTTATGTGGGCTGTGTTTTCGGGTGCAAATACTGCTACGCGGCGTTTATCGGCCGCTGGAAACATCCTGGCGAGGAGTGGGGCGAGTTTGTGGATGTGAAAATAAATGCGCCGGAAATTTTAAAAACAGAACTGGAAAAATTAAACAAAAAATTTCAAAACAAAGATTCTGGTTCCATATTTTTTTCTTCGGTGACTGATCCTTATCAGGGAATTGAGGCCAAATACCAAATCACGCGCCAATGTTTGCGGGTTTTGGCGGATTTCGGTTACAAAGGTGAAATATCAATTTTGACCAAATCGCCGCTGGTTTGCCGCGATATTGATATTTTCAAAAAATTTAAAAAAGCAAGTGTTGGTTTAACAATCACTTCGATTGATGATGAGGTGTCGCAATTTTTGGAAAACAACGCGCCGCCGGTTTCGTTGCGCTTGGGGGCGTTAAAAGAACTGTGTCGCGCCGGTATTCCAACCTATGCGTTTGTCGGCCCGCTTTTGCCTTATTTCACTGCCCGCGCCGATAAACTGGAAGAGCTTTTTACGGAATTGAAAGAAAGTGGCGTGGCCGAGGCATATGTTGAGCATATCAACCTGTCGCCCAAAATCCGCCAACGGCTATTTGAATATCTGGCTAAAACACCAGAATTGATTTCTTATTTTAAAAAAGCTCAAACCGATGAATATCGCCAAGAGCTGGAAAAAATAATTTACCCGATAGCCAAAAAATCCGGCATTAAAATTATCGGCGGCAAAATTTTGCACCATGGGAAATGATTCTATATTTTTAGCTATGGCTGAATTTATAGAATACATTGTACAATGTTACGAGGTGGGCGGATGCATACACGGTTGTTTTTTATTTTAAATGGAGTAGAATGGAGTATTGCGGATAAAGAGAGATGCTATGCAGGATTTGGATTTGGAGAAAATTAAAGTTGAAGCAAAGGGAGAAATTGAAAACGCCGGCGATTTGGCCGGGCTTGTTTTGATTGGCAAAAAATATTTGGATAAAGACGGGGTTTTGGGCGAGTTTTTTAAATCATTGGGAAAATTGTCAAAAGAAGAACGGGCCGAGGCGGGCGTCAAAGCAAACGAAATAAAACAATATCTTGCCGCGGTATTTGAAGCGAAATCGGGCGAGTTGGAAGCGAAAAATATTGAGCAAAGCGGGCAAAATTTTTTTGATACCACCTTGCCGGGCGTTGCGCCGGCCGTGGGACATTTGCATCCGTTCACCTTGATTGAACGCGAAATCGGCGAAATTTTCAGCGGCATGGGATTCGAGATCGCGGAAAGCCGCGAAATTGAAACCGAGTGGTATAATTTTGATGCGTTAAATGTTCCCAAGGACCATCCGGCGCGCGATGAGTTTGATACGCTCTTTATGGAAGGTGGGTTGTGTTTGCGGCCGCACACCAGCCCGGGACAAGTGCGCTACATGGAAAATCACCAGCCGCCCTTGCGGATTATCGTGCCCGGAAGATGTTTTCGGCGCGATGCCGTGGATGCGTCCCATATGCCCAATTTTTATCAAGTGGAAGGATTAATGGTGGATAAGGGTATTTCGGTGGCTAATTTCAAGGCGGTGATTGATGAATTCTTCCGGCGGTTTTTTGGCGGTGCAGCTGATTCCAAAAAAGCCGGCGGCGGCGGCAATATCCGTTTGCGCCCATCGTTTTTTCCGTTCACCGAACCGTCGTTCGAGGTTGATTTGCGGTGCGTGAATTGCTCAGGCTCGGGATGTTCGGCGTGCAAGGGGACGGGCTGGATGGAAGTGATGGGCGCGGGCATGGTCCACCCGGCGGTGCTGAAAAACTCCGGCGTGGATCCAAGCCGATGGCAGGGGTTTGCTTTCGGCATCGGCATGGATCGTTTGGCGATGATCAAGCATAAAATCAACGATATCAGATTATTTTACGGGGGCAACCAACGCTTTCTAAACCAATTTTAAATAATTGAATTTGATTTTTCAATTTTGCATTATGCTGTTTAGTTTTGAGTGGCTTCAATCATTTTTCAATAAAAAACTGCCCGAATCGCACCAGCTGGCGCGGTTGGTTTTGTCGCGGGGTTTTGAAGTGGAAGGAATTAAAAAAACCGGTAAAGACTGGCTTCTGGATATTTCCATTTTGTCCAATCGTCCCGACTGTTTGTCGCACATTGGAATGGCGCGCGAGATTGGCGCGATTTTGGGTTTAAAACCGAATTTTGCCAAACCGAAAGCGGTCAAATCCAAAAACCAAATCGCGGCCAGATCGCTGATCGCAGTGGAAATTCAAGACCAAAAAATTTGTCCGCGCTATACCGCGATGGCGGTGGCGCAAACGAAGGTGAAGCCGTCGCCCGGCTGGATGGCGCGGCGCCTTGAAGCGTGCGGATTGCGGGCAATCAACAATGTGGTGGACGCGACCAATTACGCGATGCTGGAAACCGGCCAGCCCTTGCACGCGTTTGATTGGGACAAGCTGGCGCAAGGGCGCGCCAAAGCCAAAAAGATTATTGTCCGAACAGCCGAAAAAGGCGAAAGCATTAAAACTTTAGACGGAAAAATTTTTGATTTACAACCATGGATGGCGCTTATCGCCGACGAATCCGGACCCCTGGCGCTGGCCGGGATCAAGGGCGGCAAACGCGCCGAAATTGACGCGGATAGTTCAACCATTATCTTGGAATCGGCCAGTTTTGACGCGCGTACTATTCGCCATACCGTGCGCCATTTGGGATTGAGTACGGACGCGTCCTATCGTTTTGAGCGCAATATTGACGCTTCCGGCACTCTTTACGCGGCACAAAGGGCGGCGGAATTGATCGCGCTTACCGGCGGCGGCCGTGTTTTGGCCGGCGCGGCAGACAAATATTTCAATCCCGCCAAACCGAAAAAAGTGATTTTAAATCTGCCGGTCGCGGAAACTCTGCTGGGGGCTCCGATACAGACCGCGGCGGCGAAAAAGTATCTGGAAGCGCTCGGGTTTTCTTCGCGCAAAGCCGGACGCGATGAATTAGAAATCACCGTTCCTCCCCGCCGCGCCGATGTTGCCATCGCTCAAGACATAGTCGAAGAAATCGGCCGGATTTTCGGTTATGAGAAAATAAAACCGGAATTTCCATGCGTTGAAATTTTGCCGCCCGGCAAAAATTATTTTTGGCAACAAAAAAACGCGGCCAGGGACGCGATCGCCGCGGCGGGCTATTCGGAAACCCGCAATTATTCTTTTATTTCAGCAAAAGATTGCCAAAATTTTAATGTTGAGACGGCGCGGTTGCTGGAAATTACCAACCCGATAAACGCCGATTTGCGTTTTCTGCGCCCGGCGTTGCTTATCAATCTTTTGAAAAACTTTTGCGCCAACCGTGAATTTGAAAATTTGCGCCAATTTGAGATCGGCAAAATATTCGCCAAGGACCGGCGCGACGAACCCACAATGCTGGCCGGCGCGGCGAGGAATAGCTCCTTTCGCGAAGTAAAAGGCGCGTTGGAATTTTTAGCTTCTCGTTTGCGCGTTAGCAATTTCGCGATTGTTCCGCTTGAAAGCGAAAAGGATCCATGCGATGATTTTTTTGATTCGTCTTGCCGCGCGCGAATTTTAGCCGGCAAAACTCATATTGGCGCGCTGGGGCGTTTACACGGCCGGATCGCCCTGAATTTAGGCATTGAGCCGCCGATGGTTTTTGAAATGGATTTTGGCTTGTTGGCGAAAAACATCGCGGAAAAAATCATTTATCAGCCTTTGCCGGAACATCCCAAGTCGGTGCGCGATATTTCCGTGGATATGCCGGCGCGAACTTTTTCGGGGGATGTGGTTGAGGCGGCGCGCGCGGCGGACGATTCGCGGTTGATCGAATCTTTTGAAATTCCCGGCGAACCCTATTATTATCCGGGCAATAAAAATAAGAATATTCTTTTCAGATTCCATTTGCGTTCGGATGAGAAAACGCTTTCCGGCCAAGAAATCGAAAATTGGCAAAAAAACGCCATCGCCGCCATTGAGCGCAATCCCGAATGGCGCGTCAAAAAATAAGTTTTTTATTGTTTATGCCTTTTGAGAATCCTCAATTGAATTGTTCGACTGGTGAAAATCCCTCAAAAACTCCGATTAACAATATTTTAGCAAAAATTAATTAAAAATTATGACAAGTAAGGGCAAAGAAAAAGATAAAAAAAACGAATCTTATAGCGCCAAGGATATTTCGGTGTTGGAGGGGTTGGAGCCGGTGCGCAAGCGTCCGGGAATGTATATCGGCTCGACCGGGCTGGACGGATTGCATCATTTGATTTGGGAAGTGGTGGATAATTCTCTGGATGAGGCGATGGCGGGTTATTGCAAAAATATCGATGTGGTTTTAATGCCCGATGACCGCGTTCAGGTGAAAGATGACGGGCGCGGCATTCCGGTGGATATTCACCCGCAGAAAAAAGTTTCAGCGCTGGAAATTGTTTTGACGACTTTGCACGCGGGCGCCAAGTTTGAAAATAAGGCCTATCAGGTATCGGGCGGTTTGCACGGCGTTGGCGTATCGGTGGTTTGCGCGCTTTCGACATGGTCAAAAGCGGAGGTTTGCCGCGATGGCGGATTGTATATTCAGGAATATGACCGCGGCAAGCCGCGGGCCGCGGTAAAAAAGATCGGCAAGTGCGATGGCCATGGAACGACGATAACTTTTGATCCCGATCCGCAAATTTTCAAGGAAATCAAATTTGACGCCAAAAAAATCATCACTCATTTGCGCCAACAGGCCTATCTGACGAAAGGAGTGAAAATCAATGTCGTTAATAAGTCCGTAACACCGGAAATGTCCTATTCGTTTTATTTTGAGGGCGGACTTTACTCGTATGTGCAATACCTTACGCGGGGCAAGAATTCTTTGCATCAAAATGTTTTCTACGCGACGGGCGATAAAAACGGAGTGAATGTGGAGGTGGCGTTTTTATATACCGACGAATTCGAAGGAATGGAACAGAGCTTTGCCAACAATATCGTAACCAACGAAGGCGGCACGCATTTAACCGGTTTTCGCGCCGCCACCACGCGCGTTTTCAACGACTATGTGCGCAAAAACAATATTTTAAAAGCCAACGATGACAATTTGGCCGGAGAGGACTTGCGCGAAGGGCTTACCGCCGTGGTTTCGGTCAAGATCGGCGAGCCGCAGTTTGAAGGGCAAACAAAAGGCAAGCTGGGCAATCCCGAAGCAAAAAGCGCCGTGGAAGGAGTGGTGTCTGAAGCTTTAACCGATTTTTTGGAAAGAAATCCGGCCGACGCGCGTGCGATTCTGGAAAAATGTATTTTATCGCATAAAGCGCGCAAGGCCGCCAAAGCCGCGCGCGAAACCGTTTTGCGCAAAGGCATTTTGGAGGGATTGTCATTACCCGGGAAATTGGCGGATTGTACTTCGCGATCCGCCGAAGAATCGGAAATTTATATCGTCGAAGGCAATTCCGCCGGAGGATCGGCCAAGCAGGCGCGCGACCGGCGGTTTCAGGCGATTTTACCTTTGCGAGGGAAAATTTTAAATGTAGAGCGGGCGCGTTTGGATAAGATGCTTGAATCCAAAGAAATCAAATCGCTTATCATCGCGCTGGGCACGGCCGTGGCCGATGACTTCAATCTGGAAAAATTGCGCTATCAGCACATCGTGATTATGGCCGATGCCGATACGGACGGCGGCCATATCCGCACATTGCTATTGACCTTATTCTATCGCTACTTCAAGCCGATTATTGAAAAGGGATACCTTTACATCGCTCAGCCGCCGCTTTATAAAATGGCCGCGGGCAAGGAAATTCGCTATGCCTACACCGAAGACGAAAAAGACGGAATCATAAAAACTTTTAACAAGCCGGGGATGAGCATTCAGCGCTATAAAGGTCTGGGGGAAATGAACGCTCAAGAGTTATGGGAGACCACGATGAATCCGCGCAACCGGGTGCTGTTGCAAGTGCAGGTTGAGGACGCGCAGGAAGCCGACGCGACATTCGATATGTTGATGGGCGACGAGGTGCCGCCGCGCAAAAAATTCATCCAAACATGGGCCAAAACCGTGAAAAACCTTGACATATAAAATCGCTTTTAATGTTCATACCAAAAATCAAAAACTTTTTAATCTTAAAAATGGCGGGAGTTTTACTTCCGCCATTTTTTGTTTGGAGTTTTTGAGAGATTGCGGTAAAATAAAAGATAATCAAAAAGTTAAATATCTTGAATTACGAAACCGTGGTTTTGTATTTATTCTCCCTTTATTAAAGGGAGCACTTTGAGCGAAGCGAGAAGGAGGGATTTGAATTTAAAATCCTCCGTCTCTCACAAAGCTTCGGGGCACCTCCTTTTTCAAAGGAGGAATAAATTCGTTTCGCAATTCAAAGCAATAATTGGTTGAATAATCAAATTGATAAACAATAACCAAACAACAAATAATACGGTGGGAATTAAAAAAATTTTTCGGGAGGCTACAATCGCGCTGGTTGCCGCGATAATTTGCGGGAGCGCGGTTTGGGCGGGAAGTTTGACGCCCGGCGCGGGTCCGGCGGCCGGCGGCTACACCCTGGAAGATATTTATAATCGGCTGAACACCAACGCGGCGGCAACCGCGGGAAGCCACAGTTTTTCGCCATCGGGAACTCCTTCGGAATCAATGTATTCGCTGACGCAAATCTACGATAAAATTCCCACCATTGACGGATCGAAAATTCTTGCCGGTACCAACTATCTGGGCGTGGCCGGCGTGATTGCCGATTGTTCAAATGAAGGAGGGAACGGCTGTTATGCCAACAGTGGCTATTGGACGGCCGCGGCGGGAAGCAATGTTTCGGGCGGCGCGGGATTGCTGACATTTAATATTCCCGACGGGTATTATTCGGGCAAAACCGCTACGGCGGTGGACGCGGATTTGATTTCGGCCAACATTAAAAACGGAATTAACATTTTTGGCGTGGACGGTAACGGCAATGTGGCGGACACTTCCAGCGGTGATGCCGTCGCCGGCGATATTTTGAGCGGTAAAACCGCGTGGGTGGACGGCACGGAAATTACCGGCAGTTATTCGCCCGCGGGTTATATTTGGACCAAGGCGGGCGCGGGTTCGTGGCAAGGCGTCAACGAAAATTTGGATTGGGTGCGGGGTATCGGCGATTGGGACTGGTGGGCCAGTCAGACATATTCTTATTGCGGGGAGGTCGCCTGTACTAATGACGGGTTATTAAAGAGCGCGGCCAGTTATATCGGGCCGCCGGGCGGCTGGAACGGTTCCAATGATTATGACAATTTTAATAATTCGGCCCTGTATAATTACGAGGTGATCACCGCCAATGGCACGAATTTGGGCGGTTGTGTTGCCGACGCGGGCGACTTGGCGTTTCCCGATGGGTCGGTGTGGGACAAATCAAATGCCAATCCCTATTCGGTCAAACTGGCGGGGTGTGATTCCAGCAATGCCAGTTCCACCGAAATTTGGGCGGCAGCGGGCGGGAGCGGGTCGCAATACGCTTACGCGCGCAACGCGCCTGGAGCGTTGAGTATTGCCGACGCCTGGGACGGCAAAAAGAATTTAACTACCGGCCCGAATACCACGCATCCCTATACCAATACGGGTACAAATAATGATTATTATGACCGGCCGGCGGTGTCCTGGTATGTCGACACTGGCGATGGGATTGGATACAGCCGCTTGCCGATGATTGAAGAATACGAACAGGCGCGGCAGGGAACCTCGGATTCAACGGCGAGTTTGCTTTACGGAACGGGAAATTATTGGTCAAATTATAATTGGTCCGCCGAGCAGACTCCGAACAACACCGCTAACATCCGCTATTTTCAACCGAGTAGCGGTGTCGTGAACAACACTGGCGTCAATTACCAGACCATTCGGATGTGGGTGGTAGCGCGCCAGTGATGCGATTTGACCGGTTTTGATTTTTTTTGGTTATGATGACGCAAAAAATCGTTAAATTTTTTTTGGTTTTGGCAATTGCTTTTTTTGGGGCCGGGGCGGTTTTTGCCGCCAGCGGTGATATTGATTCGACCGGTCGTTACGCGTGGACGGAAAACGCGGGCTGGCTTGATTTTGGTGCCAGCCAGGGAAATGTGCAGGTGGGCGACGCGGCGCTAACCGGTTATGCCTGGGGCGAAAATATCGGCTGGGTGTCGCTGAATTGCCTAAACACGGATTCTTGCGGCGCGGTGAGCTACGGGGTGGCAAACGACGGGAGCGGCAATCTTTCGGGTTATGCCTGGGGCGAAAATATCGGCTGGATAAATTTCACGCCGCCCGGCGGCGGGGTGAGTATCAATTCTTCGGGAGATTTTTCGGGCTACGCTTGGGGGCCGGAAATCGGCTGGATTGTTTTCAATTGCGCCGCTACCGATTCCTGCGCCAGCGTTGATTATAAAGTTAAAACCTTGTGGCGGGCGCAAACCGTGTCCGCGACTCCGTCAGTGCAAACCGGAGGCATTGCCGGGCAATATAATACCGCCTATATCAATGAACAAGCCTCAATGCCGGAAACACAAGTTTCAGCGCCGAAAAAAGAAACAAAATTGATTTTTGAGTGGCCGTGGAATTGGTTTGGCGATAAAAAAACCGATACTGCCGCGCCGGCGCCGGCAACGCCGCCAAGCGAACCTGAAAGCATCCAACCCGATGATTTGTCCGCGGTTGAATTTGAAGTGGCGCCGCTTCCAAGCGAAGAAGCAAGGACCGTTCTTGAACAAAATCAAGAAAAATTTTCATTTTTGCCCGAATCGCTTTTTAGCTTTGCCCAAAAATTTCCCGAACTTTTCAAAGCTTTGCAAAAAACCGGCATTGAATTTGCCGCGGATCTTGCCAAGCTGAAAAACATATCGTTTAGCTTTGCCGGAATCGGCGAAAAATTGGGATTGGCCGCCGATGAATTGAGATTTGGCGCGATCTCATTTTTTGATTTGGCGCGAAACTATTACGAACGAATTCCCGTTGGAATTATTTTCGCGCGGACTGCCGGCGGCACCATTGATTTGCCGGTGAAAATTATCACTGATGAAAACGGCAACGTGTCGCAAAAAATTAATATTGTGGCGGCAAAACCGCTGGAATTGATCGTCAAGCCGGAGTTTCCGGCGCGGGTGGTGAAAGGCGTTATCGCATCGGCTTTGGCGGAAAATGAAACTCCCGACATTTTGTCCGAGTTTGACTATCAAGACGCGGGTAATGGTGTTTTTGCCGCCTCAATCATCGCGCCGCAAATTCGCGGCAAATACCATTTGATCGCCAAAATCGGCTATCGCGATCCCGAACAAGGTATCGGGGAAATAAAAGTGAATTTGCTCATTGATCCCGAGGGCTATGTTTTTGAAAAATCCGGCGGCAAAGAAACAAGAATTCCCGGCGCGGCAGTGTCGCTTTTTTGGCAAAATCGTCAAACCGGCGCGTTTGAATTATGGCCGGCCGGCGATTATCAGCAGGAAAATCCGCAAATCACCGACGCCGCCGGTAATTACGCGTTTTTAGTCCCGCAAGGCAATTATTATCTGCAAGTTGAATCATCGGATTATGAAATTTACAAAAGCGGCCAATTTGAAGTGAAGACCGGCGCGGCGGTTCATCAAAACATTGAGTTGAAAAAACGATTTTCTTGGCGTGGGTTGCTTTCTTGGGAATGGATGCTTTTTGCCGGATTGGTCGCCGCCGCGGCGCTGTCGGCGGTTAATTTCTTGCGCAACCGGCGGCCAAACCAATAATTATCGCGAATCCGGATGCGGTTTTGACATTTCAGGCGATGTTTGTTATGATGCGATTGTGAAGCCCGCGGGGCTTTTTTAAGAGAGAGCGGCGGCTTCGCGCCGGTTTGCCATAAAATTATCATATGAGCATTATTGATGTTTCAATTAAATTTTTGAGAGAGTCGCGCGCGGAGATTAAAAAGATTAATTGGCTGGCGCGGCCGCAATTGGTCAATTATACGGTTTTGGTGATTGTCTTTATGGTTGCCACCGCCGCGTTTTTGGGTTCTTTGGACTGGGGTTTCGCTTATTTGTTGCAAAAATTCGTGATCAAAACCGAATAATTCTTTGTGTTTTTTGCTTTAAACTTTACGCTTTCAAACTATGCCAAAACAACAAATAATGCCCGAAAAAAATTGGTATGTAATTCATACTTATTCGGGCTATGAAGAAGCGGTGGCCAAAAACCTCAAACAAAGGATTGAATCTTTGGGAATGGATGACAAGATATTTAATGTGATTGTTCCCAAAGAGAAAAAAATCAAGATAAAAGAGGGGAAGCGCAAAACCGTGGAAGAAAAAATTTATCCCGGCTATATTCTGGTGGAAATGATTGTTACCGACGATTCGTGGTATGTGGTGAGAAACACCCCCAATGTAACGGGTTTTGTCGGGGCGGGAACCACGCCGATTCCGGTTTCTTTGGAAGAAATCACCGAACTCAAGAAGCGAATGGAAATGTCTGAACCCGAATTTAATATTGAGGTTTCCGTCGGCGAATTGGTGAAAATTACCGACGGGCCGTTCAAGGATTCCGAAGCCAAAGTGTCGGAAATTGATCGCGAGCGGGGCAAAGTGAAGGTGCTGGTGTCAATGTTCGGTCGTGATACCCCGGTTGAACTGGATTCATTGCAAATCAAAAAAATCTAAAGATATCTCAAATGTCAAATCCGATATCTCAAATCCATATCCAAAATCTTATTATTCCGATGTATAACAATTAATCAGATAATAAGCTTTCAGATTGAAGATATGGCTATGACATTTAAGTTTTGAGATTTGACATAATACTATGGCAAAGAAAGTAAAAAAAATTTTAGTGCTTCAAATTCAGGCCGGCAAGGCTACGCCTGCGCCGCCGATCGGTCCCAGCTTGGCGCCTCACGGCATCAATTTGGCGGAATTCGTCAAACAATTCAACGATATGAGCCGTCCGATGATGGGCTTCAAGGTGCCGGTGGAGATTACCGTTTACGAAGATCGCAGTTTTTCGTTGAAACTCAAACAGCCGCCGGCGTCCGAGCTTTTGAAAAAAGCGGCGGGGGTTGAGAAGGGATCGGCGCAACCCAACAAAAAAATCGTGGCCAAGATTACCAAGGCGCAATTAAAAAAGATCGCCGAGCAAAAAATGCCTGATCTTAACGCCGGCACGGTTGACGCCGCGATGAAAATCGTTGCCGGTACCGCCCGCAATATGGGCATTGCCGTGGAGTAGAAGTATATATTTAAATACGGATTTAAATAAGTATTTAAATAAGTATTTAAATAAGTATTTAAATACGAACTGCCACAAGTGTTGAATTTAAAGCCCCGCGCAAGCGGGGTTTTTGAATAAAAATTGCCTTGAATTACGAAACGCTTTGCATTTTGGGGTTGTTCCCCTGTGCTTGTCCCGAGGTAATCCGAGGGATAACGCAGAGTTGCGACCCCCTCAATAGTATTTAAATTTGATGGTTTTGTAATTCGGAGAAATTGACAAATAATGGAAATTTGGCAAAATTATAATATGAGTTATAAATTTACCACTATCACAATTAAAGAAGGCAAATGGTTCGTGATTCGTTGCGCGGAGCTGGGGGTTGTGAGCCAGGGAAAGACCGTCAAAGAAGCGCAAAAAAATATCAAAGAGGCGGTTGAGCTTTATTTGGAAGACAATCCGAACAGCAAAAAATATTTGTCTAAAAAAGAACCGGTAATTTCCACCTTGGAACTGGAATATGCCTAAAAAGGTTTTTTCAGGCAAAGCCGTGATAAAAATTTTGTGCCGTTATTTTGGTTTTAAATTTGTATCGCAAAAAGGTAGTCATGTTAAGCTTGGCAAAATTATTGGTGGTAAAGAAATTGTCACAGTTGTGCCCTTGCATAAGAGCTGGCAATCGGAACTTTCAGGGGCGCATTGGAGCTGGCGCAGGTTGATTTGATCGATTTTTTGGAAAAAGCAAACTGACTGAAAAATCAATTTTGGATATTTTGCATGAGGGCGGGTTTCGTGTCCGCCCCTTGCGTGTTTGAATAAAATGCGGGCGGACACAAGGCCCGCCTCTATGGATGCAAATTCATTTTGGTTTGTTTTTTGGTTATGTTATAAATAAACTATGCGCAAGATCAATTTTATCAATGCAAAGAATTGGGCGAAATTGAACGCGATTTTCAAGGAATACGGCGTGGTCAAAGCCGCGGTTTTCGGGTCGTACGCGCGTGGCGAGCAAAAAAAGCGAAGCGACATTGATTTATTGGTGGAATTTGGCGGCGAGAAAAGTCTGCTTGATTTGGTGGGGCTTGGTTTTGATTTGGAGGGGATATTTAAGAAAAAAGTGGATATCAATACTTATAATGCCTTGCATCCCATGTTGCGCGATTCAATTCTCAAAGATCAAGTGTTAATTTTTTGATTATGGCGATAAAAAAGAAAAATGAGCCGGAGTTTTATCTTGGCCATATTATACAAGCGGCGTGTGATATCGCTGAATATATTGGCGAATGCGATAAAAAATCGTTTGGTGCATGAATATTTCGTGGTTGATATGGGCTTGGCTTGGATTATGGCAAAAAACGATGTGCCTAATCTGAAAGAAAAAATCGCTTTAATAATGAGAAGTGATTATGATGTTCGGCAAAAGAAATTATTAAAATAAATGCAAAGCCCCGCGCAAGCGGGGAATTTTTGTTAAAAAAGAAAGGGGATGTTATTAATTTTACAAACTTTTTAATTCTTGTAAAAATCCATATTTTTTAATTATTAGGAGCTCAATAGCCACACCGAGCACCATCCCAATAATAAATGTTTCATCCCCTTTTACCAAAACTAGCCATGAGAGCCCCATAATTGAGGCTCCCACGATTATTCCGGCGACACTCACAAGCCTTATGTTTTGGCTTCTTGCCGCGATGATGGCACCGAATATCAGCACCATCTGCAATAATATTCCTTCCAAAATTTATCACCGTTTATTTAATATATGGAATTAATGGGTTTGTCAAGGTTGGCGGATATGATTAAAAAAGATATAATCAAGAATCATCGTTGCAGGGGTTGAACCCCTGCGATTATCCCGTGTTTTGGCATTAATTTTTGCGAGGGGCTAACCCTCGCGATTACATGAGGGATAGACCCTCGCAAAATTATGATTCTATCCGACACTGATATTCGGCGGTATATGGCCGAGGGGAAAATCAAGATCGATCCGGCGCCGGTTTTTGAAGATCAGCTTGGGCCGTGCTCGCTTGATCTGTCTTTGGGGAACAATTTCAAGATGTTTCGGCCGTCGAATTACGCGTTTATCGATGTTAAAAACAATTATAACGGCGAACTGATGGAAGAAGTGATCGTGGGCGACGGGTCGCCGTTCATTATTCAGCCGCGGGAATTTGTGATCGCGGTGACCAAAGAAACCATCACTTTATCGCCGGATTTGATGGGGCGGCTTGACGGTCGGTCGTCTTTGGGGCGGTTGGGGCTGGTGGTGCATTCCACCGCGGCAAGGTTTGACCCGGGCTGGACGGGCAAGGCGGTAATGGAATTCGGCAATCTGGGCATTCGCCCGATAATTTTGTATGCCGGAATGAGAATTTGCGCCATGACCTTTGAAACGCTTTCGTCTCCTTCGGGGATACCTTATTTAAAACAAAAAGACCATAAATACGCGGGACAATCGGGCGCGGTGGCCAGCAAAATCACGGAAGAACCGAAATAGCAAACTAAATTCGAAGCACGAATATTCGAATATTCGAAACAAATTCGAATGTCCAAATTTTCAAATATCGAAACAAAAACTGCATTTTTGTTTGGAATATTTAAATTTTTTAAATTTGAAAATTGTTTCGGATTTCGATATTCGGATTTCGTGCTTAAAAGATGTTATCAACGAACGATTTAAAAGTTAAATTTCTTGGTATTACTCCAGTCTTCGAAGATGAGACCGGGGTTTTGACGCCCCAGCAGATAGTGGCGCTTTCCGGGCTTTTGACTTACAGCGGCAAATCGATCGACGCGATTTTGAAGGAAACGCAGGCCGGCGGCAAGGATTTGAACAAAAAGATCGCGGCGGTTTTGCGGGCATCGTCGCTGAAAGGCCATGCGTCAATGGCGACTACGCCGGTGTTTTCGTTTTCTTACGAAGCCAGCAAATTCATCGATTCGGGATTGACCGGAATGATCTTTGCTTCGGCCATCATGGCTTCGGGCCGCCGCACCGACACGACCAATGACGATATTGTTTATCCCGCGGCGATTCAAAAAATGGGCGAAGCCGCGGAGTTATACAAAAACGCTTCGGAAAAAAATATCGAAGTTTTGAACCATTTGCTCGCCAACGGCGTGAGCAAGGACGAAGCCAGCAAGATTCTGCAATACGGAATTTACGGCACCGGCATTATTCAGTTTCCGATTGAGTCTTTGGTAACGCTGAAAAGAGAATACGAAGCCGAAAAGGAATGGATGCCCGAAGACATCGGATTTTTGATCAACGCGGTCGAGAAGAAACTCAAGGATTATGGCGTTGATTTGCTTTACGCCACGCGCGTCGCCGCGCCGAGGAACACCTATCCTTACCCGAATATCTTTAAGGATCCGGCGCCAACCAATTTCGCGCGCGAAATTGCCGCGCAAAACGCCGGCGGGGAAAATTTCAAATTGCTCTCGGGCGATTTCGCGGTGACGGATGGATTGAAAAAGAGACTGCAAAAATTGGAAAGCGACATCAAAGCCGCCGCCGGGGACAAAAAGACCATTAAAAACAAATGGATGGAATTGCTGGAAGAACGCCAGCGGATCGCGCGGGATTATCCTTTGTCGGCAAACATCAAAATTTTTTCATCGGTGGCGTGGCGCGTGTGGGGCGATAAAAAACGGCATCGCACGGTGCCGATGGCGGTTGATTCGGTTTATTATTCCGCGCTCAAGGCGGCCCGGGTTTTAACCGGTTTTAAAAACGAGATCGAGAAAAAAAATCTTACGCACGCGGCGATTGACAAGATCGACGCGGTGTTCTCGATGCCGCCGGGCGTGCGCGAGGACAACGAATTTCTGTATCAATATCTGCAAGCGGGCCTTAATTCACTGGAGGTTTATGAAAAACTCGTTGGTTTGGGAATAAAGGAAAAAGACGCGATATTCGTAGTGCCGCGGGGATTGAAATTTGATGTGGTTTCGGATTACAATCTTTACAATCTGATCGCCGGATATTATCCTTTGCGGATATGTTCCACCGCCGAGGAAGAATTGCGCCGGGTGAGCATCAAGGAAGTCGTTGCCATAAAAAGTTTGTTGCAGCAAAAAGGTTTTGATTGGCTGGCTTGGCACATAACTCCCAAGTGCCAGTGCGCGGGCTTTTGTTTGGAGCAAAATTGTTGCGGCACGATCAAGAGTCTGGTCAAGGATTACGACGAGGTATTGCATAAAGAGATACACGATGATTTGGAAAGCAAGTTTGGGCGGATTTTGAATGATTTAAGCGCGTGAGTTGAATATTTTTTGAAAATTGAAAATTGTTTATTGAATATTATTATCAATGGTCAAGAATTCTTTTCGGGGAAAATTCATCGTGATTGAGGGGTTGGACGGCGCGGGCAAATCAACGCAGGTGCCGCTGATTTTGGATTATTTTAGCGCCCGAGGGGAGAAATCTTTGGCGATCGCCGAGCCGAGCGAATTGCCGGTCGGCAGATTGTTGCGGCAACGGCTGTTGTGCGAATGGAATTGCGGCAATGAGCCTCTTCAATTACTTTTTGCCGCCGATCGGGCCGACCATTTGGCAAAAGAAATCCTGCCGGCGCTGGCGCGCGGCGAGAATGTCATCAGCGATCGCTATTTTTTGTCGTCGCTGGCCTATGGCGCGGTTGATTCCGATATGAAGTGGCTGGCACAGGTAAACGCGCGTTTTTTGGCGCCCGATCTTACGATATATCTTGATGTGCCGCCATCGGTTTGCGCGCGGCGGATCGCGGCCAACGGAAAATCAATGGAATTATTCGAAAAAATTGATATTTTGGAAAAAGTGGCGCATAATTACCAAATGGCGCTCCGGATGTTTGAAAACAATATGAGGATAATCGTTGTTGACGGCAACAAAAGCCCGGAAGATGTTTTCGGCGAAATTGTGAAGCGGTTTAGTTTTTAATTTTTTAAAAAAATATGGCAAAAGCGATAAAAAAACTGCCCATTGCGTTGCGGATCGATCAAACCAATATTGATTCCAAAGCCACTTTGTCGGACATCAAAAAAACTTGCGCGGAAGTGAAAAAATACGGCTTTCGCGGAATCTGCGTCAATCCGCAGTGGGTCGCCGCGGCCAAAGCCGAATTGGGCGATTTTCCCGCCAAAGTGATTTGCTTGGTGGACGCGCCGATCGGCGACAGCAGTCATGAGGAAAGGATGCAGATTTGCCTTACTGCCAAAAACAACGGCGCCGACGAACTGGACGCGGTGGCCGCGCTTCCCGACATCAAGCACGAGCGTTGGCAAGAGGTTTATAAAGATTTGGCGGCGATTTGCAAAATTTTGCCGACCAAAGTGATTATCGGTTCGGGCTATTTGACCGATAAAGAGATTGCCATGGTGTCGCGTTTGGTTAAGCAAGCCGGCGCGATTTGCGTGAAGACCGCTACTTCAAAGGATCCGCTGGAAGAGCGCGAACTCAAGGAAAAAGCATGGCATCTGGAAATTATGAAAAAAAACGCGCCGGGCTTGTTAATTAAAGCATCCGGCAATATAAAGGATGCAAAGGAGGCGAAAGCCTATGTCCGCGCCGGAGCCGATATTATCGGTACATCAAGCGGACCGAAGATCGCGAAAAGCGAATGATGCGCCAATGTAAAATTGAAAAATCAAAATGGAAAATGACAATGCAAAATTAAGAAATGTCAGAATGTGACATTTTAACATTTTTCCGCCAAAGGACGGATGCGCCTATGGCGTAAACTGTCATTTTGATTTTTGATATTTACATTTTAAATTATGGAGTATATTCCCACAATTGGATTGGAAATTCATTGCGAACTTAAAACCGCGTCCAAGATGTTTTGTTCGTGCCCTAATGACCCGGACGCCAAAGAACCGAATACAAACATTTGTCCGGTGTGTTTGGGACATCCGGGAACATTGCCGGTGGCCAATGCCGAGGCGATTCGTCTCACGCGTTTGGTTGGGCTGGCGCTAAATTCCGAGATATTGGAACATTCCAAATTCGACCGTAAAAATTATTTCTATCCGGACTTGCCCAAAGGTTATCAAATTTCACAATATGACCGGCCGCTTTGTTTGGGCGGCTGTTTGGAGGTTAATGACAACGGGCAAATTAAAAAAATCGGTATTACCCGCGTGCATTTGGAAGAAGATACCGGGAAATTGATGCACACCGAGAATAAAGATCATTCGCTGGTGGATTTCAACCGCGGCGGTGTGCCGCTGATGGAATTGGTGACCGATCCCGACATTGAAAATTCCAATCAGGCGCGGGAATTTGTCAAGGAATTGCAATTGATTTTGCGCTATTTGGGAGCGTCGGACGCGGATATGGAAAAAGGCCAATTGCGGGTGGAAGTAAATATCAGCATGGGCAAAATCGGGGCGGGGGGCAAAAAACAGCTGGGCACCAAAGTTGAGATCAAAAATTTGAATTCCCTCAAGGCGGTTGAAGGTTCGGTAGCTTATGAGATCGGGCGGCAGACGGTAATGATCAAGAACGGTCAAAAAGTGGCGCAGGAAACTCGCGGATGGAATGAATTTACCGGCCAAACTTTTTCTCAGCGCGAAAAGGAGGAAGCCAACGACTATCGTTATTTTCCCGAACCCGATATTCCGCCATTAACCATTACCCCCGAAGAAATTAAGAAATTAAAATCAATCGTGGGAGAACTTCCGGCAAAGAAAAGAATCCGGTTTGCCCATCAATATAGGCTTGACGCGCCAACCGCCGAAATTTTTGTTGCCAATCGCGATCTGGGCGAATATTTTGAAAAAGCCGTTAGCGAATTGGAAGAATGGGCCAACAACGAAGAAGGCGACAAGAGTAATACTGAAGCGGAAAGCCGCGATTTGGCGCGTTTGTGCGCCAATTATTTGGCCACCGATGTTTTGGGGATTTTACAGAGCGCGCCGTTTCGCGAGGACAATTTTCCCGCGACGCCGGAAAATTTCGCGGAATTCATTTGTTTGATCCATAAAAAAGAAATTTCATCTAAAATCGCCAAACAAGTTCTGGCGCAAATGGCAAAATTTGGCGGCGACCCCACGCAAATTATCCGCGATAAAGGATTGAGCCAGATCTCAAGCAAGGGCGAGATCGGTAAGGTTGTCATTCAAGTTTTGGCCGAAAACGAAAAAGCTGCCGCGGACTGGCGCGCCGGCAAGCAAAACGCGTTCCAGTTTTTAATCGGGCAGGTCTTGGCGGCCACGCGGGGGCGCGCCAATCCCGATATGGTTAAAGACATTTTGCTGGAAAAACTTTCCGAATCAAAATCATAGGCCTTGCGAATTCAGCCAACGGGCGCGGATTGGAACGGAATTTCAAGGGTCTATCTCCCGTTAACGCGATGGTTAGACTCTTGAAATGCGGACAGATATTTTTGGGTTGATTTTATCGCTTGCGACGATGTTTTGATCCAACGCGCCCGCGGATCTTTTTTAAACCAAGTCATTTGGCGTTTGGCATATTGCCAGTCTTCTTTTTTGATGGTTTCAATCATTTGTTCGCGGGTGGTTTTTTTTTGCAAAAATCGGGCGGTGGCGCGGTATTCCAATCCCAATTCTTCCAATTTTTGCCAAGACAAGCCGGATTTTTTGAGGCGCGCGGTTTCGGCAACCATGCCGGCCCGTATCCGTTTTTCGGTCCGCCTTTCGATTAATTTCTTCAATTCTTTCTCGCTTTTTTTGATTCCCAAAACCAATATCGGATAAGGCAACGGTTCTTTTTTTAATTTTGGCACGGGTTTGCCGGTGGATTTGACAATTTCAATGGCGCGGATGAGCCGCCGCGGATTTTTACTTTCAATGTTTTTGGCGCGATTCGGATCAAGTTTTTTTAATATTGCGAAAAGTTTGTCCGCGGAAAATTTTTCCAGCTTTCGGCGCAATTTCCAATCCGGCTTGACCTGCGGGATGATGATGCCGTCGATTACCGCTTGTATATAAAAACCAGTGCCGCCGCAAAGGATCGGGATTTTGCCGGCTTTTTGCGTTTTTTTGATGGCCGACATTGCCAATTTGCGATAACGGGTGACGGTGAAAACCGACTTGGGATTGGCGACGCTCAAAAGATGGTGCGGCACGCCTTTCATTTCCGATTTCTTAATCTTGCCTGAACCGATGTCCATACCCTTATAAACCTGGCGCGAATCAGCCGAAATCACTTCGCCCCCAAACCGCAGAGCGATTCTGACCGCGATATCGGACTTTCCGGAAGCGTTTGGGCCGACAATCACAATTAATTTATTTTCCATTTTATCTAATCATTTTTCCTTCAAGTCCGAAAGGCATTGCTTTAAGGATTTTTACTTTTACAATATCACCGGGTCCGATGGTGTTTTTTTCGATTGGAAACTTAACAGTTTTATAATGCCGGGATTTTCCTGCCGCGCGATTTTTTTTAACGCTATTGATCAAAACATCAACGGATTTGCCGATGTACTTTTTATTATGCGCCAAAGCGGTGGTTTTCACAATATCGTTGAGAATTGTTTCGCGCTGTTTTTTTTCTTGGTTGGCGATATCATCTTCAAGCAATGCCGCCGCGGTGCCGGCGCGCCGCGAGTAGCGCGAAATATAGGCCATATCATATTTGACTTCTTTTAGAATTTTAGCGGTGTTTTGGAATTGAGTTTTGGTTTCGCCGGGGAATCCCACGATCACATCGGTGGAAATGGCGATTTCTTTTTCCAAACCGGTGCGATATTTTTTAAACGCCGCGCGGATTTTTTTGACCAGCGATTTGTATCCGGCCACTGTATATGGCCGTTTCATTGCTTTCAATATCGCATTATCGCCGCTTTGAATCGGAAGATGAAGGTAGGGTGTCGCTTTTTGGCATTTAGACATTGCCAGAATCGCTTCGTTGTCAAAATCTTTTGGATGCGGTGAAGTGAAGCGAATCCAAAATCCTCCGGGAATATCGTTGGCTGCGCGCAATAATTCGGCAAAACCAATATTCTTGTAATGGTAATTATTGACATTTTGCCCCAACAGCCAAATTTCTTTGGCGCCGTTTTTCACGGCCGATTTGATTTCGGCCAAAATGTCTTCGGCCGGTCGGGACGCCAGCGGGCCGCGCGTGTAGGGAACTACGCAATATGAGCAATAATTGTCGCATCCCTTGGAAATCGGAATCAGCGCGCTGAATTTTGAAGTTTGCCGGGGAGGAACGGTAAAATAGTCGCGAAGGTCTAACCTTCGCGACCTTACGAAGGTTAGACCTTCGCGGGGCTTACCGTATGCCAGATGTAAAATTTTTGGCCACTGGGGAAGGGTTTTAATGTCTAAAATATGATCAAAAAATCCGGCAAAACGGGATTTATCGCTTTCCACCACGCAACCGGTTAAAATCGCGGTAAATTTTTTGTTTTTCTTTTTGGCCGACTTGATTTTTTGCTCCAATCCGAAAACGCGGTCCGCGGCCATTTGCCGCACCGAACACATTGCCACAATCGCAATATCGGCATTTTTCATTTTATCTGTCGGCTTTAAGTTAAAAGATTCAAATAAGCCGGCAATCCGTTCGGCATCGGATGCATTCATTTGGCAACCAAAAATTTGAATGTAATAATTCATGGCAGAAAATTCAATTATTCACTCTAACAAAATTTACCCAAATTTAAAACCCCACCTTCCGGCGGGGCTTTATGAAGAATAGCAAAACAATGTTTTTTATTAATGGCTTACTGTGCAACAATTCACATTTGCACCGCGGGTAGGCCATTGCTACCCGAGCAACAGCATGCTTTGTAAGTACCATCGGGCAAACCGAACATATTGCATTCTTTTGCGGAAGGGCCGTTGCTGGTTTCGCCACTAAGGCAACCGCGTACAGTTGATTCTCTTGTCCAAGAACGGCATGTTCCTCCGTTGGCATAGCCTGCATCAGCACATCCCTGCTGGCAGGTTTTTCCGCAATCGGTGATACAATTGCCCGCGGTTTCGCCGGTTTCACAGGCACCGTTGCCGCAGATCGGGTAAATTGTTCCGCCGCAACAGCAAGTCTGCCCGGCATCCAACATATTATTGCCGTTGCAGTCATTGGTTTCTCCTGCATTGATCCAAGATCCGCCACAAGCGGATGGAACATCGCTTCCGTGCTCAAGAAGTCCTCCTCCAGAACTGCCGCAATAACTGCCTGAATATCCTTTGTTTTTGCAAGTTTGATTACAGGCTGGTGTTGTTATTTCCGTCTGCATTCTTTGGCAGGTGTAATTCGGGTTATTGGGACAAGACGCGCCAATTTGGCAGGCTTGTTGCCCATTACTCAGAACCTTTTCCAGGCCGGAACAGCATTGTTTGGCGGTGCCGGTAAATATCATACCTTCGGTGACGCATGCATTGGCGCAATTACAAGTGCAGGTATTGATGCAGGCGCTTCCCGGGGTATGCGAAGCATAGCTGCAAGCGGTGCAAAGCAACTCGCCTCCGGACGAGGCGCAGCTATTTTTACTTGCGGCGGTCAGATTTGTTTTTCCGCAAATCGAAGTTGTGCCGCAGTCCGCCGGGGAATTGCAGATATTTTCGCGCGCGCCACAAATTCCGTCGTCTTTTTTAATGCATACCCGAAAGCCGCCGGGCGGAGTTATGCAAGAGCCATTAGACAACGATCCATGAGCTGCAGATAAACCAGGGCAACATTCTTTATTGCTCCTCGGAGATATCGTCTCGCTCTCATTGGCGCAGACAATAGCGCCGCAATTCGCCGCGCAGGTGGCCGCGGTTTCGCCGAAGCGGCAGATGCCGTTGCCGCAGGTTTCCTGCGGTTTTAATTGCGCGATCAGCTGGGTTATTTGCTGGATCTGCTGCATTAAGCTTTGTATCATTTGCTGCATTTGGTCGATGGTCATCGTCGCGGGATTTATTGATCCGGGCGTGGCGAGTGCGTTGTTGCCGCCAACTCCGAAGATTCCGACTCCCGCGATCAGCGCGCACAACGCCGCCGCCGCAATTTTGTTTTTTAGATTCATATTTGTTTGTTTTTAAAGTTTGTTTGCGTTTTGATAATAATTTTTTTGTTCGACCTGCCGATTAAAATTATTTTGCAATTACAAATTTATTATACATGGCGTCTTGTTTTTAAATCAACAGAACCTCTTCCACATTGTCGGCGATAATCTTGGGTTCGCCGTCGCGCATATCCATTCTGCCGTAGACATAGACCACTTTGCTTTCAACATAAACCGAAGGATTTTTTTCCATCGCGGAGGCAAATACCACCACTTCGATTTTGTCGGTCAGGTCCTCCAAACCCATAAACAGCATCGGTTTGCCGGTTTTGGTGACGATTTTTTTTACCGTGGAAATCATTCCTCCGATCTTAACCAGCCGCGTGCCGGGATTTTCCTTGACACGGGTGATTTTGAGGCAATTTTTTTCCATTGACGACTTATATTCTTCCAGCGGATGAGCCGTGACGAACAATCCCAGCAATTCTTTCTCCCACATCAATTTTTCGGATTTATTGGCTTCGCGCGCGGGCGCCAGCGAATATCCGCCGTTTTTCGCTTCCGGCAGAGCGCCAAAAAGGCCGCGCTGGCCGTTGGATTTGTTTTTTTCGTTTTCGCGCCCGATTTCCAGCAGTTTTTCAATATTGGAAAGCAAAGTGTTGCGTTCGGCCATATTGTCAAACGCGCCGGCTTTGATCAGCGCTTCGAGCGATTTGCGGTTGATGAGTTTGGGATTTATCTGTTTCATAAAATCAAACACATCGGCGAACTTGCCGCCCGCCTTGCGTTGGGCGACAATCTCTCCCACCGTGTTTTCTCCCACATTTTTTATTGCCGCCAGACCGAAGCGGATTTTCTCGCTTTCGGGAATTACCGTGAAGCCATAATAACTTTCATTGATATCGGGGGCGAGAACTTCGATATTCATTTTTTTACATTCGCCGATCAGATAACCCACTCTTTCCACATCGTTTTTCTCGGAAGTCATCAGCGCGGCCATAAATTCAATGGGGTAATGAGCTTTCAAATACGCGGTTTGGTAGGCGACCATCGCGTAGCAAGCCGCGTGTGATTTGTTGAACGAGTAATCCGCGCTGGGTTCAATCCATCCCCAAATTTCCTTGGCGATTTTTTTGGCAATGCCGTTTTTTTGGCACCCGTCAATGAATTTTTGCTTTGATGCCATCATTAAATCCTTGATCTTTTTACCGATGGCTTTGCGCAAAGAATCGGCTTCGGCCATGGAAAAACCCGCCAGCTCTTGGGCGATTTTCATCGTTTGTTCCTGATAAAGAATAATGCCATAGGTCGGACCGAGGATTGATTCCAATTTTGGGTGCAGGTAAACGGGAATTTTCATTCCGCTTTTGCTGTCGATAAAATCCGGAATGAATTGCATCGGGCCGGGGCGGTAGAGCGCGACCATGGCAATAATATCTTCAAATTGAGTGGGTTTTAATTGTTTCAAATATCTTTGCATTCCGCTTGATTCCAGCTGAAAGACGCCCACCGTGTCGCCGCGCGCCATAAGTTCGTAGGTTTGGCGATCATCAATGGGCAAATCTTTCAAACTAAGGCTGGTGCCGCGGATCAGATAGATGCGCGAGAGGGTATCTTCAATAATGGTAAGATTTTTCAGCCCCAAAAAATCCATTTTTAAAAGCCCCATGTCTTCAATCGCATGCAGTTCATATTGCGACACCAGCCCGTTATCATCGGCAGTGGGATGCTGGACCGGCACAATTTCATCCAACGGAATCGGGGAAATCACCACGCCGCAAGCGTGAGTGGAAGCGTGGCGGGCGCACCCTTCCAATTTTTTGGCGAATCCCATCAGCGCGCCCGCTTTTTCATCGTTTTCAACCAGTGATTTCAGATCGTCGGCTTTTACCAAGGCTTCTTTTAAATCCATGCCGAAAGGAATCATTTTTGCCAATTTGTCGCAATAGCTGTACGGATACTGCAAAACCCGTCCGACATCGCGTACTACGGCCCGCGCCGCCATCGTTCCAAAAGTGATAATTTGCGCGACATGATCATGTCCGTATTTTTGGCTCACATATTCAATCACTTCCGGCCGTCTTCGATCGGCGAAATCCATGTCAATATCGGGCAATGACACCGCCGACCGCCCGGGATTTAAGAATCTTTCAAAAAGCAATCCATATTTAAGCGGATCGATATCGGTGATGTTCAGCAGGTAGGACACCAATGATCCGGCGGCGGAGCCGCGACCCGGACCGACCACGATGCGATTTTTTTTGGCCCAGTTCACAAAGTCTTGCACGATCAAAAAATATTCGATAAATCCCAACTCTTTGATGGTTTTGAATTCATATTCAAAACGCGCCGATACTTCCGGCAACGGATTTTCGCCAAAGCGGTCTTTTATTCCGGCAAGACACAGGCCGCGCAAGTATTCTTCGTTGGTGGCGCCCGGCGGCGCCGCGAAAGTCGGCAGTTTGGTTTTTTTCAATTCAAATTCAAATTGGCACATATCGGCGATTTTTTGCGTGTTTTCAATCGCCGCCGGAAAATCCGCGAAATCCTTGATCATCCGTTCGGGGCTTCTCATGGAAAAATCCTCGCCTTTCATCGTGAGCCGTTCGGGATTGTTGATGTCGGCGCCGGTGTTGATGAGCATCAAAATGTCTTGCGCTTCGGCGTCGTCGGCATCCAAATAATGAATATCGTTGGTTGCCACCAGTCCCAATCCTGTTTTTTTTGCCAGCTCAATTGAGCCGATATTGGCCGGTTCTTGATCGGGCAGGTTGGGGTGATGCTGGATTTCCAGAAAAAAGTTTTCTTTGCCGAAGATTTCCGCGTAGCGCCGCGCCGCCGTTTCCGCTTCGTCAAATTTTTTATTAATTATCAAGCGCGGAATTTTGCCTTGTATGCAGGCGGTCATCGCGATCAGGCCTTCCGAATGCAAAGCCAGCAATTCTTCGTCGACGCGCGGCTTGTAATAAAATCCCTCTAAGTGCGCCTTGGTAACCAATTTAACCAGATTGCGATAGCCGGCTTCGTTTTTAACCAACAAAACCAGATGATGCCGCGCGTCGTCAATTTGCGGCCGCCGCGAAAAACGGCTTTCCAGCGCCACATAAACTTCGCAACCGATGATCGGCTTGATGCCGCGCGCTTTGGCCTTTTTATAAAATTCCACGGCGCCGTACATATTGCCGTGGTCGGTGATGGCGCAGGCGTTCATACCCAATGCCTTCACTTTATCCAAAAGCGGATCGATTTGCGCCAATCCGTCCAGCAAACTGTAATGGGTGTGGGTGTGCAGATGAACAAAATTCATAAATTCATTGGATAATTTTTTCTTGGGGAATGCCGGAAAAATCCGCGAGTCCCTTATTGTAGATGGAATCTTTCAGAGAGAGCGTTTCTTCAACGCGCAAATTGATTGCCGCCAGCCTTTGCCGCACCAGCGCGTTTTCCAAATTGACGCTTCCCGTCGCGATGGCGCCGCTTAGGTCCAAAAATCCGTTGATTTGCGCGTTTTTGAAAAGAATGTCGCCCTTCACTTTTAAATCTCCCTGGCAGTAATTCTGGACTTCAATGGCGCGAAAATCAACATTGCCCAGCACGACGGCTTTGGTGAGGCTCACAAATCCGTTAACTCTCATTTTTGCGAACAAGATCGAGCCGGTGATATTGATTCCGGCCATATTAACCGTTTGCCCCACCCACGCGTTTTCCAAAATTAAATTGCCGATGAGTTTTCCCCGGTTGAAATAAAAAGATCCGTCCACCGCCGCGCCGCCGAGATTGATGTTGCCGTTAACCGTGCTGTCGGCGAAAAAGACATTGCCGATTACCAGCGCGTTTTCCAAAGTGATGCCGTAATCCAGCGTTTTTTCCATCAATGAAAACGATTTTAAAGTTTTTCCGGCAAAATTCGCCGGGCGGCGATCAAGCATCGCTTGTTCGATTTCGGCGTCAATATCTTTTTTGCTCAAAATGAGCACCGGTTTTCCGGCAATGACGAATTCTTCCATTGATTTTGATTTCAAAAATTCAACGATTGGACTACAATCATAGTATAATTCAAATTTGCTGAAATTGAAACATTCTCGCAATCAAAAGCAAGTAATTGATTTGGCCCGCGAAAAAAATTATTTTCGCGCGGGATTTGCTGTTGCCATTGGCGTTGACGAAGCCGGGCGCGGACCGCTGGCCGGACCGGTGGTTGCCGCCGCGGCGGCGATCGTTCCGCCCTTTTCCGCCCGCGATTTCGCCGGTTTGATCGGCGCTGTGCGCGATTCAAAGAAAATGTCAGCCGCGGCGCGCGAAGCCGCGTATGAAAAAATCGCCAATCATCCGAAAATCATTTGCGCCGCCGCGGCCGTGGGGCATAAATCAATTGACAGAATCAACATTTTGCAAGCGTCAAAATTGGCGATGAAAAGAGCGGTTGAAAAAACGATAAAAATGATGGGGTGGCGGATTGCGGACAATAAAATCATTTGCTTGATCGACGGCAATTTTTTAATAAAGATTTTGCAACCGCAAGAATCGGTGATTGCCGGCGACGATAAAGTGTTTTCCATCGCCGCGGCCAGTATCGTTGCCAAAGTCCGCCGCGACCGCCTGATGGCGCGAATGGACAAAATTTATCCCGAATACGGTTTCGCGCGGCACAAGGGTTATGGCACCAAACAGCATTTGGCGGCGATTAAAAAACACGGCCCTTGCCCGATCCATCGCCGCAGTTTTTCTCCGATTGCCGCAGTAGTTGCGTGAAATTAAAATAATGGGTTATAATAAAGGTAGCAATAAAATAAAAAAATGAGTCCAAAAAAAAGCAAAAAATTTGACAAACGCGCCGCAGTTGAATTTTTCGTGAATTTTTGCGTGATATTCTCGCTGATCTTGATTGTCGGCCTGATGGCGGTAAGCGATAGCTTCGGCGGGTCTTCCGGAGGAATGGCATCGTTGTCGCGTCCCTTGGTTTCCAACTCCAAATGTTCTTGTCCGGCACCGGTTGATTGCGGGCTTGCTCCAATCGCGCCGGCGGTACTCTTTCCGGCCTCGGCGGACCAGCCGCTTGAAGCGGCGTTGGAAATTTTTGTCGACGAGGGTGGTTTCTCTTCCCGCGAGTTAAATTTATCACTTTCAAGTTCGCGGACTTTGCGTATCTCTAACAAAGGGGTAAGGAATCATTCGCTGGTGATTGACACGCTTAATTTAAATTCCGGCGTTATTGTTCCCGGCCAATCGGTGACCGTGATTTTGGAAAATTCCGGAGATCAAGCGCGCGAACTCTCGTTTTATTCCGATTTGCCCGGCGATGATGGCGACAATTTTAGCGGCGTGATTGTCCTTGAATAAATGCGGGGGCGGCTTGATTTTTATCCCGATTAGTGTTAGAGTCGCAATGTAATTTGAAACTGTGGGCATGTTCGGCGATTTTTGAAATTCAATCGTTAATCTCCGATTCATCGTTCATCAATTATTATGGGTGGCGTACCAAAAAAAAGACACACAAGCGGAAGCCGGAACCAGCGCCGGATGCATTTGTTTTTGAAGAATCCTTCTTTTTCAAAATGTGAAAAATGCGGCAAACAGATTAAATCGCACCATGCTTGTCCGTTTTGCGGTTTCTATCGCGGTAAGGAAGCGGTTGATGTTTTTGCGCGGCTTGATCGAAAACAGCGGCGCGACAAGGAAGCCGAAATCGCCGCGGCGCAGGCGAAAAAAGAAAGCAAAAATTGATTTTGTTTTTTCACAATTTTTTGTTATTTAATTCGGCGGCTTTGCCGCGGGGTAGTTTATTTTTCAAGTATGGCCTCAAGGCATCTCACGCGATCAATCGTAATGCAATCCCTTTTTGAATGGGATTTTTATGGTAAGAAAGGCGATTTGTCCGAAATTTTACAAAGGAATTTGGACGAGTTCGGCCCCGGATTGGAGGAAACCGGGTTTGCGCAGGATTTATCGTCGGGAGTGGTCGAGAAAATGGCAACTATCGACGGTATCATCGAAAAAGCCGCGCCGCAATGGCCGATTGAACAGATCAGCGTGATTGATCGCAATATCTTGCGGCTCGGTCTTTTTGAGTTGCTTTATGAAGATAAAAAGGCGGTGCCGCCCAAAGTGGCGATCAATGAGGCGATTGAATTGGCTAAAAATTTTGGCGGCGAGAGTTCGGGAAAATTCGTCAACGGCGTCTTGGGGACGGTCTATAAACAAATGCTGGAACAAAATCCCGAACTTGCCGCGAATAATAACAAATGATTATTTTAAATTTCAAATTATAAGCACTAAATTCCAAATAAATCCAATATGATTTAGGATTTAGTGCTTGCAATTTGCCAGATACAATGAAAGATTTTGCCAAATTGGAGGAGAAGCTGGGCGTGGTTTTTAAAAACAAAAATTTGCTCACGCAAGCGTTTATCCATCGTTCCTATTTAAACGAAAATCCGCAAATTTCTTTGGGCAACAATGAACGGTTGGAATTTTTGGGCGACGCGGTGCTGGAATTGGCGGTGACCGAGTATCTTTATGAAAAATATCCCGAGAAATCCGAAGGCGAACTCACCAGTTGGCGCGCGGCGCTGGTGAACACCAAAATGATTTCCGCGGCGGCGGCAAAACTGGGGTTTGGCGATTTCTTACTGCTTTCGCGGGGAGAGGCCAAAGAGGACGGTAAGTCGCGGCAGTATATTTTGGCCAACACTTTCGAAGCGTTTATCGGCAGTTTGTATCTGGATCGCGGCTATGATCCGTGCCGAAATTTCATCAAAAACAATCTTTTGGGCGAGCTTGGCGAAATTATCGCCAAAAAACTCTATAAAGACGCCAAGTCCCGTTTTCAGGAAGTGGCGCAGGAAATTGTGAAAATTACGCCGGTCTATAAAGTTTTGGAAGAGCGCGGTCCGGACCATGCCAAGTATTTTACCGTGGGAGTTTATTTGGCCAGCGACCTTGTCGCCAAAGGCGGCGGTTATTCCAAGCAGGAAGCCGAAGAAGCGACCGCCAAAGCCGCGCTGGAAGCCAAAGGCTGGCAATGAAGCATAAGCTAAATCCCGTCTTTTGCGCGCGGTTATTCGGCTACCGGTTGCAAAAACTGAAAAAGTATGTATAATGAGAGCGTTGTAATTAAAGATAAAATATCACATTATGTTAACTATAAGATTGCATCGGATCGGCAAGAGAAATCAACCGTCGTTTCGGATTGTCGTGGCCGACAAACGCTTTTCGGCGGCCGCGGGAAAGTTTCGCGAGGAAGTCGGTTTTGTAAACCGGGTCGGCAAGGAAATAAAGATTGACAAAGAAAAGATCGTTTATTGGATGCAAAAAGGCGCCCAGCCATCGCCCGCGGTGAAAAATATTTTGATTGACCAAAAAATTGTGGAAGGCAAAAAGACCGCCCTGCATTGCCAGCCCAAGAAAAAAGAGGGAGCCGATGCTCCCAAAACCGAAGCCGCGCCGGCTCAAGCATAGTTTGTGGTTTGACAATGATTTTTGATTTGGAATATAATGAAAGCGTGGGCGTTGATTATGATGCCTGAAAGGTCGAAAAAAAAGTTTTGTTTGAATGAATGATACGATATCTATGGAAAATAAAAACGATCAGGAATTTCTTGAGTTTTTGATTAAATCGTTGGTGGACCATCCCGGAGATGTTAAAGTCAATCGCACGGTTGACGAGATGGGTGTTTTGCTTTCGTTGAAGGTGAACGCCGAAGATATGGGCCAAATTATCGGCCGTAGCGGTAGTACCGCGCGGGCAATCCGCAATTTGGTGCGCATTATCGGCCTCAAGAACCACGCCCGGGTAAATCTCAAGATTGAGGAGCCCGAAGGCGGCCGCCGCGCACCGCGCACCGAGGAAAAACCGGTTCGCGATGACGATGTCGACGATTTGAAATTCTAATTTGTCTCCAAAAAAAGAAAAACCCCGCGTTCGTCGGGGCTTTTCTTTCATTTCCATGATTTTATTTGATTTTATCACCATTTTTCCGGAAATTGTCGCGCCCTATTTTGAAGAATCGCTGTTCAAAAAGGCGCGAGAAAAGAAGTTGATAAAAATCCGGATTTATAATTTACGCGATTTCGCGCAAGATAAACATCGCACCGTCGACGATAAGCCGTTTGGCGGCGGTTTTGGCATGGTGATGAAAGTTGATGTTTGGCGCAAGGCAGTCGCCAAGGCGGTGAAGTTAAAAATTGCCGGTAAAAAATTAAAACCGCAAAACAAAGATACGGCAATTATTATGCTCACGCCCCGCGGGAAACAATTCAATCAGAAAATGGCGCGAAATTTGGCGAAAATGAAGCAGATCGTTTTTGTCTGCGGGCGTTATGAAGGCGTGGACGAACGGGTGGCGCAAAATATCGCCACACACCAGATTTCAGTTGGAGATTATGATTTGATGGGCGGGGAATTGCCGGCGATGGCGATTGCCGAAGCGGTGAGCCGCTTGATTCCGGGTGTGATCGGCAAGCCGGAATTTTTGGCGGCACGACACGGCAAGGATGGTTTCTTTGAATCCGCGCAATATACCCGGCCCGAAATTTATTCGCCCGCCAAGGGAATCAATTGGAAAACTCCCAAAGAATTGCTTTCCGGCGATCCCAAAAAAATCAACGCTTGGCGCCAAAAACATGGCAAAACCATTGGCGCGGCGCGGCAATAAATTATACAAAATTACATAAGTACAAAATTACATAAGTTTCACCTATGTATATTGTATATTAAAACAAAATTACATAGGTTTCACCTATGTATACTGAGAATGTTGTATAGGCCGCGGATTTTGATTTTTGGGGGCGGGTGAAGTAGAATTGAATAATGCATAATTTTTATTTTAGCGGGAGCGTTCTGGGAAGGCTTGTCGATGCCGGTTATGGCGCGCTGGCCAAAGCCGCGGCGCCGGCAACGCAAATATTCCCCGGAATTTGTCTCGGCACGCTGTTAATGGCGGGATTGGGTATTTTGCTGGCGGTTTTGCTGGCGGTTTTTTGGTTTTTGGTTAAAAGGCAAAATCGGGAGAAATTCAAAATGAGCCTGGATCTGGTATTGTTGTCGGTCAAGATTCCCGCTAAGACCCCCGAAGAGATCCAGCAATCGGGGCGGCAGGAAAAGGACTGGATAAAAGTGATGGAGGATTTTTATTCCAATTTGGTGTCGTTAAAACCAAAAGGATTTTTCCGGCCCAAGCCTTGGATCGCTCTGGAAATTGCCAAAGTGAAGGGCGAGATATGCTTCTATGTTGCCGCGCCGCGCCGCTATGAAAATTTCGTGGAAAAGCGCATCAACAGCATCTACCCGGACGCGCATATTGAAAAATGCAAAGATTTTAACATTTTTGGGCCCAAAGAGTCTGTTTTTTGCGGTTATGCCAAAACAATCCGGCCGGTGTTTTTACCGTTAAAAACCTATGAATCGATTGAAACCGATCCGCTTTCGGCGATTACCAACACGCTTACCAAGCTGGCGGAAAACGAGGAGGCGGCGGTGCAAATAGTTTTGCGCAATACTTCCGAAATTTGGCGCGCCCGCGGGCGGGAAATTTTGGAAAAAGTTAAAAGGGGCAAAAGTTTTTCCGCGGCGATGGACGAGACCGGTTTGGCGGGCGCGCTTGGCGGAGCAAAAGAGGACCAAAACCGGCAATATATGGGACAGCAGGGCGACGAATTGCTTGCCAAGGCGATGGAGAGCAAAATAAGCAAGCGTAATTTTGAGGCAAATATTCGGATCGCGGTTTCCATTAAAGACGAATTTCGCAGTGAACAGGTTTTTGACCAGCTTGCCGGCGCGCTGGATCAATTTTCCGCGCCCGGACTAAATCAATTCCGCGTCAACAAAAAGAAAGGCAAGGCCGGCGCGGCGATTCTCAACGATTATATTTTTCGTAATTTTAACAATGCCAACAAATCAATTTTGAGCACCGAAGAGCTCACTGGCATTTTTCATTTTCCCACGCCGTTTTTAAAAACTCCGAATGTTAAAATTCTGAACTCCAAAACCGCGCCGCCGCCGGTAAATATCCTGCGCGAAGGATTACTGTTGGGTTATAACGAATATCGCGGCGACAAAAAGGACGCGTTTTTGGGCGTCAACGATCGCCGGAGGCATCTGTATGTTATCGGCCAGACGGGTACCGGAAAATCCGCCTTTTTATCCAACTTGATTGAACAGGATGTGCGAAACGGCGGCGGAGTGGGGGTTTTGGATCCGCACGGCGATTTGATTGACGACATTCTGGGCAAAATTCCCAATGAGCGGTTGGACGATGTGGTGATTTTTGATCCGGCGAATCTGGCCTATTCCGTCGGTTTGAATATGCTGGAATATGATGCTCGTTTTCCCGAACAAAAAACTTTCATCATCAACGAGTTTATGAAGATATTCGACAAACTCTATGATTTGAAAGCCACCGGCGGACCGATGTTTGAACAATACGCGCGCAACGCCTTGCAATTGCTGATGGACGATCCCAAAGAAACCTATACATTGATGGAAGTGCCCAAAGTTCTGGCCGACAAAGATTTCCGCCACTATCTTTTGGCAAAATGCAGAAACATTCTGGTGAAAGAATTTTGGGAAAAACAAGCCGAAACGGCGGGCGGTGAAGCGTCGCTGAAGAATATGGTGCCCTATATTACTTCTAAATTTGACACCTTTATTTCCAATGATTATATGCGTCCCATCATCGGACAAGTGAAAAGCACCTTCAAATTCCGGGAGATTTTGGATCAAAAAAAGATATTTTTGGTGAATTTGAGCAAGGGCCGCTTGGGCGACATCAATAGCTCGCTTTTGGGGTTGATTATCACCGGCAAATTAACCATTGCCGCGTTTTCGCGCGTGGACACGCCCGAAGCCGACCGCACCGATTTTTATTTATATATTGACGAATTCCAGAATTTTGCCACCGACACGATTTCCACGATATTGTCCGAGGCGCGCAAATACAAGCTTTGCCTCACCATTTCGCACCAATTCATCGGCCAACTGGAAGACGAGATCCGCGACAGCGTTTTTGGCAATGTGGGCACGATTTCATCTTTTCGCGTGGGAGTGGAAGATTCCGAATTTTTAGCCAAGCAATTTATGCCGGTGTTCAATTCCCAAGACTTAAACCGACTTGAAAATTACAATGCCTATGTCAGAATGTTAATCAACGGACAGGTGGCCTTGCCGTTTAACATCAAGACCTACCCTCCGACCAAAACCGACCGCGGCCGCGCCGCCGACATCAAGGAATATTATTTGCTCAAAGAAGGCCGCGACCGCGAAGCCGTGGAGCGCGAAATTGAAACTCGGCGCCGCGCTATGGGCGTCCCCGTTCCAAATATCGAAAAATAAATTTCGCAAAGTACTTCCGCGTACTTCCGTTTTTAATCAATCAGACTTATGACAGACATAAAACCAAAATCGGCGGAAACATTGCCGCCGCAGGAGATAGAGACTTTTGAAAAAGAAAGTGAGGGTTTGGAAATAATCGAGCGAAAGCCCGAAAGAGTCGGCGGCGACACAAGCAAACAAGTTGAAACGCTGGAAAAAAGAATCAAAAAAGAATTTCCCGGCGCGGCAAAAGAGGAACAAAAAGATTTAGCGATCAAAAAAGATATTGAAGAAAGAATGGAAACGATCATCGGCAATTTCGTAAGATCGGCCGCCGCCGCGGATTTTAACGACGAAACCGTGGAAAAAATTCTTGAAAAGGCGAGAATGTATATCGCCAAAGGCTATCCAAATATCGCCGACGAAGTTCATGACCGCATCTTGGAAGCGAAAAACAGGGGGCTGTAAAGTCCGAAAGCCGGAGAATGGCCGCGGAGCAGGCTGAGTAAAAATCGCACCGGTTTTGCCGGTGCAATTTTTAATTGATTTGATTCGCGCTCTCTGTTGTTTGCGTTTTTTGTTTGTTGGGTTGATTTTTATTATAATTTTGCTAAATTCCAAATCAGTAATTTAAATCTTGGAATCCAAAGGAGGTAAAAGTCGTGGAAGAGAAAAAAAGGTTGATTACGCCGCAAGAATTGGAAGAGCAAATGAAATTGAGAAAAATCCTTCCCATGGGCAAAGAAGAATTATTGGTGCTTTTGACGGGAATCGTCAACGATTGCCTTTTGTCTTTGCCGAGTTCCATCCATCCAGATCATCCGGATGAATGTATGAAGGCAGGGTACATCGAAATGAATAGCCTGATGCTGGCTTTATGGCAAGAAGTCGGCGGCGATTTCATTAAAAAAGCCGAAACAAGCGGCTGGAAAGCGGCGGTTGAAGATATTAACGAAGAATATTTCTTGATATTAAAACCACCTACTCCGCCTGACGATAAACGGCGGGCATGGATTTTGGAAACATTGAACGGTTTGGGCCATTCGATGATCCCGTGGGATCAGGACGGAGAAACCACGCACTTTACAATGTGCCGCTATTGCCAAATGTTTGTCGAGTATCGGGATAGGTTGGGCGCATCTTACCGGCGGGAGCGAAGATCGGTGCGTGAACTTTCATCGTGTCTTGGAGACGACTAAAAATCCTTTCAAATTAAGCCGCGTTAATTTTAAAACAAGATTTCGCGGCTTGTTTTTAATTCAATGGGGGACCTGTGCAAATTCGGTTGTGTTCAAAATGGAAAAGATGGGGTAAAATACACCAATACGCATAATCATATAAGTAAACACGCGAGTATGAAATTTAATAAAAAGTTTTTGATAATTTTGGCGGTGGCGGTTGTCGGCGCGTCGGCGTTTGCCTGGTTGCGGCCCAAGGCGCCGGAATATAAAACCGAAAGCGTGTCGCGGGGCGCGATTGTTGAAGAGGTGTCTGAAACCGGCAGTGTCAAAAAGGGGGAGGCGGTCAATTTGAATTTCAAAAACGCGGGCGTGATTGATAAAATTAATGTGATTGAAGGCCAAAAAGTTCTCTCCGGCCAGATTTTGGCCGAACTGGACAGTCGTCCGGCGCAAATTCAGCTTGATCAGGCGCGCGCCAGTTATGAAATGTATCATTTGCAGTTGCAAAAACTGAAAACCGGCGCGTCTGATGAGGACGCAAACATCGTTCAGCGCCAGGTGGAAGCGGCGCAAGCCGCGCTGGATGCCGCGCGGCAAGCGCTAAATGACGCCGAAGTTAACGCCGGGCAAAGATTGAACAGCGCCTATAAAACCGCGGCCGATGCTTTGTCCGCGTCATATATTAAAGGATACAACAGCTACAATTTCATCGATTTGCTCCAAAGAACTTATTTTGTTCCGCAGGATCAGGATTCAATTTCTATTTTTGAAGCCGCGCAAAAAATGAATCTGGCGGTGCGGCAAGTCCAGCAATTCGCGGATGCCGCTCAAGCCGATGCCAAAGATGGCGGATTGGACGCTGTTTTCGCGGGCGCGAAAATCCAGCTGGCTGAGATTGAGTCGCGGTTGCGTTTCGCGCGCGGAGTGTGCGAGAAATTGCCGTGGCGGGATTCGGTTTCGCAAACCTATAAAGACGGCTTGGATTTGCATATCGGTTATATGGTGGCGGCGCAAGCGTCGTTTAATTCCGCGGTGGAAGCGGTTGCTTTGCAAAAAGCCGCCAACGACCTGTCAATCAATTCTGCCGGCGCCGCGGTGAGTTCCGCTCAGGCCGCGCGAAATACCGTTGACGAACAGGCGGCAAAAGTTTTCGCGGCGCCGAGAGGCGAGGATGTGGGGATTTTGGAGTTGCAGCTGACGCAGGCCGCCGCGCAAATTGATTTGTTGGGGTTGCAAATTAACGACAGCAAGCTGGTCGCGCCGGCGGATGGACGCATATCGGAAATTAACGGCGAGGCCGGTGAAATGGTCTCTCCTCTTTCCGGCTCTCCCTTAATGGTATTTTTGCCGTCCGATCCCTATGAAGTGGAGTTGGATATCTACGAAGAAGAGGCGGTGAAATTGAGTGTTGGCGATCCGGCGCGCATTTCCGTGGTGGCGCTGGGCGATGAAACCTTTACCGGCAAAGTGGTTTTTGTCGCGCCGGCGGGAAAAATAGTTAACGGCGTGGTTTATTACCGGACCCGGATCGCGTTTGATGCCGATTCGGAAAAAATAAAACCTGATATGACCGCGGATGTGGAAATTATCACGGCGCAAAACGACGATGCTTTACTGATTTCAGAATCCGCGTTGCGCCGCAAGGACGGCGGCTGGTATGTGCAGGTTGTCGAAAACGGCGCGCCGCGCGAGGTTGCCGTGCAGGCGGGCATCCGTGCCAAAGGGCTGGTTGAAATCGTTTCCGGCCTCGCCGAAGGCGACCAAGTGATAATCCCATAAACCATAAAATCACAAGCGCCAAGCACCAAATTCTGCGCCATGGGGACACGCCCGTCTCCGGCGGGCAAATAATATCAAATATCAAAATTAAAAATCTCAAAGATTATCAGTTAAGACAGGGATTGGCGGAAAAAATAACCCTGCTGGAATGGATAAATTATTCAAAATAACCCCGCTATTTTGTCCGTAATGCAATACGAATGAATGATGATTTATCCGTAATACAACATCTAGCTAAATTCTATGGAGACGCTAATCAAACTGGAACAAGTTTGGAAAATCTATCAATTGGGAAAGACCGAGGTGAACTCTCTGCGGGGGGTTGATCTGGAAATAAAATCCGGCGATTTTGTCACAATTATGGGGCCGTCGGGATCGGGGAAATCCACGCTGTTGAATATGATCGGTTTGCTGGATATTCCCAGCAAGGGCAGGCTATTGCTGAAAGGACGCGATGTGGCCAAAATGGCCGAAAGCGAGCTGGCGCTTTTGCGCGGCAAAACTATCGGTTTTGTGTTTCAGGAATTCAATTTGCTCAATCATTTGCGCGCATGGGAAAATGTGGAACTGCCGATGATTTTTCAAGGCGTTGCGGCGGCGAAAAGGATCAGGCGCGCCAAAGAATTGTTGGAGCAAGTGGGATTGAAGCATCGCATCGACCACCAGCTTGCCGAGCTTTCCATTGGCGAGCGGCAAAGAGTGGCCATCGCTCGGGCGTTTGTGAACGATCCGGAATTGGTGATTGCCGATGAGCCCACCGGCAATTTGGATTCGGTCAACGGCAAAAAAGTGATGGAAATTCTTTGTGAATTTCACGAAAAACGGGGCGGCACTTTGCTGATTGTGACTCACGATGCCACGGTGGGGGCCTATGGCCATACGCGGGTTTTCATCAAAGACGGCCAAATAGTTTCGGAAAAAGAAGCCTTCGGCAACAATAATTAGAAATTTGTCATTTAACTTATGAGCAATAATTTTGCGGAATATTACAAAATTGCGGCGAAGAATTTGAAGATGCGGTCATTGCGCTCATGGCTGACGGTTTTTGGCATTGTCATCGGCGTGTTTCTGATCATCAGCTTGTTGTCGCTTTCCGAAGGCATCAAAGACACGATTAACCGCCAGATGATGTCGCTGGGCGGCAATATGATTTTCGTGATGCCGGGTAGCGACGATAATCCGCTTTCGGGAATAATGTTTGGTGGGGACAAATTGGAAAAACAAGATTTGGACGCGATTGGCAGAACCGAAGGCGTGAAGACGGTTTTACCCGCGTCCTATCAGGCGATGAATGTCCGTTTTGGACAAGAAAACCAATCAGTGATAATTCAAGGATTTCCCATGGCCGAAGGAATGGAGGTGATGCGCAATTTTCAGGGATGGAGCTTGTCTTCCGGCCGCTGGCCCAGCGTGGGCAAAAGAGAGGCCGTGGCAGGAATGCAATTAGGGCGGGATATGTTTAATGTTCCGGTGATGCCCGGCGACGAATTTATCGTTAAGGGCAAGAGATTTATCGCCACCGGCATTTTGAATTCACTGGGTTCAAAGCAAGACGATAGCGCCATCTTTTTGGATATTTCCGAATTTCAGGATTTGGCGGGACAGCAGCGCGGCACCGCGCAAATGGCGATGGTGCAAATTGCCGAAGACGCCGATCCCAATTTTGTCGCCGAAAAAATCAAAGAGAGTCTGCGCCGTGTTCAGCGCCGCGCTTACGGTTCGGACACTCTTAACTTCGCGGTGATTACCGCCGAAAAAGTGAGCGATATCGCCGGCGGCGTGATGGCGGTGATCCAATTCGCGATTTTGGCGTTTGCCGGCATCGCGGTGCTTGTCGGCGGCATCGGCATCACCAATACGATGTACACTTCGGTGCGCGAACGCACGCGCGAGATCGGTATTATGAAAGCCATCGGCGCCACTAACGGCGCGATTATGGCGATATTTTTATTTGAAGCCGGGATTATCGGTTTTGGCGGCGGCATCGGCGGCACAATTTTGGGATTGGGCGTTGCCGCGATCGTGCAGGCCTATGGACAAGTGCATCCGATGTTCTATTTCACCGCGTCGTTTTCGCCGTGGATCGTGATTTTCGGGCTGGGATTTTCCTTCGCGGTGGGTTGTTTGGCGGGAATTCTGCCCGCCCGCCAAGCGGCAAAACTTCGCCCCATTGAAGCGCTGAGAAAATACGAATGAAAAAAATTAAAAACTTAAATTAATTTTTAATTTTCTCGGTTTGCGCAAACAAAATTTTTCTTGTAAAATGAAGACGGAAAGATTTTTTTACTTATTGATTTTTTATCATGAAAATTCCCGTGCCGCTGCCGCCCCAAAAAAGAAAGCGCAAGGTGCACAAGGATCCGGTGAGTCCTTGGCTGGCAATCGCGATTCTGGCGTTTTTTTCGCTGGCAACCGCGGTTTATTTGCTGGCCAACCATCGCCAAGCCGCGATGCCTTTGCGAATGACCGGCGGTGTTCCGGGCCTGTTTATTTCCTCGGAAAATGGAGCCAACGGGCAAAAAACCGAGATTGCGCGCTTGAATAATTTTTCTTCGCAAGACGATTTCAAGAGCTACCTTTCTTCCGGCCGCCGCGCCGCCGCCGCCGGAATTTTTGAAGACGAAAAAGCCAAAGCGGCGGATACGGCGTCCGCGGTTTCGGCAAAAGAAAAGAATGCCGCCAAAACCGAAAAAGAAGCGGCGATCGGCATTCCGGACGCGGTGAAATTTTTCTCATTGGGGGAAAAACCGGCGGATCGCGCGGGAGATATCATTGAGCTTTCCGGCCGGAAGATCTATTTTTCGCCATTAAACCAGTTCTATTGGCCGGCATCGGCGATCGCGTCGCGGCCCGCGGGAGAAACCAAAATTTTTAATCTTGCCGATCCGGACGGCGTTGAGCAAGTCGGCACGATCGCGCAGGACGGAAATTTTATGGTTTTGGACGGCGCGCTGGCGGTATTTTTGAATAATTCCCTGGCGGTCTATGATGTTTCCGCCGCGGGTTCGGCGATTGAGCTTTGGCGCGGCCGCGTCAATAAAGGCAGTCAGATTACCGGTTCCGAATTTTCAAACGGCAAGTTCTATTTGACCGTCAAAACCGAAATTGATCCGGCCAACCCTTGCCCGATAAAACCGCTTTCCATCAAAGAAAAAGCGGTGACGGTGGATTGCTCTGCCATTCGCCATCCTTCCGCTCCGCTTCCCGCGAATTCCATTTTTACGGTTTTTGAAATAAATCCCCGTTCGGGCGAAGTCGCGCGCGATGTTTCTTTGGCCGCCGCCGCCGATTTTTCCCTTTCTTTGGCCAACGGCGCGATCTGGGCGGCATGGAGCTATCCCGCCGACCATATCGCTTTTTTCGCGGATTTTTTGAATGCCAAATGCAAGGGGCTTTTGCCCAATTATATTTTGGAAAAAACTTCTCTTTTGCCGAAAATGGAAATATCCCGTTCGGCCAAAGAGTTTGAATTGCGCGGCTTGCTTTCGGAATGGTTTGCCTCGTTGCCGGAGGAAGAGCAAGCGCGAATTGCCGGCGAAATTACCAACCGGATCGAAGATTATTTGCGCGATCGTTTTGGCAATTTTGAACAAACATTCATTGCCAAAATCGGGCTGGGCGATTTCTCCGTCTTGGCGCAAACGCAAATCGGAGGGCGTTTGGCCGCCGCGGATTTTGGGGAAACCGGCGCCTCAAACTTGCGCTTGATTGCCGTTTCGGGGACCGGCGCGGCGCAAAAAATGCAGTGGTTTGTTTCCGGAAAAATCGCGCTCAATGAAAATGAAAAAACGCAAAACGGCATCTATCTTTTGGATGATGAATTAAATCAAACCGCCGCCGCTCAAAATTTGGACATTCCCGCGGGGATTTGCGCGGCGCGCTTTGGCGCGGACAATGTTTATGCCCGCGTTTGCCGCGCGGGAGAGCCGGTTTATGTTTTGGGATTCGGCGCGCAATCGATCGGCTTGCGCGGCAAGATGCCCCTGCCGTCCGATTCAACCTATTTCTACCCGTTTGGCGGCGATATGGCGCTGGCGATTTTTCCCAACGGAAGAAAAATTAAAATGGCGCTGTTTGATTTGTCTTCGCCCGCCCGTCCGGAGAAAACCGCCGAATACGACATAAACGATTATTGGGTGGATTTTGAAGCCAATGCCGCGGCGTTTGCTCATGATGCCAAAGGCGGCTTGCTTTTCATTCCCGGCGCCCGCGGCGGCCATATTTTTTCCCGCGCCGCCGGCCGGTTGAATTTTCAAAAATCAGTCGGGAGCATTGCCGTTCAGCGCGCATTTTTTGAAGGACAGAATTTATATATTGCCGGAGACGCGGGGATTGAAATTTTCGGCGGCGAGGATTTTGCCGAATTAAACTCCATTAAATTTTAAATTTATGGGCATACTTGAATCATTGTCGCGAATTCCGTCGATGTTCTATCTCTCCGCGTTTTTACTGCCGGCGGCGGTGTTTGGTTATTTAACCGCTTCAAAGCCCAAGAAAACCATTGCCGCCAAATCCGCCGATCCGGCGGAACAATTAAAAATCAAAAAGATAGACGCGCGGCGGGAAACGCGCGCGTCAACGCTTTTGGGGCTGGCGATTGCCGCCGGTTTGGCGCTGTTGATTTCCATCGGGCAAATTATCGGTGATTATAAAAACGACCGGGGCTTGTTCGCGGTTGAATTGCCGGCATTGTCATTTCCGCCCGCGCCGGATACCGTTTTGCCGCCCGCGCCGCCGGCAGTGTCCGATTAAATTCCGCGAAGGTTAGACCTTCGCAGTGTCGCGGCCGTAATTGATTAAAAAATATGGAAAAAGAAACTTTGGATAAGGAAACTTTTTTAAGGGAATATAAAGGGGTGCTGGTGGTGGGCATCGCGATCTTGATTTTGGGCGCCATTCTACTGCTTAATTTCGTTCTTTCCGCGAAAAGCATTTCGCTTGTTTCCGGGGAATCGTCGTTTCAAGCCGGACAAGCCTATGAAATAAAATGGGATTCCGCGGGCATTAGCCGCGTGGGCATCGTTTTGTTCGGCGGCAAAGAACCCAAATGGATTGCCTACAATTTTCCGGCGGGCGCCGAAAAATATGTTTGGGAAACCGATCCCTATGAAGTTGCCGGCGCGGAATATCGCCTGGCGGTGTTTGAATATCCGTGGAAAAAGGGCAATTCCATCGCCTACAGTCCGGCGCCGATTACCATCATCGGCCAAAAATATGTTTCTTGCGACAGCTATTCGGTGGAGCAGGAATGGATTCATTTGCCTGATAAGCATCCGGGAATTTTGCGGGCGTTTATCACTTCTTCGGCCTATGCCGGAGATTTGGGCGGTTTGGCGGGCGCCGACGAAAAATGCAATCAAGAGGCGAAAAAGAATGGCTACCAAGGCAATTACATCGCGCTTTTGGGCAGCGATGAGCAATCTGCGCGCGAGAGAGTTCAAAAAGACGGAATTTTTGTCAGTGCTGCCGCCGCGGGCCAGTCGGCGGAAGGGCGCGCTTGTTATCGTTTGGTCGCCGAGAATGTTCAAAAATTGCTCGATAAAACCAAGTTGAGCCGGGAAGCGGCGCAAATTCAATTTGGCAATGTTTTCGGCCAGGGATTCGGGAATTTGTGGCTGGGGCGGATGACTTCAAGTATTGGCGCGAAATGCTTGCTTTTGGGAATCGACAAAGACGGCCAGGCGATGTTTTCCAACGGTTACACCTGCCAGAACTGGACGGTGGGAAAGCGTTTGATTTCCCAGTCATCGGACGCCGATTTGACGCGTTGCTACGATTCCGCGGGCAAAAATCTGGTTGCCGGTTATTATGGCGCGGCCACGGTGGCCGTCAACGATCAAGGCGGTTATACCGTCGGCTCGTCAACCTGCGACGCCAAGCGCCGCCTATTCTGCGTAGAACAATGATTTGCAAACATTGACAATTTCTCAAACTTTGATATATTTGAAGCATTCCGCAGACAGCGGGCCGATAAATTATCACTCATCATTGATAATTGACAATTTATCAATAAGCCCCGCCGAGGAAAATCAATGCGATTTTTCGTTTAAAGTCGAGTCTGCGAGAGCGGATTTTTTGTTTACAAAAAAAATGGCAATCACAAAACAAAAAAAACGGGAAATTATCGATGACTTGGCCGCCAGGCTGGAAAAGCAAAAAGCGGTCGTGTTCGCCGATTTTGCCGGTTTAAAAGTTAAAGACATCAGCGATTTGAAAGTCAAATTGCGCGCCGGCGGCGCCGAATTCAAGGTGGCCAAAAAAACTTTGATGAAGGCGGCGTTCGCGCAAAGGGGATTGGATTTCGATCCCAAACCTCTTGAAGGGCAGATCGCGATGGCGATCGGCTATCAAGACGAAGTTGTCGCGGCGAAAGTTTTGCGAGAATTTTCCAAAACCAACCAGAACCTCAAAATTTTGGGAGGTTTGCTGGAAAACAAAACCTTGTCGCTGTCCGAAGTTTTGAATTTGGCGCTGTTGCCGTCAAAGGCGGAATTGCTTGCCAAGCTGGCGGGTACTTTATCGGCGCCGTCGCGGAATTTCGCGAGCGTTTTGCAAGGCAACATTCGCGGCCTGGTAACCGTGTTATCGAAAATAAAAACAGCGTAAAGTTAATTTAATTTTAAAATTTTGATATTTTCGATTTTGAATTTTTTTGAAAATTGAAAATTGAAAATTGAAAATTTTTTTGCAGGAATATGGCAGAAGAAAAAAAAGAAGTTCAAGTTCCGGAAAAATTCGCCGACTTGGTGAAAAAAATTGAAACGATGTCGGTGCTGGATTTGGCCGAATTGGTCAAAATTCTTGAAGAAAAGTTCGGCGTGAGCGCCGCCGCTCCGGTGATGATGGCGGGCGCGGCTCCGGCGGGAGGCGCGGCTCCGGCCGCGGAAGAGCAAACCTCGTTCACCGTGGTTTTGGCCGCTCATGGCGACAAGAAAATTGAAGTGATCAAGGCGGTTAAGGACATCACGCAAAAGGGTCTCAAAGAGGCCAAGGATTTGGTGGACGCGTCCGCGTCCGGTCCGCAAGTGATCAAAGAAGGCGTGGACAAAAAAGAAGCCGGCGAATTGAAGGCCAAATTGGAAGCCGCCGGCGCGAAAGTGGAATTAAAGTAGGACATAAGATAGGACACTATCACAAAAAAAGGGCACAGGTGGTGCCCTTTTTTGATTGGACGATTTGACAAAAACGATTAAATATGTTCCACTGGCGCTAGTGATTTACAATGAAGGTTTATTTCAGTGGTGGGTCGTCGTTCGTTTGTTTTCAGTTGCACGGAGACGAGAAATGCGTCAAAGCTATGCCGTGCGGCAAGGGAGGGGAGATAACGGTTTGCTTTGATGAAACTGTGAGCTGTTTAAAAACGACGGTTGAGCCTTTTTCTCCCAGGTGGGTGATGTTCGGTTGCACTTGCCATGAGAAAGAGAGCCCGGAAAAATCATTTTCGATGGAAATGGAAATAAAAACGGAATCGGAATTGAAACTATTTAAGATTATTTCGCTGACAATCATTGCGGGGAAGATTAATACGCATTGATTGATTAGCGTTTTTTATTTATGGCGGGTGGGGAAAAGCTGGTTTGCGGCGGAGTTGTGTTTGGGTTATACTTAAATCGTATTTAAATCGTGTTTAATCAAAAAAATGGCGGAAACATCAAATCAAAATAATAATCCCATTGATTTGCGCGAGGTGGTAAAAATTTTTAACGATCGGTTTGACCAAATGGATCAAAACTACCGCGAGCTGGCCAAGTCCTCCAACGACCGGTT
>DIFW01000016.1:68870-69234 GCA_002419295.1 Patescibacteria group bacterium UBA5738
CAAGTCCTCCAACGACCGGTTTGACCAAATGGATCAAAACTACCGGGAATTGGTGGAGTTTTTGGCGGGCGAATTTGACAAAATTCATCAAACCAAAGCCGATAAGGCCGATACCGCGACAAAAGAAGACATCAATCTGGTGTTAAATCGCGTCGCGATGATAAACACAAAAATTGACGATTATCGCGCCGAACAAATCGGCATGCAAAAACAGCTGGATAAGCACGAAAAATGGCATTTTGCCGTTGCCGGCAAAGTCGGCGTCAAGCTGTTATCAAAGTGAATTATATTAAAAGGGTCGGACCCTTTTGGAAAGATGGGGCAACAAAAATGAGTTTTGCGCAACATTGACAGCGTTTTTGGA
>DIFW01000005.1 GCA_002419295.1 Patescibacteria group bacterium UBA5738
AAGTTATTGAGGCCGCCAAGACCAAGCCTTATGGTTTTCAGGCGTTTTATCCATCGCCCAAGATCGGCGGACATTGCATTCCGCTGGATCCTTTCTATTTGTCGTGGAAAGCCAAAGAATATAATTTCTGGGCTCATTTCATTGAATTGGCGGGAGAGATCAACGAGCAAATGCCTCATTATATGGTTACATCGATAATTACCAATCTTAATCGCCGGGGAAAATCGATAAACGGATCAAAAATATTGGTTTGGGGGGTTGCTTATAAAAAAGATATCAATGATCCGCGGGAAGGGGCGGCATATGATGTGATTCCCAATTTAATAAGGAAGGGCGCACAAGTCGACTATTTCGATTCGCTCATTCCCGAACTTATCATACCGGCGGGAAATTACATGCTCAAAAATCGCGAACCGCTGGTTATGCATTCGATTATTAACGGATTGGAAGCGGTGAAAAATTATGACGCCGTAGTCATACTTGCCGCCAATTCCGGTTTTGATTATGAAAAACTTGCGGACAACGCTTTGCTTGTTATCGATACTCGCAATGCCGTCAAAAGCAGGATTCATAAAAATGTATTTCGTTTCTAAAACAAAATTATGAAATTTATCGTAATCGGCACCGGTTTTATTTTTCGCAAGCATTTGCAGGCGATCAATCAAATCGGCGGGAAAATTATTGATGTTTGCGATATCACGCACGGACGGGGGGAAGAATGGAAAAATATCGTCAAGAATCTGGACGCGGACTGCGCGGTGGTTTTAACGCCCAACTATTTGCACTATGATATTGCCAAAGCCGCCAGTGACGCGGGCAAAATCGTTTTATGCGAAAAACCGCTGGCGATTAAAGCGGAACATGTTAAAGACTTGGCCCAAAGAAAAAATGTTTTCGTGGTCCAGCAGCTTCGTTATCATCGCGAATATCAAAAACTCAAAAAAGAAATCACTCCGGACGGCCATTACAATATCAAAATGAATATTTCGGTCTATCGCGATCAGTATTATTTCGATGGCTGGAAGGGGAGCATGGAAAAGTCCGGCGGCCCGTTGTTCACTATGGGGGCGCATTATTTTGAAGCGCTCTTGAATTTGTTCGGCCCCGCTCAAAAAATTTCAATGTCTTTCTTTGACGGCAAGACAGGTAAGGGGAAAATAGAAGCTAAAAATTACAATTGCGACTGGATCGTATCGGTTGGCGCCAACATCGATGAATCTTGGAAGAGGGAATTTGTCATTAACGGCGAAGCGGTAAATTTCTCGGCAAAGGAAAATTTGGCTGAGGAAAATCTCCATCGATTCGTTTATAAAGATTTATTGGATGGAAAGGGCGTCACTCCCGAGGAAGTTTTGCCGTCCATTGAACTTATTGAAAAACTCTATGGATCCTATCATTCATAAAACTGCCGAAGTTTCTCCGCAAGCAAAAATTGGCGCCGGTACGAAAATTTGGCACAATTGTCAAATTATGGCCGGAGCGCAAATTGGAAAAAATTGCACGATTGGCCATAATTGCTTTATCGCTTCGACTGCAAAGATTGGCGATGGTGTGAAACTGGAATCAAATATTGATATTTGGGATATGGTAATTTTGGACGATTATGTGTTTGTCGGACCATCGGTGACATTTACCAACGATTTGGTGCCGAGAGCGAGATATCCTAAATCAAAATATCCCCAATACGGCAAATGGTTGCCAACCCATGTATGTTTTGGAGCTTCATTGGGAGTTAATTCTACAATTATATGCGGCAATACGATTGGAAAATGGGCTATGGTGGGAGGCGGATCGGTAGTTACCAATAATGTTCCTGACTATGCTTTGATTGTCGGAGTTCCAGCCAGAATTATCGGCTGGGTATGCGAATGCGGGAATAAAATCGTTTTTGAAAATAATAAAGCGATATGCGGTGTGTGTGCGCGATCTTATAAAAAAGAAGGAGAAATCGTTGCGCCACTGGCGTAATTTTTTAAAATTATGGAGTCTTTTGGATATTCGCAAACAATTTCTAAAGATGCTTTAATCGGCGGTAATTGCACAATAGGCAATAATGTTGTTGTGGAAAATGGAGTTACTATCGGCAGTAGTGCGTATATAGGGCATAATGTAATTATTCATAAAAATGTTGTCATCGGCGATAATGCGTACATTGACGACAATGCGGTTTTGGGAAGAAAACCTAAAACAGGTTTTTCTGTCCGTCGGAAGGTATCGCAGGAATCCGGATCGCTTACCATCGGAAATGATTGCGTGGTCGGCGTTGGCGCCATAATATACGCGGGAACCAAGATCGGCGATAAAGGAATGATCGGAGATCTCGCTTCGATAAGGGAGGATAATGTTATTGGCGATCGTGTGGTAATCGGCAGGCTGGTAATGGTGGAGCCGCATACAAAGATTGGGGATGGAACCAGAATCCAAACCGGTTCGCATATTACTGCCAATGCCGTCATTGGGGAAAATGTTTTTTTTGGTGATGAAGTAAGTACCGCTAACGATAACAGTATGGGCCGAGGCAACTCGGATTGTAAGGGGCCTACGATCAAAAAAGGAGTGAGGATAGGGTCAAACGCGACTATCTTGCCCGGCATAATAATTGGAGAAAATGCGATCGTTGCTGCGGGATCGGTAGTGACGCGTGATGTTGCCGATAAAAAAATAGTAATGGGGGTCCCGGCGCGCGTCGTAAAAGAAGTTCCCGAGAATGAATTGATATAAGTTGATGGAATAATTTTTTAGAATATGCAATTTTTTGACCTTAAGGCCCAATATCAAACAATCGAGGCAGAGATTAACGCCGCGGTTTTGAACGTACTTAAAGAAGGTGTTTTTATTGGCGGTGAGGTTGTGGGGGAATTCGAAAAAAAGGTAGCTGAATTTGTTGGAGTCAAACATGCCATAACGCTTAATTCCGGTACCGATGCACTTTATCTTTCGCTCAAAGCATTAAATATTGGAGCGGGTGATGAAGTGATTACTACACCGTTCACTTTTTTTGCCACCGCTGAAGCGATCGCGGCCATTGGTGCTAAACCCGTGTTTGTCGATATTGATCCGGCAACTTTTAATATTGATGTTTCCAAGATCAAGACGGCGATCACTAAAAACACGAAAGCTATTATGCCGGTGCATATTTTCGGCCAAATGGCGGATATGGTCGCGATTAAAAAAATTGCCCAGGAACATGATCTTAAAATAATCGAAGATTGTGCCCAATCTATCGGGGCGGAACAGGAAATCGACGGCAAAAAAATAAAATCAGGTTCGATTGGTGATACCGGTTGTTTCTCTTTTTTCCCCACTAAAAACTTGGGTGTGTATGGTGACGGGGGAATGGTGACGACCAATGATGATGGAATTGCCGCCCGGCTCCGGATGTTAAAAACGCACGGATCTTCCCCGGAAGATAAATACAAAAATCTCATTATTGGCGTAAATTCTCGCCTAGATACGATCCAAGCCGCAATTTTGAATGTAAAGATCAAATATCTTGATAATTGGAATCGGCAACGCGCCCATATCGCCGGTTATTATAATGAACAGCTTAAGGGTGTCGGGAATATCGCAACGCCCTTTGTGGCACCGCAAAACAACCACATATACCACCAATACACGATAAGAACGTCCAAACGCGACCAGATGGCTCAGGCGCTGAAACTTGCCGGTATCCCCACTATGGTTTATTATTCGATCCCGCTCCAGTTGCAACCGGCATTGGAATATTTGGGATACAAAGCCGGCGATTTTCCCGAAGCCGAACGCGCCTCCCATGAAGTTTTAAGCCTGCCAATTTATCCGGAATTGAGGCAAGGAGACCAAGATGAAGTTATTAAAGCGATAAAAGATTTTTATGAAACATCCGAAAGATAAAATTATTAAAGTGATGATTGTTGCGGGGGCGCGGCCGAATTTTGTGAAAATCGCGCCTCTTTTTTGTGAATTCAAGAGGCATCCCGAAATAAAACCGATATTGGTTCATACTGGCCAGCACTATGATTTTGAAATGTCGCAAGTTTTTTTTCAGGATTTGGATATTCCCAAGCCGGATTATGATTTGGGGGTTGCGGCCGGAACTCATGGCGCGCAAACCGGTCAAACAATGATCAAATTGGAGGAAGTGGTTCAAAAAACAAATCCGGATATTGTTGTGGTCGTTGGTGATGTTAATTCCACTGTCGCCGCCGCTTTAGTTGCTTCCAAACTGCATATTCCGGTCGCTCATATTGAAGCGGGATTACGCAGTTTTGATAAAACCATGCCCGAAGAGATTAATAGGGTGCTAACCGACCATATCTCCGATATTTTGTTTTGCCCCACAAAAACCGCTGTCATCAATTTAAAAAAAGAAGGTATTATAAAAGGGGTGTATAATACCGGAGATATTATGTTTGATATTTTAAGAATGAAAGCGGGCAATCGAATTTCGGAAACATTGAATGAATTGGGAATAAAGCCAAAAGATTATTTTTTGCTGACCATCCATCGTGCCGCAAACACCGATAATGAAAAAAATTTAAAAAGGATTGTCGATGCCATTGTGGAGATGAAAGAAAATATCATTTTTCCTGTTCACCCAAGAACCAAGGCAAAATTGGAAAATTTTGGTTTGGCAAAAATCATCCTTGGCAAAGATAATATCAAGATTATTCAGCCAGTGGGCTATCTGGAAATGCTGTCGCTGGAGAAAAACGCCAAAAAAATTTTGACTGACAGCGGCGGAGTTCAAAAAGAAGCGTTTTGGTTTGGGGTGCCTTGCATCACATTGCGCGAAGAAACCGAGTGGACGGAAACCCTCAATGGAGGTTGGAATATCCTGGCTGGAACCAACAAAACAAAAATACGAAATGCGGTTTTGCAACCGGTCAAGAGTTGCGAAAGAGGTGATTATTATGGGAACGGCCATGCGGCAAAAAAAATTGTTGCCGGACTTATCCGAAAAATAAAATGAGAGTATCTCCATTTTGCAAAAGTCTTTTTTTAACTTTTATCACCGAGGGTGCGGTATTGGTTTCATTTTTTTTGTTTTACAAAATGATTGCCGCCAACTTTGGTCCGGAGGGCGTGGGGGAGTATTCACTGGTCAAGCGGTCGTCGGGTATGATTCTGACGCTTTTACTTTTAGGATTGGGGGTTGGTTTGCCGCGCTACATCGCCATGGCATCGGAGCGGAGTGTCAAGATAGCCTATTTTAGGGTCGGGGCTGCGATCGCGGCATTGTTCGCGTTTGCTTTTCTTTTTGCCGCCAATTTGCTAAAAGGCGATTTTGCGATTTTGTTTTTTGGTTCTGTGAAGTATGATTATTTGGTATTGCCGGTTTCCCTGTATATCGCCGGATTGTTATTGCATTCATTGGTTTATTCATATTTCAGAGGGAGTCTTGAGGCCGGGAAGTTTAACTCTTTGCAGATAATTAATCTTGCGATAATCCCTGTTGCCGTTATTTTTTTTACCGCGGGTGTCCGGATGGAAACATTGATCGTCGCGATAGGCATAGCTATGTTGGTTTGCGTTATTTTTTTTATATTATTTTTTATTAAAGGAATTTTTTCAGACAAGCGGGGTGCCAACATTGGTACTTACAGGGAGTTGTTCGCGTATTCAATACCTAGATGCATCGGTGATTTTTTATACGGAATACTTTTAGCGCTCGGGCCGATATTGGCTGTCCATATTTCTTCGGTTGGCGATGCGGGTTATTTTTCGATTGGACAAAGCCTGCTTATCTCTTTGGGATCTGTTATCGGACCATTAGGGTTGGTTCTTCTTCCGAAAGTAAGCAGTTTGGTCGCGGAAGGAAAGAATGAGATTATTACGGATAATCTCTCGGATTTTGTGGGCGCGATCATCCAATGTTCAATGTTTATATGCGTTCAGATGATAATTTTCGCGGATATTATTATCTTGTATTGGCTGGGGGGGGGATTCTTGGACGCGGTTGCCAGCGTTCGCATCATATTAACCGCGGTTGTTTTTTACGCTTTCTATAATTCTACGGTAAGTATTTTGAATGCATCCAGAGTTAAACCGTTGGATATGATTAATGTTTCCATCGGTCTGGCGACATTTTTGTTGGCTTTTGGATTATTGAATATTTTTAAATTATTCAGTCCGATAATTGAATTAAGCATTGCGTTCGCGATTTCCGTTTGGGTGATGGGTTTGCGCGCTTATGTATTATTGCGCTCTCTATATCGCTGGCCGGCAAAAAAAGACGCCAATTATTTTTTAATTGCTTTGATATTGAATGGATTATTCGCTATTGTTGCATTATATGTTAAACCTGTATTGCATGGCGCTTTGTACGGATTGGCAGTTTTTGAATTATTGGCCGGAACATTTTATTTGTTTGTGCTGTGGGCTATTGGCGCTAAATGGATTCGGCAGGGGATCGTTTATTTTGGGAATCGATAGGCAAATTTTATGAAATCATTAATTAAGATTAAAAAAATTACGCTTTACGCGCTCGCGGCGGTGTTTATTGTTAAGATGGCGATTGACGCCTCTTATATTTTTCTTGCCGCTGTTATTGGAGATTATATACGGCTTAAGGAGATTAATTTTAATTTGTTAAAGCTGATCGAATCTTATGTTCTCCTTGCGTCAATTTTTGTTTTTCTTCCCAAGGTTCCCGGACGGCTTTCCAATATTATTCTCTGGCTACTTTTTATCCTTTCATATATTCCTATGCTTACGCTGTATGCCTTTATGGATAAGCCGCGGACTTATATGTACGGCGTAACTTTTTTCTGGGGGTTATTGCTTTTGGCGCGATTAATTATTCCGAGGTTGGCCGTCCGCGCAATCAATAAAATCCAGTCGCGGCTAATTCGAACCGCTCTGTTTTCAATTTTTAGCGCTATAATGGTTGGGTTGATAGCTTCATATATTGGATTTTCAATAAATATTGATTTTGAAAAAGTTTATAATATCAGAGCGGAATTCGTAAAAGCCAATATCCCTCTTGGCGGGTATTTGATCAATTGGTTTGCGTATATTGTCAACCCTTTGTTTTTTGCTGTTTTTTTAAATAGAAAAAATTGGTTGGCGGTTATATTTATATGTTTGACCCAATTTATGGTTTTTTCAGCGACCGGTAATAAAGCCTATTTCTTCGCCTTGCCATTTGTCGTGACTCTAATGTGGGTGGCGAAAAGAAAAAATCCGTTAGCATGGATTGCGGCCGGGACAACCGGCATGATTTTTGCCGGAATTTTTTCTTTCTACCTTTTTGGAAATTCGTGGCCGTATTTTTTATTCAATAGAAGAGTGATGTTTGTTCCCGCTCAGCTGTCTTTCTTGTATTACGATTATTTTTCCAAAGAAGATCCTTTGATGCTTTCCCCTCATCGGTTCTTTGGCAGTCTGACCGAATACCCCTACGCGCTTGATCCTCCGCATCTTATTGGTGCGGTATATTTTCAGCGCCCGGATTGTAATGCTACGAATGGTATCTACGCGGACGCCTATATGAATTTTCATATTTTCGGTTTTTTAATATGGGGATTGATTTTGGCTATAATTCTAAGCATTATTGATAGTTTTTCCAAAAACAAGGATAAAAAAATTGTTTGCGCGGCGATTGCTATGCCCGTGATCACGATTATTGAAGCACCATTGCTTACCGCCATGGTAACGCACGGGGTTTTGTTGTCGCTGGGATTGCTTTATCTTTTGCCCAAGGAAACTAAACAACAGCCATGATTAAAAAAATTTGCGTTATTACTTCGGCGCATACGCCATTTGATGTCCGTATTTTTCATAAAGAAATTAAAACCCTTCAAAGCGCTGGTTATAAGATTTCAATAATTGCTCAATACAGCAAAAGCGGGCGGGAGGAGGGTATGGATATTATTGCGATACCGTCGGCAACATCGCGCGCAAACAGATTTTTTTCGATAATGCCGCGCATGTGTGTTGCCGCATTCAGACAAAAGGCCGATGCTTATCATTTTCATGATCCTGATCTCATTGTGGTCGGATTTCTTCTTAAGTTATTTACCCGTTCCAAGGTTATTTACGATGTCCATGAAGATGTGCCTCGGCAAATATTATCAAAATATTGGATTCCCGTTCCCGCGAGAAAGCCAATGGCATTTATCTTTAATTTTATCGAGAAAAATATTGCAAAGATGTTTGATGCGGTGGTTGCCGCGACTCCATCAATCGCCAATTGTTTTAAAGGCAAGGCATTATGCGTGGCAAACTATCCGTTATTGTCCTATTTCAAACCGGTTATGGATGCGGATAAAAAAGCTCGCTCATCTGTGTTCACGGCGATATATGCGGGAGCTTTGGAAAGGATCCGGGGAATTGAGGAAATTATAAATGCTCTGGCTCTTATCGGTCCGGAATATCCGATAAAACTTAAATTGGCCGGAAAATTCTCGGAGTCTGCTTTTTTTCAGGAGTTAGCAGCAATGCCGGGATGGGTTAAGGTAGAATTTTTGGGTTATATGCCTCTTGCTAAAACCTATGAAGAATTGGCGCAAGCCGATGTCGGTATGGTTACTTTTCTGCCGGAGCCAAATCATATTGATGCACAGCCAAACAAGATGTTTGAATATATGGCCGCGGGACTGCCGATGATTGCATCCGATTTTCCCCTGTGGAAAAAAATAATCGAAGGCGGAAAATGCGGTATATGCGTCAATCCTTTAAATCCGGAAAAAATTGCTGGCGCGTTGGAATTTCTTGCTCGTAGCCATGGAGAAGCCGAAAAGATGGGTCGGAGGGGTAGAAAGCTGGTTCAAGAGGTGTATAATTGGGAAAGCGAAGGCAGGAAGCTTTTGGCGATGTATAAGAGCCTGTAATTTATATTTGAAATATGATTGCCATAATTAATTACAAAACAGGGAATCTTGAGTCGGTCCAAAACATGCTTAAACGCATCGGCGCGGCGGCATCCATAACATCGGATATTGATGCGATTGATGCGGCTGAAAAACTAATTCTTCCCGGAGTTGGCGCATTTGATGCCGGGATGGACAATTTGCGGGATTTGGGACTTTTGGAAGTAATGCGCAAAAAAATATTGATTGAAAAAACTCCGATATTGGGAATATGTCTGGGGATGCAACTTTTAACTAAAAAAAGTGAAGAAGGGGCAGAAGAAGGGCTGGGATTTATTAACGCTGAAACAAAAAAGTTTGATTTTTCCGCGGCCAAAGAGAGTTTTAAAATACCTCATATGGGTTGGAACACCATTGCGGTTAAAAAAAACAGCAAACTATTCAAAGGATTAGAAAATAATTCCCGTTTTTATTTTGTTCATTCCTATCATGTGGTGTGCGAAGATCCGGAGGATGTTGTTGCGACAACGAATTACGGTTATGATTTTGCGTCATCTGTTGAAAGAGAAAATGTTTTGGGGGTGCAATTCCATCCGGAGAAAAGCCATCGTTTCGGCATGGAACTTTTAACAAATTTTGTTTATAATTACTAACATGCTGACTACGCGCGTAATTCCAGTTTTGCTTTTGCAAGATAAGGGCTTGGTAAAAACGGTAAAATTTGATAAACCGACATATGTGGGCGATCCCATTAACGCAGTTAAAATTTTTAACGACAAGGAAGTCGACGAACTTGTTTTTCTCGATATACAGGCATCGCTGAAAGGGAAGGGGCCGTCTTTTGAAACGATTACTTCCATTGCCAATGAATGTTTTATGCCATTATGCTATGGCGGCGGGGTTGCAAGTATTGATGTGATGAAAAAAATATATGGTATGGGTGTTGAAAAAATTGCAATAAATACTTGCGCCCAAGATAATCCCAATCTTATCGGAGAAGCCGCCCGTATATTCGGTAGCCAGAGCGTGGTTGTTTCCATTGATGCCAAAAAGAACATATTTGGGAAATACGAAATGATGAAAAATGGAGTAAAGAGAAAGTCGGGGAGCAATCCGGTTGAATTTGCCCGTCGAATGGAAGAAATGGGAGCCGGCGAAATTTTATTGAATTCGGTTGATCGCGACGGCACGATGAATGGCTATGATCTTCCCCTTATTAAAGAGGTATCAGGCGCTGTGGGGATTCCCGTTATCGCTTGCGGAGGGGCCGGGGAACCGGATGATTTTCGGCAGGCGATTGCCGCCGGAGCGGCGGCGGTTGCGGCGGGCAGTATGTTTGTGTTTTATGGAAATAATCGCGCCGTGCTGATCAATTATCCGAAACGCGACGAATTGAGCGGCGTGGTACGATAAACCAATGTATATAAATAATGAAAACCGCAAATACCGCGTATCAAATTTGTTCCCGTTGCCTTATGGATACTAGCGATCCGGATATTTTTTTTGACGAGGCCGGGATATGCAATCATTGCTATGATTATCAGCAACGGATAAAAGACAAAAAATATTTATCTAAGAAAGAAACCGGGGCTATCGACCGTCTGATATGGCAGATAAAAGAAGAGGGAAAAAGAAAAAAATATGATTGCATTGTCGGAGTTTCCGGCGGCGTTGACAGCACCTATACCATTTATAAGGTGAAGCAATTGGGATTGCGTCCGTTGGCAGTGCATCTTGACAATGGCTGGGATTCAGAGCTTGCGGTTGACAATGTTAAAAAATTTTTAAAAAAACTTGATATCGACCTGCATACGATGGTTCTTGACTGGGAGGAATTCAAGGCTCTCCAACTGGCTTTTTTAAAAGCCTCGACCCCCGATTCGGAAATTCCGTCCGATCATGCGATCGTGACATCTCTTTATCGCGCCGCCGACGAATACGGCGTGCGCTTCATTTTAAGCGGACATAACACCGCGACGGAAGGCGGGGGGGTGGCGGCATGGTCCCAGGGGCATTATGACTGGGGCTATATAAAAGGAATATACAAAATATTTACCGGTAAAAATCTCAAGAAATTCCCGCATATTGGAGTGCGCAATTTCATAAACTGGGCGGTTTTAAAAAGAATTAAATTCATCCCGGTATTGGATTACTTCGATTATGACAAAAAAGAAGCGATTGCAACCATTGAAAAAGAATTGGGATGGAGAAATTACGGGAGCAAGCATTATGAGTCTATTTACACAAGGTTTTATCAGGGGTATATTCTTCCTAAGAAGTTTGGATATGATAAAAAAAGGTTGCATTTGTCGGCGCTGATCTGGTCGGGGCAGCTTACCCGCGAAGAGGCGGAAAAGCAAATGGGGGAAATAGACTATCCGCAAGCGGCTCAGATGCAGGATAAGGAGTTTGTCGCCAAAAAACTGGGCGTCACTATGTCGGAGTTTGACTCAATTATGCAAACCGCCCCAAAAGATTTTTCCGATTACCCGTCATACAAAAAAATATTTTACCGCTATAAATGGCTGATTGCCATATACCATAATCTTAAGAGGGGTTAGAAAATTTTATAAAAAATGGAAATATCAATAATTATTCCTTGTTGGAATGAGGAGAAATTTATTGCCAAATGTTTGGATTCTGTCATCGGGCAGGATTATTCCAAAGATAATTTGGAGGTTTTGATGGTGGACGGGATGAGCGAAGATAGTACGCGAGAAATTGTTGGCGAATATTGCAAAAAATATCCTTTTGTCAAATTACTTGATAATCTCAAAAGATTTACGCCGTTTGCGGTGAATATTGGAATTAAAAATGCCAAGGGGGATTTTATTATTTTGATGGGAGCGCACGCGGATTATGCTAAAGATTATGTTTCGCGATGTGTCGCCGCGATGGAAAAATCCAGTGCGGACAATGTTGGCGGAATTTTAACGGCGAAACCCGCAATCAATTCATTAAAAGCGAGGGCGATTGCCTTGTGTTTGAGTAGTCCATTCGGTGCGGGAGGATCTTTCCGTTTTCAATCAAAGCGATCAATTGAAACGGACACGGTTTTTGGCGGGTGTTATAGAAAAGAAGTGTTTGATAAGATCGGATTGTTTGACGAGCGTTTGATTCGCAGTCAGGATATGGAGTTTAATATGCGCTTAAAAAAGGCGGGCGGGAAAATTATGATGTTTCCCGATATTATCTGCTATTATTATCCCAAGTCGAATTTTAAAGATTTTTTTATTCATAATTTTTGGGATGGAGTTTGGGCGATTTGGCCGTTGAAAATAATGAAAGCACCCCTTAAATTGCGCCATTATTTGCCGCTGTTATTTATTTTAAGTTTTTTCGGGTCAGGAGCGTTTTCTTTTTTTTGGCTACCATTTTTATTTTTGTTATTTTTTGAGTTGGGTTTATATTTTGCCACAAACATTTATTTTTCCGTTAAAATTTTGCCTGGTAAAAAAGAGTGGCGTCTATTATTTATCCTACCAATTGTTTTTGCGGCAAGGCACTTTGGTTACGGGCTTGGCTCTGTCTTTGGATTGACTAAATTAATTTCAAGGAACGATAATGCATTCGGCAAAAAATTTTAGAATATGACGATAATGAATAATCACTTTGATGACGGCGAGATTATAAAAATGAGATTATCCAACGGCATTTCTTTGGCAAGAATTTTTGCGATGCTTTGGATATTTTCCATTAATCTTTTGCCTTTTGCTTTCGGGATATATTATAACAGATCATATGAATATGCTCTTGAAAATAACGGCAATTTTATTGAATTGGCAAATTCAAATGCGTGGTTTGCAGATAAGATATATTTCTTTTTCGCTTTTTCCGGTTGGACGGGAGTCATTCTTTTTGTTTTCTTGAGCGGTTTTTCAATGTGGCTTTCAATATTAAATTTGCGTAAATTTGATTTAAAAATTTTCTTCTTGAAAAGATTCAATAGCGTCTATGTTCCTTATTTTTTCGCCGCGATGGTGACATTTTTTCTTGCGGTTATTTTCTTGCACCGAATGCCGGGAGATTATGATTTTATCGCGTTGTTAATGGGAGCGTCAAAATTAGTGTCGCGCGTTCAAGCATATAATTCGCCGTTCTGGTTTATCACTTTAATTTTCTCTTGTTATCTCTTTTTTCCCATTATTCCTGCGATTTACAGCAGGTTCCGTCTGGTGGGGATTATGTTGGTATCCGCAACTTCTCTTGGAATTTGGTTCTATGCTTGGGGCTCATCTAATTATTTGGCTCAAGCATTCAAGGCGAGTATGTATCCCATTATCCCCTTTTTTGCGATTATGTGTCTTGGGGTTATTGCGGCTCATTCAATTTATAATTATTTTGGTTCGGATTTTAGAAAAAAATTTAAAAAATACGAAAATAGTTTCATAAAAGCAGTCATTATTTTTGCCCTAGTCTTTTTGTATGTTTTTTTTGATACATTATCTTTTGATTCAAAAGACCAATGGATTGTTAGCGCGTGGGTTGTTAATGGAAAATATATTTTGGGAATTGTTGCGGGAATTATTGTAATGGCGATTGGTTATTTTTTACCCCTGCGATATTACTTTTTGACTAGGTATCTTTCAAGGGGAACTTTTGCTTTCTTTCTCTATCATTATTTGGCCATTCTTTTTGTTTTTGACTATCTTAAATTAAATATAATCGGTTATCGCATATCGGTTGACTTTATCGCTTTGTATCTCATTATGTTGGTTGGATTTTCTTTCTTTCAATCTTTTTTTGATAAAATAATCGGTAAAAAAATCAAGAAATTTTCTGAAAAGGAATACATAATAAATTGAAATATGTCCAAAAGATTGATTGACATCATGGGATCGTGTTTCGGGCTCGTTTTTTTAAGTCCGTTGTTTTTGTTTGCCGCGATTAAAATCAAATTGAATGACGGCGGACCGGTGTTTTACATGGGGGAGAGAGCCGGTAAAAAGGGCAAGCCGTTTTTAATGTATAAATTTCGCACGATGGTGATCGGCGCCGATAAGCTTGGCGGGCCGTCTACTGCCGGCGATGATCCGCGCCTGACCAAATTGGGACCGTTTTTGAAAAAATATCAATTGGACGAATTGCCGCAGTTGATTAATGTATTAAAAGGGGAAATGAGCTTGGTCGGACCGCGTCCGGAAGTGCCAATGTATGTTAGGATGATGACCGCCGAGGAAAAAGATGTGATTTTGTCGGTGAAGCCCGGTATGACCGATTTGGCATCCTTGTGGAATTTTCACGAGGGGGAAATTTTAAAGGGCGCGTCCGATCCTGAAAGGGTTTATCAAGAAAAAATTCGGCCGCAAAAATTGCGGCTTCAAATGGAGTATGTGAAAAAACGCTCTTTTATGCTAGACTTGAAAATAATCGCTAAAACCGCGTTAAAAGTATTTTATGGATAAACCGGATTACAAAAAAATTGCCAATGACGCCCGAATCAGGGTTTTGGAAATGATCTATAAGGCGCAAACCAGCCACATCGGGAGCAATTACAGCTGTGTTGATTTGCTGGCGGTGATTTTTGAAAAAACCGACCTGAATAAAGACAAGGTGGTTTTGAGCAAGGGGTGGGCGGCCGCGTCGCTTTATTATTTTCTCAAGCAAAAAGGGCGGATTACCGAATCGGATCTTGAAAGCTTTTGCCAGCCGGACAGCAAATTCATCGGCTTGGCCGAGCCGATCATTCCCGACATTCCGGCGGCGGGCGGATCAATGGGTTTTGGTTTGCCGTTTGGAGTTGGTTTTGCAATGGCAAAGAAAGTCAAAAAAGACAGCGGGAAAATTTTTACGCTGATGTCGGACGGGGAAATGCAAATCGGCACCACTTGGGAATCGGCGCTGATTGCCGCCCATCATAAATTGGATAATCTTTTGGTGTTTGTTGATTGCAATGGCTTGCAGGCCATGGGCGGCGTCAATGATATTTTGAATATTGAGCCGCTGGCGGAAAAATGGAAGGCGTTTGGCTGGAATGTTTGCGAAATCAATGGCCACGACTTTGGCCAAATCGAAAAAGTTATCAATGGGCAAATTTTGGGAAAGCCGACCGTCGCGATTGCCAGAACCATCAAAGGCAAGGGCGTGAGTTTTATGGAAGGGCAAAATTTGTATCACTACAAGGCGCCGTCGGAGCAAGAATATCAAACGGCGCTTGATGAATTAAAAACCAATGGCTGAAATAATCCAACAACAAGATACGCGCCGGGAATTTATCGATGCTTTAATCGATCTGGCGCAAAAAGATGAAAGAATCGTTTTAGTGATTCCCGATGTGGGCTTTAATTACATTGAAGAGTTTCAAAAAAAATTTCCAAATCGGTTTTTTAATTTGGGCGTGACCGAGCAAAGCACGATGACGATTGCCGCGGGCATGGCACTGGAGGGCTTGAAGCCCTATGTTTACAGCATGATAAATTTTGTCGCTTTCCGGCCGTTTGAAGCGGTGCGCAACGCCGTGTGCTTGCACAATGCGAATGTGAAAATTATCGGCGTGAAGGGGAGTGAGAAATACAAATTCTTGGGATTTTCCCACAATCTCATCGTGGAGGACGAAGAATTCCGGATGTTTGGGCATCTGCCCGATTTTAAAACTTATCTGGCCCAAAAGCCTGAAGAGGTCAAAAATATTATTCAGGAAACCTACGATTCGCCGGCTCCTTGCTATATCAGACTGTAAACAAAGTTATGGACAATTTGGCTTGATTATTTATCCGCAGGTTTCCGACTTCTGTTGATTATGGCCAAATTAATTGATAAATAGGGGGGTAAAATGGTTTGATTATCATATAATTTGGCCGCTGGCTTGACAATTAGCTAAATTAATATATAATTCAGTTAGTTAACTAGCCAAATTATATGTTAATTAGACGAAAAATCCAATCAGAAGTTGAAAAAACCCTTTTTAAGGGTAAAATTGTGGTAATTTACGGCCCGCGGCAAGTGGGAAAGACCACTTTGGTCAAACTTATCCAGGAAAACCAAAAACAAATTGCTACCGCTTATTTCAATTGCGACGAAGCGGATGTGCGCGATGCCCTCACCGGTAAAACTTCGACCGAATTAAAATTGTTTTTTGGAGATAACAAACTGGTTATTTTGGATGAAGCCCAAAGAGTGCGCAATATCGGCTTGACTTTGAAATTGATGGTTGACAATTATCCCCAAATGCAGATCATTGCCACGGGGTCGTCGTCGTTTGATTTGTCCAATGAAATTGTTGAACCGCTCACGGGCCGAAAAATTGAATTTTATTTATATCCTTTTTCACTCGCCGAATTAAAAGAAATTTATTCGGAAATCGAAATTGACCGGATTTTGGAAAACAGAATGATTTTCGGCATGTACCCCGGGGTTGTTTTTGAAAGCGACTTTGCAAAAATAAAGACGCTGAAAACGCTGGCGAAAAGTTATGTCTACAAGGATGTTTTGGAATACCGGAACATAAAAAATCATGAAGTTTTGGAAAAATTATTGCGCGCGCTGGCATTGCAAGTGGGGAATGAGGTTTCATACGGCGAATTGGCGTCATTGATCGAGATCAACAAGCAAACGGTTGCCGATTATATCCAAATTTTGGAAAAAGCGTTTATTGTTTTTCGTTTGCCTTCTTTCTCGAGCAATTTGCGAAATGAAATCAAAAGCAATCGGAAGATCTATTTTTATGATAACGGCATCCGCAACGCGCTGATCAATAACTTGAATCCGTTGGATTTGCGCCAGGACGCGGGCGCGTTATGGGAAAATTTCATGATCGGCGAACGCGTCAAAAGCAATAATAATACCGATGGCGATGCCAATATGTATTTTTGGCGCACATTGCAAAAACAAGAAATCGATCTGATCGAGGAACGCGGCGGCAAGCTCGCCGGCTTTGAATTCAAATGGAAATCGCGGCCGGGCAAAGTGCCGGTGGCGTTTTCGCGCGCCTATCCGGACGCCAAAGTGGAAATGATTAGTAGGGAAAATTATAAAAAATTCGCCGGTCTGCGCCAATAATTTGCGTCATCCTTTTAATGCTTGAAGCCGTTCAAGCTTGTTTGCGTTTTTGTTTTTCTGCTGTATTGACGTGAAACGAACGAACGAAAATTCTCTTTTTTATACACAAATCGATTTTTGGGTTTGTCAAGTGGATTTTTAGGAAAATTGGGTATATAATCCAAATGAAACGATATTAAAATAATAACTTTAAATTACGAAACTATTAAATTCAAATACTTTTAAAGGGGTCTAACCCCTGCGATTATACAGGGGATAGACCCCAAAATGCAAAGCGTTTTGTAATTCAGAGAAAATAATAATCAAAAAAACATGAAGGTGGATTTTATCAATTCAAGCTATCGGCGGTATTATCAAGAGCACAAGGCGCAGATAGTGAAGGCGCTGGACAAGTGTTTCGCGAAAGGGGATTTTATTTTGCGCGAGGAAGTGGCGCGGTTTGAAAAAAATCTGGCGGATTTTTGCGAAGTAAAATACTCGGCGGGCGTGAATTCCGGCACGGATGCGTTAAAAATCGCCTATAAGGCGTTGGGTTGCAAGCCGGGCGACGAAGTGATCACCGTGGGGCACACTTTCATCGCTTCCATTGAGGAAATTGTTCATTTGGGTGCCAAACCGATATTGATTGATGTTGGCGAAGACGGCTTGATGAATGTTGATCAAATTGAAGCGGCAATCACCGGCAAAACCGTGGGTATTGTACCGGTGCATCTTTCGGGCAAGGTTTGTGATATGCCGCGGATAATGGCAATCGCCAAAAAGCATCATCTTTGGGTCGTGGAAGATGCTTGCCAGGCGCTTGGCGCGCGGCTTGGCGGCAAAATGGCGGGGAGTTTTGGCGACGCGGCTTGTTTCAGTTTTATTTCGCCAAAGACTTTGGGTTGCGCCGGAGACGCCGGCGGCATCGTGACCGACAGCAAAGCGGTCTATGAAAAAATTTTGCTCTTGCGCAATCATTACAATATCACGCAAAACGCGTTATTGGGGCATCAGCCAAAGGCTCCCAAAATAATGGGGTGGGGTTATAATTCGCGTTTGGATAATATTCAAGCGGCATTGTTGAATATCAAAATAAAATATTACCCTAAAATGTTGAAGCGGCGGCGCGAGATTGCCGAAAAATACAGCAAGGGCCTGGGAGATTTGCCCGTAAGCTTGCCGACTTGTCAACCGGAACAGATTTATCAGGAATACATCATCAAGCCCGGCAACATTTGGAAATTTAAAAAACATATGCAAGACCGCGGCGTGGAGTTGTTAATTCGCGACACGATCCCCAACCACAAAATGCCCGGGCTGGGGCTGGATCATTTCAATTTGCCAATGACCGAAAAAATCGCCAAAGAATTGGTTCGCCTTCCAATTTATCCGGAACTCACCGACGCTGAAATTGATTACACGATTAAATGCGTGCGCGAATATTTCTTACCAAAGGCAAAGAAAAAATAATTTTATGAAAATTGTTGGGTTTTTGGCAAAAAATAAAAAAGGGCTGTTTTTTGTTGCCGATGCGATTTTGATCGCGGTTTCGGTTTGGCTGGCGTTTATGATCCGCTTTGAAGCCGCCGTTCCCGGCCGGTATTTTGAAATCATCGCGCGGTTGGTTTTGGTGGGATGGGCGTTCTATCTGCCGGCGTTTTTTTTCAACCGCTTGTATTCGTTTTCGTGGTCCTATGTGAGCGCCAATGAATTGATCGCTTTGGCGCGGGCGGTGGGGTTGGCGCTTTTGGCGCAAACCGCGGTATTTTATTTTTTGCGGGACCTTGTTTTCTTTTCGGGATTTCCGCGCTCCACGATTTTTATCGCGGCATTTTTTGTTTTTGTTCTATGCGGCGGCATTCGTTTTGCCAAGAGGATTTATTTGTATTTTTTCAGGAAGAAAAACACCGGCGCGATTGCGCGGATTTTGATTGTCGGCGCGGGAGATGCCGGAGAGCAGCTTTTGCGCAGTATTCTGAATTCTTCTCCGGGTCGTTATTTGCCGGTCGGTTTTGCGGATGATAATGAATCGCGGCAGGGGAGCATTATCCATGGCGTAAGCGTTTTGGGCAAGATTGCTGATATTCCCGAAATTGTTTCCCGCCATAATGTCGAGGAGCTGATTATCGCTTTGCCGCCGGGAGCGAAAGCGATCAGGGTTGCGGTGAATTTGGCGAAAAAAGCAAAGCTCAAGAAAATTAAAATCGTGCCGCCGCTGGCCGATATTATTGACGGGAAATTTTCTTTGGCCAGCGTCCGGCGCGTGGAGGTGGAAGATTTGCTGGAGCGCGACAGAGTGTCGCTTGATATGGCCGAAATTGAAAAATTCATTGCCGGCAAAAAAGTTTTGATTACCGGTGCGGCGGGATCAATTGGCTCGGAGTTGTGTCGTCAAGTTGCCAAGTTTAAACCCGCGCGGCTGGGGATTTTGGATCAGGATGAAACCGGAATTTTTAACATTGAAAACGAATTGAAAAAACATTTTCCCCGCATGGAGTTGAAAGACTTTATCGCCGACATTCAAAACAAAAATCGGACGGAAGAGATATTTTTGGAATTTAATCCGCATATTATTTTTCACGCCGCGGCCTATAAGCATGTGCCGTTGATGGAAGAAAACGCCGGCGAGGCGGTGCGCAATAATATTTTTGGCACAAAAAATGTCGCCGAAGCGGCGGTTGCTTGCGCCGCCCGGAATTTCATTTTTGTTTCCACTGATAAAGCGATTAACCCGACATCGGTGATGGGAACGACCAAGCGGATCGGGGAAATGATCTGCCAAAGTTTCAATGGCAAAAATAACGGTTTGACCAAGTTTGTTTCGGTTCGCTTTGGCAATGTTTTGGGAAGCCGAGGCAGTGTGATCCCGATTTTTCGCGAACAAATACGCCGGGGAGGGCCGGTGGAAGTGACGCATCCGGAAATGAAGCGGTATTTTATGCTCACTTCCGAGGCGTGCTTGCTGGTGATGCAGTCCGGCGCGCTGGGAAAAGGCGGCGAGGTGTTTGTTTTGGATATGGGCAAACCCGTAAGAATTATCGATCTGGCCCGCGAGATGATCCGGCTTTCGGGGTTTGAGCCCGATGTTGATATGCCGATTGTCTACACCGGCATCCGCCCCGGAGAAAAGCTTTTTGAAGAATTGCTCACCGGACAAGAAGCCGGCGCCGCCGCCAAAAGCGATCAAATTTTTGTCGCCAAATCGGCGCCGGTCGACGGCGCGTTCTTGTTAAAAAATTTGGATGAGTTGGAGGGTCTTGTTCCGCGGGCGGAGAATAAAGCCAAAATCGTTGAAATTTTCAAAAAATTAGTACCTCAATTTAATAATAAATAACGAAAATAAAACTATGGAAAATCAATCAAACAGGGCCGTTTCGGATTATGAAGAGATTGACTTGAGGGATGTGTTTGACACTTTGGTCCGGAAAAAGAAAATCATTATCTTTTGCGCCGCGGCGGGATTGGCGGCGGCCCTGGTCGCGAATGCCGTTTCGCCCCGGGTTTACCGCGCACAAATGAAGATTGGAGTGGGGTCGTTTGAGGAATCCGCCGGCAAGGTGATACCATTGGCCGATATCGCGCAGTTGAAAGATAAAATTGAGCAGGGGGTTTACGGCTCAAGCGATAACTCCTCTTGCGCCTTGAAAGTTGCCGCCACTTCGGGGAGCAATATTCTTGCCGTCACCGCCGAATGCGCCGATTCTTTGGCGTCAAAAAATTTGCTTTGGCAAACGGCGGAAAATATAATTGTCGAACACGATAAAATAATTGCCGCGCGCCGGCAAATAATTGAAGATCGAGTCAAGAATTATCAAGCTAATGCCGAAGAAATCAAAAACAGTTTTCAATATTCCGCGGATAGAGGCTGTTCCACTGAAAAATATTTGGCGGCGAACACATTAAAAAATCAAATTATTGAGTTGGAGTTCGCATTGTCGCGGCTTAACGGCACTGCCGTTATTCTTGCTCCCACGGTGTCCGAAACGCCGGTAAAGCCCAATTCCGGACTGAATGTTTCGCTGGGACTGATTTTGGGTCTTTTTGTTGGAATTTTCGCGGCGCTGGCCAAAGATTGGTGGTCAAAATCCGGCAGAACGCCGCACCGCTGACGGGCAAAAAATGTTGAAGTTTTAATACCAAAGACAATGATTGAGAATAAAGGCGGAATTTGGGCGGTTTTAGCCAAGGCGGGGATATTCGCGGCATTGCTGACGCCGTTTATGGTGGATATGGATCTTTATTTTCCGTTTGTGGCGTCCAAGGGGCTGTGGTTTATGGCGTGCGCCCAGCTGGCGTTTTTTCCGTGGCTGATTTTGGCATGGCATTGGAAAAAATATCGGCCGGATTTCAAAAACCCGGTGATCGCCGCCGCGCTCTTTTTTTTGGCGGCAATGTCTGCCAGCGCGGTTTTTGGCGCCGATTTTTTAAACAGTTTTTGGTCAACTTTTGAAAGGATGGGAGGCGTGCTGATGTTTTGCCATTTAACCGCGTTTTTGCTCGTTGCCGTTTCGGTTTTGGACGATCGGGATTGGACAAGGGTTTTTTTCGCGTCAATCGGCGCGGCGGCGATTGTGGGTTTGCGGGCGCTTTTCGATCAATCAAGCGCGGCGCGCGGCGGGGGATTTTTGGGCAATGATTCCTTTTTAGGAACCTATCTTTTGTTCAATGTTTTTATCGCGTTATATCTTTTTTGGTCGCAGAAAAATTCCGGCAAACGATTGGAAGCGAAATTGGCCGCGATCACTTTTTGCCTGCTGGCTTTTTGCCTGCTTTTTCAGGGGACTCAATTGTGGACCGGTTTTGTTTCCGGAAGTTTCGCGCCGGCGGAAAACATTTTAAAAGATATTTTCAATTCCGGCGCCCGCGCGGCCAAGATTTCATTTTTGGGCGGCATGGTGTTTTTGGGGATTTTGCGTTTGGCGGTTTGCAAGCGCGCGGCGGCCAGAATCGCGGGTATTGTTATTTTGTGCGCGATGATTTTTGGCGCCGCCGCGGGAATATTTTTGGCAATTATTCCCAAAACCGCGGTATATGAAAAAATGGTGGATAATTTCAGCCAGGGCACGATCTATGGCCGGGTTATGGTTTGGGAAACGGCATGGAAGGGATTTCTGGAAAGGCCGCTATTGGGATGGGGGCCGGAAAATTTTTATTTGGTGTTTGCTCGTCATTACAATCCTTGCTTGGGGTCATCCGAATGCGGCGGCGCGATTTGGTATGATCGGGCGCATAATATTGTTATGGATGTTTTGGTTGAGACCGGCTTAATCGGGATGGCGGGTTATGTTCTTATTTTCGCCGCCGCGCTGTTTGTTTTGTGGAAAGCCCATTTCGCGGCAAAATTGGAATTCGCGCCGGCGGGAATTTTTACGGCGCTTTTGGCGGCATATTTTGTCCAGAATTTAACGGTGTTTGATATGCCGGCCAGCTATTTGATGTTGTTTTTATGTTTGGGCTTTATCGCTCATATTCATCGCTCGGAACAATCGGAAAAAAAAGTTTGGCGGTGTTCGTTTGATTTGAGGTTTGTTGCCCCTGTTTTAATCGCCGGGATAATTTGTTTTTGCGTTTTTGTTTTGGCGCCGTTGTCATCCGCCATGGGCGCGATAAAAGCGTCAAGAGAACCCTTTTTGTCGCCGCAAAAATTGGATTTATATCGTGCGTCACTGGATGCCTCGCCAATGGGAAACGACCAGTTAAGATTGTTTTTTGCGCGCCAGTGGCAAGAAGTCGCGGACGACAAAGAAAATATTTACAAATTTAATCCCGAAGAAGCGGATGAGTATTTCACTTTTTTCGCTGAAATGATGGAAAAAAGCGTTGGCGATTCTTCTTTTGATTTTCGCGCCCGTTTGGAACTGGGGCGCCTTTATTGGCAATGGGGCGCTTTTGATCGTACTAAAATCGCGGCGGCGGCGGCGATGCTTGAACAGGCAAGAAAACTTTCGCCGCGCAACCAGCAAACCTATTGGGAACTGGCGCAAATAAAAATTTACGAAAAAGATATTGCCGCCGCCAAAGATTTGGCGCGGCGCGCGCTGGAGCTTTATCCGGCGAATGCGCAAGCGCGAGAGATAGTTAAAGAAATTGAAAAAATTGCCGCCGGAGAGTGACGCGTTTTGACAACGGATTGGCGCTCTGATAAAATTCAATCGGGCGGCCACCTATATTATTTTCAATACGAGGGGCCGCCCCTTTCAGATTTAGAATTTGGAATATGGTTTCAGCCAAGCAAAACGAACCATTGAAAAATTATTGTACTTACGGAATCGGCGGTCCGGCGAGGGTTTTGTTGGCGGCGAAAAATACCGATGAAATTCTTGCCGGTTTGGAAATGGCGCGCAAAGACAAACTGCCGTTTTTTATTTTGGGAGGCGGCAGTAATCTTCTTTTTTCGGATGCCGGATTTGACGGTTTGGTCATAAGAATTGAAAACAATTTCATTGATATAGTCGAAAAAAAAGAAAATGGCGCGAGGATTTTGGCCGGCGCCGGAACGCCGCTGGCCGCGCTGGTGAATTTTGCCGGGGACAATTCGCTGTCGGGAATGGAGTGGGCCGCGGGGATTCCGGGAACTTTCGGCGGCGCGATTCGCGGCAATGCCGGCGCGTTTGGCCATGATACGGGGGAAGCGGTTTTGCGCGTTGAAGCATTGGAAGTTTCTTTGGAAAAAATTATTAAAAAAACAATCAATAAAAAAGACTGCGAGTTTTCTTATCGCAACAGCGTTTTCAAGAAAAACAAAAATTTGGTTGTTGCCGCCGCCGAAATTTTTTTGCAAAAAGGGGATCGCGCCGCGATTGCCGCCGCGATGGATGAGTCTGCGGCAAAAAAAAGATCTTCCCAGCCGCTTGATTATCCTTCCGCCGGGTCCGTTTTCGCCAACCGTGAAAATTTTTTCGCCGCCAAGATTATTGAGGATTGCGGATTTAAAGGCAAAATATACGGCGGCGCTCAAATTTCCGAAAAGCACGCCAACTTCATTGTCAATCTGGGCAATGCCAAATCAAGCGATATTTTGGCATTGATCGCTCAAATAAAATCTGTGGCCAAAGAAAAATTCGGCGTTGATTTGCAAGAAGAAATTGAAATTGTGGAAGGGTAATCAGTTATCCACACTTGACAAACTTTTCTGTCGTGAAAAAATGAAGGTGATGAATGCCGCGGGAATTTTTTTGACAAAAATTTCGCGGGCGAAAATTTTCAAACGGTCGAAAAAGATTCGTGAAAAAAATTTTAAATTAACAAATAAAAAAATGGCAACCAAGAAAAAAGCCGCTCCGAAGAAAAAGGCGGCCCCGAAAAAAAAGGCCGGTGGCGCGAAAAAGAAGAAGAAGTAGTCGCGTCCGACGGGAGGAAAATTTAAAAAGCTTTAATTAAAAATTTATGCCGGTGGTTCCAAAACAGAAAAAAGCGCGGCCATCAAAAGAGAACAAGCTCAAGGCGCGCAAGAGCAAGAAAAAAGTTTGCAATCGATAATTAAAGCGTCTTTTACAACAAGAGGAATATTCCAAAAATATCCCTCTGTTGTTTTCTAAAAAAAGAGTGTTGTTTTAACTTTTCAAAACAATGAATATTATTATCAAAACCAAAAATTTTGAATTGACGCCGTCATTGCGCGAATTCGCCGAAGAGAAAATTGGATCGCTGAAAAGATATTTTGATTTTTTTCAAGCCGACGAAGATCCGAAATTGAAATCAAAAATAGACGCCGCGGTGGAACTGGGCAAAACCACCGCGAACCAGCGCAAGGGCAACATTTTTCGCGCCGAGGTTTTGATAACTTTCCATCGCAACAAATTGCGCGCCGCCGAATCCGCCGATGATTTGGAGAAGGCGATCGTGGCGGCGCGCGATAATCTCCAGCGCCAAATCACGGATTTTAAAGAAAAACTTCTTGACAAAACCCGCAAATAAGCTAATTGATTATTAGCGCATAAAAATGTAAGGAGGTGATTAAAATGGCCGATAAGGATTGTCCGGGAGATCTCCCACCGGGCGATCGGGGAAAAAATTTCGAAAGATATGCCGCACGCGTCGATGTGCGCGACGGCGAAGAGGAAGGATGCCGCTTTGGGCCGTTTTAGCCCTTTCTTTTTTTATAAATTGGTCTACAATGGAAAAGATCGAAATATAAACTTATTCTATTTACCGGAAGCGAATTTGTGGAGGTTTGACCTAGGGGGCATTTTGAGGTTAAACCTCTGCGATTACGCCGAGGATTGACCTCTGCATTTACTGGCGGCGATTAAAAAATTATGTCTTTACTCACCAAAATTTTCGGCGACGAAAACAAAAATTATTTCAAAAAACTTCAACCGTCGGTGGACGCGATTAACGGCTTGGAAAAAGATTTTCAGGCAATGGAAGACAATCAATTGAAGGCCAAAACCGCGGAATTTAAAGACCGGCTTGCCAAATGGGCGGTTTTGGATGATTTATTGCCGGAAGCGTTCGCGCTTGTCCGCGAAGTAGCGCGGCGCGGTTTGGGCCAGCGCCATTTTGACGCGCAGATTATGGGCGGCATTGTGTTGCATCAAGGGAAAATCGCGGAGATGAAAACCGGCGAAGGCAAAACCCTCACCGCGACCGCGCCGGTTTATTTAAACGCCCTTGCCGGCGAAGGGGTGCATTTGGTGACGGTCAACGATTATTTGGCGCGCCGCGATTGCGTTTGGATGGGGCAGGTTTACCACGCTCTGGGAATGACGACCGCTTGCGTTAACCACGATCAATCGTTTTTATACGATCCCGAATATAAGAAAGCGCAGGAAACCGAAGACGCGGCGCGCGACAGCTTGGGATCGTTTCGCGTATCGCAGGACTTCTTGCGCCCTTGTTCCCGCCGGGAGGCCTATGCCGCCGATATTACCTATGGTACCAATAATGAATTTGGATTTGATTATTTGCGCGACAATATGGCCTATCGGCGGGAAGACAAAGTCCAGCGGGGATTTAATTTTGCCATCGTCGACGAAGTTGATTCAATTCTGATTGATGAGGCGCGCACGCCGTTGATAATTTCGGCGCCGGATCAGGAAAGCTCCAAGTGGTATCAGGATTTTGCCCGGATCATTCCGCGCTTGTCGCCGGAAACCGATTACAAAATTGATGAAAAAGATCGCGCCGCGACTTTAACCGAAGAGGGGATTGTTAAAGTGGAAAAGATTATGGGGATGGGCAATATCTACGAAGAAAAGGGTATTAAATATCTTCATCATTTGGAGCAGGCTCTGCGCGCCCAAGCGCTGTATCGTTTGGATCGCGATTATGTGATCAAGGACGGCCAAATCGTGATCATCGATGAATTTACCGGCCGTTTGATGCCGGGCCGGCGTTGGTCGGGCGGATTGCATCAAGCGATTGAAGCCAAAGAGGGGGTGGCGGTTCAGGCCGAGTCGCTCACGCTGGCATCGATTACTTTTCAGAATCTTTTCCGGATGTATAAAAAGCTCGCGGGAATGACCGGCACGGCGATGACTTCGGCCGAGGAATTTGACAAAGTCTATCATCTGGATTGCGTGCCGATTCCCACCAACAAGCCGCTTTGCCGCATTGATTTGCCGGATCGAATTTATAAAACCGAAGCCGGAAAATTTAAAGCGGTGGTGGCGGAAATTAAGGAAAGATATAAAAACGGACAACCGGTATTGGTGGGAACCCGTTCGGTGGAGAAAAATGAATTTTTGGGGGCGTTGCTGGCGCGTGAAGGCGTTAGCCATGAAATTTTAAATGCCAAAAACCATGAACGCGAAGGCGAAATCATCGCTCAAGCCGGAAGACTTGGGGCGGTAACCATTGCCACCAATATGGCCGGCCGCGGCGTGGACATTATTTTGGGCGGCAATCCGCCCAATCCCGACGAAGCGCAAAAAGTGCGCGATGCCGGCGGATTATTTATTATTGGTACTGAAAGGCATGAAGCAAGGCGTATTGACAACCAGTTGCGCGGCCGCGGCGGCCGGCAGGGCGATCCGGGCACGACGCAATTTTTCATTTCCACCGAAGATGATTTGGCGCGGATATTCGCCGGCGACGCGATGAAAAAATTGATGGAAATGCTCAAAGTTCCCGAAGATATGCCCATTGAATCGGGAATGGTTTCCAAGCGGATTGAAGAAGCGCAAACCAAGATTGAAGGATCTCATTTTGATGTGCGCAAGCATTTGCTGGATTATGACAGCGTTTTGAATAAACAGCGCGAAGTGATTTATAAAAAGCGCGACGATATTCTGGAGAAAACCGACGAGGAATTTCATAATTATGTTTTGGATCTGGCAAAAAAAGGGAACGCGCAAGAACAATATCAAAAACGCGAAGAAGAAAACGGCAAAGAAGCGATGGCGCAAGCGGGGCGCTTTATTGCTCTGCGAACAATCGACTTTTTTTGGCAGGAGCATTTGGAGTTGATGGATAATGTGCGCGATTCCGTGCGCTTGCGCGCCTATGGACAGCAGGATCCGCTGGTGGAGTATAAAAGCGAGGCCAACAAACAATTTCATGTTTTGCTTGATACCGTGGAGGCGAATATTTTGCAAAATCTTTTGAATGTTTCCATCAATAAAAACGCGGTTGCCGCGGCATCCCGGCCTCAACTGCAAAACTCTTCGGCCCGCTACGGCAAAATTGACCGCAACGCTCCCTGTCCGTGCGGCAGCGGCAAGAAGTACAAGAAATGTTGCGGGAAATAATATGTATTCGCATTTGAGGTGGTTTCTCGGCGTACTCGCCGAGGTGCAACATTCAAAATAACCATAAACAAACGCTTACCGTTCCGAATCATTTTGAATTGGATAAAGGGGGAATTGAAGCGATTTATAACCGGTGGCATTGGGCGTGTTAGATTTGATTTGATGATTGTCTTGACAATTTATAGCGGTTTGGTAAATTGACAATATGGTCAAATTAGTGAACCAGACAATCTTTCATTCAAAGATAAAAGAAAAGGGAATTTTAATTTTTTCCGCGCAGGATGTTTGCGTAATTTTTGGCGTTTCCAAGGTTGCTGCCATTGGTTTATTGCATCGGTATTTGGCAAAAAAATTTGTCGTCAAATTAAAGCGGGGATTATATATGCTGGCGGACGCGTCATTGCCAGAGCCGTATATCGCCAATAAAATTTATTCGCCGTCGTATGTTTCTTTAGAGTTCGCGCTTTCCTATTACGGCGTAATCCCGGAAACAGTTTATGAAATTACTTCGGTTACCGTAAAAGCACCACGCCGCTTTGAGATATTGGGAAAGATATTTTCTTATCGCAAAATAAAAAAGGGTGTCTTCAGCGGCTATGGCATTGAAAAGCAAAATGATTTGGGATTTTATATTGCCGACGCTCAAAAGGCGTTTGTGGACGCGAATTATTTTCGCTGGCTTGAAAAATTGCCGCCGATTTCCCGTTTTAACAAGGAAAAAATCAATATTGAGGTTGTTAAAAATTATGCCAAGCTATTCGGAAAAAATGATTTTGAAGATTTTATTAAAAAATTATTGCGATGATTTCAGTCCAAAATTTGGAAAAATTAAGCCGGCAATACCAATCGGCGATTTTTCCCAATATCGCGCGTGAATATGCCCAGCATATTTTTTTGAGCGAGTTGTACAAGTTGTCCGATTCAGAGAATTTGCTTTTTAAAGGAGGCACGGCGTTGCGAATCGTTTACGGCAGTCCGCGTTTTTCGGAGGATTTGGATTTTTCATTTTTTGCCTTATCAAAAAATGAATCCAATCAAGTTATTGAAAATTTATTTATAAAAGTATTGGTCGAAATGGAACGATTTGGCATAAATGTGAAAATCGGAGAAAAAAGCGGCGCAACCAGCGGGGGTTATTTTGGCATTGCCACATTAAAAATGTTTGATTTTCCGCTAATCAATATTGATATCAATGTTTCTGCGCGCAATACGAAAAAGATTGTCGGCGAGGTTGACGCGATTGCCAATGATTTTGTGCCTCTTTATAATCTTGTGCATTTGCCACAGGCGGAATTGATAGACGAAAAAATCTTTGGCGCATTGGCAACTCGTAAAAAACCGCGCGATTTTTATGATTTGTATTTTATAATGAGGAAAGGGATGCTTTCTCCGGATCAAAAAAATAATTTGGCAAAAATAAAAAAAGAGATTGTTGGATATGCGAAAGAAATTAATTTTCGCGGTGAACTGGGGATGTTTTTGCCTGCCGGGCAACAGACGATTGTACGCGATTTTGCCAATATTTTTGAATCCGAACTCAACCGCCAAATTTTATAGATTTTTCATATAAATATGAACGAGCGGATTCTGCACAAAAATTTGGCGGCGGGGCGGTGGTATGAATTGTCGCTGGCCGAGCAGATGGGCAATATCGGCGGTGAGGTGAGCCGCGCGCGTTTGAGCCAGGGCAAAGACGGCGAACGATTTTGGGGCGCGGTTGCGCGCGGTCTTGAATTGTTCAATTTAACGCTTGCCGACAAGCGCTGGGGAGAGCGGCGCAAAGAAATCGCCTGCGCCTACGAAGTTTTTTGCGACGCGGTTTTGGGCGGCAAGGAATATGATAGCGATTTGGAATCGCTTGACCGCTATTTCACTTATTTTGCGTTATCGGCGATGCGACAACGGCAAATCGCGTTGGCGTTATTTTCATAAAACTATATTTTTGTGTTATATTTTGCGTATGAACAAGAAAATAATTGAAAAAATAAAAATTATTTTAAAGGCAAGGGGTGTGACCAAGGCCGCGATTTTCGGTTCTTACGCCCGCGGCGAACAAAAAAGGAATAGCGATGTTGATTTGTTGGTGGAATTGCCCGACGAAATGACCTTATTTGGCATGGGCGGCCTAAAAGTTGATTTGGAGGAAAAAATCGGTAAAAAGGTTGATCTGGTGGAATACCATCTTTTGCATCCATTATTGAAAGACGACATACTAAAAGAGCAAATTCCGATTTTATGAAAAAAAGAAGCCAAAAAGCTTTTGTTGGGGGACATATTGGAATGTATCCAAAAAATTGAGCTTTATGTCGGCGATATGTCCAAAGGTGATTTTCGCAATAATGGCGCGATGCAAGACGCGGCGGTCAGGAGGATTGAAATTATCGGCGAGGCGGCAAAAAATATTGCCGCTGATTTTAAAAAAGAACACAAAGAAATTCCATGGAAAGATATTTGCGGCATGAGGGATGTTTTGACACATGATTATTTCGGTTTGAATTTCGAAAAAGTTTGGAAAACCATAAAAGAAGATTTGTCGCCTTTAAAAAAGCAAATTAAATCCATATTGAGAGATATGGATGTTTAATTTGGATAAAAACCAATTTATTTTTTGCGAATGTAAATGCAAGATAAATCAAAATCATTGGGGGCCGCGAAGGGATTTTTGGGCAGGGAAGTGGAAATTATTATTGACCGGACGATGAGGAGCGTCCATCCCGAATTTGGTTTTGTTTATGAAGTTAATTACGGTTATATTCCGGGGGTGATCGCGCCGGATGGCGAGGATTTGGACGCGTATTTTTTGGGAGCGGACAAGCCGCTGGCAAAAGCGAGAGGAAAAGCGGTCGCGATCATTCATCGTTTGGACGATGATGATGACAAATTGGTGGTCGCCGCGGTTGGTTATGATCCCGGCGACGATGAAATCCGCAAAGCGATTGATTTTCAAGAGAAGCGTTTTAACTGCGAAATTTTGCGGGGTTGATAATGCGTGCGGAAATGGAAGAGTCCGGCTTTTTCATTTGAGTTGGACTTTTAGATGATTTTGTGGTATTAAAATGGGCGAGTGAATTTAATTTTTTAAGATCAATTTATGAAGAAAAATCACGGATGGTCGTTGTTGTTTATTTTCGCGCTGACGGCGGTTTCGGCGGCGTTTTGTTTTCCGGGCGCGGTAAATCGGGGGATTGATTCAATCAATTCAAAATTGCCGTTTCAAATTCCATATATTGCCGACAAGCCGTTTAATTTGGGATTGGATGTTAAGGGCGGAGTGAGATTAGAGTATCAGGCTGATTTGAGCCAGATTGAAGAAGGCCAGCGGGCCGAGGTGATGGAAGGCGTTAAAGACTTGATCGACCGGCGCGTGAACAGCTATGGCGTGGCCGAGCCGCAGATACAAGTGGCCGGCGAAAACCGTTTGATCGTGGAGCTTCCCGGCATTGAAAGCGTCCAGCAGGCGATTGAATGGATTGGCCAGACCCCGTGGCTGGAATTTTCCGAATCTCGTCCCGAAGAAGAAACCCAGAAAATTATCGATAAAATCAAAGAATTTGAGGGCAAGAGTAATGAAGAAATTTTGCAGATTCCCGACTTTGCCCTTGGCTTGCAGAATCCCTATTTTATGCCCACCGAACTTTCCGGAAAATATTTGAAAAAGGCGAGTTTGAATTTTGATCAAAACACCGGACGGCCGATTGTGGAGCTTGAATTTGATCAAGAAGGAGCCACGATTTTCGAGCAAATTACCGAGCGCAATGTGGGTAAGCCGATGGCAATCTATTTGGACGGTCTTTCCATTATCGACACTACCGGCGACGGCGAAATTGACGCCGGTGATCTTTACGCGCCCAATGTGATTGAAAAAATTTCCGGGGGCAAAGCAGTGATTACCGGCCTGACCGGCACGCAAGAAGCCAAAACGCTGATTAAAAGATTAAACGAGGGCGCTTTGCCGGTGCCGCTGGGAGAGCCCGTGAGCCAGCAGAAAATCGGTCCCACTTTGGGAGCGGTGTCGCTGGAGCAAACGGTGATTGCCGGCCTGATCGGATTTTTGATGGTGGCTGTATTTATGATTGTTTACTACCGCCTGCCCGGTTTGCTGGCGGCATTGGCGCTCACGCTTTACGGCACGGTGCTACTGGCGGTTTTTAAATTGATGGGAGCGACGATGAGCTTGGCCGGAATCGGCGGCTTCATCTTGTCGCTCGGGATGGCGGTGGATGCCAATGTTTTGATATTTTCGCGAATGAAGGAAGAATTAAACAGCGGCAAGGATTTGGCATCAAGCATCAAAGAAGGATTTAGCCGCGCGTGGCCGGCGATTCGCGACGGCAATTTCACCACAATCGCGGTGGCGCTGATTTTGTTCTTTTTGGGAACGAGTTTCGTGAAAGGGTTTGCCGCCACTCTGATTTGGGGCATAATCTTATCGATGTATTCGGCGATTATCGTGACGCGGACTTTTCTGCGGGTCGCGGCCGATACCAAATTGAAAAAGTTTGCTTGGCTGTGGAAACCTCTGGCATAAATAAATTAAAAATTGAAAAATCAAAAATCAAAATTAAAGAAAAATCATTGGAATCGCAGACAATTTCAACGCAATAATTTTACATTTTGATATTTAAATTTTACATTTCTTATGATTCAATTTATAAAATACAAAAAAATATTTTTCGGCTTGACATTGTCAATGGTGGCGGCCAGCGCTGCCGCGATCGCGGTTTGGGGATTGAAACCCGGCATTGAATTTACCGGCGGCAGTATTTTGGAGGTTGAGTATGAAAACGACCGTCCCGCCAATGACGCCGTGCGGCAAAAAATTGCCGATGCCGCCCAGCTCCAAAATGTTTCGGTTTACGCGTCCGGAGACAGGGGATTGATTGTCCGCACCGAAAATTTAAATTCCGAACAATACGGACAGGTGGTTTCGGCTTTGGCCGCCGAAGGCAATTTTGAAGAGAAAAGCTTTGAAGCGATCGGGCCGATGGTGGGAAAAGAGCTCACCGGCAAGATGTCGCTGTTGGTTTTTGTTTCTTTGGTCGCAATGCTTTTGTATATCGCAGTCGCGTTTCGCGGCGTGCCCGGCCGGGTGAATTCCTGGCAATACGGCATCGCGTCGTTTTTGATTCTGTGCCATGACATTATCGTGCCGCTGGGGGTTTTCGCGGCTTTGGGCGCGTTTTTGGGGGTACAGATTACCATTCCGGTAATTACCGCGCTATTGATCGTGGTGGGTTATGCGATAAACAATGTAATTGTGGTCTATGATCGGGTGCGGGAAAATTTACTGCGCGATCATCGCGCGGATTTTGCGGAAAACGCCAATCGCGCGGTGAACCAAACACTAAGCCGCCAGATAAACACTTCACTGGCCACTTTATTACCGGTGTTTGCCATCTATTTTTGGGGAGGAGTGAGTTTGCAATATTTCGCGCTGGCGCTGATTTTGGGCATCGCCGTGGGAACCTATTCTTCAGTTTTTCTGGCCGCGCCGATGCTAGTTCTTTGGCAGGAGATTGTTTCGCGGCGCCGATAGATTTTTGTGCTGCCGGATTTGACAAAAGGTAAAATATACCATATAATAGCAGAGTACGCCGGTGTGTGCGGCAAGAGTCGCTCCGGGGCGTAGCGGTGTTTATGGCAAATATTGATTACAAGAAAAATTGCAATGAATTATTGGGGTTGCTTGTCCCAAAACAGCGCGAAGTGATTGAGCGCCGTTTTGGCTTAAAAACCGGCAAGCGCGAAACTTTGGAAGCGATCGGCAAGAGCTATCATATTTGCCGCGAAAGAGTGCGGCAGGTGGAAAAAGCCGCCATGGCCAAAATGAAGAAAAAGATTGGGGGATACAAGGATGTTTCCCAATTTTTCAGCCGTTATTTAAAGAATTTCGGCGGAGTGCGCGAAGAGAATGTTTTACTGGAAGAAACGGGCGGCGCCGAATTCAGGACGCATGCCAATTTCTTGCTTGTTTTGGCCGGCGAATTCATTCATTTCGCCGAGAATGACAATTATAAAAGTTTTTGGGCGGCGGATTCCGTTTCGGCTGAAAATGCGAAAGATTTTGTTTTGGCCGCCGCTGATTTTTTGAAAGAAAAAAGGGAATTGGCTTCGGCCCGCGAGCTGGCGTCGCTCTCGGGGATTAAAAAAGGGATTGCCGAATCGTATCTGGGAATTTCATCGCAGGTTCAAAAAAACAAAGACGGATTATACGGCTTGCGCGAGTGGCCCGAAGTGAATCCCAAAGGCATTAAAGACAAAATTTATTTACTGTTTAAAAAAAGCCGCGACCCGCTCCATTTCACCGAAGTTGCCAAAAAGATCAACGGCAGTTTGGTGCAAACCGTGCACAACGAATTGATTCGCGACAAGCGTTTTGTTTTGGTGGGCCGCGGTCTTTACGCGCTGAAAGAGTGGGGTTATGTGGAAGGCGATGTTAAAGCCGTGATTTTGGATATTTTTAACAGCGAAAACCGGCCGCTTACGCGCAATGAAATTTTGGAAAAAGTGTTAAAACAGCGCCACATCAAGGAAAATACCGTGTTGATGAATTTGAGCAACAGAAAATATTTTGCGCGCGACGATCAAGGAAGGTATTTGCGGGCGGATGTCCGCGAGGCGTAATCTTCCAATTAAAGTTGTCTCGGGTTATAATCAGAGCGTGGGAAGGCGCTTGTTTTTGTTTAGTTGAAAATTTGCCCGGACGATGTTTGAAGAATTATCACAATCCGTTGATTTTGCATGGAGAATGGTTCTATATTGGTGGTGGTTGCCCGCTTTTTTCGTGCTGGTTAAAAAATTCGATTACTACTGGAATTGGTGGCGCGTTGAATTGTGGTTTAACACAGTGTGGAAGCCGTTGTTATTGGAAATTAAAATTCCCAAAGAACTGCCCAAGCCGATTAAGGCGATGGAAGCGGTGATGGTGGCTCTGCACGGCGCGATTTTCAACGCGCCGGATTGGTGGGAGCAATATGTTACCGGCGAACCGCAGACCAGTTTGAAATTTGAAATCGCGGCGGTTGACGGCAAAATCCATTTCTATGTCCGTTGTTTCGCCGAATATCGCGAGGCGATTGAAGCCGCGATCTATTCCCAGTTTCCCGAGGTTGAAATTGAGGCCGCTTCCGATTATTCGCGGGCGGTTCCTTATGACATTCCCAACAAAGATTGGAATCTTTTCGGCTGGGACTATAAAATGGCCAAAAAACCGCAATATCCGTTGCCGACCTATGAAAGGTATGTGGAGCAAAATGTTGAACAAGAAGAGATCGTTGATCCGATCGCTTCGCTGATAGAGGGTTTGGCCAAATTGAAACCCGGCGAACAAATATGGATTCAAATCAGCGCCAGTCCGATTTATTTCGGGTCCGAAAAAGGCAATGATTTTGTCAAAAAAGCGTTGCGCGAGCGCGATGTGCTGGCAAAACGCGTGGATGAAAAAAAGAGCGCGCTGAAACCTTTGTGGCAAGAAGCGCTTGATTTTATTATTGAAGGGCCCAAACCCGAAGAGGAAAAAACGCCGGAATTGTTTCCCATGGAAATGCGTTTGACCACCGGCGAGCGCGAGTTGGTGGAGGCGGTGGAAAAAAAGATCGCCAAGCCGCTGTTTTCCTGTTATATCCGCAACATTTATGTGGCGCGAAACGACGCGTGGGTCGGGGCCAACTGGCGGTTGATGCTTAATTATTTTAACAATTTCACCAGCGCGGAATTGAATTCTTTGGATGTGTGGGGCAAAAGCTTGACCAAGGTAAAGCTGTCGCCGGTTCCGTTCCTCAACGATATCGCGCCGCGCCGCGCTTTTGTCAAGAAACGGCGTTTGTTGCGCACTTACCGCGAACGATATAATTATTATAATCCGTGGCATCATGGCGATGAAGGCGCGGCAATTGTTTTGAATGTGGAAGAGCTGGCGTCGCTTTATCATTTTCCATCGCAGGCAGTGGCGCCGTCGCCGGGAATTACCCGCACGGAATCGCGCGAAACCGTGGCCCCGGGCAATCTGCCGGTTTAGTTTGGTTTTGTCGATTTTGCGCCAGCAGAAAATTTTTCTGCTGGTTTTGTTAAATTTGCGGAAAAATTGTATTATAGAGTAATGCCCGTTGGCAATTATTTTTATGGCGGAAAAGGAAAAAATCATTTATATCGGCGAGGTTAATTGGCGGCATCAGCGCACAAAATTCGGCATCAAGGATGATGACCGGCGGCGGCATATGTATCTTGTCGGGAAAACCGGCATGGGCAAGTCGAGCTTGCTGGAGAATATGGCGATCCAGGATATTTGCGCGGGGCATGGCGTCGCGTTCATTGACCCGCACGGAGAAGCGGCGGAAAGGATTTTGGATTATGTGCCGTCATGGCGCGTTAACGATGTGATTTATTTCAATCCCGGGGATGTGGCTTATCCCACGGCGTTTAATGTGATGGAGATTGAAAATCCCGAGCATCGCAATTTGATCGCCGCGGGGTTAATGGCCGTGTTCAAAAAGATTTGGCCGGATGTTTGGTCGGCGCGAATGGAATATATTTTAAACAACACCATTTTGGCGCTTTTGGAATATCCCAATTCCACCTTGCTGGGCATTAATCGGATGTTTTCCGATGCGGAATATCGCGCCAGAGTGGTGGAAAAAATCACCGATCCGATCATCAGGTCGTTTTGGGTTAACGAATATGCCAAATACAACCAAAAATACGAGCAGGAATCCACCGCGGCCATCCAAAACAAAATCGGCCAATTTATCGCCAATCCTCTGATGAGAAACATTATCGGCCAGGTGAAGTCCAACATTGATATGCGCCGGATAATGGACGAAAAGAAAATTTTAATCGTCAATATTTCCAAAGGCATGGTGGGCGAGGACGCGTCGCGGCTTTTTGGCGCGATGGTGATTACCAAGCTTCAGCTGGCGGCGATGTCGCGCCAGAACATTCCCGAAGAGCAAAGAACCGATTTTTACTGCTATGTCGACGAGTTCCAGAATTTCGCCACGGATTCGTTTGTCAACATCCTTTCGGAAGCGCGCAAATATCGTTTGTCGCTGATTTTGGCCAATCAATATCTGGGACAGCTGGAAGAAATGAGCGCGTCGGGCAAAAGTTCGCGGGTCAAGGACGCGGTTTTCGGCAATGTGGGCACGATCATCGTTTTTCGCGTGGGCGCCGAAGACGCCGAATTTTTGGAGCCGGAATTTACGCCGGAAATCACCATTGAAGATTTTGTCAATCTGGGCAAATATCATATTTATTTGAAGCTGATGATCGACGGCATTACCAGCGCGCCGTTTTCGGCGATGACTTTGCCGCCGATGGAAATAACCGAACCATCCGAAAAAGAAAAAATTATCCGGATTTCGCGCGAACGCCATAGCGTGCGGCGGGAAATCATTGAAGAGAAAATCGCCAAATGGAGCGGCGAAATGAGCGAAGCCGCGGCCAAAATTCCGGCGATGGCCGAGGCGGGGAGAAATTCAAACCAGCCCAAGATGTACGAAATTACCTGTTCAATGTGCGGCAAAAAAACCAAGGTGATTTTTGAACCCGAACCGGGCCGAAAAGTGTATTGCAAGCCGTGTTTGAAAAAAATGCAAAACGGCGATACCCGCGGCAATGACGATGCCGCCGCCAAGGAAGACGGCGCCGCGCAAAGCAAAGAAAACGACCGCGACGATCGGTGGCGGCAAAAAAGCGCGCCGGAGACAAACGCGGCGGCGGCGATATTCGCGCCGCCGAGAGTATCGCTTTCGGATTTGGCGCAAACGAAGCCGGTGCGTTTTGCCGGGCAAAAAGAAGACTTCCCAAAAGACCGTCCCAGAAAAGAGGTGCAAATCAATGAATTGAAAAAAGCTCTCAGCGACGCTCTCGGCCGCGGAGAAGATGATGCCGGCGGACGGCAGGATTCAAAATAATTCAACAATATGAAAAATCTAAAAGACGGCGATTTCAAAAATAAAAGAGTTTTGGTGCGTTGCGATTTCAATGTCGCGCTTGACGAAAAGGGCGGCGTGGCTGATGATTTTCGCGTCGTTAAAACATTGCCAACGCTCAAATCTTTGATTAAAAGCGGCGCGATTGTGGCGATAATAAGCCATATTGAAAACGAAGACGGTGCGGTAAGCCTGCGGCCGGTGGCGCGCCATTTGGAGATGTTGCTGGGGCGGCCGGTAAAATTTTTGCGGGATTGCGTCGGCGCGAAAACTAAAAAAGAAATCGCGCAAGCCCGCGCGGGCCAGGTTTTTCTTTTGGAAAATTTGCGTTTTCACAAAGAAGAAAAAGAAAATGACGCCGGATTTTGCCGCAAGCTTGCCGAAAACGGCGATTGCTATGTCAATGAAGCGTTTTCTTGTTGCCACCGAAACCATGCTTCAATCGTCGGATTGCCGGCGCTTTTGCCGTCTTTCGCGGGATTGCTGCTTTGGGGGGAAATCGAAAATTTGCAAAAAATACTCAAAAATCCGCCGCACCCCTTTGTGGTAATTGTCGGCGGAATGAAAATTGAAACAAAGGCCAAGCTTATTGCCGGCATTGCCGGCATCGCCGATCATGTATTGATCGGTTCCAAAATCGGCGAAGCGATTTTGCATCAAAAGCGGCAAATTGCCGGCAGGGATGTTTTTAAACTTGATCCGGAGGCCGCGGCGATAGAACTCACTTCTCCAAAAATCCATCTTCCGGTTGACGGCGTAATGGCGCTTAAAGATGTTTCCGAGGGTTATTCGCGCACCGCGGCCGTGGGAATGATGCGCGGCGAGGAGAATATCTATGATATCGGTCCGGAAACCGCGGAATTTTTTACCGAGATTATCAAAGGCGCGAAAACAATATTTTTTAACGGGCCGATGGGATGGTTTGAAAAACAGGAATTTTCCGCCGGAACCAAAAGGATTATCGAAGCGATTTCGAGAACGCATGGCGCGTGGCGGGTCGCGGGCGGCGGGCAGACATTGGAAGCCATCCGCAAATACAAGGCGGAAAATTGTTTTAATTTTCTTTCCACCGGCGGCGGCGCGATGCTGGAGTATTTGGCGGGCAATTCTTTGCCCGGGATCGCGGCGCTTTCCGGTTTATCGGCCGAAGGCGGAAATAAGTCCACGGTCCCTGTGCCGCCGAAAAAAACAAATTAAAATGAAAACAACGCAAGAAATTAAAAACTTAAAAGAAGCGGCGCGGCGGATCAAAGCGGCCATTACCGCCAAAGAGCGGATTATTGTTTACGGCGACGCCGATCTTGACGGAGTGTGCGCGGCGATTATGATTGGCGAAATTATCAAGAACGGCGGCGGCAAACCCGCGGCTTATTATTTTCCCAATCGGGAAAAGGAGGGTTATGGCATCACCAGAACCGCGTTGAAGAAATTGGGCGCGCTGGCGCCCGCGCTTTTAATCGCGGTGGATTTGGGCATCGGCAATTTTGAAGAAGCCAAACTGGCCCGCGCGGCGGGATTTTTTACAATCATCATTGATCATCATGAAATTTTGGACGGAGTGCCCGCCGCCGATATCGTGGTGGATCCCAAACAGGCGGATGACGCCTATCCGTTTAAATTTTTTTCCGCGGCGGGACTGGTGTTTAAACTGGCCGAAAATTTTTTTGAAAATGATTTTTACGGTAATTTGCGCCAAAGTTTTGCCGAATTGGCGGCGCTAGCGACAATTGCCGATATGATGCCGCGGCAGGACGACAACATTGATATTATCAGCGAGGGGTTGCTGGCGCTCAAACAATCGTTTCGTCCGGGTTTGCGCGCGTTTTTTGACACCGACGCTTTTTTTGAAAACGATTCGCGCAATTTCAACAACCGGCTCAACAAGATTATCGCGGTGCTGAATGTGCGCGATTTGCGCAACGGCGCGCCCGCCGCGTTTGAATTGCTTACCACCGATTCGCTGGCGCGATCCAAAGAGCTGATCCGCGAATTTTTGGAAATCAACAAACTGCGCCGGCAAAAAATAGAGGGTGCCGTCGCCGAGGTTGAAGCGCTGATCGCCGGCAAAACCGCGCCGATAGTTTTTGAAGGCGCGCGCGAATGGGAAATGAATCTTTTGGGTACCATTGCGTCCATTTTAAGCATCAAATATGCCAAACCGATTTTTCTTTACAAGATATTAAACGGCGAAAGCCAAGGCGCGGTGCGCAGTATTGACGGCATCGACAGCGTGGAATTGATGAAAAAGTGCGCCAATTTATTGATCACTTTCGGCGGGCATCCCAAAGCCAGCGGCTTCCGCCTCAAAACCGAAAATCTGGAAAAATTCAAAGAGTGCCTGATTGATAACATGCTTGCGCCGGAAAACCGACATTGACTTTTTTTTTGTTGTTGTTAGAATTATATCATCTAAAACCGCCCGCCCTGATTGGTTGGCGCGGGAAAGAAAGATTATCAGTATTGGTTATTATATCGGTGCGGTAAGGGCAAGGCAGGACGATATTAAGGGACAAAAAATGAGGCGAAGTCAAATCAATCTTTTTAATTTTTTGGGATCCAAGTGCCAAAAAATTGAAATCTATCGCGGATATTTGATGGAAAACGATGGAGTGTTTCACGAAAAGGGGGTGGATGTGAAAATTGCTACGGATTTATTGGTTGGGGCTTACGAAAATTTATATGATGAGGCAATTATTATTTCATCGGACACTGATTTAATACCGGCAATGAAAAAGATAAAACAATTAGGGAAAAAAGTGGAATATATCGGTTTTGGCCATCAACCATCGCTAGCCCTGCAAACTTATGCCACGATTTCTCGTTTGCTTATAAAAGAAGAATTGGAACAATTTATCTATCGCGATTAACAATGGAACGCAAAACCGGCAAAAAAGTAGTCAGCGGCAAAAATTTCAAATCATTGCCCGGGCGCAATAATAAAAAATCACTAAATTGATAGTCAACGCTGGGGGGGGGTATTATATGGATAGAAGGAATCAATTTATTTATGCTGGAAAATAAAGGGTTTGAATCTGTAGATTTCAGTGATGCTTTGCGCAAAACCGGTGTCGCGCACGGCGGTGTTTTTGTTGGCAAGGAACGGGGTTCGCGCAAGAATCATAAAAATTTTTTAATATTGGGCATTATAATCATTTCAATTTGCGTGGCCGGGTTTTTCTTTTGGGGTGGGGGTAGTAAGCCGGCAAAAATAGAAGCGCCCTCGGGTTGGAAGGTTATTTATCCGAAAGACGCGCCGCCTCGTCTTGAAAAATTGCCAAGATAATTTTTTGTATGTTTCCCATGAGGCAAAAATCAAAGGGTTTTACTTTAATTGAGCTATTGGTGGTGATTGCCATCATCGGCATTTTGGCCGGTATGGTTTTGGTTTCAATGTCCGGGGCGCGAGGAAAGGCGCGCGATGCTCGCCGCAAAACGGATATGGCCCAAATACAAAAGGCGTTAGAAATGTATAATGCGACAAATGAAAGTTATCCATCAACAGGTGGCTCTTGGTGGGGGGTTTGTTCCAATGGCGGCAGCCGGGCCACTTCGGGAGCTAACGCTTACATACCCGGCATTACGCCGACATACATGGGTTCCCTTCCAGTGGATCCAGGAAACGATACGAGCGGATGGTCTGGCTATCTGTATCAATCTAACGGACAACAATACAAGCTTTTATGCCATTCGAACGGTCCGGAAAGTTATCCAACCGCTGGTCAGCCATTTTATGATCCGGTTCGCCCGACATGGTCGTGGATGTTGTGCAGTCCGGGAAGCACTGTTGCTTGCAATACGTGGTGACATTTAAAATGGGTGGAAGGAAAGTAGTCCGCTATAATTTCAAGCGATTGGGACATGGTAAATTGTCTAGTGAAATGCAACTTTTCTTTTAAATCGTCCCAATATTTTCGCGCCGCTTGACAGGTATTTTTATAACATATATAATGTATATGTAATAAAATGATGACATTTTATAACATATATAATAAAAAATGGATAAAAATGAGATCATAAAAATACTTGAAGATTGGAACTTTTGGTCAAAAGATATGGATACCGGGATTGATCGGGATTTATATTTGGGTGTGTTAAAAAAAATGCTTGCCGACGAACAAATAAAAGTGATAACCGGAGCAAGGCGTTGCGGAAAATCTTTTATAATGAGACAACTTGCCAAATGCTTGATTGATGGGGGCGCAAGTAAAAGCAATATTTTAATTGTCAATTTTGAAGATCCGAGATTTGTAGGCTTGGACACCAAACTACTCGGACAAATATTTGATACATATTTAGAATATCAAGCGCCGCAAGGCAAAATGTATGTTTTCCTTGATGAGGTGCAGGAGATACCAAAATGGGAAAAATGGGTTAGAACGATGCAAGAATTAGGGAAAGCGAATATGATTGTTTCCGGTTCAAACTCAAAGCTTTTAAGTGGCGAGCTGGCAACCGTGCTCACGGGCCGGCATTTGGACACGACCGTTTTGCCTTTATCTTTGGCAGAATTTTTAAATTTCAAAAATATTCAGATAAAAGATAATTCTGAATTTACAAGAAACGAAATCAAGGTGAAATCATTGTTAGTCGAATTTGTGGAACTCGGTTCTTTTCCGCTGGTTGTTTTGGGACAAGATAAAGAAAAGATACTTCTTGCTTATTTTGACGATGTTATTAATAAGGATTTGATAAAACGCTATAAAATCAGAAAATCGGAAGAAATCAAAAGCCTTGTTAAATTTTATTTAAGCAATATATCCTGTTCAATAACATTCACATCCGCGGGTAAGTTTTTAAATATGGCGGCGTTGTCGGCAAAGCGATTTTCGGCTTATTTGGAGGCTTCTTATCTGATGTTTTTCCTCAAGAGATTCTCGTTTAAATTTAAAGAACAAGAGAGAAGTCCGCGAAAAGTATATGCCATAGATACGGGGTTGGCTAATGTTGTCGGATTTCGTTTTAGCGGCAATTCGGGAAAGTTGGCCGAAAACGCAGTATTCTTGGAACTCAAAAGAAGATCTTATTTCAACCCTCAAATGGAAATATATTACTGGAAAAGCCGCGATCAGGAAGAGGTGGATTTTGTGGTAAAAGAAAACGCGAATATCAAACAATTAATACAAGTATGCTGGGATATGCAAGATATAAACACAAAAAAACGGGAAATCAAAGCGCTCGCCAAAGCAATGGATGAATTTGATTTAAAAGCCGGGCTGATAATAACCCAAGATTACGAAGCCGAGGAAAATTATCGCGGAAAGAAAATCCGATACACGACTTTGATTAAATGGTTGCTGGGATTATAATATCGCGCGCCCGCAAAAGCAGTTTGACGATTACTTTGCCGCTGGAAATGGGCGCTGATCGCCACGTTTCGCTTTGTTAAAAATAATAGCGTAGCGTATTAATGTGAGAGTGTGGAAAAACTATATTCCAACTGCAATTTCCATCTTTCAGCGGCGAAAAATTCGTCAGTCGGCGGCAGACTTTAAGCCAAGTATGCCTTCTCCCTCTTCATTTTTCTCGCTCGAAATCTGAAAATTTCGTTCTGAAAATAGTTTTTCTACACTCTCAATCAATTTGACAAAAGTCAAATTTAATTGTTAAAATAAGGGCGGACGGAAGGCCCAAGCCGGAAAAGCAACCGCTCTTGAATAATAAAATCTTCGGGGGAGGAAAGTCCGAACACCCAGTCCCGATCCCGAGCGTAAGCGAGGGAGAGGGATTAAAAGCAAAGGGTAATTCCCTTTATCCGCGAGGAAGAGATGCGAACAGTGACGGCCAAACCGAGAGGCGAGGCATCCCAATCCCGAGCGCAAGCGAAGGAAAGGGAGTATTCCCATGGCAACATGGGAGTGAAACGGCTAAATTCTTGCTCGGGTGCAAGGTTAAACATCCCGCCCAAGGCGGGGTGAAAAGTAAACCGCTTGAGGCCGCGGAGTAATTCGCGGTCCAGATAAATGGTTGCTCATTTTCGCTGAATCCGGCGAAAAGGACAGAATTCGGCTTATTGCCGGCTTGGGCTTTCCGTTTTTAGGGTCTATCTCTCGTGTAATCGCGAGGGTTAGACCCTTTTTAAAGAGTATTTATTGTATTTTATGTTCAATCATTTTTTTAACGGCAACCTGATTAACGCGCAAAGCCGGGGGATTGCCGTTCCGGCAATGATTCTGGCGGTTTCGGCGGTTGCCAGCCGGTTGCTGGGAGTGTTGCGCGATTGGCTGTTGGCGGCGCGGTTCGGCGCCGGGCCGGATTTGGATGTGTATTTCGCGGCGTTTCGCATTCCGGATTTTATTTACAATATTCTGGTGTTCGGCGGTATCACGGTGGCATTCTTGCCGCTTTTTTCGGATTATTACGAAAAAGACAGAAAAAGCGCCTGGCGTTTTGCCAACAACATCCTGAATGTTTTTTTCGCTTTCTTGGTGCTGCTATCTGCGATCCTTTTCGCTTTCACGCCGTTTTTGATGAACTATGTCGCGCCCGGGTTTTCGCCCGAGCAATCGGCGCAGACCGTGTTTTTGAGCCGATTGATGTTTTTAAGCCCCATAATTTTCGGGATCGCGTCGATATTTTCGGGAGTTTTGCAATACTTTAAAAAATTTTTGGCCTACAGTTTGGCCGCGCTGTTTTATAACTTGGGAATTATCGCCGGAATCGTTTGGCTGGCGCCGACAATGGGAATTATGGGTGTCGGAATTGGCGTTATCGCCGGCGCGCTGGCTTATTTGATAATCCAAATCGCGCCGGCGATGAAATCCGGCTTTTTATGGCGGCCGGTTTTTGCTTTGGGCGACCCGTCTTTGCGCCGGGTTTTTCGCTTGATGTTGCCGCGCACCGCGGGCATCGCCGCCAACCAGATCAACTTGATCGTGCCCACGGTTATCGGTTCCGCGCTGGCCGCCGGCTCCATTGCGGTTTTTAATTTGTCCAACAACATTTATTCTTTGCCGGTGGGAATTATCGGAGTGTCTTTTGCCACGGCGGCTTTCGCCGAGTTTTCAAAATATGCCGCCGCGGGGCAGTTTGACGAATTGGCGCGCAAGTTTTCCGCCGCTTGCCGGCAGATCGGCTACTTGTCGGTGCCGGCGGCATTTTTGATTTTTGTCGCGCGCGATCCGATTATTAATTTTTTGTACTATCACGGCCAATTCACGCGGGAAGCGGCGTCGCTGGTTTCGGCGTCGCTGGGAATATTCTGCTTGGGGATATATTTCGCGGCAATGATGCCGGTAATCTTTCGCTTGTTTTTTGCCTTGCGCGATACCGCGTCGCCCACAATTACCACCTTGATCGCGGTTGCCGCCAATATCGCGATGAATTATTGGTTTGTGGCGGCGCTTCAAGAAGGGAATTTCGCTCAAGCGGCGCGCGATATTTTCAGTTTGAACGGTGTTGCCGATGTCGCGGTTTTGGGATTGCCGCTGGCATATACCGCCGCCAATATTTTGCAGTTTGGGATGCTTTGGATTTTAATATATCGCAAAAAATCGGGTTTGGCGCGGACAAAAGAGATTGCAAGCTCGCTTTTTAAGTCGCTGGCCGCTGGCATTTTAATGGCGATTGCGGTATATTTGGTGATTGGAATCGTCCCGGTATCCGGACGCATTGCCGATTTTTTGGCGCTGGTTGCGGCCGCGGCGATTGCCGCCGCCGTTTATTTTCCGGCGACATTTTTGTTGCGCTCGCCGGAAATTGCCGCCGCGGTTTATTTATTGAAAAGCAAATGGAGCAAGAAACATTGAAAAACCACGATCAATCAAAAATCAGGAATTTTGTGATTATCAGCCATGTGGACCACGGCAAATCGACTTTGGCCGATCGTTTTTTGGAAATCACCGGCACGGTGAAAAAGGAAAAGCTGGCGTCGCAGTACCTTGATGGCATGGACCTGGAAAGAGAGCGGGGGATAACCATCAAAATGACACCAGTGCGGATGGAATACAAAGGGTATATTTTGAATTTGATCGACACTCCCGGCCATGTTGATTTCGGCTATGAAGTGAGCCGCAGTCTGGAGGCGGTTGAAGGCGCGATTCTTTTGGTGGATGTGGCGCAGGGCATTCAGGCGCAGACTTTGGCCAATCTTGATCTGGCGCGCAAACAGAATTTGACGATTATTCCGGCGATCAACAAAATCGATTTGCCGTACGCCAAAGTTGATGAAGCCAAAGCCGATCTGGCCGCGCTTTTGAATTTAAAACCGGAAGATATTTTCGCGGTGTCGGCGCGCAGCGGTTTGAATGTGGACCAATTGCTGGACGAGGTGATTAAAAAAATGCCGGCGCCCCTCGGCGACAAGGAAAAGCCTTTGCGCGCGCTGGTGTTTGATTCCAAATACGACCCCTATCAGGGGGTGATCGCGTATGTGCGCCTGATGGACGGCCGCGTGGCGTTCAACGACAAATTGCGATTGATACAAAATAAAGTTGACGGCATCGTCAAGGAAACCGGTTATTTTTTGCCGCAAATGGAGAAATCAACCGGCTTGGTTTGCGGCGAGATCGGTTATGTCGCCACGGGCGTTAAAGACCCGGAAAAGGTGCGGGTGGGGGAAACGATCACGCAGGCTTGGGCGCACAACGAAAAGACCAAAACTTTTTTGGTCCGGCCTTTGCCGGGTTATGACGAACCCAAGCCGATGATCTTCGCTTCGGTCTATCCGGAAAACGCCGATGATTTCGATGATTTGAAAGTGGCGCTGTCGAAGTTGAAATTGAGCGATCCGTCGTTTATTTTTGAGCCGGAGATGAAAGAATTTCTGGGGCGGGGATACCGTTGCGGTTTTTTGGGAACTTTGCACGCCGAAATCGTTTGCGAACGGCTGTTTCGCGAATTTGATCTGGCGTTGATAATTTCTTCGCCATCGGTGGTTTACAAGATCAAGGATAACCGAGGCGACGAACAAGTGATCTATACAAGCAGCGATTGGCCCGACCAATCGGCGGTCAAGGAAGCTTCCGAGCCGTGGGTGAAGCTGGAGATCGTCACGCCAATCGATTATCTGGGACCGATTTCGGATATGGCCAAAGAATACAATGCCGTTTATATCAATACCGATTATGTGGGCAATGAAAAATTGCTTTTGGGCTACGAGATTCCGATGCGCAAGATCGTGAGCGGATTCTATGATTCGCTCAAGGGCGTGAGCCAGGGATACGCGTCGATGAACTACGAGCTTATCGGTTATAGGCCGGCCAATCTGGTCAAGCTGGAAATTTTGATCAACGGCGAAAAGGAAGAAGCGTTCGCCAAGATCGTTCCCGAGGAAGAAGCAATATCTGATGGCCGTAAGATTGCCGCCAAGCTCAAGGATAAACTGCCGCCGCAAATGTTTTCTCTGCCGATTCAGGCGGTTTTGGGCGGCAAAGTGGTGGCGCGCGAAACTTTGGGCGCCAAGAGAAGGGATGTGACCGCGCCGTTGTACGGCGGCGATGTGACCCGAAAAAACAAACTGTTGAAAAAACAAAAAGAAGGCAAAAAGAAACTGGCCGCGCGCGGGCAGGTGCGGATTCCTTCCGAGGTGTTTATGTCAATGTTTAAAGCCGGCTAGAAGCCTATCGCCGCCATGGAAAGCACCATGCTTATCGCGATGATGATTATCAAGGCTTTCCACACGGTTTTGAAAATTTTTTTGGTTTTCATTTTGTTTTGAGGTAGAATTAACCAATACTCGCATTTTCTTTATCATTTATTTTTGCTTTTTCGTCAAGCAAACGAAAAAATTCAAATTTCGTGCTTTGATATTTGTTTAAATTATGGCGGTTAAAATTCCCAAAATCAAAAAAAGGAAATCGTGGCGCGCCAAATTCGGAGATTTTATTTTGGCCTTGGCGGCGCTGGCGATTATCGCGTTTTTGGCGGCCTCCAATTGGCGAATATGGCACAACCGCCAAGATTTGGATGCCGAGATCAAGGACTTGCGCCAGCAAGCGATGATTTTGGAGGAGAGGCGGCAGGCGCTGGAAGCCGGTTTGTCGGCCGCGCAAGGCGAAAGCTTCCAAGAGGAGCGTCTGCGCGAACAGGGATATAAAAAACCCGGCGAAGAGGTGATCGCGGTCTTGCAAGACGGACAAACCTCTGCTACAAAGCAAGAAGACAGCATTTCCGGCGCCGACAGTTTTTGGGCCGACCTTTGGAAAAAAATCAAAAACATCAAACCCTAAAATAAATATTCAAAATCCGAATATTCGAAATCCAAAACAATTTTTAAATATCCAAATATTCAATGAATCAAAAAAATTCGAAATAATATGATTATGATTTGGAGAAAAGAACTTTTGAATTTCCCCGAAAAACAAGATTATTTGTTAAATCGCTTGCCAAAACGGTTAATAATATTGAAGATGGGAAACAATTGGTAAGATCGTCGGGCTCGGTGGGCGCAAATTATATTGAGGCTAACGAAAGTTTTAGCCGCAAGGATTTCTTTATGAGGATTAAAATTTGCCGGAAAGAAACCAAAGAATCACATTATTGGCTGAGATTAATTGAGACGGAGAGCGCGGAAAAAGATTTTCTTGCCAAAGAGGCGGGAGAATTAACAAATATTTTTGGCGCGATAGTTCGCAACGCAAAATGATTTTCACATTCATTTTAGAAATTTCGGTTCGTATTTTTTTCGAAAATTTGAGTTTTGAATATTCGAATATTGCCGCCGCGGCGGCTTGCGGGTGTCGTATAACGGCTATTATGCAACCTTCCCAAGGTTGAAACGAGGGTCCGACTCCCTTCACCCGCTCAAAGAGTCTTGCTCGGTTGGCGAAACGAGCAAGGGGGCAAGCCAAGCTTGGCTTTCAATTATATTTATCGTTTTGAACTACGAAATGCTTCAAAGTATTTGCATTCAATGTTTTCGCGATTCAAAATTTATGGAAAAATGCCGGGTTGGCGATTTTTTGTTTTATATTGAACGGAATTGATTCTTCATGTTATTATTTAAATACATATTTATATGAACCGGAAATCATCGGAAAAAAATACGCGCAAACTGGTACGAATGGGGAAAATCTCGCTGGGATTGACCATTCCCAAAGACATTCTTCTTGAACTGGGCTGGAAGGAAAAGCAAAAAGTGGTGGTCAAAAAGCGCGGCAAAAGCCTCATAATTGAAGATTGGCCCCAAAAATAATCCCCGCGTAAGCGTTGTTGCTCATCCGAGCCGCCTTCCCGCGGGCCGGCGGGCATCGGGCCAGCCGGACCCGAATCGGGCCATGGCCAACGCATTTTAGTGGTAGCGACCGGAGGAAGTTCCGAAGCATTGAGGGGCGACCGAAGGAAGTCCCGCGTATTCCCGCGGGAGTGGGGGTAAGGGGAAATTAAAATTTAAAAAATATATCGGAGCCGTAGACTCCGGCTAAAAATTGAAATGAGAGTTAAAAAGATGTAGATTGAATGAAACAAACATAGCCACGAGATCTTATAATTGTTATTATTAAGTTGTATAAATAGAGCTTTTTATTTATGGCAAAAGATAATATTCAAAAAATTTCAGTCATAGTCCCGAAAAGTCCATTTGTACAATCGAAATTGCAGGGGGTTAAACATTGTTTAGCGGCTCTTGATGTAGAGAGGCTTATGGATTGGTGGCCTGGCCAACCGCATACGCCTCACAGAGATTCGGTAAAAGTGAGGGATATTCAAAGATCGCTAGATTGGAAAAGAGTCGCACAGATTGCAGCTTATTTATTGCAAAGGGAAATTGTTGATACTCCTAGTCAACTTGATAAATATTTTCGAAAAATATACGAACCCAAAAAATTAGAGCCAGGGAGAGAATGGCCACCTAAAGTTTCAAAAGTAATAGGGTTTGAACGAAGCGAATACCCCACATTCTCTAATGTGCTTCTTCATGTAAATGGTGCAGAGATTAAAGAGATTAATTCTGCCAGCAATAAGGATAATGGGGCTGCCAATCTAATTTTTGACGAAAACAACAAAGATCTTCGTTTTTCTGTTATTGATGGACAACATAGAATTAATGGTGCATATTTGGCAATAAAAATACTGCAAGAAGAAAAACCCGACGAGAAATGGGAAATCCCTGCCGAAGTTTTTCTTGATTTAGATGAAGTTGGTGCTCCACCCAAAAATCAGGCGCAAATATTTATCGATGTAAATTTTTATCAAAAGAAAGTGGATCGTTCCCTTGTGGCCGATCTTTTCCCAACTGCCAGAGGTGAGAGAGATCCTCTCGATGATAAAGAGAGGGCTCAAGATATTGGTCGCAAGCTTATGCTTGAGGTAGGGCCTCTCGTTGGCATGGTGCAGATTCCAGGAATTAAATTCGGTGTTAAAGATGTGGTAACGCTTTCAACATTGAATTCGGCGATTGAAGATGTCCTAGAATCAATGGTTAAAGTTAATATTAAGAGCCTGGAAGAACAAACAGAATTTTTAGGACAATGCTTAGGGGCTTGGCTAGAAGCGACTGGTCGAAAACACGATATTGCAATTTCAGAAAAATTAGATCCCGATAGTGTCGCTTACCAAGGCCGTGTTCTTGTGTCATTCCTTACTCTTCTTCCTGCCTGTATTTGGATATTGAAAAAAAATAAGACGATCCTTATTTCAGACGAAGCAAAAAAGACATTAACGAAATGGTTACAGGGTTTAATGGTCCGCGCGGGGTTGATAGACAAAGATAAATTCGTTACTAAATCAAAATTTAAAGAAAAGGGTTACTTAGGGAGCGGAGGAATTGGAAGGTTTAGAGATGTTCTTTGGGCGGCGTCTATTGGTACAGATAATGTTACGAAATTTTCGACTGAAAAGAGGAAACAGCTCGCAGAGGAATATAAATCTAGAGTGTACTCTAAATTAGTCTAATTATGAATATTGATGAAGGGTTTAGGAACCATGTTGATGCGATTTTTCAGCCGCTTAATAAAATTAGTGCCATACATAAACTTCCGGAACCTGGCAAATTTTCTGAGATACTAAAGGAATTTTCGGTAAAGATGAGTTCCTCTACCAGTTCCGTAACTTGGAATATTAATCAACAGATTGCATCATATTTTGGAACTGCAGCTGTCGAGGTGTGGCTTCGTGGAGTTCACAGCTTTTTAATTTCAGTTTCTCTTACCGAAGTTAGCCCAATTTGGGCTTCGGTGAGTGGTTATTATTCTAGCCATTACTCTGTCAGAGGAATAGCTCATTTACTAGGATATTTTAATCTATTCAGCAAAAGCCAGACAGTTCAATTGCAACGAAATGGAGGGCGTTATTCTTGTGTATTCGCTTCTAAGCCAGGAGGAAAGAATGGCGGTGAGCATAAGTTATATTGGATTTTAGTTAAACGAAATCCTATTTTTGCGTCGGATCCGATTTTTACAGAGAATGATCAAAGTATTGATGCATCCGATATTGGTCATAGAAATTTCGCAAATTATATGGATCATCTTTTTATATTTCCTAATTTTCATCCCTTAGATGAAAAGGCGTTGAAAAATCGGATTGAACGCATTTCTAAAATTTCGCTCAATGATACACCGATTCCAAGAAGAAGTAGTTTTCCTGATGTTGATTATGTCCAATTGATTGCCTATCATCGAATTATAAGTTTTAGGAAAATTTTAGATGAGATATTGGGGAATAAAAATAAATTTTGGAAAGCATATAGAAATCCTGATTTTTCAAGTAAATATATGGATTTTCAATTAGCAAATAGCGATGGCCTTACTCCACTAAAATGAAGTACATGGGATCTAAAAAGTTTATGTTGAGGAATGGTCTCGGTGAATTAATCCGGGATCAGCTTCAGCATGCAAATCGTTTTGTTGATCCTTTTTGCGGTTCGGGATCGGTGGTGTATTTTGTTGCGCAAAATTTTGACAAACAGATTATTGCTTGCGATTTACAGGAATATGCCGTGGTTTTGGCAAATGCAGTGATTAGCCGGACCCAGAAAACGGATACGGAATTATTAAAAAAAGATTGGCTTGATATTGCCGAAAAAAAAATTCAAAAATCAAAATTATTTTTGAAAGCTACTAATTTAGATAAATTATATTCTAAAAATATAAGAAAATGGGTTAAGGAATCCCGGAAACTTTGCGAAACTAAATCAATAATCGGGCCGGTCTGGAACGCTTATGGTGGCCATTATTTTAGTCCAAAACAATCCCTTACTTTTGATTATTTGATAAAGACGCTTCCCCAAGACAAAGAGCTTAGAAATCTTTGTTTGGCCTCGGTAATAGGAGCGGCCTCAAAGTGCGCCGCTTCTCCAGGTCATACCGCACAACCATTTCAACCTACCAAGACCGCAAAAAAATTTATAAAGGATGCTTGGGAAATTGATGTAATCAAATCGTGTGAGTCGATTTTAGAAGAAATTGCTAAAAATTACGCAAAAACTAAGGGCATCGCTTTAGTGTCCAGCGCGCAGCAGATAACTTCTACTTTAATGAAGGGGGATCTTGTGATCGTTGATCCTCCGTATTCTGGGGTGCAATACAGCCGTTTTTATCATGTTTTAGAAACAATCGCGCGTGGGAAATGCGGTTCCGTTAGTGGTGTTGGGAGGTATCCCGCTTGGGCTGAACGGCCGCAATCGGAATTCAGCAATATAAGCACATCCATTAAGGCTTTAGAGGATTTAATGTCAGGGCTTATAAAAAAAGAGGTAACTGTCATTTTCACTTTTCCAAAAGGTAAATGTAGCAATGGTCTTTCTGGGGAGAAAGTGAGAGAAATCGCAGAAAAATGGTTTAATATCGATGGGGAAAGCAGGACCCACGAACATCCAATATGCGGTAAATTTAGCACGATGGGAGGCAACAACAAAACAAAGATTAAGGGTGACCGCGTAAAAGCAGCACGCATTATGTCCGAAGAGATCATTCTTCTTCTAAAGCCGAAAACAAATGTGGATATAACGAGAGTAGATACTACAAAAATTTATGAATGCAGGTAAAAAAATAACAATTTTTTTGGTCACAGGGCTTCCTAAGGGTGTGAGAGAAATAAAGATTGATCAATGGAGCGGAAAAGCAATATGCGGTCCGCGTAATGCCTTAAGTGAGATTATAAATTTGCCCGAGATCGAAAGCGGGGCTTGTGTTTATTTTTTAATCGGAAATTCTGATGAGGGTGGTTTACTTGATGTGTATGTTGGGGAAGCGGATGGTTTCAAGGAACGGATCAGGGACCATGATTATAAAAAAGATTGGTGGCAGGATGTTGCTATCTTCGTGAGCCAGGACAAATCATTAACAAAAACAGGGATTCAATATCTTGAGAGCGTTTGCGTTGAGCGATTAAAAAAAATAGGGAAGTGCAATTTAAAAAATGGCAATAATCCAACAACACCAACTATGCCACGGGAAGATATAAGCGGGCTGGAAATGTTTTATGAAAATCTCGCAACGATAATGCCGTTACTCAGTTATGATATTTTCGCTCAATCAAGTATTTTACCGGCTAAGGATAAAAATAAGTATCCAATATTTATTTGCAAAAGAGGGGCGGATATAATTGCGACTGGCCAGTTACTTGAAGATGGCAAAATGAAAGTTTTTAAATCTTCGCACGCCGCATCGGAAGAAACTCAATCATTCCAAAGTCATCCTTATAAAAAATTGAAAGATGAGCTCGTAGAGATGAAACGACTGATGGCCGATGGTAAAGCATTAATTTTTACCGATGACTATGTTTTTGATAGCCCAAGTGCTGCGGCCGCCATAATTCAAGGTAGGTCAGCATCAGGGCCGTTGGAATGGAAAACGGAGGAAGGAACTTCTTTAAAGGAAATAATGGACTCAACTGTCAGAAAATAGTTTAGCTGTTATTTTGGGAAAATTGCCTTGTCGTTGATCTGTGCCTGTTTAATGGACACGGATGAAATCCGCCGCCAAAAAGGTATCCGCCAAAAAAATCTTAGGTTTTCAGTCTTGGATCCGCTTTCCGCCAAAAAATTGTGGGGAGTTTGAAATTGGGATGGGGACGGGGAGGGTTTGTTTTTTAGGGAAAATAGACAGAGAGGAACTGATTTGACAAAAATGTTGATTGTTGTAGATTGGTTCTAACGAACGCGGGAGGATTTGTTTGTGATAGATATAGATTGGAATAGGTATGTCGGAAGAACAACCTATGGGAACATAGCATCTTTGGAGGCGCAGGTGGTACCACGATGCAATATTCCGTTAGAACCTCGTGATTTTTCCGTCAAAATGGTTATGGCAATTCCTATGGAAGGCGTTAGGGTTGACGGGCGAATTGGCAAAATTGAAGATAGCACTTTTATTACTACGCCAGAGATATTGAAAGTTGCCGATTCGGAGAATCCAGTTCAAATGGCATTCAAAGTATCAAGGGGGCGGCGATCGTTGGAATTATTGACGCACCCTGACAATCCTGCAATAGTCTTGGTGGCAAACGGCATTCTTCAAGTCGCAAAAAGCGAAAATAAAATGCCGCTTGGCTTTCGCCTTGATATTTCCAAGGCGCTTGTGATATATGAAACAGTTGCGGCGGATTAGCGTTTAGTCCGCCGTTTTTCAATTGTTGAAATGAAAAATCCAGCGAGGTTAAACCTTGCCAAATTTTTTTGCCGCAGGCGCCCGGAGGGACACGATATTGACAGAAAAGGATAAAATGCGTAAAAGGGGTAAAACAAGCGGTTATTTAACAAATTAATTTCAACCGCTCCAAAGGAGGTTGTGACATTGAGAAAATCAAGATTGCCGCCGGGCGGCAACAACCTGTTCCAAGAAATCAAGGAACAGTGCAGAAAAGCTGAGCAAGGCGGAAAGAAAATTATCAATCTTTCCATCGGCCAACCGTCAGGATCCGCGTTATTTAGCGCAAGAAACGCGGCTTCATGGGCGGTCATGAGCGATCAGGAATCAATGCACGGGTATCAGGACAACGGTTCACCGGGTGTGCCTGATTTTGCGAAACGATTCGTGGGGGCGCACATCAGGCGACCGGTAGGGGGTGCTGGTGCAGAGATCGCTTATTTGCCCATTCCAGGGATCAAACCGATTCTCGGAATGATTCCGCAAGCTTGCGGGGCAATAACAAATCCGTGCTCTGTTATTGCCGCCACAATGACGGATCCGGGGTACCCGACACCAGCAACGCAGTGCCGATATTTGGGTGTGCCACATTATTCGTTGGCGTTGAATCCCGGAAACAAATTTCGTTTCAGTGTGCGGGATATCAGACCGACAACGAACTTGTTGATGTTAAATGTACCCCACAATCCTTCAGGGCAGATTGCGGATAGGGAATGGTGGAATGAGATATGCGATCACTGTGCAAGAAAAGGGATTCGGCTTTTCAACGATGGTGCTTACGCCGCACTTTCTTATCCTCGATCAAGTAGCACGCTAACTGATGTCGCCATGGATTATCCTGAACTTTCTTGGGCGGAGGCGTTTTCCGCTTCAAAGTTGATTGGGAATGGCACGGGCTGGCGCATCGGGGCTATGGCTGGATCGCCGGATTTTATCGGGGACATTGGAATCATAAAAGGCAACGCTGATTCCGGGTTTGCCGCCCCGATGGCGGCGGGCGTGATCTTCGCGCTTGAAAACGATCAAGAGGGAATTACAGCAAACCGTCGCCTTTATAGGGAACGGATTGTTATTCTCAAGGAATTGTTGGAAGATTGTGGAATGAGTATGGCGGTTGTGCCGGAGGCCGGATTTTTTACGCTTTGGAAAGCTCCGAATCAGGCTTTTGGCCGCCGAATTGCGGATGGCCGGGAATTTAATCAATTGATGATTGAAAATACCGGAGTCGTCGGAGTCCATTTTGGACCATACATCCGGTATTCCGTAACTTCCGACATTGAAAATATGGTGCCGAAAATAACCACGGCTTTTAATGCCGCAAAAACACACTATGACTAGAGCGATGGCAATCGCTCTCTTTTTTTAATTTTCTTGCCGTTAAAACATAAAAAAAGACATCTGCACCTATTGATTGTATCAGATTGTTTTTAATGAAATTTTCGAAAGGCCGAGCCTTCGCGCTTGGCAAAGTCGCGCAATCGCGGAAAACTTTTGCACGATATGATATGTTTGACCCGATTTTTAATTTGGTTAAGATATTTTTGCCAAAAAATCTTAGGTTTTCGGTCTTGGACTCGCTTTCCGCCAAAAAATTGTGGGGAGTTTGAAATTGGGATGGGGGCGGGGAGGGTTTGTTTTTTAGGGAAAATAGACAGAGAGTCAGAGTAACCCCTCACTGGGGTAGCGCCC
>DIFW01000008.1:0-1687 GCA_002419295.1 Patescibacteria group bacterium UBA5738
TCGGGCAAGCCGCTGGTGTTCCATATCCATGCCACCGAATATGACCGGGTGGGCGAAAACGGGTTGAATCGCGAGATTTGCCTTATCGAAAAACGGGGGTTTGAAATTGCCGACGCGGTGGCCGCGGTGAGCGATTATACCAAGCGGCGCGTTGTCGACTGCTATGGCGCCGCGCCGAAAAAAATCACGGTGGTGCCCAACGCCGTCAATCACGCGGAATACGCGCCGGCGGCTTCCGATGAATTTTTAAAATTGAAAAAAAACGGCAAAAAAATCGTGTTGTTCGTGGGGCGGCTCACATTCCAAAAGGGGCCGGATTATTTTTTGAAAGCCGCGCGCGCCGTGGCGCGGATTGATAAAAGCGCGATGTTTGTTTTTTCCGGATCGGGAGATATGGAGCGGTGGCTGATCGAAGAAGCCGCGCGGCTGGGATTGGCCGACCGAGTGGTTTTTGCCGGATTCTTGCGCGGCGCGGATTTGGCGCGTCTTTACAAAGCCGCGGATTTATATGTGATGCCGTCGGTGTCCGAACCGTTCGGGCTCACTTCGCTTGAAGCGCTGGCCAGCGGCGCGCCGATATTGGTTTCGCGCCAATCGGGAGTGGGAGAAATGGTTTCCAATTGCTTGAAGTGCGATTTTTGGGACACAAATCAAATGGCGGCAAAAATTCTGGCGGCATTGCGCTATTCGGCGCTGGGCGAAGAATTGCGCCAAAACGGATTGGTTGAAGTCAAAAAATTCGACTGGGTCGATTCGGCAAAAAAATGCTTGGGAATTTACCAAAGCGTTATGACCGCTTAAAATTAAAAGTTGAAAAATCAAAATGTAAAATGACAATGTAAAATAAAAAATTACAAAATCAGAATTCCGTCAGGAATTCTACCTTAATTTTTAATTTTGATTTTACATTTTCAATTTAAAGCGTGCCCAATATTTGTCTTTATCTTCATACGCATCAGCCGCGGCGATTGAAAAAATTCTCGGTTTTCGACATTGGCAATCACGGCGACTATTTTGATCACGAGAACAACCGGCGGATTTTGGAAAAAGTCGCGCGCAAAAGTTATTTGCCGGCCAACCGGATGTTTTTGGATCTGATCCGCAAATCGCGCGGGCGCTTCAAATTGAGCTTGAGCGTCACCGGAATTTTGCTGGAGCAATTGGAGGCCGAGTTTCCCGAAGTTTTAAAAAGTTTCAGGGATTTGGTGGACACGGGTTGCTGTGAATTGGTTTCGGAAACCTATTACCACTCTTTGGCTTCGGTTTATTCCGCGGATGAATTCCGCCATCAAGTGGCGTTGCAGAACAATGCCTTGAAAAAACATTTTGATTTCGCGCCGAAATTTTTTCGAAATACGGAATTGGTGTATAATAATAATATCGCCGCCATGGTGGAGCAAATGGGGTTTTCCGGAATGTTGGCCGAAGGATGGGATGAAATTTTGCAATGGCGTTCGCCCAATTTTTTGTACAAGGCTAAAAACGGCTCTTTGCGCCTGCTGGCGCGGAATTACAAGCTTAGCGATGATATCGGGTTCCGTTTTTCCAATCGCGAATGGAAGGAATGGCCGCTCACGGCGGAAAAATACGCCGAGTGGGTGAATCTTTTAAACATTGATTCAGGCGCGCAAACATTGAATCTCTTTATGGATTATGAAACATTTGGCGAACACCAATGGGAAGAGAC
>DIFW01000008.1:1727-2112 GCA_002419295.1 Patescibacteria group bacterium UBA5738
GTTTTGCCGTCGCGGCTGATCGAGGAAATCCAGCCGGTCGGAGAATTGGATTTTCACCGTTTGGTTTCCTGGGCGGATATGGAGCGCGATTTGAGCGCGTGGAACGGCAATAAAATGCAGCAGGCGGCGCTGGAAAACACATACGCGCTGGAAAACACCATTAAGGAAACAAAGGATGAGGCGCTGTTGGACGAGTGGCGCAAACTGCAAACCAGCGACCACTTCTATTATATGTGCACCAAATGGTTTTCCGACGGCGATGTGCACAAATATTTCAATCCGTACGAAAGTCCCTATGAATCGTTCATCGCGTTTATGAATATCCATAATGATTTAAAGATTAAAGCGGAAAAAATTTTGGAGTCAAAAAAGGTCGAACAAGCAA
>DIFW01000008.1:2210-2598 GCA_002419295.1 Patescibacteria group bacterium UBA5738
TCGAGCCGGAAAAAAGTTTTTGGCTAAACGACGGCCGGATGCTAAAAAATCTAAAAGAACTGGCGCAAGCGCTGGAAACGATGGACGGCGCGCTTTGGAGTTTTCACGCCAATGCCGAAAAGAACGATTTTGCCAGCTGGGTTGAAGATGTTTTCGGACAAAAACAATTGGGTTCGGCGTTGCGCAAAACGAAAAGCGCTCGTACCGCCGCCAAGAGAATCAACGAAAAAATAGAGTCTCCCAAATTTTGGTCGTTTTTAATGTAATATTTTGATATGGCGACAAAAAAAGAATCGCTTGCGCCGAGGGCTGATTTATTGTTGGAAATTTCTTGGGAAGTTTGCAACAAAGTCGGCGGCATTAATACGGTTTTGGCGACAAAAGCCGC
>DIFW01000008.1:2653-3999 GCA_002419295.1 Patescibacteria group bacterium UBA5738
CGCGCCGCCGGAACGCTTCAAGAAAGTTTTTGAAAACTTGCAGGGACAGGGTATTTATTGCCGCTTCGGACACTGGCTGATTGAAGGCGAGCCGCAGGTGATTCTGATTGATTTTTCCAATCTTTGGGGCAATGTTAACCGCTATAAAAAGGAGCTTTGGGAGGATTACCGGATTGATTCTTTGAATTCTCCGTTTGAATTTGACGAACCGGTGGTTTGGGGCAACGCGGTCGGGCGCTTGGTTGAACAGGTAGCCGCGATTTTTACCGGCAAGAAAATGGCGATTCATTGCCATGAATGGCTGGCTGGCGCCGCGCTGTTATTCGCCAAGAAATTTTGCGGCGGCGTGCCTTCGATTTTCACTACCCATGCTACGACATTGGGGCGGAGTTTGGCGTTTGCCGGCCGCGATTTATATGCCGGAATTGAAAAAATTGATTCTCTGGGAGAGGCTTATAAGTATAATATTCAAGCCAAGCATCTCTTGGAGGTTGCCGCCGCGCGCGAGTGTTCGGTATTTACCACGGTGAGCGAAATCACCGGCATCGAATGCCGTTATTTTTTGCAAAGAATACCCGATTTATTTTTACCCAACGGTTTGGATGTGAGCGGTTATTTAAGTTTTGAGGAAGCGGCGATTAAACATCGCATCCAGCGCGGGCGGATTCGCGAATTTATTTTCTATAATTTTTTTCCTCATTATGTTTTCGATTTGAAAAATACGATATTCTATTTTATGCTGGCGCGCTATGAATACCGCGCCAAAGGTATCGATCTTTTCATTGAAGCGCTGGGCGAAATGAATCGCCGCCTCAAAAGCGAAGATTCGCGGCAGAATATTGTTGTGTTTTTCTGGATTCCCGCGAAAACCAAAGGCATTGATTTGGAAGTTTCCGAAAACAGAAGCAATTATTTTGATATCAAAGAATTTGTGGAGGAAAATTCCGGCGGCTTGGTGGAAAGCTTTATGTATTCCCTTTTTGCCGGAAAACCGCTTGCCGACGGCGATGTTTTTGATGAAGAGCCGCGCCGAGAATTGGTTCGCCGCTTGAAAAAAATGCGTCGCGCGGGTTTGCCTCCGGTTTGCACCCACGAATTGGAATATCGCGACGATATGATATTAAAAGGGTTGTCCGCCGCCGGATTGGACAATAAAAAAGAAGATCGAGTAAAAGTAATTTTTTATCCGGCTTATTTGACCGGTACCGACAAATTGTTGAATTTAAATTTGAGGGAGGCAATACAGGGATGCCATCTGGGGGTTTTCCCGTCATACTATGAGCCATGGGGGTATACTCCGCTGGAAGCGGCCGCCGAAGGTGTGCCGGCGATCACCAGCGATTTGA
>DIFW01000020.1 GCA_002419295.1 Patescibacteria group bacterium UBA5738
CTCTGCCGAATCTGTTTTTGGCGATAATGGCCGTCGCCAACGGCATTCCCGAGCTTTCGCTGGGCGACATTTTGGGCGGCAACGTGGTGGATATGACATTGGCCGTGGCTTTAGCCGCGTTTTTTTCAAAAAACGGAATCGATGCCAAGGGCGGCACCATTCAAACCAGCTTGATATTCACATTCGCCGCCGCGATTTTGCCGCTGGCGTTTTTGCTGGACAATAATTTGTCGCGCGTTGACGGAATACTGCTTTTGGCCCTGTTTTTTGCCTATATTTATTGGTTGCTTTCAAAAAAAGAACGGTTCAAAATAATCTACAGCGAGCATCAAGTTTCTATCGGCAAACAATTCAAAGATTTCTGGCGGGATATCGCCAAAGTCGGCGCCGGAATTGCCGGATTGATAATTATCGCGCAAACTCTTATTTTTTCGGCTCAATCATTTTCCGATCAAATGGGAATTTCTTTGTCGGTGATCGGCATCTTGATCATCGGTTTGGGCAATTGCCTTCCGGAAATTTATTTTGGCATTGCCGCCGCCAAAAAGGAAAAAACAAAAATGATCCTGGGTGATTTAATGGGGGCGGTGATTATGTCCGGCACTTTTGTTCTGGGATTGGTGGCAATGCTTTCCCCGATAGAGATCGGGCATTTGGCAAGATTCGCGGCGGCGCGCTATTTTTTATTCGCGGCGGCGGTATTTTTCTACATTTGCGCCCGATCCGGGCAAAAAATCACCAAAAAAGAAGCATTAATGCTTTTGGCGGTTTATATCGCATTCTTGATTACCGAAATATTCGCCAAATAATTCATAATTAAAAATCTATTGTGAGTTATCTTTTGTTTTCAGTTTGATTTCCTGAATTTGCGCGCGGATTTGCGCGGCTTTTTCAAATTGCAGATTGCGCCGCGCCAGATCCAATTTGGCGGTTAATTCTTTTTGGTATTCTTTGATGAATTCATCATTCGGCATTTTTTCTTCAATTTTGTCGCGCGCCGACAGGGTTTCTTTGATTTCTTTGTAAATTATTTGGGGATTTATTCCTTGTTTTTTGTTGTAATTATCCTGGATTTTCCGGCGGCGGTCGGTTTCTTCCATCGCGCGGCGCATTGAACCGGTGATGTTGTCCGCGTACATAACCACCAGACCGTCCGGATGGCGGCTGGCCCGTCCCATAATCTGGACCAATGAAGTTTCGTCGCGCAAAAATCCTTCTTTGTCGGCATCGAAAATTATGATCAGCGACACTTCCGGCAAGTCCAGTCCTTCGCGCAAAAGATTGATACCGACCAAAACATCGAATTTCCCTTTGCGCAAATCCGCCAAAATTTTCGGACGGGCAAGAGTTTTGATTTCCGAATGAAGGTATTCGGCTTTGATGCGGCGTTGCTTTAAGTGATCGGCCAGCGCTTCGGACAGCCGCTTGGTGATTGTGAGGCAAAGCGTCCGTTGGCCGAGTTTTTTGCGCGCTTCAATTTCTTTGATTGCATTGTCGATTTGATTTTCGGTCGCGCGAATTTCAATTTGCGGATCAAGCAAATAAGTCGGCCGCACGATCTGCTCGGCGATTTGTTTTGAAGTTTTCTTTTCATAATCGCCGGGCGTGGCGGAAACAAAAACTGTTTGATTGATCTTTTTCAAAAATTCACTGTATTTCAGCGGGCGGTTGTCAATCGCCGACGGCAGGCGAAAACCATAGTTGATCAGCGGCTGTTCGCGGGCGAAATCGCCGGCTTGCATGCCGCGGATTTGCGGCACGGTAATGTGCGACTCGTCGATCATCAGCAAATAGTCTTTGGGGAAATAATCAAGCAGGGTATAGGGCGCTGAATCCGGTTCCCGAAAATCCAGATGGCGCGAATAATTTTCAATGCCATGGCACCAGCCGGTTTCTTTAATCAATGAAATATCATATTCCGTGCGGCGGCGAATCCGTTCGGCTTCAACCAATTTATCCTGTTTTTTAAAATAAGCGGTTTGCGCTTCCATTTCTTTTTTAATGTTTTCGATCGCCTCGTTGACTTTATCGCCCCCGGCCATCCAGAATTTTGCTGGCCACAAATCCGCTTCCGCCGCGGGAATGAAATTCCCAAATGGCGCTTCGCATTCGGCCAAACCAATAATTTTGCCATTAACAATTTCTATCCGGTTGATGGTTTTCGCTCCCGCCAGCCAAACATCAACAAAATTCATCCGCTTGCGGAATCGTCCGCAAGCCAGCTCATAATCATTGCGTTCGTATTGCAAATCCAGCAAGCGTCCAAACAATTGTTCAAACGACATCGTGTCGCCCACTTTCAAAATCAACCTCTCCCTTAAATAAGTTTCGGGCTTTCCCAAATTGTAAATGCAGGAAACCGATGCCACGATAATCGTATCGCGGCGCGAAAGCACTCCTTGCACCGCCTCATGGCGCAAGCGATCAATTTCTTGATTAACCATTGAATCCTTTTCAATATAAGTGTCAGTCGCGGGAATATACGCCTCGGGCTGGTAATAATCGTAATAAGACACAAAATAGCTCACCTGATTGTTCGGGAAAAACCCCTTAAATTCCTCATACAACTGCGCCGCCAGAGTTTTATTGGGCGAAATCACCAAAGTCGGCTTGTTGGTTTTTTCAATCACCTTGGCCATCGTATAGGTCTTGCCCGACCCGGTCACGCCCAAAAGCGTCTGAAACTCAAAACCGGCCTTTATTCCTTGGCTTAATTTGGTAATGGCCTGCGGCTGATCCCCCCGCGGCTGAAACTCGGATATAATTTTCAATTTACAGTTTTCAATTTTCATTGAATTTTCAATGTATCAATTTTCAAAAAAACTTGACATTATAATTTTTTAATTTAATATATCAACTATGTACATTCCAGGAATTGTCCGGCTGGAAGGGCCGGGAGGGCAAGAAGTAAAAGGAGAATGGAAAGTTAAGAATATTAAATATGAGAATGGAACTATTACGGCAATTACTTTGGCTCCTTTAGCTCCTTTTAAAAAATAACCTTGAACTATCGCTTAATTTTATTAAGTTTCTTTTTTTATTATTTTTACCCGCTGCAGTTTATTATACCCGATGGCGAAGCGATGGGCTTCGTTGCGGATTTGCAAAAGCAGATTTGACAAATTGGACGGTAGCTTCGACAATTGGGCGTAATTTTTGGAGAATTTAGTAAATAACTTGCCGTCTTTATCGCCGATCTTGGCCACGGCCAACACCGGAATGTTCTTTACGTTTTGCGCGGCCTTTAATTGCCCTTTGCCGCCATCCAAAAGAATCAAATCGGGGAGCGGCCATTCCTTGTGCTTCATTCTCCGTTTTAAAATTTCCGCCAAGGATGCCACATCGTTTTGCCCTCGCACGGTTTTAATTTTAAACTTCCGATATTCCTTTTTATTGGCTCTGCCGTTTTCAAACACCACCATTGACCCCGTTGCCAGCGTCCCGCCCAAATTGGAAATATCATACCCCTCAACCCTCATTTTTTTCAGAGGGTCTAACCCTCTGAAACAGAGGGTTAGACCCTCTGAAAAATGGGTTGGTAATCTTTGACCTTGATAGATTCGAAACAAACTTCTTAAAACAGCTATCGCCTTAAGATAAGTTAATTTTGTTTTTTTGTCCACGCACGGAGCTAAACACAATTTTAAATCGCGATAAAAGCATGGTTTTTTCGGCAAATCGCGGCACGAGCGATAGGGCAGTATTTTACGGATTTCTTTTAAAAACGATTTTGCTTCACACCCGGACACATACGGCCCAAAACAATCTTGAAAGGGTCTGACCCTTTCAACTTTAAAAGGGTCAGACCCTTTCAAGGCAGGTTGATGGGTGAGATAGACGCGGGGGAAATCATCGGCGGACAGCGCGATGTAAAAATAACTTTTGTCGTCTTTCCATTCCACATTCCAGCGCGGCTGGAGTTTTTTGATGAATTGCTGTTCCAGCAAAAGCGCTTCTTTTTCGCCGTCAGCCAAAATAAAATCAATATCGGCGATTTGCGCCACAAAATCAAAGGCGTGCTGGTCCGGCTTTTGAAAATGGTTTTTCACCCGCTTTTTCAAATTCTTGGCCTTGCCCACATAAATCACCCGCTCATTTATATCCTTAAAAAAATACACCCCGGCCTTGTCCGGCAGACTCTCAATTTTGTTTTTCAAATCATTGTCCATCTTTTTAACCTACCACAAAACCAGGTCTTTTCAAGATTGGGATTTGGGGGTATAATAAAGCGCTACGCCAACTAAATTAAAAATTACAGTGCAAAATTTAAAATGATTAAATGCATAATCATCCGAATTTATAAATTTTTTATTTTACAGTCATTTTTAATTTTGATTTTTCATTTTAAATTTTTATGGATGATTTCATTGAACTTTCGGGCGTTAAGGTGCACAATTTGAAAAATATCAGTGTTAAGATCCCCAAAAACAAATTGGTGGTGATTTGCGGTATCTCCGGGTCGGGAAAGTCGTCGCTGGCGTTTGACACGATCTTTAACGAGGGCCAGCGGCGATATTTGGAAAGTTTATCGTCATACGCGCGGCAATTTTTGGGCGGTTTGAAAAAACCGGATGTGGAAAAAATCAGCGGATTGTCGCCCACGATCGCGGTGAATCAAAAAACCATTTCTTCCAACCCGCGTTCCACCGTGGGCACGCTCACCGAGATTTACGACTATCTGCGCTTGCTTTATTCGCACATCGGCATCGCGCATTGTCCCAAATGCGGCAAACCGGTGTCATCGCAAACGCCGGAACATATCGCCCAAAAAGTTTATGAGAGCGCGCTCAAAACTTCAATTACGGTTATTTCCCCGGTAATAAGCGCCAAAAAAGGCGCCCATCAAGGCATTCTGGAAGAAATCTATCGTTCCGGATGGCCGAAAATCATTATTGACGGCATCACCTACGATGCCGCGGAGGCCAAAGACAAAATTTTAGACAAAAACAAAGCGCACACCATCAGCGTACCCATTGATGCTTTTGATTTGAGACGGTATAACGACAACCAGTCGCCGGCGCGCCGGAGCGAAACGACAACGAAACAAAAAAAAGGAATCTCAAAGACCGAAAAAGAAGCGCTGGCCAACAAAAAGAAAAAGATAGAAAGTATTTTAAGAGAGGAAAAAGAACGAATCTTGGCGGCGGTGAAAAAGGCATTGGAAATGGGCAAGGGTAAAATTATCGCCGGACAATCGTTTTCCAGCCGCTTTTGCTGTTCGGAATGCGATATTTCCTTGCCCGATATTGAGCCCAAAATTTTTTCGTTCAACAGTCCCTATGGCGCGTGTTCCACCTGCCAAGGATTGGGAAAACTTGCCAAGGTTAATGAAGCATTGATTCTGAATCCTCGCTTGTCGCTTAATCAGGGCGCGATTTTGCCGTGGTTTTCGATGGGGCGATGGTCATTGCGGACATTGGGAGTGCCGCACCAGAAATGGAGTTTGCAAAATCTGGCCGAAAAAGAAAATTTTTCATTGGACGAACCTTTTGGCAATCTGCCTGATCCTATCCGCCAATTAGTGCTCTATGGCGGCAAATCCCACGCAAGCTATGAAGGCGTTATTCCGCGCATGGAGCGAACTTATCGCGAAACCACTTCGGAATATCTGCGCCAAGAAATTGCCAAATATATGTCCGAAATTGAATGTTCGTCTTGCCGCGGGGCGCGGCTTTCGCCCGAAGCGCTGAGTGTCAAAATAGGAGAAAAAAATATTCACCAGTTGTGCGCCTTGCCGGTGGCCGAAGAGATTGATTTTTTCAAGCAATTGCCGCAAAATTTGCCGCAAAAAGAAAAAGAAATCGCCGCGCCGCTACTGCGCGAGATTTGCAAGCGATTAAATTTTTTGGTGGAAGTGGGCGTGGATTACATCAATCTGGCGCGCGAAGCCACAACGCTGTCCGTGGGCGAAAACCAGCGCATCCGTTTGGCCTGCCAGCTGGGTTCGGCGCTTTCGGGCGTGGTTTATGTTTTGGACGAACCCACCGTGGGTCTGCACCAGCGCGATGTTGATCGCTTAATCGGCGCGTTGCAAAAGCTCAAGGAATTAAAAAACACCGTGATCGTGGTGGAACACGACGAGCAAGTGATGTGCGCCGCGGACTGGATAATTGAAATCGGCCCCCTTGCCGGTACTCAAGGCGGAAAAGTGGTTTTTGAAGGCACGCCCGCGAAACTATTGCAATCAGGCACCATCACCGGAAAATATTTGAGCCGCAAATTATCAATGGCTACCGGTTACAAGAAAAAAGAAGTGAGCGAACGCACCCTGTGGCTGGAGCTTGGAGGCGCGTCCCAATTCACGCTCAAAAATGTTGATTTGAAAATTCCTTTGGGGAAATTGACCATGGTTTGCGGAGTTTCCGGATCGGGCAAAAGCACTTTGGTGATTGAAACATTGTCGGCGGCGCTACTGCGCGACATTATGCGCAGCCGCACCGTGCCGGGCCGCTATGAGACGATGAGCGGCATTGAACGGCTTAATAAAGCGGTTTTAGTGGATCAGAGCCCGATCGGTAAAACGCCGCGCTCCAACCCTGCCACCTATACCGGAGTTTTTAATTACATCCGCGAACTCTACACCCGCACCCGCGACGCGCAAATGCGCGGTTTCACCCCGGGCCATTTTTCGTTCAACACCCAAAAAGGAAGATGTTCGGCATGCGCCGGAGAGGGGTTTCAAAAAGTGGAAATGTATTTTCTGCCCGATGTTTATGTGGAATGCGAGGTTTGCCGCGGCAAACGGTTCACCGCCGAGGTGTTGGGCGCCAAATATCACGACAAAAGCATCGCCGATGTTCTGGAAATGAGCATCAATGAAGCCAAAACTTTCTTTTCGGACATTCCTCCGATCCGCGACAAAATGGAACTGCTGTCCGATATTGGTCTGGGCTATTTACAGTTGGGACAGTCCGCGCCCAGCTTGTCGGGCGGAGAAGCCCAGCGAGTAAAGCTGGCCACCGAACTGGCCAAGCGCGACACCGGCAGAACAATTTACATTTTGGATGAACCGACTGTGGGTCTGCATTTTGACGATGCCAAAAAACTGATGATTATTTTGCGCCGCCTGGTAGAAAAAGGCAACACCGTGGTAATCATCGAACACAATCTGGAAATCATCAAAGAGGCAGACTGGTGCGTGGAGATGGGTCCCGACGGCGGCGGCAAAGGCGGCAAAATCATCTTCACCGGCACCCCGGAACAATTAAAAAAGTCCAGTACATGGACCGCAAAATTTTTGAAATGATTGATTTTTCCAGCAAAATATGCAGAATATAGGTAAAAGTTATTTGTAAATTAGGAGGATTCAAAATGCCATTGAATGGGGTTAATTTGCCGGCAATATGGTTGGTTTGTCTTGTCATATTTTTTTTAATGGGTTTGGCATCGGCGTTGTATTTCAACCAATATATACAAAACCGGGATCCAAAAACATATATCAAATACTGTATTCTCGGAGCGGCGTCTTCCATTGTTATATTCATTCCATTTTTTGCCAAAGTTTGGCCGAATAGGGAGATATATTTTGTTGCACTTCCGGTTTTGGGCATATTGTTGCTGTATGAAATAAATATTTTAAAGGCCTTGATCAGGCTCTCCAATCGTTGAAAAGATAGCGATTGGTTTTTTTAATATTTCGAAATTTTGCCGCCCATTGTTAAAACGGCTTTTTTGCGCAAATGGTATATAATGGGAAATATGGATACAATAACTTTAATTTTATTCATTGCGGTGATTGTTGCGCTGGGGGCGCAAACCTGGTTTTTGTTGCGCAAGCGGAAGGGGGAGGAAATGCCCAAGAATGACGCGGGAATGGCGATGTTGCAACAGCAGTTGAATCAAGTGAGCCAGACACTGGATTCAAAGCTGACCGAATCCAACCGCGCGATGCAGGAACAGTTCGGACAAAGCTTTAAAGTTATCCGCGATGTCACGCAAAAGCTCACCGAACTGGACAGCACCAACAAGCAGGTGGTGGGATTCGCGCAACAATTGCAATCGCTGGAAAATATTCTCAAAAACCCCAAACAGCGGGGGATTCTGGGCGAGTATTATCTGGAAACGGTTTTGAAAAATGTTTTGCCGCCGCAATCGTTTCAAATGCAATATAAATTTAAAAACGGCGAAATCGTGGACGCGGCGGTGTTCGTAAAAGACAAAATCATTCCCATTGATTCCAAATTTTCGCTGGAAAATTACAACAAAATCATTAACGAAAAAGACGAAAACCGCAAAAAAGAATTGGAAAAAGTTTTTAAAATTGATTTGAAAAACCGTATTGACGAGACTTCAAAATATATCCGGCCCAATGAAGGTACGATGGAATTCGCGCTGATGTTCATCCCTTCGGAAGGCATCTATTATGATTTGCTCATCAATGAAGTGGGATCGGTCAAGGTTAACACCCGCGACTTGATTGAATACGCGTTTGCCCAAAAGCGGGTGATCATTGTTTCTCCCACCAACTTTTTGGCCTATCTGCAAACGGTTCTGCAAGGCCTGCGCGCCCTGCAAATCGAAGAATCCGCCAAAGAAATCCGCCAGCGCGTGGAAATGCTGGGCAAACATTTGTGCGCCTATAACGAGTATTTGAGCAAACTGGGCGCTCACTTAACCACTTCGGTGAACACCTACAACGCCGCCGCCAAAGAATTCGGCAAAATCGACAAAGATATCATTAAAATAACCGATTCTGACCGGGAAAAGATTGATATCAAACAAATAGATAAGCCGAACATTGAAAATTGACTTTTTGCCTGATTTATTATAGAATTCGGATGTTGTTGAATTTTCTCATCAACTCATAACTAATTAACTATTTATTATGTTGGCAGTAATCAAAACCGGCGGGAAGCAATATATCGTCACTCCCGGGCAAAAATTGAAAGTGGAAAAATTGGAAGGGGAAGCGGGCGCTCCGATCAAATTCGAGGAAGTTTTGCTCGTGGAAACCGATGACAAAAAGGTGGAAATCGGCCAGCCGATCGTAAAGGGCGCCGCCGTGGCCGCCAATATCGTGGCGCAAACCAAGGGCCCCAAAGTGATCGCCTACAAATACAAGGCCAAGAAGCGTTATCATTTAAAGAAAGGCCACAGACAGCAGCTAACCGAAGTGGAAATTACCGGAATCAATCTTTAATCTTTAATCGTTAATCTTTGATAAAATATGAAAAAACCGCCCTAATGAAAATCGGGCGATTTTTTTGAATTCGCGTTGATTATAATAATTTTAAAAATTCTTCAATTGAAATTCCGGCATCGGTTTCAATAATTGATTTTAAAAGTGGTTTTTTGATTTCTTTTCCGGCGTGAATCGGCACAACGGTTCTTTTGTTTGTTTTTTGATTATACAAAACCAAATGCGAACCCTTTTGCCGAACCTCTTCAAAGCCGAGTTTCTTTAAAGCTTTGATAACTTGTTTTAAATTTAAAGAGGGCAGATTTTTCATTGAAAAGCAATTTAAACCTCAACCTCGACCATACCTTGAAAAAGTTTCACCTCTTGAGGCAAGCACTCATTACGGGAACCCAAGGTTTCCAAATAAAGCGCGATTGCTTCCTTAATATTGATTTCGGCTTCCTCCAAAGTGTCGCCTTGCGTGTGGCAACCCGGCAACGCCGGCGCCCACGCCACATAGCCGCCTTCCGGCACTGATTGATAAATAACCGAAAAAGACAAATTTTTCTTTTTTTGATTTTCCATGGAAATTGATTTAACCCAACGCTTTCATTATACAAGTCCGCACCCACCTCGTCAATTTGACAAATTTTCCAATTTATGCTATAATCCAACCAGCATTCCAGTCAAAACTTAATAAAGGAGGTGGTTTGATTGGATAGAAGGAAAATAGTCGTTCTCCATATTAGGGGATATACAGATACCCCCGAAAAGGCAATTGAAAAAACGCAAGTAAGAATGCCAGCAGTAAAAAAACTTTACGCTCAACACGGAATATTATTCCGTGAGGTATCCGCATGGCCTGAAGGAGTAAGTAAAATATCAGTTTTTAGTGCCGCGTCAATAGTGGCACATAAAATTGATGAGTATCGGGAATATCAGCCTGAAACATTGGTAATTTTGAGCGGCCACTCGTTAGGCGGTATCGTAGCGCTTTTGGCCGCATCGATTAACCCGCCGGATGGCCTAGTGCTTGAAGAACCGCCGATTGGCGGATCATATGATTTTGCCCTTCGCATTGGCGGGTTTGATCTCGAAAATCAAGCAGTTATTTCCGGCCTTCGCAAGAATAGTCCTGGCATAACCGAGCTCAATGAGCATTTGCTCAAATTCGGTTATGAATGGCCGCCAACCTTAGAAATCAAAGGTTGGTTCGGGATCGTAGGGCAATTATTATTTGGAGCTTTTCCAAATACAGGATTTGGCAAAGTCGCAAGATTTCCATGGATGAACCATAGCCAGACATGGGAACATCCAAAAGCGATTGCCCAAATCGCTGAATTTGCGCATTCCCTCGAGGATTAAAACTCTCGGGGCTCTTTTTTTATACACGCGCAAGACGAATTTGCATAGATTTGCATAGGTGGCACCTATGCAATTTTTGTGTTTTCGGCGGGTTTTTGGTATGTTGAAGGTATAAACATAAGCAATGGAATATGGACGATATTGAGAATAATTTGCAAAAATATAAGGATTTGATGGAGGGTTTGGCGCGCAAGATGCCCCAGATCGTTTTGGCGTATATTTTTGGCTCCACAGCAACCAATAGGCGCGGGCCGATGAGCGATTATGATTTCGCGGTCTATTTGAATGAACCGGACAAAAAAAAGAGATATGACATTAAATTCCAATTGATGGGCGAGCTGTCGAACGCGCTAAAAACCAACAAAGTTGATGTGGCGGTGATAAACGATACAGACAATATAAATCTAAAATACGCGATCATCAGCGAAAGCAAAGTTATTTTTGAAAAAGAACCACATAAGATTATTGTGGAATCAAGAATTTTAAATGAATATTTTGATTTCAGAATTTTTATTGACACATATCAAAAAACAAAATGACAACAATCAATGTTATTGAATCAAAACTAAAAGCCATTGATGAATATTACTCGCAATTGCTTGAATATCGGAAACATTCGCAAAAAGATTTGGAAGGCGACGCCACGCTCAAAGGCGCCTTGGAGCGGTATCTATATTTGCTTTGCCAATCCGCAATTGATTTGGGCGAAGCGGTAATCGCTCTCAAAGATTTTTACCGGCCCGGATCATACGCAGAAATTTTTGAAACCCTGAAAGAAAAAGAGGTTATCTCATTGGAATTGGCGCAAAAAATGATTAGAATGACCGGCTTTCGTAATTCAATAATTCACGATTACCAAAAATTTGATTTTGCCATTGCCTATGAAGTTTTAATGTCAGGCATTGATGATATCAAGAAATTTGAATCAATTATCAAAAAGTACTTGAATTTATAATTCCGATGCATCTCCCCTCGAGGATTAAAACTCTCGGGGCTCTTTTTTTATATACACGCGCAAGTTGCACAGATTGCATAGGTGCCACCTATGCAATTTTGTAACGACCCCTCGCTATTTTTTACCTCCCAGTGAGTAGTTGTTCCCGCTACCCTTGACTTTTTTATAATAATATGACCCGATCATGAGACTTGATGATGTCGTGGATATTGCCGTTGTAGTCGCTTTCGTAAGCATAATAGTGAGTATGCTATATGTAGCATACTATTTAACGAGAATGTGGTAGGGCTCCGGCTCTACCTTTTTTTATTGATTTTGGATATTTTTTGAAAATTAAATAATTGAAAATTTATTGGAAATTGAAAATTAAAAATTGGTCATTAGCCCAGCTGTTCTTCGCTGGCGGCATATTGGTCTTGCTCTTGGTATTCGTATCCTTCGGTATGGTTTTTAAAGCACACCGTGCGATCGTCAAAATAGAGCAATTGTTTGCCCACCGGGCCGTTGCGGTGTTTGGCAATAATGATTTCGGCAATACCTTTCTTTTCGCTGTTTTCGCGGTAGCGATCTTCACGATAAATAAACATCACCACATCGGCGTCTTGTTCAATGGCGCCGGATTCGCGCAGATCGGACAGCTTGGGAATCGGCGGGATCCGTTGTTCCACGGCGCGGGACAGCTGGGATAGGACAAGCACGGGGATGTTAAGCTCGCGCGCCAATCCTTTCAGGGCGCGGGAATTCTCCGAAACTTGCTGAACCGGACTGGCCATTCGGTTGAGCGGTTCCATCAACTGCAAGTAATCAATCACCAAAAGCCCCAACCCGTTTTCAGCCTGTAAGCGGCGCGACAGCGCCTTCATTTGCAGAACCGAGGGAGAGCCCACATCATCAATATAGAGCGGCATTTCCGATAGAATCGCCAGCGCGCGCTGGATATTTTCAAAATCTTCGGTTTGCAGGCGGCCGGTGCGGATTTTCCATAGATCAACTCCGGAATAGGCCGAAATCAAACGATCCACCATTTGGTCTTTTGACATTTCCAGCGAAAAGACGCCCACCGGAATTTTCTCGCTGGCGGCAATATTGGCGGCAATGTTCAGCGCCAGCGTGGATTTTCCCAGCGACGGCCGCGCCGCCAAGATCACCAGATCGGATTTTTGCAGTCCCGAAAGCATCTTATCCAAATCGGCAAATCCGGTGGCAAGGCCGCGCGTGCCGCTGCCTTGCGACAATCTCTCGATGCGGTCAAACGCGTCGGGCAGGGTTTCTTTGATCATGGTAAAATCCTGCGCAACGCCCTTTTGCGCGATATTAAAAATCTTTTTCTCGGCGCTGTCCAGCACTTGCTCCAGGTCTTCGCTTTCGTCATAGCCCAGCATTTCAATGTCGCGCGACACCGAAATTAAATCGCGCAACACCCGTTTGTGCCGCACTATTCTCGCGTATGACGCCACATGGCCGAAGCTGGGCACCAAATTCACCAATTCCGTTAAATAACCATTACCGCCAATCGCTTCCAATTCCTTTTTTTCGTTCAAGCGGTTGGAAACCGATAAAAAGTCAATCGGATCGCCCTTCTCAAACAAATCGCGGCAAGCCGCGTAGATCGTTTGATGATTATGTTTGTAAAAATCGTCCGGCGACAAAACATCGGCCACTTTATTCATGGCGGCGCGATCAAGCATCAAACAGCTCAACACGGATTGCTCAATTTCCAAATTTTGCGGCGGTATTTTTGCCGGTGAAGCGTTTGTCATAATATCCCATCCTACCAAACACAAAAAAGAAATACAACCGTTGACAACCGCCGCATTAAAACCCGTAGGGGCGATTCCATGTAATCGCCCGTATTGCGGATTTCACAAACAAAACGCGGGCGAAAACATAGTTTCGCCCCTACAATACAAATCCAAATTCGCATCGTAGGGGCGAATAATTATTCGCCCGCATTCATGCGGGTTGACAAGAATGGTTTAATGGCAATAATTAAATCATGGAATACAAATTGCCGTCAAAATTAAAAATGCATGGATTGGTTGTCGCCGGGGAAAAAATTTATAAGCGGATAAAATCGCGATATGAACCAAAATATAATGGAAAGGTTTTGGCGATTGAGCCGCAAAGCGGCCAAGTTTATTTGGGCAAAACCCCGCTTGAAGCAATGATGCTGGCGAAAAAAAAACAACCCGATAAAATGTTCTACATTATGCGAATTGGTTTTGACGCGGTTTATTCAATGGGTGGAATTACGCAAGAAAATAATTAAAAATTCTAATCATTCTTTATGAAAGGGCTGTTTGTTGACGATTTTCCCGCCATTAAAATTGTTATCAGCTGGAACCAAAAAACATTGGCGCCGATCATGATTTTGGACACCGGATTTAACGGCGATTTGCAAATAACGCCGGCAATGGCGCAGGAATTAAAATTGGAAATAGCCGGACAAATAAAATCAAAAATTGCCAGCGGCCAAAATATTGAATTTCCGATGGCATACGCAATTTCGGCATTTGAAAATTTATCGGAATATGTTGATGTTTTAATCTCCGATAATCCACCGCTAGTTGGAATGGGTTTTTTGAAAAAATTCGGATGCAAGGCGATTATTGATTGTAAAAATAAAAATTTTACTTTGAAAAAAGGTGAATAACCGCATTCATTGACAAGCCCAAAATATCGGTTAAGATGGGACACAGAAAATTACATTGCCTGAACCGCTAAAAAGGAGGCGAAAAAATAATAAGAATTTTAGATGCGGTTGACGCCGCATCGGAAAATATGGAATCCATTATAACGGTAATTGGATTCTTGGGAGCTATTTTATTATTATCATCAATAATAATTTAGCTCAGTATTAATGTTGCATTTTACCTTTTTTGCAACTTTTTCTCTCAAATTTCTTCAAAAGATTGGAAAAATTTGACAGGAAAAACACACGGCTTGCCGGTTGTATTGACATCGGATTTAAAAAAAGGTAAGCTGTCATTGTTGCCGAATTAATCACAAAAAGATGGCGGACAAAAAAGCACCTGCAAAAAAGACCGACAAGAAAAAAGCCGCGCCCAAAGTTTGCGCTTGCGATTGCAATTGTTGCCCGAGCAAGTAAAGGTTTTGGCGAAAAGTTAATGGCAAGAAAAAAGTCATAATAAATTGTATGATATTATGATTTTTTGTTTGTTTTTAACAAATAGTTATAATTGCCAAAGGGGTGACCGAGCGCGAGCGAGGAAATCCCGAAGCGAGCACGCCGAGGGGAAAGAACTTCTAAAATTAAATAGCGAAAAATTTCTTTTTTCCACGGAAATTTTTCGTGAGCCAAAAGCGTATGCGCTTTAACAAAAGCATACAAAGAATTTTTTGAAGTTGTCTTGGACTCTTTTACTGAGGATTTGATCCTGGTCCAGGATGAACGCTGGCAATGTGGATAAGGCATGCAAGTCGAGCGGATCATATGTCTTGCACAAGGGAATTCTGTTGTGAGTAGTGTTTTATGTTTTCAACAAAGGATGCAGTATTTATTTTGAAAGTAAGGCCTTGAATGTTGACGATATGGATTTTGCGAATTGCGAAACAATTAGGATTTTCTTGTGCAAGATGTATGATTAGCGGCGAACGGGTTAGTAACACGTAGGTATCTACCATTGACACGGGGATAGCCCGTCGAAAGACGGAGTAATACCCGATGGTCCCTGAAGCGCAAGCTAAAGGGTAAAGGCGCAAGCCGGTCATTGATGAGCCTGCGAACTATCAGCTTGTTGGCGGGGTAACGGCCCACCAAGGCGATGACGGTTAGGGGGAGTGAGAGCTTGTTCCCCAACACTGGGACTGCGACACGGCCCAGACACCTACGGGTGGCAGCAGCCGAGAATATTGGACAATGGGCGAAAGCCTGATCCAGC
>DIFW01000031.1 GCA_002419295.1 Patescibacteria group bacterium UBA5738
AAATGAGTTTTAAAAGCGTGCTTTTGCCGCTGCCGTTGGGACCGATGAAACTGATGAATTCGCCGTTTCGCGCGGAAAAATTGATTTGACGGAGAGCCCACAGCTCCTCATAGTTTTTGCTTTTGCCTCCGGAAAAAAGGTACTCTTTGAGGGTATTTTTCTTTTCGCGCGGCAGTCTAAAACTTTTCGACACATTTTGAAGGCTGACAATTTCCATGGTTTTTACGCTAGACTTCTTCGGCAAAAAAAGGCATCCGCCGGAAAAATAAAAAATAACCCGCCGCAAGGATGATAATTCCCGCGATCAAAGCATATAGAAAGGAACCGGCATCGGGAAATCGGTGGTTGATCAGTGCCAGCCGGGAATTATAGATAATGCCGGCCAGAGGGTTTGCCAGGATAAGCGCGGCATATTTTTGGGGAACGATTTGCAAGATATAAGTTATCGGAGTCGCCCAAAAACCGACTTGGAGCAGTACTTGCCAGATATGGAAAAGATCGCGGAATTTTGGGTAGAGCGCGCTCAGAAAAAAAGCGACGCCCAAGGTCACGACGCACAGCTGTAATAAATATAGCAGAAAAAAAAGCATATTCAAATCAAAGGCGAGCCCGGCGAAAAGATAGAAAATACCGAATATGGCAAAATTGGAGATGAGGACGATGAAAGAAACCGCGACCGAGGAAAAAACGATAATTTCGCGGGGGAAATGGATTTTTTTTATCAGACCGCCCTTTTCCACGATCGAGCACATGGCGCTGGTGGTGGCTTCGGCAAAAAAATTCCACAGAATAATGCCCAAAAACAAGTATAGCGGATAATCGGGATAATCGACGCGCAGGAATTTGGAAAAAACCACATAAAGCACGCCAAACATCATCAACGGCTTGATAAATGACCAAAGATAGCCCAAATAGGAACCGTGATAGCGAAGTTTGAAATCCGTGCGGACAAATTCGGCAGTAAGATTGGCGCTTTGGGAAAAATTCATAACCGCTTAATCTATATTATCTGTTAATGCTAGCACAACACGAAGGGAATTGGAATTACGAAACTTCGGTTTTTATGGTAAAATAATGCCAGGCCGGCTTATCGCCGAACTGCAAAAACAGCTGGCGGCACTGCCGAAAATGAATTAAAATGCAAGAATCGATAATTTTTAACAAAATGAAAAAAACATTTTGCGTCGGGTTTGTATTTTTCGCGGCGGCTTTTATCCCTGTGGCGGCGTTGGCGGGTAACAACGCCCAGTTTATTTCTCAAAATATTTTGCAAACCATGACTGCCGGGCAAACCTATTCGGTTTCGGTGGTTATGAAAAACACCGGCACGGCGGCATGGACGGAAACCGATAAATATCGCCTCGGTTCGCAAAATCCCCAAGATAATTGGATTTGGCGGGAAGGCCGCGTTTTACTTGCCGCCGGCGAATCGGTTGCGCCGGGTCAAACCAAAACTTTCACTTTCGATGTCAAAGCGCCGGCAACTCCGGGCGCTTACAATTTCCAATGGCAGATGGTGCAAGACGGCGTGGAGTGGTTTGGCGAAAAAACATCCAATACCGCGGTTTTGGTAGTCGGTGCGGTTTGTGCCGCCGGTCAAGTTTCCGGTTGCGAAGTATGCCTTGCCGACGGGAGCGGCTGGGCCGACGACAATTCCAAATGCGCCACCGGGCAATATTGCGAGGCGGGCGTTTGCAAATCAAGCCGGGGTTGTGTTCCCAAAACCTGCGCTGCTTTGGGCAATTATGAATGCGGGTCGTGGAGCGCTGGTTGCGGCCAAACGATTGATTGCGGAACATGCGCCGGTGGCAAAACTTGTAATGCCGGCGGACAGTGCGTGAGCCAAATCGCCGGCGGGCCGGTTGTCTCCGATTCCGAGTTGCAAACCCAAACGCACAAGCTTACCCGCGCCGAGATTTTGCAAAAGATCGCCGAAATCAAAAAACTTTTAATTCAGTTGATTATCCAATTAATCGCTGAACTGCAAAAACAGCTGGCGGCAACGCAATGAGAACAAAAATATTTTTTGTGAGCTTGTTTTTATTTATCTGTTTTTTTTGCATACCAAAATTTGTCGCCGGGGATGTCGACCAGTTGCCGATCGGCTTTTTTGATGCCGCCGATTGTAGTTCCTTTGCCGGCTGGGCTTGCGATCCGGATGATCATTCGGCGGCATTGCAAGTTCATTTCTATGCCGACGGTCCGGCGGGTACCGGGTCTTTTGTTGGCGCGACGACCGCCAATTTGGCGCGGGAAGCGGCGGTTGGCAATTCTTGCGGCGGTTATTTGGCCCATGGATTTTCATTTCCAGTGCCGGTAAGCTTATTCAACGGCAATCCTCATACAATCTACGCTTATGCAATTGATACCGTGCCGAACAATAACTCACTTATTGCCGGCAGTCCAAAGGTGATAAATTGCGCCGCGGATATTAAAACCAACAACGCCGAGTTTATTTCACAAGTAGTCCCGGCGTTTATGAATCCGGGCCGGGTTTATCCGGTTATCATAACGATGAAAAACGCTGGCACAACAGCTTGGACTAATGCCGATCATTACCATTTGGGGTCGCAAAACCATCAAGATAATACCGTTTGGAGTTTTGGCCGCGTAAATTTTTCCGATGGTGAATCAATTCTGCCCGGTGCAACGAAGAAATTTGTTTTTAATGTTACCGCTCCGGCAGTTCCCGGCACTTATAATTTTCAATGGCGGATGGTGCAGGATGGCGTGGAATGGTTTGGCGATAAAACCGTTAATGCGACAATCACGGTGGCGGCATCAAATTCCCAGCCGGCATCTTTATGGCTGGCGCGCGCCACTGCTACAAAAGGTGTTTGGACGCTTGATTCCGGTTATCGCGCGGCCGGGCCGGGAAATGCTTGCGATGATGGGTTGGGATGGGCCAATGCGAAACTGGGAACTACAAAAACCAATGCCGACGGATCAATTTCCATCAAAACAATTCAAGCCGGTTGTTCTCGTCCCTGGGGGAGCCAGCAGGGGAAAATTAAAGTTTTGAACGGATATTGGACGAGCATTAACAGCAATAATTTTCATGACGGAATGATCAAAGAAGAGGTTATGCCCGATCCGGGGTTGATCTTTGTTCCTCTTGATGTCATTCCCGACGGACAATGGCATATGATAGTTTCCGGGTGCTATCAGGAGCCGTTTTATGTTAATTATATGGGCGGCGACGGTCCGAACAAAGAAGGGGAATGCTATGATGCGGTCTGCCAGACTGCCGAAAATTGCCCGATTTATCATACATTAAGTAATGTCAGATACATTATTTATGACACTTGCGATAATTTCACATGCGACGGCCAGCCGGTCCCGGTGAAATTCTACCAGAAAGTCAATTCAGTGATGCGAATATCGTATGATGCGGTCAATGGTTGCGGCGGCGCCAAAATTCTGACCGAAGAACAATGGTTTTTGAAAGATTATGGCTGGTTTGGTTTTTACAATACCAATTCGGGATATGCGCCGACTGCGGTGGATCTTTACGCGGTGGATGACGAGCAGAGTTGCCTTCCTTTTTGGGACAATTTTTGTCCGAACAACAATGAATGTCTTGCAACCAATGTCTGTATTTCCGGCGCGGTTTCCGGTTGCAAAGTTTGCCAATCCGACGGGAGCGGCTGGCGGGACGACAATACAAAATGCGGTGCCAAGAAAATTTGTCAAAATGGAACTTGTACCGCCGATTTGTCGTGCGTGCCGAATTGTGTCGGAAAAACTCGCGGAGACGACGGGTGCGGCGGGGATTGCGGCGGCGCGGAGAGCAAAATCGCTGGCGGCGGCGGCGGAGGGAGCGTCGCTACCGGATCGGCGGCCAATCCGCCGGACAAAATGACCCGCGCCGAGATCTTGGCCAAGATTGAGGAAATCAAACAATTGTTGGTTCGCCTTATCTTTCAATTAATCGCCGAACTGCAAAAACAGCTGGCGGCAACACAATGAGAACAAAATTGGTTTTTCGGGCGGCCGCGGCAATGATTTGTTATTTTGGGTTTGCCGGGTGCGCGCTCGCCGTTCCGGCCTGTCAGAATTGGTCAATTGCAGCCAACCTCGGAGGGACCGTTAAATATGATCCGGCGATATTTGCGTCCGGCGACAAACTTATTGTTGTTGCCATTGGCACCGATAATGCTCTTTGGGCCAATGAATTCAGTCCGGCGGCGAATCAAAATGAATGGTATTCGTTGAAAGGAGGATTAATTTCCGGCCCGAGCGTTACCGATGACGGTGCCGGAAAATTTACCGTTTCGGCATTCGGTAACGATAACGCCGTTTGGCAAATAGTTTTTCAGTCTTCCAAGAATTGGACCGACTGGCGGCGCGCCGACCAAACCCAGCTCGGAAGCCTTGGCCCCGATCAGGCGGTTTTGAATGGTATCAATTACCGCGTTGTCAAGCAGTCCGATAATTCATTAAAAATTGACAAATGTGTTGCCGGCCAAAATTGCGTTCCCGGCGCGGTTTCCGGTTGCAAAGTTTGCCAATCCGACGGGAGCGGCTGGCGGGACAAGGATTCAAATTGCCCATTCAGCCAAATATGCCAAGCCGGCGCTTGCAAAAACATCACCAATCATCTTTCATCGCTTCAATTTGCGCCGCAACCGTATGCGCCGGCGTATAGTGTGGGGTGTGCGGATTACATGGATTTGTTCAATAATGAAAGTCAATGGAGGGATACACGAAAAAAAGTTGACATTTTTTATTTGTATGGCCCGCTTCAAAGATGGTTTTCCGAAACCGAAATCTCGATAATTTTACCGAAGCTTGACCAATGGGGCGTGAATATCGCGCTGGAAGAAGGCGCGGTAAAGGATTGGGGCTGTACCGGGGAGGTGACGGCGGGCGCAGCCATTGCTGATATTGAAAAAATCAAGAGCTATGGCGCCAAGGTAGGATACATATCAATGGATGAACCGTTTATTGGAGGGCAATATGTTCTTGAGGGCCGCAGTTGCAATCAGACAATGGATAAAAGTCTTGTTGAAACGGTTAAATATGTAAATTTAATCAAACAAAAATATCCCGATATCATTATTGGCGATGTTGAACCTTATCCGCATTTCAGCGTTGAACAGCTCAAGCAATGGATTATCGGTTTCAAGGAAAAATCAGGGTATGACTTCCCATTTTTTCAAGTGGACATAGATTATTGTTATGCGAGAGAGAGGGGGCTGGATATCGTTTCGGAGCTTAACGATTTGTCGTCTTTCTGCCGGGCGCGCGGCATAAAATTCGCGATTATCGCGGGCGGGGCGACATGCAGCAATTACCCGCTTCCTGTTGCTTCTGATAAAGATTTTTATGAATCTACCTTGGCGGATGCCCAATGGATTATTGCCAAGGTTCCACAAGATTTCGGGGTTGTGCAAAGTTGGGGCAAATATCCTCAAAAATGCAATTCCGATTCCGGCAATTATACTTTCACTCGGTTGGCGAAGGATTTCTCCGAGATTTACGACATTCCCGACGCATCGCGGGCGAATAAATCGCCAATCGGTTTCTTTGATGTTGCCGATTGCAGTTCTTTCGGCGGCTGGGCTTGCGATCCGGATGATCATTTGGCGGCATTGCAAGTTCATTTCTATGCGGACGGTCCGGCGGGCACAGGGTCTTTCGTCGGCGCGGCGACCGCCAATTTGGCGCGGGAAGCGGCAGTCGGCAATTTGTGCGGCGGCAAAAATAATCATGGGTATGCGTTTTCAACGCCGGCCAGCTTGAAGGACGGACGAAAACATACCATTTATGTTTATACCATCAATACTCCGGCGGGAAACAATCCGCAGTTAACTGACAGTCCCAAAACAATAGTTTGCTCTTCGTCGTGCGTGCCGAATTGCGTCGGAAAAACTCGCGGAGACGATGGGTGCGGCGGGAATTGCGGCGCTAAGGAGAGTAAAATCGCTGGCGGCGGCGGAGGAGGAAGCGGCGCTGTTGTTGGCGAAGCGGCGGCCAATTCGCCGCTCAAAATGGCTCGCGCCGAGATTTTGCAAAAGATCGCCGAAGTCAAACAATTACTCATTCAATTAATCATCCAGCTCATTGCCGAACTGCAAAAACAGCTGGCGGCAATGCCCAAAACCAATTAGTAATGGAACGGCTTTCATCCCCTTTTTTGTATTAAGACGGAGTTAATCAACGCTGTCGCGGTGGCAGTTTATCCTCTCTAAGGAAAATTCTGTTGTGTTAAACAGATAAGAATGTTATTTTACAGGCGGTTTCGGTTGATAACATCGGACATTGGACCATGGTTTGTTTTTCAATGGCGCCGCCCAAAATAAAATTTCACAAGATGGACAAAGCAAAATCCAAAAAACAAAAAATCGCGGCGGTGGGAATGAGCGGCGGAGTTGACTCGGCGGTAGCCGCGCTTCTTTTGAAGCAACAGGGGTTTGAAGTTGTTGGCGTGACAATGAAAATTTGGAAAGGAAAAAACAATCCCAAAATCGCCCATAATGTTTGTTTCGGTCCCGGCGAAATCAATGATATTCGCGCGGCAAAAAGAGCGGCAAAGATTCTGGGAATCAAGCACAAAGTGATTGATCTTTCCGGCGAGTACCGGCGGTATGTTTTGGATTATTACAAAAAAGAACGGCTGGCCGGGCGGACGCCCAATCCTTGCGTTGCCTGCAATCAAAAAATAAAGTTTGGATTTTTGGCGGCAAATGCCGCGTCTGCCGGCATTCAATTCGATTATTTCGCTACCGGCCATTATGCCCGCAAAATTTACGATCGTTGCCGCCGCCGCTGGCTTCTTTTGCGCGGAGTCGACCCAAAAAAAGACCAATCATATTTTCTCTACCGATTAAATCAAGCCCAGTTGCGCCGGGCGCTGTTTCCGCTGGGAGAAATGACCAAAGACAAAGTGAAAGAAATCGCCCGCGCTTCCGGTTTGGCGGAATTTGCCCAAAAAAAAGAAAGCCAGGATTTCACTGAATCCGGCGGCGAAAATCGGCTTTTGCCGGCCACGAAAAAACCCGGAGATATTGTGGATATGGCGGGAAATATTGTGGGCGCGCATGAAGGATATTTTAATTTTACCATCGGCCAGCGCCGGGGTTTGCGCATTGGCGGGCTCGCCGCGCCGGTCTATGTGGCGAATATTGACGCTTGCAAAAATCGGGTGATTGTGGGCGAAAAAAACGCAGTCCGAGCGGATAATTTTGAAGTTGGCAAATTGCGCTGGATTGCTTTTGGAAAACTTCAAAAAAAAATGCGCGGGCGGGTGCGCGTCCGCTCAAGTGGAGAAATGGTTTCTTGTTTCGTTGATCCGCAAGACGACGGTCGGGTTTTGGTGAAGCTCGACGAGCCGCAATTTGCAATCGCTCCCGGGCAGTCGGCGGTTTTTTATGATAACGATACCGTGCTGGGCGGCGGCGTTATCGTTCGCGCCGGTTTTCCGCGGGGCAAGACGCGAGGCAATTCTTCGCCGGCGTAGCGCGTTTTTGGGGCGGCTTTTTTTATGAGAAAAATTTTCATATTCCTTTTTTCCGTCGCCGCGGTTTTAATTGCCGGGACATTGCTCGCGCCCGCGCGGCTTTTTGATGGTGGCGCGGATAAAATAAAAGGAAATAAAATCAATGTTGGGCAAAATATCCGGCAAGACCAAGGGCAAGAAGGCCGCGGATTTTCCGCGGCGGTGCGGGTGATTGACGGAGATACTTTTGAAGCGAATGTAAACGGCGCGATTGAAAAAGTGCGAGTGATCGGGATTGACACTCCCGAAACCGTCGATCCGAGAAAGCCGGTGGAATGTTTCGGCGTTGAGGCGTCAAACAGGGCCGAAGTTATTTTGTCGGGGCAAAAGGTGAGATTGGAATATGATCCCGCGCAGGGAGAGCGCGATAAATACGGCCGGCTTTTGCGGCATGTTTTTTTGGAAGACGGGACAAACTTCGGCCTTTTGATGATCAGAGAGGGATACGCGCACGAATATACCTACGCGGTTCCTTGTAAATATCAACAAGAATATAAGGAAGCGCAAAACTATGCCCGAGAAAACTTGCTTGGCTTGTGGGGCGATATTTGCCTGCCTGCCGCGGCGCCGGCTGGAGAATACGGCGCGAGCGAATGCGTTATCAAAGGCAATATCAACTTGGAGGGTGAAAAAATCTATCACACTCCGGATTGCGAGTATTATCGCCAAACCATAATTAACGAGGGCGCGGGAGAGCGATGGTTTTGTACCGAAAATGAGGCTTTGGCCGCGGGCTGGCGTAAAGCGTTAAATTGCTCCAATTAGTATTTTTATTTTTATTTGATATAATGAAAATGTAATTTAAGATTGTTCAACATTCTCAATTAAAAATATGGGCCAGAAGAAAAAAATCTTGATCGTTGACGACGAGAAAGTTTTACTTGAGCTTTTGGTTTCCAAAATGAAGCAAAACGGGTTTGCCGCCATTGGCGCCCGGGACGGAGATGAAGGATTGCAAACGGCGCTGGCCGAGCGTCCCGATTTGATTTTACTTGATATTGTGATGCCGAAAATGGACGGGATCACGGTGTTGAAAAAACTTCGCCAAGATAAATGGGGCAAAAATGTGCCGGTGATCGTGCTTTCCAATTTGAACACCGCTGAGGCGGTGGAAAAGTCGCTGGAAAACGGAGTCTATGATTATCTGGTGAAGGTTGACTATTCGCTGGATGATTTGGCGGCGATTGTTAAGAAAAAACTGGGCGCGTAATCGGCGCGCGCGGTTGACTTTTTGCCGTTTTTGCGCTTGAATGGATGTGTTTCGCGCTTCTGTTTTTATTCAATTGAAATTATCCCGCCGCGGCGGGACTCGCGGGCGTCGTATAGTGGCTATTATGTGACCTTGCCAAGGTTAAGACGAGAGTTCGATTCTCTTCGCCCGCTCCAGCTCAAATTTAAAAGCCGTTCTTGCAAGAGCGGCTTTTAAATTTGAGCGCGGTTTTTGTTTTTCGTTCGGTTGGTGCGCAATAGATAATAATTAAATGCTACCGTAATTTGTTAGAATGCCGGCCGGAATTTCCGCCGCCGCTTGGCGCCGCGGAAAGCGAGCCAATAAACCCCGGATATCATTCCTTCCCGATCAGGCGGTTTGCCGGTTGTGGCAGAGAGCCGCGCCGCCGCCGAAAAGAAAATAGCGAGCCTGTATCCCGAAAATGTTAAAGTGGGCGGATATCGCGCGAAAGCGTGCCGCGAAATTCCTTTTCTCCGCAAGTGGGCTCTGCGCGCGCCGGAGCGATATTGTTTTGACAGGGAATAATGGGTATGTCATACTATGTATGACAAATAAGCGAAGCTTGGTTTTGCTTCGCTTGAATAACTACACAAAAATATGCGCAATGTTGTTACCATATCGCTTCCCAAACAATTGGACGAGCAAATAGAAAAAGAAGTAAAAACCGGTAAATTTGCCTCAAAAAGCGAATTTGTCCGTTGTCTTATTCGTATGTGGCAGGAAGAAAAACTGGCCAAGGAAATCGCCGAAGCCGAACGGGATATTGCCGCCGGCAGGGTTAGGGAAATAAAATCTCTTAAAGAGTTGAGATAGGCGGAATCAAATGAAAATTATTCCCACCGCAAAATTCGAGCGGAATTATAAGAAATTATCCGATATCTTGAAGAACAAAGCGGAAATCGCGCTGGATATTTTCAAAAACGACCCGGCCGACGCGCGGTTGCGCGTCCATAAATTGCAAGGCCGCTTTTGCGATTATTGGGCGTTTTCCGTGGACTACGAATATAGGATAATATTCCGGTACGGGAGCGGTGAAGAAGTGTTTTTGATAACAGTCGGGGATCATGATATTTATAAATAAAAAGGCGGATTGCGGCGAATACATTTAAGTCTATTTGACAACAGGTTTTTTGTTTGCGAAAATGAACTAATGGGGATAGTGTTTTTTGTTGAATAATTAATATTCCCGAAAAATTCATTTATGAATAAAGAACTTGTCGATTACATAAAACAGCAATTATCTTTAAGCGTTTCGAAAAACAAGATCGCCGACATTCTTTTGGAGCAGGGGTGGCATCAGGCGGAAATTGACGAAGCGTTTTTGGATGCCGAAGGCGGCGCCATCCGCGATGGCGGCGGCGTTTCGGGGCAAAATTTCAACGATTACGGACGCGAGAACGGTCCGGGAGGAAAAAAACTTTTGCTGGTGGCGGGGCTGGGCGCGGTGGCGATGCTGATTCTGGCGGCGATCGCGGTGTCGTTTTTCGGGAGTAGCGATCAAGGTCAAAAACAAGCCGGCTTGCCGCCGGACAATTCCGAAACGGGAGCGACGGCGCCGGAAGTTTCGCAAAATGGAGAGTCAAATCAAGCCGCGGCTTTGCAAGAAAATCAAGTGGATCCCGCGCTATTGGCCGAAGTTGCCAAATTGGAAAAAACGGTCACTGCGCCGGTCGGATGGACCAGCCGCCAAGGAATGATGAGCTTCCGCCCGCTGGTGGTTTTTTCCAAGCCCGAATCGGAGAAAAATGAAAACGGCGACAATGTTTTCATTGAAAATATCAATATTGTGCGCGACAACCTGACGATTACCGAGTCCGAATATGTTGCCAGAGCCAAGGAGGCGTTAAAATCCAATGTGGGCGATTACAAAATCATTTCCGAAAGGAAGGTTAGTCTGGCCGACGGAACGGCGGCAACTTTGATCGGCGGTTCGTTTGTTCAAAACAAAATAGCGATGAAAAATATGCAATTATACGCGGCGAAAAACAGCAAGATTTACATTATCACCGGCGTTGTTTTGGAAAAAAATTGGGATGCCGAAAAGGATTTGATCGGCGCGGCGGTGATGTCGTTTCAATTTCCCGCGGATTGATTTTTGATATTGCAAAAGTCCCCGGCTTTCGCGGGGACTTTTGGTATCATCACCGTTTATGCCCAATAAAAACGATATGTCGGATTTGGCGAAATTTTTTGCCGGCGGCGCGGCAGTCGCGGCGGTGTTGGGATTGGCGATATTCTTTGGATATTCGCTGATCCAAGACCAATTCGGCGAATATCTGCGCGCGTCGGGCGCCAAAATCACGGATTTTGCCCAAGCCGCCGCCGCGAAAATCCGGCAATAACAAATTTGAGAATTATGAAAACATTTTATATTATCGGCGCGGGCGGGCGGACCGGCGCGATGTTTTGCCGCGAATTGCAAAACGCGGCGCGAGTTATCGGCGTCGCTTTTTTGGATGAAGCCGGCCGGATAAATTCGGGCAAAATAAAAATTGCCCGCGGCGGCGGTTTGCCGGAAACATTTAACGCCAAAATCATTGCCGCCGAAAATTTTGCCGCCGCAATCAAGAAAAATCCTCCCGATTTTTTGTGGCTGGCGACGCGCAATCCCGTTGGCAAAGCGGTGGAATTTTATTATCGCCATTTCACCGGCAAAGACAATCCGCCATCGTTGATACTTTCGCAAAACGGATTGTCGGCGGTTGGCGACGCCAAGAAAGGATTGCGCGCGGCGATGGGACAAGGGTCGGACAAAGTAAAAATCATCCGCGTTAGCTTAATTAACGGCATTGATCTGCGATCTGATGGTGAAACATCAATCATAAGCTATAAATTGCCGGTGAAACTGGGCTTTGGCGTGTTAAAGTTTGCAGAGGTGTCACCTATGCAAACTTGCATAGGTGACACCTATGCAAGTTCTGGGGGGGCGGACTTGGGGGAGATTTTTCGGAAAGCGGGAATTAGGGCGCAAGAATTTCGCGGAGACGATGTTTTGGCGATGGAAAACGCCAAGCTGTTTTTGAATTTAATCGGCATGGTGTGCGCCGCGGAGGGCGTTGATGCCGGCGCGGGCTGGCGCGACAAAACAATCTTCCAAAAAGAAATTGCCATGTTGCGGGAATTTGTTTTGGCGGCGGAAAAAAACGGCGGCGGGTTTGCGAATAATTTGGGCGGCTATCCGGTGAAGTTTTTGGCGCGGCTGGCGTTGTCGCCGGTTTGGCGGCTGGCGCCTTTTCGCGGATTGTTCGCGCGGATTATTTCAAAAGGCAGAAATCGTCCCAAAGATTTGAGCGAAATCGATTATTACAACGGCGAAGTCGTTAAATTGGGCGAGAAAGCGAATGTGCCGACGCCGGTGAATGAAGAAATCATCGCCAAAGCGCGAGCGTTAAAATGAAAAATTTAGAAATCAAAGATTTAACCCGCAAGCAAAGTTATTCACAATTGACATTCCCTTTTAACTTTGGGAAAATGAAACAATAATGGTTTTAAAACTAATTTGTTTTTAATTGGAACAAAATTCCAAAACAATATGGAAATAAAAAATTTTTTGGGAAACTTTCCGGGCAGTTCGGGCAAAATAAAGATTGCGATCTTCGGAGTTTTCGTTTTGGCGGGCGCGGTTTTCTTTGCTTTTGCCGGATTTGGCAGGAGTCATATTGCCAATGCCGGTTTACCTTGTTATGAAGATGAAACGATACTTGAAACTCGTTCATGCGGAGTGAATGGCGAGACGGAAAATTTAACTGGAAATGTTTATAGATGCGGCCGTGCCACTACAGGTGCTCCGAGATGGTTTGAGCAGAAGTGGGAAAAATGCGCGGCAGGCCAGAAATGTTGCGTAATTAATGGCAATGCCGTCTGCGTTAATATAGACCAGAACTGCGGGGGCACAGCTCTCGTTTGTGCGCCGGGGGCGACAAGATGTATGCTTGATGGTCTGTTGCAAACTTGCAAAAGCGATGGAACATGGGATAACGGACAGCCTTCCGGTAGTTGTGATAACTCGGTGGTGGCCGAGGGGGGATGCAATGGAAGCAACGAGGGGGCGGCGTGCGGCGATGATAACAATAAATACTGTTTGGCGGGGGTGTGTGTTTTGGGATGCAAAAGCGTGAGCGGCAAGATCGTTCCCAGCGGCGGAAAAACTTGCGAAAAACCCAGCTATTTATCGCTTGACGGCGTTTATAAATGCGTTAATACTCCCGGCAGTATCAGCGGCTTGCGAAAAGGCGACGGTACGAAACTAGATCCTGTGTCGGAAAGCAATCCCTCCTACCATTTGGAATTGCAAGAGGCTTGCTATTCCGGATGCTCCGGTGGCGCTTGCGCCAATGGAGCCAGTTGTGAAAATTTAGCGAGCAGTATTATGGATGCTCTCAAAACTTATGTTGATGGAGTGAATAGTATCACAGGAACGGGAGCTTGCGCCGGAATTTTAGAAATTAAGAAACAGTCGGATGCGGATACTTGCTATAATGACTTAAAGACGAAAACGAAGAATAAAATTTTAACGCTTTCTGATAAGAGCGGGGTTATCTCCGTATTCGAAAAATTGGCGTTTTCCGGAGAAACAAAAAAGGCCAACGGTTATACTTTATTTACCGCCCCTTCCGGATATGGCAAGAAAATTACAAGTTTAACGAAAGAAGATATTCTTTGCGCGCCCAAAAGCGATATCGGCAACTATAAAGGGGAAAGGATTTTTGCCGCCAATAACGAGCCGGCGGATTTTGGGATTACCGGGTTGGAGGATTTTCGCTGTCTTGGCGAAAACGCCAAAACGGATAAATTCAAGGGTTATAGTTTTGAATGTAAAAAAGTGAACGGGTGCGGTATTTATAGCTGGCTTTTGAATCAAAACGCTCAAAAATGCACCATAAAAGATGTGGATCCATTCAAGGATAATGGTTATTTTCGGGATTGCGACAAAGACGGAATTTATGATCGGGGATGGAGCGCCAAAGAAGGAGCGGACGCGTCGGGTTGCGGATATTATTCCATCGCTTCCATATATCCCGGCGGCGGCAACAACAAAGACCCGCAAGAGAATTCCTATTCCGAATCAAAAATAGAAACCGGCAAATGCTATAGCAAAAGTTCTGTTACAGTCAACGCATCGGCTTTGTCGCAAAGTTGTTCGGCCTATGTCGGCGGCGGCGCGGAAACCGAAGACGAGCCCGAAGAAAAAACGGAAGCCGATTTCGCTTGCCAGATTGACGCATATTGCCAAAGCGCGTTCGGGCTTCTTTATCATTGTATTTATAAAGGATTGAGCGCGGAAGTCGGCTTTTGCAGTGCCGGAGGAGGATGTTATTCGTCATCAAACGGCGGCAAAAACTTTCAGGCGGGCGCGGTTGTTTGCGGCGGAAACGGAACTTCGCAGTATTGCGAGACTCCGACGAATCCTCCCCGTGCCGATGGATGGAGCCAAACGCCGGGAGAGAGTTGCCCCGCGGACGGCGGCGTGTGCAACCGAGATACCGGCCGTTGCGAGGGCGGCAAAACGGCGGATTGCTCAACAACCCTTCGAAGTTGTTTGGTGGCGGAAACAAAAGACTGCGCGGATTGTGGCACGGGATGGACATGCGAATCGCGCGGTGAAGTCATCAACGCGACCGATTATAAAGTTTTGGGACTTAACGCCACCAAAGCGCAAATCAGCGCCGTTAAAGGCGGCGACGGAATTTGCGTGAAAGATTCCGGAAGCAAGGCGGAGGAAGAACCGGAGGAAACGGGAGAGTGCGATTTTAGCATCAATGTGCGGGACAAGGGATGCAGTACGAGCAACACAAAATGCAAAGACGGAATGTATGTGCCGTTTACCATTACGACGATCAGCGGCAATTGCGATAATTTGAGTTGTGAAGTATCCAACGACTTTGATAACAGTTCCGTGGACGCGAGCAAAGCGTCGGGAGGCTGGTGGGCGTGCGCCCGTCCGCGATCGACAAGTTCGGATAGCGGCACGAAGGGAACAAATCCGAGCGCGATAAAGTTCACCATCACTTGCGATAACAAGAGCGCGACGATGAGTTGCCCGTTCCCGAGCGCGGACAGCAATGATTTTTGCGAGGCCGAGGAAGAAGCGCAAGAAGAAGAAAAAAAAGAGGAAGAGGAAAAAAAGGAGGAAGAAAAAGAAAACAATACCGCGCCGAAGGTGACAATCTCTTCACCCGGCGCCACGGTTGACGCCAAGACGGCGGAACTGAAGGTGAGCACCGATATCGGCGCGACTTGCAAGTATATGCTTAATCAAGAAGGGGGGTTGTCGGCGAGTAATTTTGACGGCGCGGGTATGGCGATGGGCGGAGGCGGCGGTACGAGCCACACGGCGACTTTAAGCAATCTGACCAACATCCAAGCGGCCAATTGCAAATATAATCATCAAGTGACGGTATTATGCAAGAATTCCAAAGCGGCGGCAGGGGCGGCAAACGCGATTGGTTCGGCGCAAGCCGGTTTTTCGGTGGATCTGTCGCAAAAATCCGAAAACGCGCCGGTCGTGAGTTCGGCAGGCGATTCCCAATATACGATTGCCAATCCCGTGTTGAAGGCGATCACCGATCGTCCCGCGGATTGCGAATATAAAAAAGACAGCGACTTTTCTTTCGGTGCCGGCACCAAATTCGATACTACCGGCAGTTACAGCCACAACACGCAGTTGAATGATTTAAAAAGCGGCGATCATACTTATTATGTGGTTTGCAAAGACAAGGAAACTTGCGCGGCCAATCAGCCGGGGGCGCAAATTAAGTTTTCGGTGAATTTGTCCGAAGATCCGGCCAGCGCGCCCAAGATTGCGAGCACCACTCCCGGGACCCAAACCGTGGCCAATCCCACTCTGTCGGTGACCACGGATCGTCCGGCAATGTGCCAATATAAAAAAGACGCTACTTTTACCTATGACGGCGGTACGCAGTTTTCCAATGACGGCGAATACGCGCATTCCGTATCACTGGCGGAATTGTCCGATGGCCAGTACACTTTCTATGTGGCATGCAAAGATAAGACCACGGGCGCGAAAAAGACACTGGAAACACCAATCGTTACCACGCTTAATCGCGGCGGCGCCGCCGGTGCGCCGGTGATTTCCAATACTACGCCGGCAAGCCAAAATACCAATAATCCGACACTGTCGGTGATTACCGCTCCCGCCGCGGTTTGCCAATATCAAAAAGATGCCAGCTTTGCCTATGGACAAGGGTTGCCGTTCGCGGTGACCGGAGGAACAGGCCATAGCGTGGTGCTCAACAATATTCCCGACGGCGCGCAAACCTACTATGTGGTTTGCCAGGATCCGACCACTCAAATTTCCAATACTCCGGCCGTGCAGATAATTTTTGCCGTGAACACCGCTTCGGAAACCTGCGCTTCGCTCACATCCAACGACAAGCAAAACGATAACGAAAGAAGTTATGACGACGATGGAGATTATAACTCGGCCTATTTGTGGCGGGGCGCGGCGGCCGGCACCGTGGAAATGTTTGAAAAAGTTGATTGGTACGCGGGCTATCAGTTTACTCCCGAAGAAAATGGCTATGCCACCCAGCTTTGCGGCTATTTTGAATCGGGCGCGAGCAACCGGGTGAGCTTGTATGACGGATCAAACGAAGAAATTGCCGGCGTTGAAGTTGACGGCGAAGACGGATGGAGTTGCGCCAGCATTGCGCCGGCGCCGGTGAAATCCGGCAAGCGTTATTATGTAATCACGCGAGTTCAAGATGAATCCATCTATTTCGCTTATAAATCGGGATTGTTGCCGCGAGATGCCGAAAACGCGGTTATTGATGTTGGCGTGCGGCAATTAGCGTCGTCGGGCGATTTTGGCGAAGAGTTGAAAAAATACGATTATATGGTGTTTGGATTGGTGGATGTCAAGATTAGATTTACCGAAGAAAGCTCCCGCGGGCCGGAAATTTCGGAACTTTTGCCCGATGGCGACGATGAAAGAAGCGAGGTGGTGCTGTCGGCTAAAACCGGCGAAGACGCGACCTGCAAATTTGATCGCGAGGATGTTGAATACAAGGATATGAGATATACTTTCGGCGCCACGGGACAAAAATTGCACCGGCAAAAAGTCTGCGATTTGGATGACGGACAATTCAGCTGGTATGTGAGGTGCAAGGGCGCCACGGAAACCAATGACGCCTCGGCGATTATTAATTTCAAAGTTGACGATTGACCGCGATAAACCGGTGCCGCGGCGGAACTCGCGAAACGAGTTCCGCCGCGCTTCCCGCGGATTTTGAAATCAGTTTTTGCCGTGTTGCCGCGAAAATTGATTTCAGAATTTACAATTTTCGATAGTAAATAATAATTTATTAAACTAAAATCATGTCTATCAGCAAATTCCCCCGCGTTTTTATAGGGTTATCCGTTGTTATAATTTTATTGGCGGTGTTAACTGTTGGCGGGTTTTTAAAAGTTAATGAAATTAACGCGCAAGTGCAAATAAGCGGTGGCTTTGGACAAGCTTATTGGGATGCCAATTTCTCCGCTCCCGGATGGGGCAGTTTTGGCAGTGGAGGAGAGGAAGGTGGCGCCGGAGTTTTCTCTGAAGAACAAATGAAATTGATTATAGAAGCATTGATAGATCCTCTTTTCCAAGAAGGAAAAGTTAATTTTATGGAAGCGTTGGTAAAGAGCGCGGCGGGGCTAGTGGTTTACGATAAGATGGTAAATAATACCAATCCCAGTTATGCCGCCTATTATCAGAAATTTATTAATTATGTGAATACAAACGAGGGCAGGAAGGTGGCTTTAGAAAATATAGGAAATTTAACAAAAGACACATCGACGAAAAATGTTTCAACTTCTGAAACGCAAAAAACGGGGTCGGGTATATTTACCGACAGCGAGACGGTTGATTCGATAGGCGGTGAGGTGGCGGAAAAGCACAACGGCTATTATGATGCGAAGGCGGGCAATATTAAAAAATTGGATGCAAATGGCAAGCCAACAAATCTTGTTGATACTCTTGCGACAGAAGAATTTAGGGGGCGGACAATAGGAGGAGGAGTCTGGGTATCTTCGGATCCGAACAAAGCGGCTTGCGATTCATTAATGATTGGTGATCAGACATCATCAGGCGGAGTGGACTGGTTGAGCGATAGCAAAAGCGGCGGCGGCGGGGGTTCGCCGGCAACGAACACAAATACGAATACAAACGCGAACACGGCGTGCACTTCCTACACTTACAGCGAATGGGGGGCATGCGCGGACAACAATCAGACTCGTTCGGTGAAGACCAAATCGCCGTCGGGGTGTGTTGATTCTTCTTCGGCGGTTTTAACGCAATCTTGCGTGTCGCCGGTTTCACCGATCGTTACCAATACCACCAACGCGAGCCAGGCGACTTCGCGGCCCCTGTTGTCGGTGAGCACAAATCGCGCCGCCAGTTGCCAATTTAACGCGAACGGCGGGTTCAGCTATCCGGCCGGCACCACTTTTGATACCACCGGCGGATATAATCACAACGCGCAACTGCCAGAGACTGCCAACGGAGCAAAAGTCTATTATGTGGTTTGCAAAGACAATACTACCGGCGGGGTCAGCGACGCGTTGAAAATTGAATTTACGGTAAATGTTGACAGTGCGCCGGTGGTTACCGTTATGACGCCGGCAACGCAGACCGGCAGTAATCCCGTGTTGAAAGTAATTACGGATCGATTGGCGGCATGCCAATATAAGGAAGATGCCGTATTCGCTTTTGGCGCCGGCACGCCAATCACCACCGCCGACGGTTACGATCACAGCGTTTCCATCACGGCGCTGGCCGATGGCGCACATTCTTTTTATGTGATTTGCAAAGATAATGCCACCAACGCGCTGAGCCAGCCGAAGCAAATTACCACCACATTGCAAAGAACGGCTTCGGCCAACGCGCCGGTGCTTGCCAATACCACCGCGGTATCGCAAACGATAAATAATTCGGTGTTGTCGGTAACCACAAATATCGCCGCGGCATGCCAGTATAAAAAAGATGTTGTGTTTACCTATGGACAAGGAACGGCGCTTTCCGGCGATAGCGCCAAAACAACTCATCAGGCGCAGTTAAGCGGTTTGTCTGCCGGCACGCACACTTATTATGTGATCTGTAAAAATGACAGCGCCGACGCTTACAGCGCGGCAATGGCGATAATGTTTGCGGCCGGCGGCGGCGGAGCGGAGGTTTGCGCCGATTTGTCTTCCAATGATCGCAAAAATGACGCTGGCCGTTCTTATTGGGGAAGCGGACAAGCGAATTCAACTTATTTATGGCAATCGGTGGAAACGGGTACGCGCGATAAATTCGATAAAGTTGATTGGCACGCGGGCTACAAGTTTACTCCCGAAAAAAACGGCAGGATCAATCAGCTTTGCGGCAATTTTGCTGACGGCGTTACCAACCGGGTGTCGCTCTATGACGGAGCGTATAAAGAGTTGGCCGCCGCCGAAATTGAAGGCAATGATTTGTGGCGGTGCGTTGATATCGCGCCGGTGGAAATTAAAACCGATAAAAAATATTATGTGATTGCGCGCATTGAAGACAATCCGGTTTATTTTGAGTATAAATCCGCGATGCTGCCCAAGAAAAGCAATAATGCGATTATTGAAGTCGGCGTTCGACAAACGGCCGGTGATGTTTTTGATAATGAAATCAGAGGGTATGATCATATGATTTTTGGTTTGGTGGATGTGAGAGTTTCGTGGTTGCCGGCATCAATTACCGGTCCCACCGTTGCTTCTTCCGGGCCCAAGGGCACGGTTTCTTCGGCCGATGCCTCTCTTTCTCTGCAAACCTCCGGCGCCCGGGAATGTCGTTTTGACCGCGAAGATGTTTCATACGGACAAATGAGTTATTTGATGTCCGGTTCCGGCACGGATAATTTTGCCCAAAAAGTTTGCGGTTTGGAAAACGGCCGCTATACTTTCTATGTTCGATGCAAAGGCACCGGCGGCGCGGAAAATAATGTTTCCTCCGTAATTAATTTCACCGTTGATCAATAATCAATTAAAAAACGCAATATGTCTTTAACCAAAAAAGTTTTTGCCAAGAGAGCGGCGATTTTCTCGGGATTGGCGGTTCTGTTCGCGGTTGTTTCTTGCGCAGTGCTGGCGGCGGGGCCGACATTAAAAAATATCAATCCGCAGGGCACGGTGACTTCCTCTTCGGTGAGTATCACGCTTGATACTTTGGATTTGGCGCGATGCCGTTATTCAACCAGCGATACAAGCTACACAAGCATGGGTAACGATATGTACACTCCCGATGGGTTATATCATTCGGGGCTGATCGGCACCCTGAACCATGGGTCGTACACCTATTATGTCCGATGTCAAGACTTTGAGGGAAATGAAAACAGCACCAGCGCGGTGGTGAGTTTTACCGTGGGCGATATCGGCTGTATCGGTTCGAATTGCCCTGTTGTTTCGCCGCCTGTTTCAAGCGGGACTCCGCCGGTGCTTTCCGGTTTTTCGCCCACCGGCACGGTAACCAGCAAGTATGTAACACTTTCGGTGTCCACTGATAAGGCGTCATCTTGCCGTTACAGCTGGTATGATAAGGAGTATGACGCGATGACGCTGGCGCTTACCAGCAATAATAAGCTTTATCATGTGGCGTCGGCGACGCTTTCCAATGCCGGCAATTATAATTATTATGTGCGTTGCAAGGATGAGTCCGGCAATGTCAATTCACCCGCCGGGAAAATAACATTCTATTATTATGTTTATACCGCGCCGGTAAAAACCACTTCTGTCGCGACAACTCCGGCGGATACCGCGGCGCCGTCAATATCGGGGTTGTCGCCGTCCGGCAATGTCAACACCAAAGAAATCAATCTGGCGCTTGACACCGATGAAACCGCCACTTGCCGGTACGGCAAAAGCGATGTTGATTATGAGCTGATGCCTGACAATTTTGGTTCTGCCGGCACAAGCCACAGCGCGAAGATTGTTTTGGACGCGCCGGGGGAATATACCTATTATGTGCGTTGCATTGACAGCGCGAAAAATAAAAACACGGTTTCGGGGCAAGTTAATTTCAATTATTCTTTGCCCGAGGGTCCCAAAGTTTCGGATCTTCAGCCGTCGGGAGTGATCTACCAAAGCACTTTGGCGCTGATCGCGACCACCGACAAGGCGTCATCGTGCCGTTTTTCGGAAAATGATCTTGGTTATGACCAGATGGGCGATTTTTTTGACACCAGCGACGGATTTTTGCATCAGGCTACGGTTGATCTGCCTGATTACGGATTTTATTCCTACTATGTTCGTTGCGTGGACGAAGACGGGGTTTCCGGCGATAAGTCGGAAATGATCAGTTTTGAATACCAAAATCCCAATCCCGAAGCAGTATCCGCGGAAACGCCCGAAGAATCCGCGCCGATAACTTGCGAGCAAATTCAAATCGGCGCCAGAAACGGGGAGTGCGATCCGACTCTGGATTGCGTTTGCGATTCCGATTGTCCGGCAAGCGGCGACGACGCGGACCCCGATTGCGCGGGCGTTGAGGCGTCTTCGGGGGGCGGCAACGGCTGGGTCGCGTTGCTTTTCATCGGACTGATTTTACTGATTATAATTGTTATTGTCATTATTATCATCAAGCGCAGAAGCAGTGAAGAAGAAGATGTGGAACTGCCATAAGCGTTTCGCGGCGATAACTCCGCTGATTGGGAAGGTTTAATACAAAAAAACGCATCCGCGAGGATGCGTTTTTGCGTGGCGGTTTATCCATCCGCCGGAATACCTCAAGGCTCTGCCTTGGGGTGGTTTACGAAAGATTGTAGAATACTTTTTTGATTTTATAAACGGTTTTGCCGTTTCCTTCCGGCGAAACGGAATCGCCGGTCGTTTTCCCAAGCATCACCTTGCCCACCGGCGATTCGTTGGAAATCCAGCCGCGGTCCGGATCGGCCTCGAGAGTGCCCACCAGCGTCAGCTCTTGATTTTTGCCGTTGATATCCACCAATACCGTGGCGCCGATTCCCACCGCGGTTCGCTCATTCTTGGCGGGCATTTTGATGAGCCGAGCGTTCTTAATGATATTTTCCAGTTCGGAGAGTTTAATGTCCAGCAATCCCAAGTCTTCTTGAAGAGCGATGAACTCCGGATTGACTTCTTCGGAATGAAGAATCGCCGGCGCTTCGCCTTTGGTTTTTGCCAGCTTGATTTGCTTTAACTCTTCATATTCATTTTTGATTTTTTTGAGCCCCAAGCGAGTCAAATAGAAATTTTTTTCCTTCATAGTCCGCTTGCCGCCGCATTTGCCGCTTTCGCCCGACTTTAACCGGGCGAAAAACGTTTTGAGGGCGGAATTCAGAATTCCATTACATCCATTGTAGGCGCTCCCTTTTTTTTGTCAATTGCCGGCAATAATCATATAATTATAGAAACATAACGGCCGTTAATCTTAAATCTTAAATCAACGCTTTTAGATGATCAACCAAGAATTGGCCAAAATTTTTTATGAGATTGCCGATATGCTTGATGCGGATAATACGCCGTTCAAGCCGTTTTCTTATCGCAAGGCCGCCCGTGCTCTGGCCGATTTGAAAGATGATGTCGCCGAAATTTATCGGCGCGGCGGTTTGAAGGCGATTGAAGAAATCCCGGGAGTCGGCGCCAGTATCGGCGCGAAAATAGAAGAATATATTCTAAAGGGCGGAATTGATTATTACGAGGCGCAAAAGCGCCGCTTGCCCGCGGATTTGAGCGAAATCGCCGCGGTGGAGGGGCTGGGCTTTAAAAAAGCCAAGGTTTTATATGAAAAATTGGGCGTGAAAAATTTGGCGGATTTGGAAACCGCGGCGCGCGCCGGAAACATCGCGCCGCTGTTCGGGTTTGGCGAAAAATCCCAAGCCAATATATTGCAGGGGATTGAATTTCGCAAATCGTCCGGCGGCCGTTTTTTACTGGATCAAATTTTGCCGCGGGCGCTGGCGGTCAAAGATGTTTTGGAAAAACACGGCGGTTTGGCGCGGGTGGAAATTGCCGGATCGTTGCGCCGGCGCAAGGAAACCATCGGCGACATTGATCTTTTGGCCGCGGCAAAGCCGGGCGCGGACGCGGCCAAAATTATGGATTTTTTCACCGCCCTGCCCGAAATTGAAAAAATCTGGGCCAAAGGGGCGACGAAATCGTCGGCGAGAACAAAATACGGTTTTGATATGGATCTGCGTTTGGTGTCGCCGGCGTCTTTTGGCGCGGCATGGCAGTATTTTACCGGCTCAAAGGATCATAATATCGTTTTGCGGCGCATCGCCAAAGAAAAAGGATTCAAGCTTTCCGAATATGGGTTATTCCGCGGCGCCAAAATGATTGCCGGCGAAAACGAGGAAGAGATTTATCAAAAATTGGGATTGGAATGGATTTGTCCGGAATTGCGGGAGAACCGCGGCGAGATTGAGGCCGCGCAAGATCATAATTTGCCCGATTTGATCGGCGATCGCGGTTTGCGCGGCGATCTGCATTGCCATTCGGATTGGAACGGCGGAGATAATTCCATTGAAGAGATTGCTACCGCCGCGCGCGCGATGGGGTATGAATATGTCGGCATTGCCGATCACACGAAATTTTTGAGAATTGAAAACGGACTTGATGAAGCGGCGCTGGCGCGGCGCAATCTCGCGATTGACGCGCTCAACAAGCAAAACGCCGTCATTCTTGTTTTAAAAGGATGCGAGGCCAACATTATGGCCGACGGAACGATTGATATCGCCGACAAATCGTTGGTCGAACTTGATTTTGCCATTGCCGGCGTTCATTCGGGGTTAAAAATGAAACGCAAAGAAATGACGGCGCGGATCATTCGCGCGATGGAAAATCCATGGGTGGATATTATCTCGCATCCCACTGCAAGATTGCTCAAAAAACGGCCGGAGTGTGAAATGGATTTTGACGCGATTTGCGCCGCGGCGGCGGCGACCGGCACGATTTTGGAAATAAATTCCTATCCGGACCGTCTGGATCTAAACGACCGGCATATCCGCATCGCCGCGGCGCGCGGAGTGAAAATGGCAATCAATACCGACAGCCACGATGTTTCCCATTTGCGGTTTGCCGAATTCGGCATCGCGCAGGCGCGGCGCGGCTGGGCGGCCGCGAGCGACATCGTTAACGCCTTGCCGTGGCCGGAAGCAAAGAAAATCTTGAAAAGAAACCGAAAAAGAGTAAATTAAACATTGGGTTGTGTACTGATTTAAATCAGTATTTAAATAAGGACATAAATAATAACTTTAAAATATGAACAGAAAAATTGAAGAGAAAAATGTTCGCAAATTGGCCCGAAGCGGCAAAATATCGCTGGCGGTGACCATTCCGCGCGATTTTATTGTGGAGCTGGGCTGGCGCGAAAAGCAAAAGGTGGTGGTTAAAAAGCAAGGCCAGAATATTATAATAACCGATTGGAAGGAGTGAATAAAGCAATTGTTAAATCCGTGAAAATTTTTAATAACGGCACAATGTAAAATATGAGTTTTTTCAAAGCCAATAAAGAAGTCAAAACCGAGGATTTGAAATTGTCCGATTATGATAAAATTTGGACCAAGTTTTGTTTTCTTGACGAAACCGGCAGTTTGGGAAACTCCAAAGAGCCGTATTTTACTATTGGGATAATAAAAATGAGCCAGCCATATTACCACGCCAAAAGATGTGAAATTTGAAGTGAACACAAAAAAGAATTTCAACGCCGGTAAAAAAAGATTGGCATTAGCCGGAGTTTGCCGCTTTGATTCAAAAACAAACGATCTTTTGCAGTTGGTTGATCTTTTGATTGGTGCAATAACTTACGATATTAAACTTTCCAAAGGAATTGTTTCCGGGGCAAGCCATAAGATTGAACTGGTTGATTTTTTAAAAAACAAATTGGGAACGAAAACCTTTATTGGCGGGTTTAGAAATCATAATTTCAGTATTTTTGTTGATAAAACCGATGGGTGCGATGATGTTGCGAACAGACAAACAAAAAAGGAGCCATCGTCCTAACGGTCGACGCCCCTTTTGAATGCCTCAATTATCATATAGCATAATTCCGGATTCGGGGCAAGAGACTAAGTTAAAAAGATAATTATGACTTTACGCAAAGATTTTCCGACTAATCCTTACGAAATACTTGATCCGGCGCGTCTGGCTATGAAGGGGCCAGCGTTACCGGCCAGTGGCGCGCGAATGTTAATGTCAGTCAGAAAAATATCAAGTATCAAATGATTTACATTAAGCAGGAAGGCAGGGATTTGTTGGATGAAAAGCCCAAAAATTTTAATCGATTAATTTCTTGGTAAAAAGCAGTTTCAAGAGCAAGAATAAATAAAATTTTATGAAATTTGAAAAATCCGCCGGGGCGATAATTTTTCGCCGCAACCGGCAAGGGGAAATTAATTTTTTGCTGTTGCATTATCCCTCTATGTCCCATCGTTCAAAGAGGGATTATTGGGATTTTGTGAAGGGCCATGTGGAAAAAGGAGAAAACGAAATCGCTACCGTCCGGCGCGAAGCGGAAGAAGAAACGGGCATTCGCGATCTGGAATTTATTCCCGGGTTTCGCGCGAAAATGACCTATTTTTTCCGGCATAAAAGCGAACTGATTCTCAAAACGGCTGTTTTTTATTTGGCCCAAACTCAAACAAAAACAATCACTTTGTCCGGAGAGCATGATGATTTCATTTGGTTGCCGCGTCAAAAAGCGCGAGAAATGCTTGCTTTTGAAAACGCGAAAAAAATATTCAAAACGGCGGGTGATTTTTTGGTAAAATAATTCACGGCGATGAAATCAAAAAAAATCAACGCGCTGGTATTGTTTTCCGGCGGATTGGATTCAATGCTGGCGGCCAAGATTTTGGAAGCGCAAGGGATTGCCGCGGTTTTGATTTGCTTTGAGAGTTATTTTTTCTCCTGCGCCGCGGCGCGCGATTCCGCGGCGGCGATCGGGATGAAACTGCGCGTTGAGGATATTTCCCGGCCGCACTTGGAAATCGTGAGAAATCCGGCGCACGGATACGGCGGCGCGATCAATCCGTGCATTGATTGCCATTTGCTGATGTTAAAAACCGCCAAGGCGATAATGGACAAAGAAGGGTTTGATTTTGTGGCCACGGGCGAAGTGCTGGGCGAGCGGCCGATGTCGCAAAACCGGCAATCGCTGGATACCGTGGAGCGGGAATCGGGTTTGTCCGGAATTTTATTGCGGCCGCTGTCGGCCAAACTCTTGCCGGAAACCTTGGCGGAAAAGAATGGCCTTGTCGACCGCGGCAAGCTGTGTGATATTTCCGGCCGGTCGCGCAAGGTTCAGATGGATTTGGCGCGCGAATTCGGCATAACCCGCGTTCCCCAGCCCGGCGGCGGCTGTATTCTGACCGAAACCGATTACGGCCAAAGATTGAAAAAACTTATTTCAATAAAGCCTGATTTTGACGGTTCGGACGCGGAAGTTTTGCAACACTGCCGTCCCATCTGGGAAGGCAATGTTTTGTTCGCGGTCGCGCGAAACCAAGCCGATTGCGCCGCGTTGAAAGGCCCGGCCAAGCCCGGCGATTTTTTGTTTGAGCCGCAAAATTTTCCCGGCCCGGTCGTTTTGGCGCGCAATTTCGGCGCAGAGGCGGGGCAAGAAGAAATTGAGCCGTTGGGGAAAAAATATTTATTGCAATACTCCAAAAAACCGCCGCGAAATCCGGAAATTTCAATTTTAAAAATGTAGTCCGCGGGCTAAAATCATTTCATTTTGTTGGAATATCTAGTCAAGCGTTAAGTTTTGTTAACTATATTGACAAGGTTGGGGGTTGGGATTAAACTGGAGATACTGATCAAATCTATGCATATTATCCAGCAAAAAATGTTGAATTTGGCAAAAGAGCGCAATTTGGCGGGATTAACTTTGCGCAAGATCGGCGAATTAATTGGCGAGTCGGGCAGTCCGCAGAAGATCAAACATCATTTGGATAAATTACTGGAGAAGGGGTTTTTATTGCGCAGTGTTGACGGAGAAAAATTGAAAGCGGTCTCCGCGGGTTTGGACAAGGCGGCAAAGTTGATTTCTTTGCCGATTATTGGCGCGGCCAATTGCGGCGAGGCGCTTATTTTTGCCGATGAAAAAATCGAAGGCTATCTAAAAGTCTCGCCGCATATTTTGGCGCGCGGATTGGCGCGGCGTGTTAAAAATTTATATGTTTTAAGAGCGGTTGGGATTTCAATGAATCGGGCGAACATTAACGATAAAAATATAAATGATGGCGATTATGTTTTGATAGATAAAACCGCTATCATGCCAAATAACGGCGACTATGTTATCTCCGTGATCGATGGGTTGTCGAATATCAAGCGTTTTTACAATGATCAAAAAAACAACCGGATAATTTTATTTTCCGAATCCACCATGGATATTCCACCGATTTATATACATAAAAGCGATTTTGCCGATTATTTGATCGGCGGCAGGGTTGTTGATGTTTTTAAAAAACTGGATGAAGAATCGTTATGGCAGGATGCCGCCGGTTTTGACGCGATTAAAGATTTAGAACCGATGTCGCGCGAAGAACTGGAATATTATAAAAACTTATGAACCGCGGCATGTTTCCCGGCGATATATATTTGGTTTACTTTACTCCAAGCATCGGGCATGAATTTCGCGGCGAGCGGCCGGCGATTGTTATTCAGTCAAGCGGACAGCTGGCAAAAACGAATCTTGTTACCGTGATGCCGCTTACTTCAAAAGTTGATAAATCCAATATTGATGATATTTTGGTTCGCAAAGACACAATGAATAAATTATTTTTTGATTCACTGATTAAAGTTCACAATATTGAATCATTTGATCGGTCGCGTTTTTCAATGAAAATTGGCAGTGCGAATTTGGAGGTGGTGGGACAAGTTAAGAAATATCTTATCAAGCATTTTGATTTATGAATTATAACTTTCAAGCAAAGAGTTTTTGCCGCGGTTAAAAAAAATTCCCCGGGGTGGGATATTGAGCTATAAACAGGCGGGCGAAAACATGGTTTCGCCCCTACGAATTAGTGCGCGCGATGGCAACGCCGATGACTTTCGCCGCGCCCGCGCGTGATAGGACGCGGGCGCATTCGTTGATGGTTGCTCCGGTCGTAATCACATCGTCGACGATGAGCACCGGTTTATTTTTGAAAGGAGCGTTGTTCGCGCAAGCAAACGCTCCTTTTATATTTGTCAGGCGTTCGGCTTGTCCCAGATCGGCTTGATTTTTCGTTTCCAAAACCCGCGCCAGACAATTTTCCGCGACCGGAGCATCCGAAAGGCGGCCAAGTTCGCGGGCGATAATATCGGCTTGGTTGAATCCGCGCCAGCGCAATCTTTTTTCGGCCAGCGGCACGGGTACGATAACAAATTCGCGAAAATTAAAATTTTGTTCGGCGAGTTTGAAATGGCCGGCGATCAGTTCGGCCAGCGGGCATGCCAATTCTTTGCGGAAGGGCTCGTATTTCAATCCGCGGATCATTTTTTGGACATATTTATTTTCATAGCCGCAGGCCGCGAAAATATCGGCCAGATATTTATGATTCCGGTCGGGCCGATGGACGCGGGAAATATCAAACAGCGTTTGGCAATCGGCGCAAAGAAGATCGCCGTATCTTTTGCAGATAAAACAGCGCGCCGGAAAAAATATTTCTTTGGCAGTAGAGATTATTCTTTTTGCGTGAGCATATTGTGTGAGCATATTGCGGCTTGTTTGCTTTGCGCCTATAATGTAATTATAGGAGGGTTGGAAATTAAAAGTCAAAATATAAAATTGTGTTGCCAAAATTATTCGCGAAAAAATTTTTGGGAATTGACATCGGCGCCGCTTCAATCAAAATGGTTGAGCTGGAAGAATCCGGCAATAAATTTATTTTGTCAAACTACGGCGAAATCTCCGTTGATTTTGCCGGAGAGAATGAAGATTTTTTATCGCCCCAAAAAAAAACCATGGCGGATTTTTCCGCGTCCGAAATCGCGGAAATGATTCAGGCCGTATTGTTGGAAGCGAAGATTAAAACTCGGCAATGCGCCTTTTCCATTCCTGATTTTTCAACATTCTTCACTTCTTTTTTTCTGCCGGGAATGACTCAAAAAGAAATTGGCGCCGCGGTGGTGTTTGAGGCGCGCCAGCATATTCCCTTGCCGATCGACAGCGTGACCATTGATTGGCAGTTAATCGGCGGCGATCCCGGAAAATCGGACAAATTGGAAATCGCGGTAACCGCGATCCCCAACGAAATCGTCGCCAAATACAAGGAGATTGCCCTGAAAGCGAAGTTGCAGTTGATGCTGATGGAGGCTGAAGCGTTTGGATTGATGCAGGCGCTGATTTCTCGGGAAGAATCCCGCGCGGTGTGCGTGGTTGATATCGGCGTGCAAAGCACGGTTTGCAGTCTGGCCGAAAAACAGAGCCTGCGCTATTCCCACAGCTTTGATCGGGGATTGGATTATTTATTCAATGAACTCGGCAAGCGGTTGCCGATTGATCAGGCGGCGTTTCTCGCCGCGAAAAAGAATTACGGATTCAAAATGATTTCTTTGCTTGAGCCCGATGTGGGAGAGAAAATGCAAGACATCATAAAAGAAATTTTTAAACCGATTTTGCGGGAAATTGAAATGTTTTTAAAAGATTGCCGGCAGTCTTCGGGAATCGAGCCCGCCAAAATCATTCTTTCGGGCGGCGCCAGCGCGGTTTTGGAAACAAAAAAACAATTTGAAGATTATTTTAAAAAAGAAACCGCGATTGCCGCGCCGTTCGCGCAAATCGGCTATCCCAAAGAAATCGCCGGCGAAGTTGAAAGCATCGGCCCTTCATACGCGGTGGCGGCGGGCATGGCGCAACGGGGATTTGAATTATCAAAAAAAGCAAAATAAATTTGCGTTTGCGTTTTTTTATTTTATAATAAAGCAAAGCGAACGCAAATTAATTTCGCATTATAGTTTGAAAGCCGGCGACGGCGGAGAGGGTCGTTTTCCCAATCGATTTTTATCCGGCGTTGTTCAATGCTTTTCATTCAATTAAATCAATATGATTAACGCAGCATCCAATCGCCCCGGGGTTTTTTTGGAGAGTGCGGTTTTTTATTTGTCTTTTTTATTGCTGGCGATAGTCGTGGGCGGGTTTTTTTATGTGCGCTATTTAACCGGCCAAAGCAATATTGAACTCGCCGCGCTCGAAGACCAGTCGACAAAAATGAAAACCGAACAAGAAAAAAATCTGGAAGCAAGCGTGGATTTGGCGCGCCGCCGCCTGGCCGATTTTTCCACGGTGATATCGGCGCGCCAGTCCGCCGCGCGGGTTTTTACCGAATTTGAAAATCTGGTCTTGCCGGGAGTCTATTTCTCAAAACTCGGCCTTGATTTTTCAAAGCTGTCTTTGTCTTTGTCGGGGCAAGGAAAAAGTTTTATTGATGTTGGCCGCCAGGCGATGAAATTTGAATCGGCCAAAGGCGTTTTGAAGTCCGCGGCTTTTCCCAGAATCGCGGCCAGTGATAAAGGCGGCGTTAGTTTTGAAGCCGATATCATATTGTATCCTCAAAAATAATTTTGAATGCGCGCTCCACGCGCCGCGGCTGTCTTTGCCGCTTGCAATTTTAATTTAAAGTTTACAATAATAACTATGTCAAGAAATTATTTGGAAGCGTTCGCGATACTGATCATCGCTTTTGCGCTGGGCTTCTTTTTGTTGTTGCCAAAATATCAAGAATCGCAAGCCGCGAAAACCCGCGTAGAAGAAAAAAAAGCCGAAATCAAGGCCCGCGCGGATTATTATGCCGATTTGGGGGCGATTATGAAGGATTTGGAACATTACGGGGAGAATATGGAAAAAATTAATACCGCGTTGCCCGACAGCTTGGACGCGCCGGCGGTGATGAACTTCGCGAAAGAGGCGGCGATGCAGGCGGGTTTGTTCGTGAAAGGCGTTGATTATTCCGGCGCGGGGGGCTTGTCCTCTTCCGACGAAGCGTCTTCTTCGGGCGTATCGTCTTTGAATAGTTATTCCATTTCCGTAAAGTTAACGGGGACATATTCCGGATTGAAGAATTTCCTGTCAATCATTGAGCGATCAAGCCGTTTGATCGCGGTGTCGTCGGTTGGCATTCAAGCCGAGCAAAAGAAAGAGGGAGAGGGTGAAAATAACGAAAACGCGCGCGATTCTTCGCAAGCGGCAGAAGACAAAATTCTTGATTGCGATGTTAAATTGTCGGCGCATTATTATCCAAGCGTTAACCCAAGCGCCGAATAGCCGATTAAATTTTAAAGTTCAAAGTAATCTATTAATATTATGGCAATAACTTTTGAAGAAAAAAGCAATCTTGGAAAAAATATCGCCATCTTGATTGTTTTGGTCGCGGTGTTTTTTGTCATTATTTTTTTTGGCTGGCGTTTTTTGCGAGAAAACCAAGCGCCGGCATCGGGCACCATGCCGCCGGTATCGGGCGTTAACATCCAAGCTTTGCAAGATCCGCGCCTGGCCGATTTGGAAACTTTTCCAAAGATCGCGCCGGCGGAATTTGAAACTGGAAGCCAAAATCCTTTTGTTGAAATGCCGGCGGTTGAGGGCGCGCCCGAACCCGCCGTGTCCGAATCCGAACCCGAGTCTGAGTCCGGCGAAAACGCAAGTATAATTGATTTCTAAATGTCGTTTTTAATTCAACAATTGGTTGATGGCGGCGTGATTACCGGCGCGCAGGCCGAACAAATAGAATCCGACATAAAAACCAGCTCCGGAAAAACCGAAGAAGAAATGATCATCGCGCGCGGATTTGTGGAGGAAAAAAAACTTTTTAATCTGAAAAGCCAATGGCTGGGGATAGATTTTATTTCCGATCCGCCCGAAGATTTGTCTTTGGAAATATTGCAGACAATTCCCGAAGAAACCGCCAAATTCTACCGAATGATCGCTTTGGGACGCAAAAAAGCGGAGCTTATGATCGGAATGATTTGCCCCGAGGATTTGAAGGCGCAGGAAGCGCTCAAGTTTTTGGCGCGGAAAAATAATTTCACCTATCAGGTTTTTTTGATTACGCCGGCGGTTTTCAATGCGATTCTGGCCAAATATCGCGATTTAAAAAAAGAAGTGGGCAAGGCGCTGGAAGAATTCCGGGTGGAGGAAGATGCTCAACCGGTCCGCTCGCGGCAAAAACAGCCGGAGGAAATGATTTCGTCCGTGGAAGACGCGCCGATTGCCAAAATCGTCAATGTGATTCTGCGCAACGCGATTGACGGCAACGCTTCCGATATCCACATTGAGCCCAGCCGGTCAAAACTGCGCGTTCGTTTTCGGGTGATGGGAGATTTGTTTTCGTCGATTTTTTTGCCGCTGAATATTTCCGCCGCGGTGCTGGCGCGCATCAAAATAATGTCCAATATGAAAATTGACGAAAACCGCGTGCCTCAAGACGGGCGTTTTTCCATGAAAATCGGCGAAAAAAATTATGATTTCCGCGTTTCCACTTTGCCTACCGCTTTGGGAGAAAAAGTCGTGATGAGAATTTTGGATCCGGACGCCGGATATAAAACCTTTGAAGATTTGGGATTGGACGGCCGGAATCTCAAATTGATGAAGAAAGCGATCGACGAACCCTTTGGCTTGATTTTGGTAACCGGACCGACCGGTTCGGGTAAAAGCACGACCCTTTACGCGGTGCTTCAAGAAATCAATAACGAAAAAATCAATATCATCAGCCTTGAGGATCCGGTGGAGTATTTTTGCGAAGGCGTGAACCAGTCGCAAGTGAGGCCGGAGATCGGTTTTGATTTCGCTTCCGGCTTGCGCAGTATTTTGCGCCAGGATCCGGATGTGATCATGGTGGGCGAGGTGCGCGATGAGGAAACCGCGCTTTTAACGATTCATTCGGCGCTTACCGGGCATCTGGTTTTGTCCACTTTGCACACCAATGATTCTTTGGGGGTGGTGCCGCGCCTGGTGGATTTGAAAATCCAGTCCTATTTGATTCCTTCCACATTGATATTGGCGCTGGCGCAACGGCTGGTGCGCCGCCTTTGCCCGGAATGCAAAAAGCAAGTCGAGGCGAAAGGGTATCTGAAAGAAAGAATTATCGCCGAATTCAATGGAATTCCCGAAAGCGCCCGCGGCGCCGGGTTGTCCGATCCGATTATGATTTGGGAGCCGGTCGGGTGCCCAAAATGCAAACGGCAGGGATTTTCGGGAAGAATCGGCATTTTTGAAGCGTTGGAGATGACGCCCGAGCTGGGGGAAATTGTTTTGAAAAACCTTTCCGAGTCGGCATTAAACGCCGAAGGCCGCCGCCAAGGCTTGATCACGATGAGGCAGGACGGCGTTTTGAAAGCGCTGAAGGGAATGACTACGGTTGAAGAAGTTTTGAAAGCCACCGAAGAAGATGTCGCGGCCGCGATTTCCGGAAAAAAAGAATAGCGGGCGCGTACAGTTGCTTTGCTTAATTTGAAAATAGTTTATAATCAATTAAAGCGTTAAGCGCGATTCAAATAACAACAGAGCCAATGAATATGCCAATTAAAAAAGACGGCGCCAAAGAACTCGGGAAAAGAATCCTTGTGGTTGAAGACGATCCGTTTTTGTCCGATATTTACAACACCAAATTAAAGCAGGCCGGTTTTGCCGTTGAGCTGGCGATGACCGGCGAGGAATGCGTCAACAAGCTTGCCGCCGGGGAATATGATTTGATGGTTTTGGATATTGTTTTGCCGCAACTGGACGGATGGGAAATTTTGGGACGCGTGGGCGAAATGCGGCAGAAAAATCCCGAGTCATACATCAACCGGCTCAAAATTATCATTCTTTCCAATTTGGGGCAGAAAGAAGAAATCAAAAAGGGGCTTGATCTGGGCGCCGACGGATTTATGATAAAAGCGCATTTTACTCCCAGCGAAGTGGCCGCCGAAATTGAAAAAGCGCTGAAACTGCCAAAAGCGCACGGCGGAGATTGAAACCATTAAATTCAAATGTTTTGAAGGGGTCTAACCCTCGCAGTAGCGAGGGATAGACCCCAAAATACAAAGCGTTTCGTAATTTAAACTAATTAAAAATATGGATTATCCTGAAGCATTAAAAAAATATCTGGGGATCACGGTGGAAAAAAACGCTTCCGACATTCACTTGGTGGCCGGATATCCGCCGATCATCCGCATTAACGGCGAGCTTTGGGCGATTCCCAAGGAGGCGTCGCTTGCGGCGAAAGACAGCCAAGGGCTGGCGTTCGCGCTAATGACGCCCGAACAGCAGAATCAATTTTTAAAATTCAAAGAAATTGATTTTTCCTACGCCTTTGAAGGCAAGGAGCGCTTTCGCGTCAATGTTTTTTTCCAGAGAGGATGCATCTCTTGCGCCATGCGCCTGATTTCCACGAAAATCAGAACCGTGAGCGAGCTCGGGCTTCCGCCGGTGATGCAAAAATTCATTGAATCCGAGCAGGGATTTGTTTTGGTGACCGGACCGACTTCCCACGGCAAGTCAACCACTCTGGCCGCGCTGGTTGACGCGATCAATCATACCCGGTGCGATCATATAATTACTATCGAGGATCCGATTGAATATTTGTTTACTCCGGATGCTTCGGTGATCGAGCAAAGAGAGCTGAACTCCGACACCTATTCGTTTTCAATGGCGTTGCGTTCGGTTTTTCGCCAGGATCCGGATGTGATTATGATCGGGGAAATGAGAGACGCCGAAACCATCAGCACCGCGCTCACCGCCGCCGAAACCGGACACTTGGTGTTTGCCACTTTGCACACCAATTCGGCGCCGCAAAGCATTCATCGCGTTGTTGATTCATTTCCCGCCGAACAGCAGTCGCAGGTCCGCGCCCAGCTTTCGGCGGCCTTGCTGGGAATCGTTTCTCAGCGCTTGATTCTGTCGAACAAAAACACGATGGTACCGGCTTGCGAGGTGCTTTTCAACAATTTTGCCATTGCCAATTTGATCCGGGAAAATAAAATCCACGAAATTCCGCTGGTGGTTGACACATCTTTCAAAGACGGAATGATCTCGCTGAACCGGTCGCTGGCCAATCTTGTCAAAAGCGGGGATATTGACTTTCAAAAGGCGCTTTCTTATTCATTGAATCCTCAAGAATTGGAAGCTCTCATTTAAAAAATTAAATTTAAGCTTTTCTATGAAGTTTATTTATCAGGCGAGAACAAAAAGCGGCGAAGTCAAATCGGGCGTCATTGAGGCGGCTTCGATTCAAAGCGCGTCGGAAATTTTGCGCCAGCAAGACCTTTTCATCACTTTTTTAAAAAAAGAGGAAACGGGAATTTTGCCGCGCATCCGTTTTTTCGAGGGAGTTTCCGGCAAAGATGTGGCGGTTTTTTCGCGCCAGCTGGCGGTGATGTTTCGCGCCAATGTTTCGCTGGTGGAATCTTTGCGCACCATCGGAGGGCAGCTGCCCAACCAAAACTTTCGCGAAAAAATATTCAAAATTTCCCAAATTGTTGAATCCGGTTCCACCTTGTCGGACGCATTGTCGCGGTATTCCGATATTTTCTCGCCGTTTTTCGTTTCGATGGTGAAGGCCGGGGAGGTCTCGGGGAATCTTTCCCAGCAGTTCAATTATTTGGCCGATTATTTGGAAAAGCAATATTATTTGTCGGGAAAAGTCAAGGCGGCGATGGTCTATCCGGGAGTGATTGTCGCGGTGATGGTCGGGGTGCTGTTTCTGTTGAGCTATTTTGTGATGCCCAATTTGACGGCGATGCTTCAGGATTCGGAAATGGAATTGCCGGCGCTCACCCAATTCGTGATCGGATTTACCGATTTCATCCGCGGCATCGGCGGCATCGTGCTTTTGCTGGTAATGATCGCCGTGGCGCTGGGGATTTTCCGCTTTTCCCGCTCCAAAACGGGCAAACGGTTTTTTGACAATCTGATTTTGCGCCTGCCGATTTTTAAAAATCTTTTGAAAATGCTCTATGTGAGCCGCTTTGCCGACAATCTGTCGGTATTGATCGCCGGCGGCATTCCGATCACCCGGGCATTGGAGATTACCACCGATATCGTGGGCAATGACATCTATCGGGACGCGATCACGAAAACCGCCATCGGCGTGCGCAAGGGGCAGGCGATTTCTTCGACGCTTTTTGGCTATCCGGAGCTGTTTCCGGCGATGTTTTCACAAATGATTTTGGTGGGCGAGCAGACCGGGTCGCTGGATAAAAGCTTGCTGGTGATGGTGAGCTTTTACGAAAAAGAAACCGAGAGGGGGATTGACGCCATGCTCACTTTGATTGAACCGATGCTGGTGATCGTGCTGGGTTTGCTGGTTGGCGGAGTGGTGGCGTCGGTGATGATTCCGCTCTATCAATCAATGGGCAATGTTTGATTGAAAGGGAGCGGCCGCGCGAATTGTCGCGTTAAGCGCGCGCGTTTGCATTCTTTTTGGCGATTGCGGTATAATACAATCATATAACGAGAAAGCAAAATTCAAAGGTCGAAAACATTAAATGAATAATTTTTCAAGTTTGTTTTTTGCTAATATGCTTTAAATTACAAAATCAGACTGGCGTAAAAAAGTTTTAATTGCAAGACGAGCCTTTGGGAAATTTTGAAGCGCGCTTAAAAAAGTTCGTTAAAAAATTTTCATAAAGGCCAAACCCGGGATGAAATCTTGCAAAAGGGATGATTTCGTGATTCAAAGCGAGAAATAAAAAATAAAATGCAGTCAAAGAAACAAGGTTTCACGCTCATCGAATTACTGGTGGTGATCGCCATTATCGGCATTTTGGCCGGCATGGTGCTGGTGTCGATGGGCGGCGCGAGAGAAAAGGCGCGCGATGCCAAGCGCCAGTCGGATATGCGCCAGCTGGTTTCGGCGCAGTCAATGTACAGCGGTGATAACACCGCCGGCACTTTTGTTATTAACACTGCCCAGACGATGCCCACGGCCATCGGAACATATCTAAACCCGGTGCCCAAAGATCCTACTACGCCCTCGCCGGTATGCCCTCTTGTCGCTCCCAATTTTGGTTATTGCGCGTTAATAAACACTGCTGCCAATAGCAAGTATTTTTGCTATTACGCGCGATTGGAGAAAGCGATTAAAGATGGCGGTATAGACAAGAATTTTGTGGTGGCATCGCACGCGGGGTCATTCTTAAAAATTACGCAACCGACCGCATTGACCGGTACTGGCGCTACCAGTTGCACGACGGGTCTTTAGTTCCGGCAATTATTAAAAAAACGGCGCGCGACGCCGTTTTTTGTTGGATTGGCTTTCGGCAAAGCCGCCGGATTGGCCGCCCTGTGGATTGCTTGTATTGTAAAGGGTATTCGAATAATATAGAATTAGACAGAAGGCGTTCTGCCGGCGATGATCCAATTACACCTCTTGCGTTATTTTGATGAGCCGCGGTATAATTGATTATCAAAACCAATTAAAAGGTCGAAGACATCAAACGAATGGTTTGCGAAAAAAAAGTTTGTAAAAAATAAAACAAAGTAAATAAATAATAAAATGCAGTCAAAAAAACAAGGTTTCACATTAATTGAATTGCTGGTGGTGATCGCCATCATCGGCATTTTGGCCGGCATGGTGCTGGTGTCGATGGGCGGCGCGAGAGAAAAGGCGCGCGACGCCAAGCGGCAGTCGGATATGCGCCAGATGGTTTCGGCGCAGTCAATGTACAGCAGTGATACCACCGCCGGTACTTATGTTGTCAGCGCGACGATGCCCACGGCCATCGGAACATATCTAAACCCGGTGCCCAAAGATCCCTCCACGCCCTCGCCGACATGTCCTCTCAGCGGCACCAATCTTGGCTATTGCACATTGACGAATGCCGGCACTGGCGATGAAAAATATTTCTGCTATTACGCGCGTCTGGAGAAAGCGATTAGCGATGGCGGTATAAACAAGAATTTTGTGGTGGCGTCGCACGCGGGGTCATTCTTAAAAATCACGCAACCGACCACATTGACCGGTACTGGCGCTACCAGTTGCGAAACGGCGCTCTAGTCATTTTGGATTTTCAAAAACCGGCGGATTTCCGCCGTTTTTTGGTTTAAAAATAATTATGATATAATGAATCTGTTCTATTTTTTAAAAGGGTCGGACCCTTTTAGCGGAATCATAAAATATGGAATTATTGTTTTGGCTGGTTTTGGGCGGGATTTTCGCGCTGGGGATGATTGCCGGCAGTTTTGTCAACTGTGCGTTTTTTCGATTTTTGATGACTGCCCCCTTGTCAAAAACATTATTTTTGTTAAAATAATGGCATTATGGCGGATATAAAAGAACAAATTATTCGTTTCAATAAATGGCAGTTTGATCCATCTTTTCGGATAGATGCCGGCAGGAAATATCGGGACTTGTTTTTTGTTTTGACGAAAAATTTTATTGATAAAGATATTTCGCTGTCTATTTCCGGATTGAGAAGGGTTGGAAAAACCACAATCCTTTTTCAGCTTATCAACTGCTTGCTTGATCGTAAAATTGACCATCGGCATATTTTCTATTTCCAATTTTCCGAAGAAACGGCTAATTTGGAAAAAATTCTGGCGTCGTTTTTTTCGTTTTTTAACGATGAAAACATCAATCGCGATGAATTCTATATTTTTTTGGATGAACTCCAATATGTTAAAAAATGGCAATCCTTGATCAAAGATTACATTGACAGGAACAAAAAAATAAAATTTATTGTTACCGGGTCCGCTTCAATTTATCTTTGGCGGCAAACTCAAGAAAGCTTGGCGGGCCGAATGCTGGATTTTAGGCTTGATCCGTTGAGTTTTTCCGAAATGCTTCGGCTCAAAGAAAATTATCGTGAAAAATATTCCATTGATCAGATTTTAAAAGACGGTGCCGGGCAATTGGAAATTTTCAAAAAAATTCAGCACGAAAAAATGCCATTTAAAAAACTTTTCCGCGGATATTTGCTGTTTGGCGAGTTTCCCGCGCTTTTGCCGCATCTTGATGATTTTGAATATTTGCGCAAATATTTGCAAGATGGCATTATCGATAAAATACTTCAAAAGGATATTCGATTGTTTGAGGTGGAAAAACAAGAAGAGATCGCCGCGCTCTATAAGATTTGCTGTTCCGCCGCCGCGCAGATGATTAACTTGCGCCAAATTGCCCGTGAAACCGGGCTGTCTTATCCAACCATTAAAAAATATCTGGCAGTTTTAAAAAAAACCTTTCTCATGGAAAGCGTTAAGAACAGATTGAGATCAATAAGATCGCAAGAAAAATCTTTGGATAAAGTTTTTCCGGTTTCAATCAATCTTGCCGCCGCCGCGCTTTCCCTGCAAGATCCTTTAAATCCGCCTTATCTTGATTTTAAAGGGCATATTATTGAAAATTTTGTTTATAACCGCGTTAAAAAAATGGGCGATGTTTATTATTATAATAAAGCCGGCAAGGAAATTGATTTGATTATTGAGGCGGGAAACAGAATTATCCCGCTGGAAGTGAAGAGCGCCGCCACGCTTAAAAAAACGGATGTCAACCACCTCGCCGCTTTTATGCGCAAAAATAATATTGATCAAGGTTATTTGGCTTATGGGGGAGATTCGGATATTATGGAAATTGACAATAAAAAAATCTACCTTATTCCCTATTGGCTGTTTTAAGGGATATTCCTAACGCTGATTTATGATTATTGAGATTTCATTTTGGTTTGTTTTGATCGCGATATTTGTTTTTGGATTGATTGCCGGCAGTTTTGTCAACTGCGCGATCTGGCGGTTTGGCGCCGGCGAGAGCGCGCTGAAGGGCCGATCATATTGCCCCAAATGCAAACATCAATTGTCTTGGTTTGATTTGGCGCCGGTGTTCAGTTTTTTGATATTGCGCGGCAAATGCCGCTATTGCCAGAAACCGATCTCTTGGCAATATCCGGCGGTGGAGCTGGCGATGGGCGGACTTTTTTGCGCCGCCGCGCTAACCGTTTATCCGGCGATTTTCGGAGGGCGGATTTCGCCGTTTCTGTTTTTGGAATTGGCGGCTTATTGGCTGTTTTTGGCGGCGATGGTGATGATTTTTGTGGCCGATTGGCGCTGGTATTTGATTCCCGACGGCGCCCTGATCGCCGGTTTTTTCGCGGCGTTGATCTTGCTGGGGGCGCGCATGGCAAAAGATTGGTTTTTGTTCGGCCAAATCGACATTGGAGTTGCCATTGACCCTTTGATCGGCGCGGCGTTCGCGGGGGCGCTGTTTTTGGCGATTTTTTTGGCATCGCGGGGAAAATGGATGGGATTCGGCGATGTGAAGCTCGTGTTTTTGATGGGATTTTTTTTGGGATTCGCGCCGGTGCTGGCCGCGCTGTTTCTGGCAAATCTTTTTGGTGCTATAATGGGAATAGGTTTGATTTGCGCCAAAAAAAAGAAAATGTCATCCCAAATTCCTTTCGGCCCCTTTTTGGTTTTTGGCGCGCTGGCGGCGATATTTTTTTCGTCGGCGATGATAAATTGGTATTTATCGGTCGGAATTTAAAATGAAAAATTTTTTTTCACAAAATCAAGGATTCACTCTCGTAGAATTGCTAACGGTGGTGGCAATGGTTTGTATTATCAGCGGAATTGCCGCGGCCAATTACCGCCTTGGCGATCGCCGCGTGGTTTTGGACAATCAAGCCGCCCAGCTTGATCAGGATTTCCGCCGCGCTCAAGAATGGGCGCTGTCGTCGCGGGAAATCAACGGGACCTCGCCTGCCGGTTATGGCGTTTACGCGCCCGGCACCGGAGGATATTATATTCTCTACGCGGACAGCGACGGAAATAAAAAATACAGCGGCGAATCCGAGATTGTTGAAAAAATTTTTTTGGACGGCAAAATTGAAATATCGGCCTGTCAGCCGAGTCCGGCCGATATCAATTATACCGCTCCGGATTTGGCCGTAAAAATTACCAATGGCGCCGGCGCCGGTTTTGATTGGGCGAGAATAACTTTCAGAATCAAAGGCGGCGCGCAAACCCGTGTTATCGCGGCCAATGCCGCCGGACTGGTTTATGTTGAATAAATTTTTTTTAAAATTCGGCGGCCAAAAGGGGTTCACTCTGGTGGAAGTGATGGTGGCGCTTTCCATCTCGGCGGTGGGGATCATCGGCGCCTATGAACTGGTGAACCAGTCTTTATCAATGAGCGACAGCGCGGCAAGGCGGTTTGGCGCGATTTATTTGGCAAACGAAGGTCTTGAAATCGCGCGCAATATCCGCGATGCCAATTATTTGGAATTATATTATGACGGTTCCGGCAGTTGGAACGACGGGCTTACCGGTTGCGCGAGCGGTTGCGGCGCGGATTATTTGTCCGGCGCGCTGGATGCCTCCCCATCAACCTATAATATGCCGCTGAAATCAAGCGGCGGATTTTTCAGCTATTCGAGCGGTGCCGCCACGGCATACAAAAGAAAAATCACGGTGGAAGACAGGGGCGATTATTTGGAGGTATCGGTCCAGGTTAAATGGGGGGAGGATAATTGGGGAGGGAAGGATTCGGTAACCGCGCGGGAAAATCTCTATAACTGGTGGCAATAAACCGCTACCCGAACGCAAGATGGCAAATAAAAATCACAAACAATTCGCGGATTGCCGCCGGGGCTTCACTTTGGTGGAAACGCTGGTGTCCATCGCGGTGTTCTCGCTGATCATGACGGTGATTATGCAAATGTTTCTTTACGCTTCACGCGCTCATCGGCACATTCTGGCAAAATCGCAGATCATCAGTGAAATATCCTATAATTTGGAGCATATGAGCCGCGGCTTGAGGATGGCCAAAAAAGCCAAAGATTCGGCCTGCTTGTCCGCGGCAGGATTGAGTTTTGAAAAAACCGCTCGCGGCGGAATCAAATTCCAAAATGTCAATGCCGCCGGCCAGTTTGAATGTGTGGAGTATTATTCGGGCCATCCGATTGATTATCCCGCGGGGGTCAACGCGATAATGGAATATCGCGCCGGACCCGACCGGACATTTGATCTGCCGCTTACCTCTCCGGCGATCAATATTTTGGAATTTGCGGTTGCCGAATACGGATGGAGCCAGATCGATCGTTTTCAGCCGCGCGCCACCATTCACATTAAAGCTCTGGGCAAGGAAGGGCAAACCGCGGAGAATCAAATCACCGTTTCCCAGCGCGATCTTGATATTCAAGAATAGAGCGCGATAAATAATAAATGATAAATTATAAGTGATAAGTGATAAATAATTTAAATGATAAATAATTTAAAAAAGGAGGGCCGGCGGGGAATCGCGGTCTATTGCGCCGTGGGAGTTTTGTCAATCGTGCTGGCGATTGCTTTGGGCGTGGGACTAATCACGGCAAACCGGATTAAAATGTTAAACGAGGCCGGCCATTCGGCGATTGCGTTTTCCGCGGCGCAAACCGGGATTGAAGAAACATTATTCTTGCAAATTGATTATTCCGGATATGCAAAAACCGGATCTTTGGGGGACGCGAGCTACCAAATCAATTCCTACGCTTGCGGCGAATTTGTCTGCGTTAAATCGGTGGGAAAATACCGCGGCACCGCCCGGGCGGTGAGAATAAAATTATAATTCAAGAGATAATTGTTTATGGACAAACAAGCGGCAAAAAACCGCATTGCCAAATTGATTGGATTGATCAATTATCACCGGTATTTGTACCACGCGCTTGATCGCCAGGAGATTTCCGAATCGGCGCTTGATTCCTTGAAAAAGGAGCTTTTTGATTTGGAAGCGCGCCATCCCGATTTGATTTTGCCCGATTCTCCGACTCAAAGAGTGGGCGGCAAACCGCTGGAAAAATTTGTCCAATATGTCCACAAATCGCCGATGCTATCGTTTAACGACGCTTTTTCCGAAGAAGATATGCGCGATTGGGCGGCGCGCGCCCGGCGATTGCTTTCCGAGCAGGAGATTGCCAAGATGGATTTTTTTTGCGAGCCGAAATTGGACGGCTTGGCGGTGGAATTGGTCTATAAAAACGGGATGCTGGCGGCGGGCGCTACGCGGGGCGACGGGCGCGTTGGCGAGGACATTACGCAAAACTTGAAAACGATTGAATCCGTTCCGTTGCGCTTGCGCGACAGCGGCGCGATGGCGGCGGATTTGCGCGCCGCCGGTCTTGAAGCGATGGCCAAAGCGATTGAGCGCGGCGCCGAAGAAATTGTCGTTCGCGGCGAAGTGGTGATTTCCAAAAAAGAATTCAAACGAATTAACGAGGAACAGCAAAAAAAAGGATTGCCGCCGTTTGCCAATCCGCGCAATTTGGCGGCCGGATCAATGCGCCAGCTGGATCCCAAAATCGCCGCCTCGCGCCGCCTTGATTTTTGCGCCTATTCTTTGGCCGGCGATCTCGGGCAAACCGAGCATCGGCAGGAACACCGGTTTTTGGAAATCGCGGGATTTAAAACCAACAACAAATTCAGCCGCCATTGCCCGGACTTGGCGGAAGTTTTTGCTTTTCGCGAATATTGGCGGAAGAACCGCGCCAAATTGCCCTATGAAATCGACGGCGTGGTGGCAAGCGTCAACCGGAATGATATTTTTGATAAATTGGGAGTGGCGGGAAAAGCGCCGCGGGGGGCGATTGCCTATAAGTTCCCGCTGAAACAAGCGGCGACCGCGGTGCTTGATATTTTGGTGCAGGTGGGGCGCACCGGCGCGCTGACGCCAGTGGCGGTTTTGAAGCCCGTCGAGGTTGGCGGAGTGATGATTTCCCGCGCGACGCTTCACAATGAAGATGAGATCAAACGGTTGGGATTGAAAATCGGCGACACGGTTATCGTGGGCCGCGCCGGCGATGTTATCCCCAGCGTTTTGAAAGTTTTGCCGGAATTGCGCGACGGAAACCAGCGAGAGTTTCAAATGCCCGAATTTTGCCCGATTTGCGGCAGTAAAGCAAACAGAAAAGAGGGCGAAGCGGTTTGGCGCTGTGCCAATAAAGAATGTTTCGCGATGCAAAAAAGATCATTGGAGCATTTTGTTTCCCGCGCCGCGTTTGATATTGAAGGATTGGGGCCAAAGATTATCGAACAGCTGGCCGAGCAGGGTCTGGTCCGCGATCCCGCCGATATTTTCGCGCTCAAGGAAGGCGACTTGATGCCGCTGGAGCGTTTTGCCGAAAAGTCCGCGCGCAATTTGCTTGATTCGATCAAATCCAAAAAAAGAATCTCTCTTCCCCGCTTTATCTACGCGCTGGGAATTCGCAATGTGGGCGAACAAACCTCCGCCGCGCTGGCCGAACGATTCGGCGTTTTAAAAAACATCAGAAGCGCGTCTTTGGAAGAGTTGCGGTCCGTGCCCGATATCGGACCGGTGGTGGCCGAATCAATTTATGACTGGTTTGGCCGTTCGGAAAACGCAGCAATATTGGAAAAGCTGGCAGACGCCGGTATAGAAATTGAAGCCTATGCGAAAAAAGCGGGAGTTTTAAAAGGCAAGCTGTTTGTGATTACCGGCACCATGGAAACAATGAGCCGGCAAGCCGCCAAAGATCGCGTGCGCGAATTGGGCGGCGCCGCGGTTGAATCGGTTTCTCAAAATACGGATTATTTGGTGGCCGGCGCCAATCCCGGATCAAAATTGGCCAAAGCTAAAGAATTGGGCATCAAAATTATTGATGAAAAAGAATTTTTATCGTTAATCGGCAAGACAAACTTGAAAAAATGAATTCAATTGTCGCGCATTTCAAAAAATTTGATTGGATAATGGTGCTGGCGGCGCTGGCGCTGGCCGGCATCGGTTTGGTTTCAATTTACAGCAATTCTCTGCGCGGCGGCGATTTTTCAAATTTCAACCGCCAGGCGATTTTTCTGGCGGCCGGAGTTTTCTTGATGCTGGCGATGAGTTTTTTCGATTGGCGGATTTTTCGCGAAAATTCATCGTTGATTTTGTTTCTTTACGCGGCGTGCATTGCGGCGCTGGCCGGATTGTTTTTTTTCGGTTCGCTCGTGCGGGGCGTGCGCACTTGGTATGATCTGGGGGCGGTTGCGTTGGATCCGATTGAATTTTTAAAGCCCGTGCTTTTGATATTGCTGGCAAAATATTTTTCCCGGCGGCATATGGCAATGTATCAAATCCGCCATGTGGCGCTCACCGGTTTCTACGCGGCTTTGCCGTCGGCGCTGATATTTTTCCAGCCCAATTTGGGGCCTTGTTTGGTGATTTTCGCGCTCTGGCTCGGGATGCTGGCGATGGCGGGGATAAAAAAGGCTCATTTCTTGGCGCTGGCGGTGTTGCTGGCGGCGGTTTTCGCGGTGGGATGGAATTTTTTTATGTATGATTATCAGCGCGAAAGAGTGATAAGCTTGTTTTCCGCCCAAGATCCGCTGGGCGTTTCGTGGAGCCAGAATCAGGCGCGGATCGCGGTGGGTACGGGCGGTTTTTGGGGCAAGGGGTTCGGGCAGGGATCGCAAACCCAGTATGGATTTTTGTCGGAGCCGCAAACGGATTTCATTTTCGCCGCCGTTGTTGAAGAATTCGGATTTTTGAGCGGCGCGGCGGTTTTATCGCTGATGCTTTTGCTGATTTGGCGTTTGGCGCGAAGCGCGATCCGCGCCCGCGATAATTTTTCCAAATTTTTTCTGGCGGGATTGGCAATGCTGTTTTTCGCCGAGGCGGCGATCCATATCGGCGTCAATGTCGGGTTCTTGCCGATTATCGGTTTGCCTTTGCCGCTGATGAGCTACGGCGGCGCGCATTTGATCGCGACTCTGGCACTGCTGGGATTGGCGCAGGGGATTATCTCTTGCCGCGGAGTTATGACTGCCGACGCCGTTGATCCCGCGCGATAATTTTTTGGCGGGCAGTTGTTTTGGCGGAACTTGATTGATTTTACCATCGCGCGCTATAATGAACCTGTCGTCAAAAAATAATTTTCAATTAAAATAAATAATTAAATAATTATGTCCAAATCTTTCCCGAAGTTTACGGTCTACGCGTCGCTGTTTTTGATCCCGCTTTTCACTTTGCCGTTCACAAGCAACATCCTTGATTTTCCCAAGCAGTTTTTATTGCTGATTCTCGCGGGGACCGGCTTCGTCTTTTGGTTTTGGGGAGCGATTGGCGAAAAAAAACTGGAAATCAATTTGAATCCTCTCAATCTGCTCCCGCTGGCGCTGATGGCGGCGGTTCTTGTCGCCAGCGTTTTTTCTTTGTATCGCCATGGCAGTTTTTGGGGATGGTCTTTGCCGGTGGGCGAAAGTTTTGCCGCGACCATAAGTTTGGGAATGCTGTATTTTTTGGTTGCCAACACTTTCAAAAAATCGGAATTGGCGAATCTGGCCGCGGTATTGGGGATTTCGGCGGCGATTGCGGCGATATATGCCGTTCTTCAATCAATGGGAATTTATTTGCTGGGATTTTTGCCCTACGCGCAAAGCCCGTTGTTTAACACCATCGGCACGACCGGCGCGTTTTTGGTTTTCGCGGCGGTTGTTTTGGCGATGATTTTTCCGCTGGCGTTCGCGGGGAAAGGCAAACTTGTTTGGCCCATGAGAATATGCGCGGCGATTTTGTTGTCGGCGCTGGTTTTCTTCAACGGGGTGGCCACGATCTATTTTCCTTTGAAATCCGGTTCCGCGGGTTATGATTTTTCCATGGCGCCTTGGATTATTTTGGCGGTGAGCGCTTTTTCCACGCTGATTTTTGCCGCCAGCAATAAAAGCTTCGCGCAAAAAAATCAAATTGCCAAAAACGCGTCGTTTGCCTTGTTTTTTTGCGCGGCGTTATTCATTGTTTTCAACGCTTTCGCCAAGCCGATTGTCTCGCAAATTTCGGAAAATTTCAGAAATGCCGCGAAAATTCAGACGGCGGTGGAAATATCCTTGCGGCACTCCGTTTCGGCGGGGATCGCCGTGGAAGTGTTGAAGCACTCGCCCCGGGAATTTTTTATCGGATCGGGGCCGGGAACTTTCGGATATGATTATGTTAAATTCAAACCCAAGCAAATCAGCCAAGACGGCGTGGGCTGGAATTTGACATTTTTTTCGGCATCGTCGGAATTTATCAATCGCGCCGCGACCGTCGGCGCGCTGGGAGCGGTTTTGCTGTTGATTGTCGTTTTGGTTTGGATCGCCGAAGGATTCCGCGCGCTTATCGGCGAAAGAGAGCAGATTGCTTTGCCGCTGGCAATGTTTGGCGGCTGGCTGGGAATTGCCGTCGCGGTCTTTTGTTATCCGTTCAATTTGAGCATCGCGCTGTTGTTTTGGTTTTTGCTTGCCGCGATAGTGGCGCTGGATCAAGAAAAAGCGGTTTCTTTGGCTTTGGACAATGTGAAAAAAAATTATGCCGCCTCGTTGATTTTCGCGGGATCATTGATGGCGATTATCGGTTTGATGGTGTGGGGCGCCCGGCATTATTACGCGGAAACCGCCTATTTGGACGCGGTTGAGGCGTTCGGCAGAAAAGATATTCCCGCCGCGATCAAAAAACTTGAGGCGGCGGCGGATGCCACGGACCGTTTGCAGGACAATTATCTGACGGGGCTGGCGCAGGCCTATTTGGCGCAAGCCGAAGAGGAGATCAAAAAAGGCGAGGAAAAAGATCCGCAAGCCGCGCTTGAATCTGCCGCGCCCTATTTGCGCGACGCGATCAAGAACGCCGTGCAAAGCACGGAAATCGCCAATCCCAACAACGCTTCAAATTGGGCGTTTCGCGCCTATGTCTACCGCAAATTGATCGGCGTGAGCGAAGGGTTTGACGATTGGGCGCTGGATATGTACCAGAACGCGATCAAACTTGAACCTTCCAATCCGTCGCTTTTCAATGAAGTGGGGCAGATTTACTTGATTAAAAACGATTTAAACCGGGCCAAAGCCGCGTTTGAGAAAGCGGTGGAATTGATGCCGCAATACATTGACGCGCATTATTATTTGGCGCTGATCGCCGACGCGCAAGGCGAAAAAGAAAAGGCGATTGAGCGGTTGATTATTGTCGGACAGTTACTGCCGGCGGATGACTCGGCTTCAAAAGAAAACATAGAAAAGGCGATTGCCGATTTGCGGCAGGGCGGCTCGCTGGGCGGCCAGTCCGCCGCTCAATCTTCCCCCGCGGTTTCGGAGGAAAGCGCGCTTCCGGAAGGAGAAAATGCCGCCGGCGATTCTTCGCCGGCGGCGGAAGGAGCCGCCGCCGATGGCGGCGCTGTACCGCAAGGGGAAAATTTACCGGAACCCTTCCAACCGGAATCACAATCGGAATAAAAAACAACTTTGTATTTCGGGGTCTAATAGCATTTGAATTTAATGGTTTGAAATTTCAAGGGTCTAACCTTCGCGTTAATGAAGGATAGACCCTTAAAATTTTATGCGAAGGTTAGACCTTCGAAACCCTAAATTTGCTTCTTGTCGCAACCGCTTCGTTTGTGTTATTATGAAGATATAAATTATGCTTTATCGATGTGTTGGAAAGAGCACCAAAAATTGCGGATTTTGAGAGCATTATTTCTGTTGCTTATACTGCTTCCGCTCGGGTTAATCCCGCCGGTTTTTGTTGCGGCAACGGATTTTTCTCTCGATAAAATTGGCCAGAATTTTTTGGAAGACGCGCCGGCGGCGCTTTTTGCCGCCGGTGATTTTGTCGGCGAATCGCTGGCAGACGCGGCGCGATCCGCGAGCGTTTGGAAAGATGATGCATCCGCGAACTTGAAAGCCGGCGCGCGGTCCTTCGTCCGCGATTTTTCTCAAGGACTCAAAGCCGCCACCGGCGAAGTGCTTCCCGATGCTTGGCGTTTGGCAAAAAATGCCGGCGTCGGCGTGAAAACCGCCGCGGAAAAAACGCTGGAATTTCCCGGCGTTTTGGGCGATGCTTTCAATAAATCCGTTTCCGCCGGTGCCGGTGCCACGGTTGATTTGGCGCGGACCGCCAACCGAAACATTGTGTCAATCGGCGGCGGTGGCATAACGGCGAGCGACGGATTGGCGTTGGGAATTACCGCTGTCGGACAAAAAACCTCCGCGGCGGCGGGCGCGGGCGCGCGCGGCGTTGTTGGATCGGCAAAAGATTTGGGAGATGCTTTTGGCCAAACGCTGGGACTGGCTGGCGATGTTTTGGGCACCGCGCGAAGCGATGTTTCTCATGGATTGCGGCGGTTTGATTATAACGCCAAAACCGCCGCCACCACCGGCCAGGCGAGTTTGGCGTCATT
>DIFW01000013.1 GCA_002419295.1 Patescibacteria group bacterium UBA5738
AGCGGCCGCTAAAAAATTTAACATTCGGCTTTATTTGATCGGCGATCCTTCGGCGATGGAATCGTCAACTCGTAATGGAAGGTGAACCAAATCGCCGCCGGCCGCCAACATCATTCCCTGGCTGATCCCCTGGCCCAGCTTGCGTTCGGCAAGATTGACGATAAAAACATATTTGTTGCCGATTAAATCCGAAAAATTGACAAATTTGCGCAATCCCGCCAAAATCGTCCGCGAGCCCGTCTCTTGCCCAAAATCAACTTTCATCTCAATCAATTTATTGCTCCATTCCGGTTCTGACGCCGCCAAAACTTTGCCGACCCGCAAATCCAATTTTTCAAAATCTCCATATTCAACAATTGATTTCATATAATTACGATGTTATTACAGTAGTGGAAAGAATAACACAAAAAATAACAAAAATAAACTATCGCGCGCCCAAGGAGTCGCGGCATTTGCCGTTTTTTCTTTTTTTTGCAATAATTCTCTTTCTGGTGTAAATTGGATTTGTTCGGAGCCCAAAATAATAATTTCAATCGCTTTCTATGGTCAATATTTTTAAGAAAAACGAAGCACCGGCGAACTACTGGGGACTGATTGTGGCGATCGTAGCGCTGATAAGCTTCTCTGTCGGCAGTTGGACGGCAACTTCGAATTGCCCCAAACTGCCGCCCGCCGATGTTGATTTATCTCTTTTTTGGCAGGCATGGCACGAACTGGAAGATAATTTTGTGGATAAAAATCAAATTGACCACCAAAAAATGGTCTATGGCGCGATTTCGGGAATGGTGGCGTCGCTGGAAGATCCTTATACCGCGTTTTTCAACCCCGTTGACGCCAAAAAATTCTTGGAAGACACTTCCGGATCGTTTGAAGGAGTGGGGATGGAAATCGGCGTCAAGCAAAATCAACTGCGCGTGATCGCGCCGCTGGAAAATTCACCGGCGCAAAAAGCCGACATTCGCGCCGGAGATTTCATCGCGCAAATCGACGGAAAATCAACCGCGGGGATCACCAGCGACGAAGCGGTCAATCTCATCCGCGGCCCAAAAGGAACCCAAGTGGTCTTAACTATGTTCCGCGAAGATTGGAAAGAAACGCGCGATATTGAAATCACCCGCGATGTAATCAATGTTCCGTCGCTCAAATGGGAAATCAAAGACGGCGATATCGCCTATATCCAGCTCTACCAATTCACGGAAAAAGCCAGCGTTGATTTCAGGGCTGCGGCGGTGGATATTATCAACAGCCCGGCCAAAGCGATTGTTTTGGATTTACGCAACAACCCGGGGGGATATCTGTCGGTAGCGCAAGATATCGCGGGATGGTTTTTAAAAAAGGGCCAAATCGTCACTCGCGAAAGTTTCGGCGAAAAAAGACCCGAAGAAGAACACAAATCCGCGGGTCCGTCGTTGTTGGAAAAATATCCGATTACAATAATCATTAACGGTGGATCGGCGTCGGCGTCGGAAATTTTAGCGGGGGCTTTGCGCGACAACCGGCAAGTGCCGCTGGTAGGCGAACAATCGTTCGGCAAAGGATCGGTCCAGCAATTGGTACCGCTGGCAAACGAGTCTTCGCTGAAAATAACCATTGCCCGATGGCTCACGCCCAACGGCGATCAAATCAGTGAAAAAGGATTGATGCCGGATATTGAAGTTGAAATTTCCGCCGAAGACGAAGAAAAGGAAATCGACTCGCAATTGGACAAAGCCATTGAAATTGTTAAAACTTTGCGCTAGTATGGATAATCAGGGCAGGAAAATTAAAAGAATCCGCGCCGTTATCTTGATTTTTAAGTTCTAAATTTACATTTATGAAAGTCATATTATTGCAAGATATTGAAAAATTGGGCAAGAAATTTGAAGTTAAAGAGGTCGCCGATGGATTCGCTAAAAACCATCTTTTGCCAAAAAAAATGGTGCAGGTTGCCACAAAAAACGCGCTGATATGGGCGCAAACCCAGCGCGAAATCGCCGGAAAAGCCGTAGAAAAGGAACTGCAAGAAATCCAGACCAAAGCCGGCGCGCTGGACGGACGCGAAATCACGATTGAAGTTAAAGTGGGAGAACAAAATCAGCTGTTTGAATCGGTTGGCGCGCAAAAAATTGCCGAGGCTGTCAAGGAAAGCGGATTTGATATTGATAAAAAACAAATTGGTCTCAAAGAACCGATCAAAGAATTGGGGGATCATCAAATCAAGATTAATTTCCCCCATAATCTGGAAGCCGAAATAAAGTTAACGATCACCGCCCGATCCGAATGATTTTTTTGCCCCGCTCAACAAAAGCGGGGCATTAATTAATTATCATTTTTCAATTTAAAACATGGCAAAGTATATTTTCATCACCGGAGGCGTGATGTCCTCAATCGGCAAAGGCATTACTGCCGCCTCCGTCGGCAAAATTTTAAAGAGCAAGGGGTTTTCCGTTACCGCGGTGAAATTTGATCCCTATATCAATGTTGATGCCGGCACAATGAATCCGATTGAACACGGCGAGGTTTTTGTCACCGACGACGGCACCGAGTGCGATCAGGATGTGGGTAATTATGAACGCTTTTTGGACGAAAATCTAAGCGCGGACAACTATGCCACCACCGGCAAAGTCTATCTTTCGGTGATTGAGCGCGAACGCAATTTGGAATATAACGGCAAGTGCGTGGAAGTGGTGCCCGACATTCCCAACGAAGTGATCCGGCGCGTGAAAATCGCCGCTAAAAAATCAAAAGCTGATTTTGTGATCGTTGAAATCGGCGGCACGGTGGGCGAGTATCAAAATATGCTGTTTTTGGAAGCGGCGAGAATGATGAAGCTGGAAAATCCAAAAAAGGTTTTGTTTTTTTTGGTTGGCTATCTGCCGGTGCCGGCGATAGTGGGTGAAATGAAAACCAAGCCGGTGCAAAGCGCCTGCAAATTATTGAACGGCGCGGGCATCCAGCCGGATTTCATTATCGGCAGATCCACCATGCCTATCGATGAGCCGCGCAAACAGAAAATTTCCATATTCTGCAATGTTGACCCGAAAGATGTGATTTCCGCGCCGGACGCGGGCAATATCTATGATGTACCGGTTAATTTCGCCAATGATCATTTGGGCGAAAGAATTTTGCGCAAATTAAAAATGAAAGCGAAAAAACGCGACCTCGCCGATTGGGAAAAATTCACCAATGCGGTGCGCGCCGCCGAAGAACCGGTAAAAATCGGCATCGTGGGAAAATATTTTGAATCGGGCAAATTCACCCTCACAGACTCCTACATTTCCGTAATCGAAGCGATAAAGCACGCCGTTTGGTTTTTCGGCAAAAAGCCCAAGATTTCGTGGCTGGCCGCGGAAAATTATGAAAAAGACGGTAAAAACTTAAAAGAGCTTGAACAATATGACGGAATCATCATCCCCGGCGGATTCGGCAATCGCGGTATTGAAGGAAAAATTTTGGCGATTGAATATTGCCGTAAAAACAAAATTCCTTTTCTGGGTCTGTGTTTGGGAATGCAGTTGGCGACGATTGAGTTTGCCCGTAATGTTTGCAACATAAAATCAGCCACCTCGACGGAATTTGACCCCAAAGCCAAAGACCCGGTGATTGATTTAATGCCCGAACAGCGCAAACTCCTAAAAACCAAAAAGATGGGCGCCACGATGCGGCTGGGCGCCTATAATTGCCGGTTGGCGGAAGGTTCCCGGGCATGGGAAGCATACGGAAAAACAAATATGATTTCCGAGCGCCACCGCCATCGCTATGAATTAAACAACGATTATCGCCAAGCGCTGGAAAGCGCGGGATTGGTGGTTTCGGGCAATAATCCCGAAAAAAATCTGGCCGAAATCATCGAACTGAAAGACCATCCGTTTTTTATGGCATCGCAATTTCATCCGGAATTCAAATCACGGCCGCAAAAACCCCATCCGCTGTTTCGCGAATTCATCCGTGCCGCCATCAATGAATAAAAGTAGCGTTGAATCATAGAATCATTGAATATCAAAAAATCCGTTTTCACGGAATTTTTTGATACCAAAATTTTTAATTTTGATTTTTCAATTTTTATTTTTCTATTACTTCCGCGACTTTTGCCATTCTTTGCGTACCGGAAAAATTCTTTTTGCGGATTTGGCGGAATTTCACCGTACCGGCGGCAATCGCGTAAAGCGTATCATCTTTTCCCATTTTCACATTTTTACCCGCGATGATTCTTGATCCGCGCTGGCGCACGATCACACTGCCGATTTTTGCCGGCTGGCCGTCATAGAGTTTCACGCCCAAATATTTTGGCCGCGGGTCTCTTCCCAATTTTGTTCCGCCGGTATTCTTAGTCTTTGCCATAGTTTTGTGAATTTGATGAGGTTTGACCTCGGGAATTTGCATTTGAGGTCAATCCTCAACAAATTCGTAAGTCAAATCTAAAATTAATTTATTTTTCCAAACAACACCCTGTTTATAGCGCAAATCTTGCTTTTTGTCAAAATAAAGATAAAATTAAACTAAATGTATTTGGTGATGCCGAATGTCATGGAAAATCGACGTAATACAGCAACTTAACAACGACTCCCTGAGGGGGTTTGACCAACTGCGCACCAATGGGTTTGTTCCCGATGATGTATTACGTGAATTTCTCGGTAACCTTGCCAAATTCGGTTTAATTTGGTTTACCGGAGAATTTAACGTAGGAACAACAAAACGAGGGGACAAGATCTTTGCCTTATTTTTGTGGTTGGTCAAAATAAAATCTTATTTGAGGCGAGCAGATATAGAATAATGCTCGCAAATTTTATTTTTAAGAAATTGAATACAAACAAGTCTTGATATTTTCCCCAAAAAATATATATTCCAAATAACAGCTATTTAATAAAAAGGGGGATTGATAAAATTCGCAAATTTATTTTTAGAGATACAACCAAAGAACCTGTTTCCCGTTGCTACGGATTATCATATGATCCAAAAAGGTCAGCGCTGCAATTATCCGTTTTCAATGGCTTAATCGAGCAGAACGCAGAAAAAATCGCAGAAACACCGCTAGCCACATCAATCGCAACGGAACTGCCGGACTTTTTATCACTAGAAGCTTTGCAAGCCGACTTTAATGGCAATATCGGTTTTGGCGGTGTTTTTAAAAAAACCAAATCCAAAAATGGCTTTTCAGCTTATGAAACCGTAGTGCCATCCGCAACAAAGCAAAATCAAGCGGATTGGAAAAATCTCTATGAAATTTCCGCTACGCTTTCGCTTTTTTTGGAAATTATGAATTCCCATCTGCAGGCCGAGAAACCGACAAATTCGAATTTGCCGCAGTTGATGGTATTGCATCTCATTACGCACCGAGGATTACATGGAGGATCACTGGGCGGAGAATACGGAATCGCTTTCTGTGACCGACTGAGAAAAATTAGAAAAGATACAAAAGTTCAATGCCGAGTATTGGATGCGATGCAGAATGGATTGTGCCGAATATTTAATTCCGAACCATTCGACCATTTCAGATTTGAGATAAGTGAAAAGGGCGGGTTAATTATTGATTGCCCCGGAGATGCTTGTGGCATCAATCCGAGCGACTGGAGCCAAATTAGTCCAGATAGAGGTTACAAATTCGGATGCCACAATGTTGATACGCCCGCGCAACAATTGATTCTGTTGATTGGTTTGGCCGTTTTGCATCAAGAAGTAGACAAAACATTACATTGCCTTTAATGTTAAACCATTAGGCATTTTTTATTTCTTAAAAGTGGCTTTATGAAAGTTGCGATTATCGGGGCCGGGGCCTGCGGGCTGTATCTGGCCAAAAATTTGGCGCAAAAGGGGAATGAGGTTTTTGTTTTTGAAAAAAAGAAAACCATCGGCAAGGCCTGCTGTTCGGGATTGTTTTCGCAACGGCTTTTTGATTTCGTTCCCGAAGCGCGAG